>NZ_JAJOLR010000003.1:0-404667 GCF_021129245.1 Pontibacillus sp. HN14 | reverse complement strand
GGTTGCTTCTCAAAAATTGGCGAAGTGTATCCAATTCAACTGGTAAAATATAGCTAATCAACACCCGTATGTCAGACACGCTTCTTTACTGTGGTGTGATGAAGCGTGCTGATCTGGTTTAGATTTTGGTGTTTTTGGTTTTGGCTCTTTGTTGAAGTTCTGTTTTCGGCTGCTGGTCAGCTTTGTCTTCTGTGAAGCCTTGTGGGTTAATGTTCGCCCCGCCAGCTTTGCCGCGATTGTTGTTTTTTCGTTTACTCATGGTTTCCACCTCCACGTATAGGATGTGAAGGTGGTACGTATCTTATGCTTCTTTGGTTTGGAGCTTTGTAGGTTGATCGTTCTTCCAAACAGAGTAGGTGAGGTAGCCGCCTTCAAGGTTTCTTACCGTAAATCCATGCTGTTGCAGTAGCTTCGTTGCGACATACCCTCTGAGACCTGCCTGGCAATAGACCGTAATGGGTTCATCTTGAGGCAGTTCAACCAAACGATCTCTCAGTTCATCTAATGGGATGTTTATCGAACCGTCAATGGCACCCTTATTAAATTCTTTAGGTGTACGCGCATCTAAAATGTGGCCGCCGCTTTCTGCAATACGATCGATCTCATGCCAGTGAACGATGTCGACTTCTCCTTCAACAACATTTGAAGCAACATATCCCAATAAGTTAACGGGATCTTTTGCAGAAGAGTAAGGAGGAGCATAGGCCAGTTCGAGATCAGGTAAATCTAGAACGGTTAATCCGCCTTTGATCGCTGTCGCTAGAACATCAATGCGCTTATCTGCCCTTTCTTTTCCAATGATTTGAGCTCCGTAAATGGTGCCAAGAGCAGGGTGGAACAAAAGCTTCATGGCAAGAGGTGTGGCATTTGGATAGTAGCCAGCGTGAGATCCCGGATGGATATGAACAGCTTCATAAGAAAGTCCCATCGCTTTTAGCTGTTTTTCGTTTTTACCTGTGGCCGCAACGGTAAGATCAAACACCTTGGCAATCGATGTACCTAGCGTACCGCTGTATCGTACGTTTTTTCCATAAATATGATCAGCGACAAGGCGTCCTTGACGGTTAGCTGGCCATGCAAGAGGGATCATCGTTGGTTGACCAAATTGATAATCCTTTACTTGGACAGCGTCTCCAACGGCATAGATAGCAGGATCGTTCGTTTTCATCTGTTCATCTACTATAATTCCGCCACGCTCATTCGTTTCAAGTCCAGCCATCGTGGCTAATGTATTCTCAGGCGTAACGCCAATAGAGAGCGCCACAAAGTCCGTTTCAATGGAATTACCACTTTCAAGAACAACTTGTGTTCCTTGGTGTTCGAAAGCTTTCACACCATCATTTAAATGGAGTGTAACCCCTTTATGTTTCAATTCTTTATGAACGATAGCCGCCATTTCGGGGTCAATTGGCGCCATTACTTGTGGAGATTTCTCAACAAGCGTTACATCAAGTCCCCGATCAACCAGGTTCTCCGCTAGTTCTAGCCCGATAAACCCACCACCTATAATGGTCGCGTGCTTAGGCTGTTGTTCTTCTAAGAATGAATAGATCTTATCTGTATCTGGTATATTTCGTAATGTAAAATAGTTGGTCTCTGCAAGTCCTGGTATAGGGGGAACAATTGGTTTGGACCCCGGAGAGAGGATGAGTGTATCGTAGCTCTCTTCGTATTCGTCTCCTGTTGGATGATGACGAACGGTCACGGTTTTCTCATTACGGTTTATGCGTACAACTTCCGTTAATGTACGGATGTCTAAATCAAAACGAGACTTCATTCCCTCAACCGTCTGAACAAGCAATTTGCTACGGTCTGTAATTGTACCACCAATATAGTAAGGCAAACCGCAATTGGCGTAAGAAATATAAGCTCCACGTTCAAACATGACGATCTGGCTGTGTTCATCTAAACGACGAAGGCGAGCGGCAGCTGTTGCGCCACCTGCGACACCACCGACAATGATTATTTTACGGTTCATAATGGAATCATCCTCTCTTTTATACCCTCACCCGTATTTTATGCTTAAATAAATCGAAAGTAAATACGATTTCAAGGGAGTATGTGACAATTTAGAGGACAATAAGACTCAGTCTAAAAAGTGACATAAAAAAGCTCCGAGATCTACATCCCGGAGCTTCGTTCTCGTTATTCATTTATTGGCGGAGCAGGGAAAGAGATGGTTTTTCCTTCATCCATTGTTGTTAAATCAACGGTCTTCATTCCCTCAGCAGAAAGGGTGAATAAAGTATTGTCGATTGAAACCATACGAGTAATGCGAGACTCAAAGCGTCGTTCTGGTGTTTGATTCTCCTCGTTTGTCACCGTTGTTTGAAGTTCAAAGCCGTTCTCAGGTGTAATCTTATACAAATAGGCTCCCTGATATTTGTGCTCGTAATCTTCTGATACCTCTATAGGGAGGCCGTATAAATCTTTCTCAGGATGAAGATAGAGGGCTTTATGGTCATGGCTAACAGTCGTATGACTTCCTCTTCCGCCTATAGTCGTCACGTCTTTTTCAATCGGGTTCGAAACGTCGCTGACATCAAATAAAGAAAGCTTAACCCCTTTTTGAACGACTCGTTCTCTGCCATTATCCGTGACAACTTCTGTGTCTTGACCAATTCCGATTAAGTGGTCATCGCCGAGAGGATGGAGGTAATCACTAAAGCCTGGAATCTTTAACTCTCCAAGGACTTCCGGTTCAATAGGCTCTTTAAGATCGATGACAAAAAGCGGGTCCACTTGTTCAAACGTAACCATATAGGCTCGTTCTTGCATAAACCGAACGCTGTAGATTCGTTCGCCTTTTGCTAGACCTTCGAGTTTGCCAATCGGGGTCATGGATAAGTCGAATGTGTACATATTGTTGAATGACGGCAACTCATCATTCCAAAACTGCCCTGTTGTAGTGGCTACTCGGAAAGAATCACCCCGTTCATCCATCGCGAACTGATTGATGAGATGACCCGGAACTTCAGCTTCTCCGCTGTACGTGACGTCTCCGCCGTTAACTGCGAATTGATAAATCTTTGTACTTTGTTCACGCTCTTCAGGAAGGGAAGAGGAAGCTGCTCTAAAGAACGGCTCAACCCTGTAATTCATCGATCGTGCTGCGATATAGAGATTGTCTTTTGACATATAAACCGTGTCCCCGGCCCCGAGGTACGTTTTTACATGGGCAGGCTCACTGTTGTCCGTCACATTAAAGCTTGTCATCGTAAGGAAGGAAGTGTCTTTACTTCCTGGTAACTGGTGCATGTTGGCGTAGGGGATCGGCTGAAATTCTTCGCTTACAGCGGAATCCATGTAGAGTGGTCGAACCTCTTTATCTTGTTGTTCTTTCTCTTCCAAATGGTAGAAGGAGGCGTACTTGTTGGTTAACAGATACATCTGTCCTTCAACCATGCGGGAAGTTAAATAGCTCCCCTCGACGGATAGCTCGCGTACCTTTTCAGGTGATGCGTGATCAGACACATCATAGACGCGCACAGCGACTTGACTACTGAAGTTAGGCATAATCATAGACTTGGCGGCTGTAGCCTCATCCTCGCCAACCTGTCGCTCTCGGGGCTGGTGTTTATAGCCCATGACAACGAGTTTGTTTTCATGAAGGAATAATTGATTCGGAATAAAGTTCTTTTCTTCAATTCTAGTGACCACTTGGGCTTCGTCGGCTGGTGTGCCCTTGGCAATGACAATGTCTTGATTCCTGGCATAATAAATGTATGTTCCGTCGTTCTTCACAAGGTCAGCTTCATCTACTCCGTTAACCTGAACGTTGGTTTTAGAAGAGGTGCTAGCGGATTCCGATGAAGCACTGTCGGCGGTTGCGTTTTCAGCTTGTTCTAGCTGGAATCGATTATCTGTCTTATTTTCTTCTTGGAGTTTCTTTAAAAGCGCCTCTAATTCTTCTTTTGAGCCGATGGCTGGCAGGTCTTTAGAGGTTGTAAAAGAGTACGTAAAGTCTTTTGACATTTCCACATCTCGGACAGAAGTGACTCCTTTTGAAATGGTAAGGACATAGTCTTCGTTCACCTCGTATCCCTCTTTCGGTGCGTAGATGCTTACAGATTCTCCATCCTCACTTACCTTAAATGTAACAGGGACGGTTTCTCCTGTTTTCTTCTTTTTTACCTGAACGGTCTGATCTGTGAAACTGTCTTTCTTCATTTCCTTTGAAAAGGTAATCGTCCAGTCTTTGTGGACCGGCACAATCTCGTTTTCTTCCTTTACTTCTGCTGAAACGCCCCAGTTGGTTACCCCATACACGATAACAAACAGAGCGGCTACAAAAGCAATGGCTGCGATTAGGACCCGTTTCATTTCAGTCACCCTTTCATCTTGGTTTACAGTATGAGTCGACTCTTAGTGGAAAAAGTTTCAGGAAAAAGACAATCCATTATAGAAAAATGCCTGAGGGGGTTACCTCAGGCATTGTAGAGATGATCATATAACCTTGTACAAAAGCAGAGCGCCGGTTCAGTCCAGTCTATATGGGGCTAAGCGGGGGCTTGGGCTTTTGTTTACGTCCAGCTCCAGCCCCCAGCCCCTAGTAGACTTCCCTCACCTCTGGTCGATAAGTCAACATCGATTCGCCTTTGGCTCATCGTGTTTCCTTTATCTCGCGCCGGTTCAGTCCAGTCTATACGGGGGTAAACGGGGGCTTACGCTTTTGTTATTTATGATCCGTTTTCTTCGAGAATTGGCGTTCGCCGTTTTGGCGGGCTGCTTCTCTTTGTTCGTTTTTATGTGCTCGTTTTGCGTTGTTATCAAGGGGTTTTTTGTTGTTGTCCCCGGTATTTCTTGTTGCCATAGTCAGACACCTCTTTCTCTAATGATCAGAATGCATCATTAGATTGTGTGAAAAGAGGGTAGATTATTTATAAGGTGCATTTAAGAAAAATAATGCAATGGTTCCAGGTCCGGCATGGGCGCCTACGGATGCGCCAACCTGGTGGATATGAATTTCTTTTGTGCCAAATTGGTCTCGGATCATGTCAGCTAACTTTTCAGCTCGTTCGAGGTCATCTCCGTGGCTGATGGCGATTGGTTGATCCGATAGGTCTACGCCTCTTTCTTCCATCACTTCGGTCATTCGTTTCAGTACTTTTTTGGCACCGCGAATTTTCTCAAGTGGAATCAATTGGCCGTTCTCAACATGGAGGAGGGGTTTAATCTTTAGCATGGTGCCAAAGAATGCCGCGGCTTTACTAATACGGCCTCCTCGTTTTAAGTATTCTAAGTCATCAACGGTGAAGATGTGTTCCATATGTTGAAGGTGGTAAGTAGAGAGCTCTGTAATTTCATCTAGGGACTTTCCTTCTTTCGCTAATTGCACGGCTCGTAGCACAACGAGTCCGTGACCAAGCGAGGCGCAGTGGGTATCCACAACGTTCAGGTTAAAGTCAGGGTAGTCATCTTGTACTTCCTGTTGCATCATCTTAGCCGTTTGATAGGTTCCGGAAAGTTCTGATGAGAAGGCGAGATATAAACAGTCCTGTCCCTCTTTGGCAAGGTTTTCGAACAGTTCCTTGAAACTCTGCGGTGAGACTTGAGATGTTTTAGGTGCTTTGCCATTTCTCATTGCGTCATACACTTCTTTAGGTTGGATGGTTTCGCCATCTTTATAATCTTGATCGTCTAAGTGAACGGTTAAAGAAAGACGCTTAATTCCATACTCGTCCATAACAGAAGCAGGCAAATCACATGCCGAATCGGCTATAATTTGTACAGTCATCATTTTCACCCTTTTCTATAATAAATCTTAGAAGACCGTGGTCCTATTGTCATAAGTGTAATCGCAGGAAAGAAGATAGTCAAAGCATTTAGAAAAAAGTGGTTTAAACGATAGGGGTTCTATGATATATAGAAAAGAGGGGAGTTTGAAATAGTTTTCATCCTCATACTAAACAGAATAAAGATCGTAGATTAGGAGGGCGTTATGTTTTTTCTAGAAATAAAACGAATATTAATTGTGGTAATTAGTGCTGTTTTAAATGCTATTTCCCTAAACTTTTTCCTTATTAAAGCGAATGTTTACGCAAGTGGATTTACAGGGGTAGCACAGCTTCTCTCAAGCGTTATGCAGGATTACGTAGGATTTGGTATTACGACTGGTGTGTTACTCTTTATTTTAAACATTCCGGTAATTATTTTAGGTTGGTACAAAGTGGGAAAAGGGTTTACAATTTATAGTATCATCTCTGTTGTGTTTACCACCTTCTTCCTCGAAGTGATTCCTGTTAAACAACTTTCAACAGATATTCTCTTAAACTCCGTATTTGGTGGAGTGATCGGGGCGTTAGGTGTAGGCCTCACATTGAAGTGGGGTGCTTCTACAGGTGGTATGGATATCGTGGCGATGGTATTGTCTCGCATTAAAGATCGACCAATTGGGACTTATTTCTTTATTTTAAATGGATTGATTATCATCTTAGCCGGTTTATTGTATGATGAAGAAAAGGCCCTTTATACGATTGTGACGCTTTACGTCTCAACGCGTGTGATTGATGCTGTCCATACTCGTCATGAGAAGTTAACCGCTATGATCATTACGACTGAAGCAGAGGCTTTACAACGAGCGATCCATTCCAAAATGGTACGAGGGATTACAACGGTACCTGCACGTGGTGCTTTTACAAATCAGGAAAAGGACATGCTCATCATGGTCATAACGCGTTATGAATTATACGATCTCGAACATACGATTAAAGACGTTGATCCGAATGCATTTACAAACATCGTCCAAACCACTGGAATTTTCGGGTTCTTCCGACGTGGTGACTAAAAAGTGAAACGAATTTGATGGATCCATCGACTAATTAACAGGGTGAATTTATTAGAAAGGGATGTGACAAGCATGAAAAAACTTCTTGTAATTGTCATGGCAATGCTTCTGATTGCCGCAGGCTGTGCCAGCTTAAATGAATCGAAAGCGAAAGACGCTGAGGACACTGAGACCGTGACGGGTGATGAAACAAAAGAAGAATCACCAGATACGGAAGCCTCTGAAGAAACGGAAGACGAAACAAGTGAGCAAACAAATGAAGATAAGAAAGAACAAGTAGACCTTCAAACTCTTTTAGAAAAAGTAGATATGACGGCTACAGTAAACCCAGAAATTGAGCAAGTAGCTTTTGATTTTGCGTTGAAAAACGGTAATGACAAAGCGATTAACCTTGATTTTTCTTCTGGTCAACAATATGAGATTCTTGTAAAGAATGAAAACGGAGAAGAAGTATACCGTTACTCAAAAGGAAAATCGTTCACAGAAGCTATGGTGAATGAAGAGATTAAGCCTGGGAAAGAACTAGCGTTTAAATCCGAATGGAATTATAAAGTGGACGGGAAACGCGTTCAACCAGGGAATTATACAGCGGAAATTACAGTTATGCCTATGAAGCTGAATGGCCAAACAATTGAAGCGAAGCCATTCCAAGTAGAAAAATCGTTTGAAATCCCTTCAGAAGATCAAGTTTTCCGTAATGTGAAAGTAGAAGGGGAGAACGGTCAATATACAGTAACAGGTGAAGCGCGCGTGTTTGAAGGAAGCTTTATGTATAACGTAGAGGATGGACACAGAGTGTTAGTTCCGGACACAGCTGTTCAAACGAGCCAGGGCGCACCGAATTGGGGCGAATTTGAATTCACTGTAGAGATCTCTAAGGACAATCTTCCATCAAATGGTACATTAACGCTTATGATGTATGAAGTGAGTGCGAAAGATGGATCTGTAACGAATCAGAAATTTGTTAAACTCGAAACATTTAAATAAGAAGTAAAAAAAGGCTTGTCCCGAGGGACAGCCTTTTTTTTTGTTCAGTCAGGAATTAAAATCCGTGACCTTCAATTGTATCGATGACTTGTTGTTTTAGTTCATCCCATGAAGCGTCGTTTTTCTTGTTAACGGTGATAAAGTTCTGGAAGCCAAATACATTATCTACACCGTTCAGCGCCATAAGATCATTCAAAATGGCATGTTCGCTCGTTTGACCGGGCATAACTGATACGCTTCCATTCCCGTCAAAAATCATACGGTCACTGTCAAATTTAACAGCATTAGGGTTCGGCGTTTCTTTTGCCTGTACACTCATCCGGAATACCTCCTCAGTATAAGATCCATCATTATAGTAGCACGAAAGAGGAAGTTCGCACAAAAAGAAGGGCTATTTGTCATGGAACGCTCACATGAACTAGAGAGAGACGAGGAAGAATTTGCTAAAATAAAGACAGATGGATGGGCTTATTCAGCCGATTAAGAGAGGTAGAAAGGGTATAGTCCTCATATACTAAACGTATTGGATTCTTATAGGGAAGCGGGGGATGGACATGATTAAAAAGGGACTCTGGATCGGAACAGCAACGGGCTTTCTCTTAGGGTTGATCCTGTGGATCTTTGAATACACGACAGGTAAAAGGGTGTATACATTACTTTTAAATGTGGATTTTATACCAGTTATGGGCTCGATTGATTGGCCGATTTATATGGAATGGTTGTTTCATCTGATCATTGCCTGGTCCATTGCGATTGTGTATGTAGCTTGGGTTAAGTACCAAACGGATGGAAGAGCAAGTTCAAGGTGGGCTACGGCCCTTGTGTTAACAGCTTTTGCAGCGTTAACGTACTTTCCGCTAACAGACCTCGCGATAAAAGAGACCCCGGCATTTGATGATCTTGCTGCTATTTCATATTGGCTTATTGCTCATCTTGCTTTTGGTGTGGCACTTGTTAAACTAGATGAGTGGACAAATCGTAAAAAGTAGGTGCAGCAGTGAATCAAAAGAATATCGTAGTTTGGGATTTAATCTGTTATATTGTGTTTCCTTTAGTCGTTTGGAACTTTATCAGAGATGACATCGGGGATTATTATGCGATGCTCTTGTCCTCTGTTCCGGGTATAGTCTATACGATCATCCGGTTTAAAGCGGTTAAAAAGGTCCAATTCTTCGGCATTTTCATGCTTGCAAACTTAGTCGTTGGGACGTTGTTCGACGTGCTAGCTGGCTCCGCCCTGCAACTATTATGGAATAGGGTTTACTTCGCTTTGTTAGGCGGAGGTATATTCTTAGGAAGTATGTTCATTCGAAAGCCGATTGCTCTATATTTAATGCTTGATGTGATGGAAATGCAAGGACAGAACCGGAAGGCGTTAAGAGCAAAGTTTATGCAGAAGAAAGTGTTCTTTGTCTTTCAGCTTATTACGTTTGTATTTGTCTTCCGTGAACTCGTCTTCGCGGGTTGGAAGGCCTGGCTCATCGGCCAATACGGTGTCGAAGCGTTCGACCAGGCGATCGTCATCAGGCAAGTTATGAGTTGGGTATTAACCGGTGTAACCGTCATCGGCTACGTATACGTCTTCAAACTTCTACAGATGACACCACCCACAAACGACAACACCAAATACTCTACCTAACGATGTTTTACTTTAACGCGATAAAAGGTGTCTGACACGCGTCTTTGCTTTAGAGCAGTAAAGGGTGTCAGACACCGTTTCTCTCTTTAAAGCACGAAAGAGCCTGCCTTCTGATTAAGAGGGCAGGCTTTTTTGAGCTGTGTTATTTTAATCCTTGGTGACGCTCGAGTTCTGATTCGAGCTGCTGAAGTTGAGCTTGTTCTTCTTGGGAAGCGTTAGCGCGAGCTGAGTTAATACAGTTCTTCGCTGTTTGGATATTTTTCTCCCTCGCTTCACCATTGCGGTTAGTGATATTAGATACGGCACTTTTTGCTTGCTGGAATAAGTTATTCTGCATTACGAAAGACCTCCTATAGAGTTATGATCGTCTTCTTCACCTGTGCGTTCTACATCGGCAAAAGTTTGCTTATATGGAAAACGCTCATCGTGCTTCTTGACAGAATCTCTTCCTTGCTGAACAAATCGTTTCGATTTACTTTTCTTGCTCACACTTATCACCTCGTGGATTAAAAAAAGCTCGAACACAACGTGTTGCTGTGTTCAAGCTTAGTATGAGCAAATGCATCTCTTCAATGTATTGAAAAATATGGAGATCTTGTTTTTAAGTGAGCTTTAAATACTGCTCTAAAAAGACAGCAATTCCATCTTGCTCATTAGAAGTCGTGACCTCATTTGATACATCCTTCAGTTCGCTAATAGCATTATCCATCGCGACTCCGACCCCAGCAAACTCAAGCATCTCAAGATCATTGTCTTCATCACCAAATGCGATAACACGTTCCTTAGGAATGTGGTAGTAGTGAGCGATCTTGTTCAAACCTACCGCTTTATTTAAACCAGCGCGTACAATCTCGATCACGTGCCAAGGAGCTCCCCATTTGCGGTGCTCAATCATCGTGGCATGCTTCTCGTCTAAGTGTTCGCGGATGTGTTTAACTTGTTCTACATTTGGATGGATCAAGATAGAAGTTGGATCTTCATTAAGGTGATTCTTAATACTTCCTATCGTAATAGGTGTATCTGTCGTATGAAAAATATCAAGAATTTCCTGATCATATTGATCTAAGTATACCTCGTCCCGAACTTCAGCCAGAATGTTGCGGACGCCGATTTCGTGACACGTATGTATAATTTCGCGAGCCGTTCGGATGGACATCGGTGAATGAATTGAATCCCAATTATGATTTAAAGGATGGTGAATTAAAGCACCATTAAAGTTCACCATAGGCGTGTCGAGGTCCATTTCATTGTAGTAATCAATACTAGCTCTGTGTGGACGACCGGTTGCGATGCATACAATATGACCAGCCTCTCGAGCCTTATGAATCGCTTGTTTATTGCGTTCGCTAATTGTTTTCTGATCGCTTAGCAGTGTTCCATCTAAGTCTAAAGCGATTAAATGTTTTTCCATTGCCTTCACCACCTCATTTGAATTTAAGTGTATATCTTGATTCTATCATCTGTAAAGAACTATAGGGTCGTTTTTCTTTTCTTTCAAAAAGGAAAGTGTTACGATGTACCATATAAATTAGTAAATTACGGAAAGAATTCAATACATATTTTTATGCACAAAGGAAGGGAATAACATCGTGATTGGCATTTACAGAGAAAGATTTGAACACATACCTGCACTAGTCGTTGTTGATTCTGAGAAAGAAAACCAGCCATTACCTGTTGTGACGTATATCCACGGGATAACGAGTCGTAAAGAGCAGAACCTTTCATTCGCTTACTTCTTGGCTGAGAAAGGATTTCGTGTTGTACTTCCGGACTGTATGTTACACGGAGAAAGAGATGAAGGGCTGAATAACCAGCAAATTTCTTATCGATTATGGGAAGTCGTTGCAAAGAACCTGAAAGAGCTTCCGATCATTAAAGATGCACTTGATGAGAAAGGTCTAATATTAGATGGCCGTTTCGGACTTGCTGGTACGAGTATGGGAGGCATTACGACAAGTGCTGCCCTTACGCAGTATAGCTGGATTAAAGTTGCCGCAGTATTAATGGGATCCCCACAACCTGTTCGATTCGCTGAGGAACAAGTAGCGACGTTGAAGGAAATGAATGTGGACTTACCGTTATCAGAAGAGGAGCAACAGAAGCTCATTCGAGATCTTTCCTCTATTGACTTAAGTAAACAAATCGATAAACTATATGGACGCCCGCTATTTTTCTGGCACGGAGAAGACGACCGCGTTGTTCCATTTGATCATTCCTACAGCTTTTATAATGATGCCATTGCCCATTATAAGAACCCTGAGAATATTCGCTTCCGCAGGGAAATCGGTCGCGACCATAAAGTTTCAATCTATGCGATTTCAGAAACGGTGAACTGGTTCGACATGCATCTATAAGCATGCTGTTTTAAAATGAGCGGATTTTCGTTATAATGAGAAAAGATTAGAAGAAAGGGGAACGAGTATTCATGGATCAGACTATGCACGATAACATGATGGGTGCACTTGAGAATGTAATCGACCCCGAGCTTGGCATTGATATTGTCAATCTTGGTTTAGTATATGGCGTTGATATTGACGATGAAGGCGTTGGACAAGTTACGATGACGCTAACAGCAATGGGGTGCCCACTTGCTGGCACGATTGAAGCTGACGTAAAACGCGTATTAGCCGATCTTCCAGAACTAAAAGACGTAAACGTTAATATTGTATGGAATCCACCGTGGACGAAAGATAAGATGTCCCGTTACGCAAAAATTGCGTTAGGCATTCCGGATTGATTTCTAGAAAAGAACCTTTTGCTGTCTTAGCAAAAGGTTTTTTTTGGTATAAGCTAAGCTGAGATATTTTGTTGTGAAGGGGCCGTTACGTTTGATGAGTGGTTGGGCTTGCTCGGGGACAACTCGCTTTCCTGCGGGGAGCTGGGAAGCCTCCTCAGACGGCAAGCCGTCTTCCGGGGTCTCCCCTAGGCTCCTCACCCCGTGGGAGTCTCGCAGTCCCCGAGCAAGCCCTGGCATTATGAGGTGAACGGCCCGACTGGATTCAATTAGCAAGCTTATACCTCCCAGGTGGTAGGTAGCCGTCCAACTATCAAAAAAAGCTCTCCCTCTAATTAAGAGGGAGAGCTTTTCTTACATTACGATTGTGGGGGAATAAAGGCAACGGTATCGCCGTCGCTTAGTTCCGTATCCATATCTTTGTATTCATCATTCACAGTAACTTGAGCATGATCTAAATCAAGCACGTTATAGTTCTCTTTTAATGTGGATTTAACATGAGCAACCGTTTGGCCACCTGCTTCCATTTCTACACTTTCACGACCTGCTGCTTCTTGGAATTGAGCTAGTAGTAATACTTTAACCACGTTTAAGTCCTCCTTGAAAGGGAGATGAATTCTCCACTAATTTTTTAGGAACTGCTTTGATTGTGTATACTCTCATCACTTTTAAGTGAAAGTATGGCTTACAACGATATGTACCACTTTATCCCATTCTATAAACGTGCAAGAGCAAGAAACGCAGTCTGTAATTTGAAATGATCTTCACTAAAAGTACGGGAAGGTCTTAATTTTTTTCGCTCAGATATGGCAACGTTTTTGTTTAACCCTAACATAGTAGAGGTGGTCCTTTGAAAATGCGAGACTCCCGCGGAAAGACGGGCTTCAGAGATCCCGCAGGGAGTGAAACGAATGAGGAAGCTCTGGAGTTCGTCCGCAGGAAAGCGAGTGTTTTCAAAGGACCACCTTCCTCTCACTAAAGCAAACAAAAAGGTTATACCTTTTATAAGCAAAACCCCAAAATTAAAAACGGTGAAACCAAGAATCTTGATTTCACCGTTCCATATATGTTCGTTAAGGTTTTCGGCCTTTGATTAATCTGTAAACTAATAAGACCAGGGCGACAACTAACAGAATATGAATAATACCGCCAGCGATTTTAAAGATGACGCCGAATAACCAGAATAGTAATAAGATAAGTAATATGGTCCAAAGCATGTGTCATCCCTCCTTTTGTTTGTAATTTGCCCCGAAATCCTTTATTTCAAACACATCCTGTTTACTTCAGTGACACCTCTTAGCTGATCCCTATACAAAAAAAGACACCATCTTGAAATTTACTTTCAAGATGGTGTCTCTTTTAGGGGCCTATCAAAAACCGTTAGGGGGGTAACGGGTAATGATAATCATTATCAATGAGAATTGTTTTCAGTATATCGTTAAATGAGTAGACCGTCAACTCTTACTTTGATTTTGTGTTAAGAATAGGGAATGAAGATCATCTCTTAACAGAGACATAAAAAAGCAGCTACGGTAAGGGGGGAACTTTGAAGGTTGCCCACCCAACACGTAACTGCTTGTTCGTTTCTTATAAGAATAAAATCGCGAGCGCTCCGACAATAAAGCAATAAAATGCGAAATATTTCAGGTTATTGTTCTTCATCACATTAATAAACCACTTCAGAGCGAAGTAAGAAGCCAGGATCGAACCTAAGAAAGCCAGAACATAAGGGATATAAAGGTCAGAAGGAGTGTTCATAATAGCTTCCCCCTTTAAGATCACTGTTCCAAGACTGACAGGTATATAAAGTAAAAAGGAAAAGCGAAGGGCTGTTGTTTGCTTCAACCCAAGAAGCATGGCTGCGACTACCGTTGCACCGGATCGGCTGATCCCTGGGATTAGGGCAACAGATTGGGCTAGTCCAATAATGAGCGCGTCTTTAAACGTCATATCGCCGTCGCCGCGGCTTCCTTTAAGATTGCGGATCACCCAAAGCGCAATTCCGGTGACGATGAGCGTGATTCCAACAGTGCTCGCTTGTTCACCGAAAGTGCTTTCAATTGCATCTCCGTATAAAACGCCAATAACGCCCGCTGGGATGGTTCCAATCAATAAATAAATAATAAAGCGAAAATCTCGAATGGTTTCTTCGTCTCGTTTCTTTTGAAACAAGAAACCAATTCCGCTTGCAATCAAACGTGCCAGGTCATTTCGATACACGATAAAGACAGCAAGTAAAGACCCGAAATTAACAAGAACTTCAAACGTTAACCCTTTTTCACCAATGATATTAAATAAATCTTTCACCATAATCAGGTGTCCGCTTGAAGAAATAGGGATGGGTTCCGTGAATCCTTGGAATACTCCTAAAAATAAATATTGAATAAGCGTCCATAATTGATCGAGCATGTTCATAATCCTCCCTAAAGGAAATACATAAATCTATTCTCGTCCTTCACACTTTTTATGTGGGTGAATATCCTACTTGTAAAGAGGAGGTGGCCCGGGTGAAGAAGCGAAGTAAGAAGAATCCATCCACGAATTATCACCATATGTATTCATTATGCAATCAACATATGAATCAATATGTCCTGGCGGAATTGGTGGATGGCCAGAATATTGATGGAATTGTCACGGGTGTAGATGGCGATTATGCCTATTTAGCTGTTCCATTAACAGGCAATGAACAGCAGGAAAGAGATGGTTCACCACAACCTATGACAGATCGAGACCAGCGACAATATGGTTATGCCTCGCCTTATGGGGGCGGTTACGGGACTGGCGCACCATATGGATATGGATACACGCCGCCTCCGAGATTTAGTCGACTGATTCTTCCTCTTGCAGGTCTTGTTGCGATTAGTTCGCTGCCGTGGTATTAGATGTATAAAACCTCACCTCTGTGCCAAACTATCCATATCACTCGTGTAAAGGAGTTAAGCACATGGGACAAAGACATCAATTTAAACACGGTGACAAAGCACCGAATAACGGAATATATGTAGAAATTGGAGAAACCGGTAGCATGGTGAAAGAACCTAAGCAGGTTCATTTAAACGCTGGTGACAAATTCCCTTCAAATTCGAACCAGGACCGAGTTTGGGCTCCTAAACGTAAACCGTAAATTAAACGTGAAAAATCCCCCTTCCTTATCTGGGAAGGAGGATTTTTTTTATTCCTTATCTTCGGCTAATGCACCTTCACCTAAAAGGACAACGGCAACGGTGAATCCAATTGTAAGGACAATGGCTTGAGTCATGTTAAAAGCTAGTCCATCCATACTGTTAACAACGTATACTGTCATACAGCTTAATAGGAATGACCAAATAATAGACCAAATTAAACGCATGTTCTTCACCTCAACTTTGACATTCTGATTTTAGTTTATCAAACGTTTCCAATAAAATAAATATAAAACGCAATCTTCCTGAAAGAACTTGTAAAATAAGGCATCTAACTATACAAAATTCAATCCAATACATACATTATAGTGGATATGACCCTGAAATAAAGGATGAGAACACATGCAAAATGCAATTACGCGTTCTTTCCAATTAGACCGAGAAAACTGTTTACTGCACATTCCGGAACAACCAAATGGATATTTAATACTGTATTTAGGGGATGCGGGACATTACGTGGAGGAAGATCGTTCTTTTTGGGAAGAACACAGGGGAAGATCGACCCTGCTGCAAGCGTTAGTCGATCAAGGATACACTTTATATACGAGCGAACTTTATGGCAATCACTGGGGAAGTGATGCTGCTATCGATTTATTAAACCGCGTTTATCATCATGTGGTAAGGCAAGAAATTGTAAACCCTTATATCCACGTGGTAGCAGAAGGAATGGGAGCTTTAGCCGCATTGCGTTGGCATGAGCAACAAGAAATCCCGGTCCGCTCCTTCGTCCTTGTGACGCCTTGTTTAAATATAAAAGCCATGTACGACGAAGAACGGAAAAACCAGCTCTATTTTAAACGGTTAACAAAGGAAATGGCTAAAGCTTATTCGTGCACAGAACTTGAGGTGGATCAGTTTATGACAGAGCGGATTCCGGAGGTTCAAGCTCCTGTCCTCCTTTTTCACGATATGGCAAACCCTCATTACACCGTTCATGAACATTCCAGAAGACTTGAGGAGAAACAGGAAGAGGTTTCAGCACCTTTTGAATTAAAGTTGGCCATCCAACCGTTCTTCCCCCGAATTAACCATACACTCATTAAATTTATGAAACAATACGAGAAGAGCATCTCAAACCCATATTAAAGTGATATGAACCATTCCCCTTCTCATAGAATGTAGAAGGGGAGGGAACGACATGGCATATCTACTATCGGGATGTTTTCATTGGATCGGGTATCACTTAACAGAAGCTCTGCTAAATGAAGGTGAAACAGTGATTGGAGTGGATTCTGACTGGAATGAGCAAAAAGAGTGGCTCTCCCTCTATGTAGGGAGAAATGCCTCATTCCATCTTTTAGACTCTGTCGGTGATGTGAAAGACTCTATGCTGGATGAAGATCTGGTTGTTGTTCACATAGGCGGTGAAAAGGAGATAAAAGATCCCAAGATTCCGATTACATTTGAATGGATCATTGAGGTGGGTAAAAAGAACCATGAGGAGCACCCGGTTCTTTATGCCAAGGAAGTATACGGCCCATGGATGCCTCATCCTGTAAAACCAACCTCTGCTGAGGCTCTTTACGTAGATGATTTCATAAGAGGTATTCTAGAGGTTATCGAACAGGGAGAAAAGAAAGACTTTGTTGAAATCCTCCCCTCTTCACAAGGGGGATCTGGTGGTCAAGGGGCCAGCTGGTTTGTAGAGGAAACGATGAATCAAAAAGAAGGATGGCAGCGTGTTTTAACGCATCAGGAGCAATTCCCGAATTACTACAAGTTGTAGCATCCTCATGAACTTTAGAGGGCAATCATTTACGGATCTAGGTATTAACGGTACAATGTGACTAGATATGTACTTTAATGGGATAAAGACGTAAATGAGGTGCTCGAAGTGAAGATGCGATCGTTGATCTTTATGGGTATCCTTCTCCTTGCACTTACGGGATGTACCGAGACATTTGGGCAAGGGAAGGTCCAAAAGGTTGGAATGTTAGTAGAAAGTACAGTGCACGATCAGGCCTGGGGGCAAAAAGGGTATGAAGGGCTTTTGCAAATAAAAGAAGAGCTCAGTGTAGATGTGTACTTTAAAGAAGACGTGAAAACTCAATTAGAGACTCAGCAAGCGATTGAAGCGTTTGCTGATAAAGGGGTCAATTTAATATTTGGACACGGAAGCCGGTACGGGCAATACTTTCAGGAGTTACAAAAGGAGTACCCGGATATTCGTTTTGTGTACTTTAACGGAAGTATTAAAGGCGAGAATATAACAAGCCTTAATTTTAACGCTCATGCCATGGGGTTCTTTGGCGGGATGCTTTCAGCGGAAATGACCGAGTCTAATCAAGTAGGGGTCATCGCTGCTTTTGAGTGGCAGCCAGAGATTGAAGGGTTCTACGAAGGCGTCAATTATGTGAACCCTGAGGCTGAAGTTAACATTCAATACGTGAATAGCTGGGACAACAAGGATCGTGCTCTTCAATTTTATAACCAAATGAGGCAGTCAGGTGTGGATGTGTTCTACCCGGCCGGGGATGGCTTTAGCGTACCTGTGATTGAAGAGGCCAAGTCAACCAATACGAATGCGATCGGATATGTATCAGATCAATTAAGTATTGGTGCTTCTACAGTATTAACGAGTACCGTACAGCACGTGGACAAGCTCTATGTCTTAGCGGCTAAGAAATACAATATAGGTGAGTTGCCTGAGGGAACATTGAACTTTGATTTCCAGGAAGGCGTGATTACTCTTGGGGAGTTCGGTGAAAAGGTACCGGAGAATGTCAGGAATCAGATCACATCTGCTGTTGAGGAATATAAAGAATCAGGGCAATTGCCAAATGAAAGAGAAACAACTGAAAATGAATCGTAAAAAAGCTATCCTACATAAGGAATGGGGAAGACCTCTCCTTATGTAAATAGCTTTTTTTGTTGTTATTTGGTTTTCTTGAATAAAGCGGATAGTTCTTTGATATAGGGCGAAAGCTGTCGATAGGTTTCCATCAGGGTCTCCGTTGTATCGATCAAGTCGAAAGATGAATCTGTTTCTTTATTGGAGTCAACTTCTTCTGACTTATTCGGCTCTCGCCTGCCGAATAAGAATGACTCAAAATCTCTAGGTTGATTCGTTGATTTCTCCGACATAGGTCAATCACCTCCTTACCCATAAGATATGGAGGTGGGCTTTGTTTTGGGAGGGCTTCTGTCTAAATGTGACGAGGAGTTCTGCTTGCATGTCATCTTTAGATGTCTTATTATTAGTACCAAGTCATAAGAATAGATATTATTACTACCTTTAAGGGGATGAATATATGAAGAGTGCAGGTATTTTAGGGATTGGACACTACGTCCCTGAGCGCGTACTAACCAACTTTGATATGGAAAAAATCGTCGATACGACTGACGAATGGATTCGCACTCGTACCGGTATTGAAGAACGTCGCATTGCTTCTGATGATATGGATACATCGGACCTTGCGTACGAAGCAGCTGTGAACGCTTTAGAAGATGCTAATGTCAAAGCAGAAGATCTTGATATGATCCTAATTGCTACTGTAACAGGAGAGACGTTATTTCCTTCAGTAGGGAACCGCCTGCAAAAGCGTTTAGGCGCTACAAACGCAGCATCAATGGACTTAGCAGCAGCTTGCGCTGGCTTTATGTATGGCATGATCAGCGCCCAGCAGTTCATTCAAACGGGAGCTTATAAGAACATCCTTATTGTAGGTGTTGAGAAGCTATCTAAGATCACAGACTGGGAAGACCGAAATACATGTGTCTTATTCGGTGATGGTGCAGGTGCAGCTGTAATGGGACCTGTTAGTGAAGGAAAAGGTATCCTTTCCTTTGAATTAGGTTCAGATGGGGCTGGAGCGCCATTCCTTTATCAGAACCAGGGTGAGTTCTTGCAAATGAATGGACGAGAAGTCTTCAAGTTTGCGGTTCGCCAAATGCCTGAATCTTCTATGAAGGTTCTTGAGAAAGCGGGACTTACGAAAGAAGAAGTTGATTTCTTAGTTCCACACCAGGCGAACATACGGATTATGGAAGCAGCTCGCCAACGTTTAGAAATTCCTGAAGAGAAAATGGCGACCTCTGTGAAGCGATATGGAAATACTTCCTCAGCTTCCATCCCAATTGCCTTATCAGAAAACGTAAAAAACGGTAAAATAAAAGATAACGATGTAGTTGTACTTGTCGGATTTGGTGGCGGCCTGACATGGGGCGCTGTAGCACTAAGATACGGAGTTTAATTCAAGGAGGACATGTTTATGGATTCAAGACGAGTTGTCATTACAGGGATGGGATCAGTATCCCCTCTTGGAAATGATGTAGAAACGATGTGGAATAATATTGTCGAAGGGAATTCGGGTATTGCCCCTATTACAAAAGTAGACCCAAGTGAATTTAATGCAAATGTTGCTGGGGAGCTAAAAGACTTCGAACCAGGTAATTTCTTTGACAAGAAAGAAGCAAAACGGATGGACCCATTCACACAGTATGCGTTAGCAGCTTCCCTAATGGCCGTAAAAGACGCAGGATTAGACATCAACGAAGATATCGCACATCGGACAGGTGTATGGATCGGCTCTGGTATTGGTGGGATGACCACATACGATGAACAGTTCCGTAAGTATATGGACAAGGGTGCTCGCCGCGTAAGTCCATTTTTCGTTCCTATGTTAATTCCAGATATGGCAGCTGGCCAGGTTTCCATCGCAACGGGAGCCAAAGGAATTAATTCTTGTACGGTTACAGCTTGTGCATCTGGTGCCAATTCTATTGGAGATGCCTTTAAAGTCATCCAGCGTGGTGATGCTGATTATATGATCGCAGGTGGAGCGGAAGCCCCTCTTACACCAATGTCATTCGCTGGTTTCTCTTCCATGAAAGCTTTATCCCCAGTGGAAGACCCAACGAAAGCCAGCCGTCCGTTTGATAAAGAACGTTCTGGCTTTGTTATGGGTGAAGGTTCAGGTATCCTTGTTATGGAAACGTTGGAATCTGCGAAGAAACGTGGAGCTAAGATCTACGCTGAAATCGTTGGTTATGGATCTACAGGAGATGCTCACCACATTACAGCACCTGCTCCAAATGGAGAAGGCGCATCTCGTGCGATGAAGCAGGCAATTGAGGATGCAGGTCTTACACCTGATTCCATTGATTATGTTAATGCCCATGGTACGGGGACGGCTTTAAACGATAAATTCGAAACGGAAGCTGTAAAAGCTGTATTCGGAGACCACGCTTACAAATTAGCGATGAGCTCAACGAAGTCTATGACCGGTCACCTTCTAGGTGCGGCAGGAGCAGTTGAAGCAGTAATTTCGATTAAGAGTATTCTGAATAACATTCTGCCTCCTACGACGAATTATGAGAACGAAGATCCAGATTGTGATCTAGACATCGTGCCAAACGAAGCGCGCGAGCGTGAAGTGAACACGGTCTTAAGTAATTCACTAGGCTTTGGTGGTCATAACGCAACATTAATCTTTAAACAATATCAAGACTAATAAAAAGCCTGTCATCCTATTAATAGGGTGACAGGCTTTTTTTATGCTTTATGCTAGGAAGGTTCTTCGTTATCTTCCTTCTCTGCGGTTTGCGTAGTAGCATCCTCTGCATTGAAGAATTGCTGAATCGTTTCTTGTGTTTGCTGTTCATTATGGCCTAGTACTTCGGCTCCGGCTTGAGTGGTCATTGGCCACCATTCGCCATCAGCAGGAATACGAGCCGTTTCGATATTTTCAGGTGTATCCATTAAGAATCGGCGTCCATAATTAAATACAATCTCATTCGTAGACATACTCGTGTTAACGTATTGCGTTAAAGCTCCAACGGTTTTAGGTAACTTTGTGATACTTGTGACCGACACAAGCTTTTCCTTTAACGCCGAGATGACTTTCTGTTGACGTAACACACGGTTAAAGTCACCCTTTGCATCGTGTCTGAAACGGGCATATCCTAAAAGTTCTTCACCATTAAGCTTCTGTACCCCGGGCTGAAGGTTGATGTTCACCGTTCCAGCATTATCCTGGTAGTACATGCGCTTTTCTACATCAATTTCAATTCCCTCTGGTGCCACAATATCTACAATCTCTTTAAAGCCGTTAAAGTTCACGACCGCGTATTCATCGATGTGAAGTCCAAAGTTCTTCTCAATCGTTTCTGTTAGTAAAGGAACCCCGCCATCTGAATAAGAGGCATTAATGCGGTTGTATCCTTTTCCTGGGATATCCACCCATAAGTCACGCATAATGGATGCAAGTTTCACTGTACCCTTCCCAGTGTCATACTGAGCTACCATAATGGTATCAGTACGTGCGGGTTCCCCGTTTCCTCTTGAGTCACTTCCTACAAGGAGAACATTCACTTTTTCATCTTTTTGATTTTCCTCGATGTTTTCAAGTTGATCACGGTCTTCGAATGCTTGTTTTGTTTTATCAGCTTCTTTTTTATCAAACCCTCCGCCAGCTTCACTTTGTCCAGCCATGAACTGGGAAGAAATATAGGCAACCATACTAAAGAAAAGTGCCGCTACGATGAAGGCTAGAAATCTTCTTCTGCGTTTTTTCTTTTTGCGTCTTCTTATAATTCGACGTGTTTCTGCCATCCTCGTACCTCCTCTCCAAAAAACCACTTATTTATTAATGTACTCTTTCTTTAATGTGAAGTAAAGAGCGTATTTTATGCCACATTATTCGACAGACCGTATTGGAATGAGGGGGTAGGTCCATGCATACAATAGATAGAAAAAGGTGGGGACGAGCTGTGGAGGGGATGGAATGGTTCCGCTATTTTTGTTTTTAGTTGGGTTCGGATTTGCTGTGTCGGGTGGAGTGACGATCATCGCTTATTTAAACTTTTTGCCTGCAGGATTCAGTTGGATGGACTATATGATGTTTATAAAAGAACGGCCAGAATGCTATCTTCTTCCTTTTGGAATTCTCTTTATTACAATCGCTGTCTATTTGTTCCCTCAAGATTCTTGCTAAATGTTGGGTTTTTTTCGAATAAAACGGTTGTGCTTGGTTCATACTGATTTCTACAGAAGAAAACGTTTAAAAAGTGAGGGTTTCGTATGCTATATCTACACGATGTATGGGTCAATTGGTTTGAAGGTGAAGAGAATGGGTATAACGTTTGTCCATTCCATGAATGGCGTAAAGAAGACGGAATCGAGCTCCTGGACCAGGTACCACTGTTGTATGTACATCAAGCACTATACCACTATATAGAAAACGACCTCCAAGACCTACCTCAAGATCTACTAGATGCGGTATATAAGCGGGCGTACCTACGGAAGAATCAAGAGCGTATCTCTATTGAATATGCATTTGTTGTAACAGATGGGTCCTCTGTACTCGCTGTCGACACAATGGGGTACAACCTCCCTGTTCGTAAAAGCAGACTGATTCCACGTCAAGAGCGCCTTGTCTATGACATGATTGATCAACAAAAGCCAGAGTCTTATAACTTTGCCTGTAATGACGACAAAGAGTACCACATTCTTTCTCCGCACCCTGTTACGATGGTGGGGCTAACGCGTAAAGAACGTCAACTTAAGCAACTGTTAATGATGGCACTTGATCAATTACAAACAACACAAAACATATCTGAAGTTCGCTACTGGCTAACTGAATGGGATCCAGGCCAGTATAGCGCGATGCACAACCTGAGTTTCGATCAAACATGGCAACTCCTTTACAACGGTCTCAGTGAAGGATGGTCTAAGAATCACGAAGAGCTTTGTCATAAGCTTGTTAAAGGACAACCATTCTTTGAAAAGCTGTGGGAACTCGAACAGAATCAAGAAGTGAATAAAGGTGTATAACCTATGATCCGTTCCTTTTAGGGGGAGCGGATTTTTCTTGTGGAGAAGGAGGCTGAGGCTTGAGAGCGGTGGGGCATGGCTAGAAAGTGGATTGGGACCACGAGAAAGCGAGTGGAGACGGCGAGAAAGCGGACTATGACGTCGAAAAAGCAAGCGGCGTCGACTAGAAAACGGACTGTGATGTCTAGAAAGCGAGCGGCGACGTCGAGAAACCAGCTTGTGACGTCGAGAAAATGAGCCGGCACGTCAAGACCAGCGAACTGACGTCTAGAATGATCCACTGAGCCATATAAAGACAAGCTGCACTCATATATAAAAGAGGGCTCACCGAAAGAGAGCCCTCATCCATTCTTATTTTTTCTTCTTAACTCTTCCTAATCCCATTGCTTTTTTAGCTTTACGAATCATTTTAGAAGCTTCGTAATTTGCTTTTTCAGCTCCGCGATCTAAAATGTCATCTAATTCTTCAGAGTCAATTAACTCGTAGTAACGCTCTTGGATTGGGCGCATACCTTCAACAACCGCGTTGGCACAGCCTTGTTTAAAGTCGCCGTATCCTTTTCCTTCATATTTTGCTTCAAGGTCCTCAATGCTTTCTCCGCTGAAGCTAGAGTAGATCGTAAGCAGGTTCGAGATCCCTGGTTTGTTTTCTTTATCGTATTTTACGATGCCTTCAGAATCCGTAACAGCACTCTTGATTTTCTTTTCCATTTGCTTTTCTGTATCAAGCATGGAAATGAATCCTTTCGTGTTCTCATCGGACTTACTCATCTTACTCGTTGGGTCTTGAAGAGACATAATGCGCGCCCCGACTTCTGAGATGCTTACTTCCGGAACAGTGAAGATATCATTGTACTTATTGTTGAAGCGTTGAGCTAAATTACGCGTCAGCTCAAGGTGCTGCTTTTGGTCTTCGCCGACTGGTACGATGTCTGTTCCATAGAGTAAGATGTCGGCCGCCATAAGAGGAGGGTATGTTAAGAGACCGGCTGAAACTCCTTCACGACTTGCTTTTTGGGATTTATCTTTAAACTGCGTCATGCGCTCAAGTTCTCCGATATACGCAACGCACTGTAGCAACCAACTTAGCTGCGTATGCGCAGGGACTTCAGATTGAATAAATAAAGTAGACTTCTCTGGATCAATCCCAACCGCAATATAAAGAGCAGCAAGGGAGCGAATGTTTTCGCGAAGCTTCAGACGATCCTGTGGGACCGTAATGG
The DNA here is from genome assembly GCF_021129245.1 of Pontibacillus sp. HN14. Lineage (NCBI taxonomy): Bacteria > Bacillati > Bacillota > Bacilli > Caryophanales > Bacillaceae > Pontibacillus > Pontibacillus sp. HN14. Next base: position 380,341 of record NZ_JAJOLR010000003.1, on the reverse strand, counting down.
CGTGCTCATCTACGATACAGAAGTATGCGTTATTCTCTTCCTGAAGTTCAGGGAAGTGTTTTAAAGCACCAAGATAGTTCCCGATTGTAAGGGTTCCGCTTGGTTGGATTCCTGAAAAGATTGTTTTCATGACTATTCACCTCAGTTAATTTTTTCTGACAATAAAAAAGGTCCATTCGTCTACGTCTGAAACGTAGGGACGAATGAACCGTGGTGCCACCCTAATTATCCTAAAGGGGATTCCTTTAAGATCACTTAACCTGTTATCGCCAGGAGTACGGTGTTTCATACTATTCGTTCTGAAACACAGCCAGAAAGTCCACTTCCAATTCACCGTGCTGCCTGTTCTCACCATTGCAGGCTCTCTGTATGCAGAGGGGAAATTGTACTCTCTTTCTCATCGCTTCATATACATTGTGTAAAAATTATAGTTAAAAATCATCCGAAATGCAAGTAGCACTAGAAAAAGTTAATAATAGATCACCAACGAAACGACCATCACCGCTGCTAAAAGCACCCCTTGAAAAAGAACGGCTCGAATCATGATGTCAGATAGAGGGGTGGAAGAGGACGCTTTCGTCTGATCTTGCTCTTTATGGAAAAGGCTTATGAATAATCGGCCCCGCACGAGAATAAGAATGGTTCCAACAACAATATAGAAAAAAGAGATGTAAAACAAAACATTAATCAGTTGGAACAAGTTTCGTTCAGGGGCAAAGAAGCCCCAGATAATTAGCGTAAGCACCACGTTAAAAGCTAGCAAGAACCATTTCCTTTGAATGAGTGAAGTCATGTGAATCATCCTTTATAAGATCGTAAGGGTAGTATACCATGACCAGAAAAAGGTTGAATAAACAAAAGTTAGGTTTTGCGAACTAAAAAAATGGGAATATTTTCATTGCTATTACTGAATTGGAGGGAAGTTTCATGTCAGAAAAGGAAAATTTTAAAAAAGGCTCCCAAAAGATGCTAGTTCTCTTTTATAATAGGGATAACTACACATATAGGAGTCGATGTTGATGGAGAACAAACAACTTAAGATTTTATCCCTCATTGGAATTCTCCTGCTAAGTTTTATTTCCCCGTCTTTAGCGCATGCAGAAGGTGAAGAGGAAAGTGGACAAAAAGCACAATTCCATACTGAGCGAAAAATGGCCAAGAAAACGTTAGACCTACCAGACAGAGTCCCGCGCTTTGTATATGATTCAGGATTAGACTTTACATACCCAGATGCCGTACGCGGCGTTTACGTAACAGGGCCAAGTGCTGGTGGAAGTCGTTTTGAGAAATTAGTAAATCTGATTCAAACGACTGATTTAAACAGTATGGTAATTGATATTAAGGAAGACGCCGGTATCATTACTTACCAACCAGAAGAGGGCACTCCATACGAAGATGTAGGGACCAATTACATTAAAGACCCACGCAAATTATTGGAAACATTAGAGAAAGAAGAGATCTATCCAATTGCTCGTATTGTTGTTTTCAAAGATTCAAAGTTAGCGGAAAAACGCCCTGACTTATCATTCACAGAAAACGGGAAAGTTTGGAAGAATGGAAAAGGCGAAGCGTTTGTGAGTCCGTTCCAAAAGGAAGTATGGAAATATAACGTAGAGTTAGCAAAGAAAGCAGCAGAAATGGGCTTTCAGGAAATACAGTTTGACTATGTTCGTTTCCCGGAAGGATTTGAACGAAGAGACGATATTCTCTCCTATGATGAAGGAGACTATGCTGACTTTGAAGGAGACAATGTACAGAAGCGTGTAACAGCTGTTACAGACTTTGTAGAGTATGCTCGTTCTGAATTAAGCAACTATGATGTAGACGTGTCAGTGGATATCTTCGGATATTCCGCTACCATTCCGGAAGCGCCAGGTATTGGTCAGAACTTCTCTAAAATCGCATCAAATGTGGATGTTATTTCATCCATGATCTATCCTTCGCACTGGACATCTTACTTCGGCATCCCGTTCCCGGATAAAGAGCCGTATAAGCTTGTATCAGAATATGCGAAAGTTGAAAATGAAGTACTTGGGAAACTCGAAGACCCACCAACATCCAGACCTTGGATCCAAGACTTCGAAGCACCATGGCTATACAGTGGCCCAACGAAACAGTACGGGAAAGCTGAAGTGGAAGCGCAAATCCGTGCTTTAAATGAGAATGGCATTAACGAGTTCCTTCTATGGAATGCAGGGAATTCCTACACAGAAAACGTAGACTATACGCCATAAACGAGAAAGTGACTCAGATAATCTGAGTCACTTTCTTTAGTTTTTATTCATGTTGGTTGAAATAAAAGGGGTTGATTTTATATAAATCCACTTACTAAAAAAGGAAATGGCAAGGGGATGAAGAAGAAAGTGTTAGGACAAAATGGGTTTTATGGTAAATAAAAGAAGGGTGCGCAAAGGGAGAATGCTCGATTCGCATAATTTTTTGCGAATTTCGAAATCGCAAAATTCTACATATGTCGACATTGGTAGCGCTTTCAATAAACAGTTAGGGAGGCGAAAGGATCAAAAATTCTGTTGAAACTATCTGAAAAATGTGTGTATAATGAAAACAGTCAATTTTGTTAACAAATCGTAAACAAATTGTTAACTTCTTACGTAAATCGCAGGGGAATGATCGGATTGCTTAAACTAGACCAAACAGATTTGCGAATTTTGCAATCGTTGCAAGCAGACGGCCGTAGACCATACACAGAGATTGCGAAGCAATACGGGATTAGCGAGGGGAAGGTTCGATTTCGAATTAACCGTATGATGGAAAGTGGAGTATTTGAATTCGTCATTCACGCTAACCCGAGTAAGATTGGTCTTCATGTACAAGCAATCATAGGAATTGTGACCAAGGTTGGTTACAGAGACAAGGTGGCAATGGAATTATCAAATTGTAAAGAGGTACGATTCGTCGGTGCTTTCGCTGGAAAGTATGAAATTATGATCCAAGCCTATTTTTCTAGCAATGAAAGACTTATAGAATTCACAGATTTATATTTGTCAAAGGTAGAAGGAATTGAAGCTACAGACGTATTTCTGGAGTTAAAAGACTATAAGGATTCGTTCTCATACATAGATCTGGCGGATGAGCAGCTATAATTTTTTCATAATTTGAATTGTCAGAACATTGCTTCTTGTCACTTGATTGTGAATGTGAGAAAACGGCCACAATTAGAAATTTAAGGAGGTGGTTCTTCAACTGCGGATCCGACCCAGCGGATCGAAATATCTGGACATTGAAATTTAAAACGCAATAGGGGGAGAAAAACACATGAAGAAAAAGCTATTTTTATTTAGTATTTTGCTTGTCTTCTCAGTAATCCTTGCAGCTTGTTCCGGCGGCGATGATTCATCTTCTGATGATAGTTCAAACGATGATCAGGCACAAGAAGACAACTCTGGCGATAGCAATGATAATCAAGACGAAGGCAGCGGTGAAATGGCGGATGAGCAAGTATTCACTGCAAACATTTCATCTGAGCCATTCTCTTTAAACCCAGGTCTAGCGAACGACTCTACATCTGGTAACGTACTACTTCAATCATTTGAAGGTTTAACTCGTATGGACAAGAACGGTGAACCACAACCGGCAATGGCTTCTGACATTCAAGTATCTGATGATCAGAAAACATACACATTCACAATCCGTGAAGATGCAAAATGGTCAAATGGTGACCCTGTTACAGCACAAGACTTCGAATATGCTTGGAAATGGGCACTAGATCCAAATAACCAATCTCAATATGCATATCAGTTATACCCAATTAAAGGTGCTGAAGACTTCAACTCAGGTAACCCTGACACAGATGATCTTGACGCGCTTAAAGACGCTGTAGCGATTACAGCTGAAGATGATCAAACACTTAAAGTTGAGTTAAATAACCCAACTCCATATTTCCTACAGCTAACAGCGTTCTATACTTACTTCCCAGTAAACCAAGAAATTGCTGAAGCTAACCCAGAATGGTATGCAGATGCTGGTGAAAACTACGTATCTAACGGACCATTCAAAATGACTGAATGGGGTCATAACGAGAAAATCGTTCTTGAGAAGAACGATCAGTATTGGGACAAAGATAATGTAAACCTTGAGAAAATTGAGTTCGCTATGATTAACGACCAAAACTCAAGTCTAAGCAGTTTCCAAAATGGTGAATTTGACTGGACAGGTTCTCCGTTCAACTCTCTTCCACCAGAAGCGATTCCTTCACTTAAAGATGAAGGCACTCTAAACATTGAACCAATTGCTGGTACTTACTGGTATAAGTTCAACACAGAGAAAGAACCATTTAACAACGTAAACATCCGTAAAGCATTTGCTTACGCGATTGACCGTGCAGGAATTGTTAAGAGTATTACAAAAGGTGAAGAAATCCCAGCAATGGCTGCGGTACCACCGACAATGTTCGAAAGCAACGAAGAAGGTTACTTTGATGCTTTAAACGTTGAGAAAGCGAAAGAGCACCTTGAAAAAGGTCTTGAAGAGCTAGGTTACGATAGTGTTGAAGACCTACCTACTATCGAACTTTCTTATAACACTCAAGAAACACACGCGAAGATTGCTCAAGCAATCCAAGACATGTGGAAGAAAAATCTTGGTATTGATGTAACGCTTAACAACAACGAGTGGGCGGTTTACATTGAAACGCTTCACCAAGGTAACTACCAGATCGGACGTATGGGTTGGTTAGGTGACTTTAACGATCCAATCAACTTCCTTGAGCTTTACAAAGAAAAAGGCGGTAACAACGATACTCGCTGGCACAGTGAAGAGTACGCTTCACTTCTAGAAGACTCTCAAACAGAGACTGATTCTGACAAGCGTCTAGAAATGCTTAAAGAAGCTGAAGGTATCCTAATGGATGAAATGCCAATCGCACCTATTTACTTCTACACGAACAAATGGGTACAAGATGAGAATCTTAAAGACGTAATGATGTCTGGTCTTGGCGATGTTCAGCTTAAATGGGCTTACTTTGAAGCAGAGTAAGAGTTAGCAAGACTTCTTAAGGTATATGAGGGTGCTCCCTCATATACCTTCTCTTCTTAATAAGAAGGTTATGTAATATTTTGGAGGTGTATCCAACTTGTTAAAGTATATCGGCAAACGGCTTCTGTACATGGTGCTTACCCTTTGGGTTATTGTTACTGTCACGTTCTTCTTAATGCGTGCCGCACCAGGTTCTCCGTTTACATCTGAGAAAGACCTGCCAGATGCCATTAAAAAGAACTTAGAGGCGTATTATGGATTAGATAAATCCGTATTTGGTCAGTATTTAGATTACTTAGTATCGGTAATTAATTGGGACTTCGGGCCATCATTTAAATATAAAGCCCAATCCGTTAACGACTTAATTAATAGTGGTTTCCCTGTTTCATTTGCGTTAGGGATGGAAGCGATCTTCTTAGCGCTTGGTTTAGGTGTTTTACTAGGTGCAATTGCTGCACTTCGACACAATAAATGGCAAGACTACTCAGCGATGGTGCTTGCGGTACTAGGAATCTCGGTACCAAGCTTTGTTATGGCATCTTTCCTGCAGTACGTGTTCGCTATTAAACTAGGTATTTTACCAGTTGCTCGGTGGGAATCATTCTCTCACACGATCTTACCAGCTTTAGCATTGGCCTCGACGCCGATGGCCTTTATAGCTCGCTTAACGCGTTCTAGTATGCTTGAGGTATTAAGCAATGATTACATTAAGACAGCCAAGTCAAAAGGGCTGAACTCTACTGAAATTACGGTGCGACATACGATACGAAATGCGATGATGCCTGTTGTATCTTATATGGGACCTTTAATTTCAGCGATTCTGACAGGAAGTTTTGTAATTGAGAAGATATTTGGTGTTCCGGGACTAGGAATGCACTTTGTAACAAGTATTCAAAACCGAGATTATTCCGTAATTATGGGAGTCACTGTATTCTTTAGTGTTCTTCTGCTTGTATCGATCCTTCTTGTCGATATTGCGTACAGCTTAATAGACCCACGCATCAAATTAGCGGATGATAAGAAGGGAGAGTAACGGATGCAACAACAACACATACCAAAAGAAATGTTTGAGCAAGTTGGTGGAGATACTTCTGATTCTGAAAAGATATCGCGTCCCAGTATTTCGTTTTGGAAAGATGTCTGGATGCGATTTAAGAAAAATAGATTAGCACTTACGGGGATTATCTTAATAGTGATCTTAGCGATTATGTCCATTGTAGGACCGATGCTCACTCCTTATGATTACCGTACGACGGATTTAATTAACTCAAACCTGGCTCCTTCAGCGAACCACTGGTTTGGTACAGATGACCTTGGGCGTGATATTTTCACACGTGTATGGAAAGGTGCTCAAATTTCCCTATTCATTGGTCTTGCAGCAGCAGTCATTGACCTATTTATTGGAGTAATTTGGGGTGGACTTAGTGGTTATATTGGTGGTCGCACAGATGAGTACATGATGCGTTTTGCTGATATCCTATGGGCCGTACCTTACCTTCTTATGGTTATTCTTTTAATGGTAGTACTTGGTCAAGGATTAGGAACGATGATTTTGGCGATGACCATTACAGGTTGGATTAACATGGCACGTATTGTGCGTGGTCAGGTATTACAGTTAAAGAGTCAGGAATATGTGATGGCAGCCCAAACGCTTGGAGCGAAGACGAGCCGAATCATGTTCAGACACTTAATTCCAAACGCAATGGGTCCAATCTTGATTACGATGACGTTAACAGTACCAAACGCAATCTTTACAGAGGCTTTCCTAAGCTACTTAGGTCTAGGTGTACAACAGCCTTTAGCAAGTTGGGGAACAATGGCCAGTGAGGGTCTTCCTGCACTGCAGTACTACCCATGGCGCTTATTCTTCCCAGCCTTATTTATCTGTTTAACGATCTTTGCATTTAACGTAATCGGGGATGGCATGCGAGATGCGCTTGACCCAAGACTTCGTAAGTAGAAGGGGTGAACTAATCAATGGATAATATCCTAGAAGTAAACGATCTGAAAGTTTCATTTAATACGTTCGCAGGCGAAGTCCAAGCGGTCCGTGGTGTAAACTTTCATGTGAAAAAAGGGGAGACTCTTGCAATTGTAGGGGAATCTGGTTCCGGTAAGAGTGTAACCACCCAGGCAATTATGCGCTTGATCCCAATGCCACCAGGTGAAATCAAAGGTGGAGAAATAAATTTTGAAGGTACGGATCTTGTTCAGAAGACAGACCGACAAATGGAAAAAATCCGCGGTAAAGATATTGCGATGATTTTCCAGGATCCAATGACTTCCTTGAACCCAACGATGAGAATCGGTCGACAAATCATGGAAAGCATGATTAAGCACCGTAAAATCTCAAAGACAGATGCGAAAAAGCGTGCGATTGAACTGTTAGACCTTGTTGGGATCCCAAGACCTGAACAACGTGTTGATCAGTATCCACACGAATTCTCAGGTGGTATGAGACAGCGTGCAATGATTGCAGTTGCTCTTGCTTCTGATCCGAAATTATTAATTGCCGATGAACCGACAACAGCCCTGGACGTTACAATTCAGGCTCAGATCCTAGAATTGCTGAAAGACATCCAGAAGAAGACGAATACATCGATCATCTTCATTACGCACGACCTCGGAGTTGTAGCGAATGTTGCCGACCGCGTATCGGTCATGTACGGTGGTAAAATCGTAGAGACAGGAACGGTTGATGAAGTCTTCTACAATCCGAAACATCCGTATACATGGGGACTACTAGCATCCATGCCAAGCTTAGATGCGGAAGACGGAGAGTTGCAGGCGATCCCTGGTTCACCTCCTGATTTAACAAACCCGCCTAAAGGGGATGCATTCGCAGCAAGAAACAGCTATGCGATGAAGATTGATTTTGAACAAGAACCTCCAATGTTTAAAGTGAGTGATACACACTATGCGGCAACGTGGCTCCTGCATGAAGATGCTCCTGCAGTTGAACCTCCAACAGTCGTACAAAGACGTATCGAGCATTTCAAGGAAAAGGCTGGTGAACGATAATGGCCGAAAACCAAGAAGTACTAGTTGATATTAAAAACCTGAAGCAACACTTCGGAAAAGGGCAAAACAAAGTAAAGGCTGTAGATGGTCTTACATTCCAAATTTACCGTGGGGAGACGATGGGACTTGTAGGGGAATCCGGTTGCGGAAAATCTACTACAGGAAGAACCATTATTCGTCTCTATGACGCGACAGATGGTCAAGTTATCTTCAACGGTGAAGATGTTCATGGTAAGAAATCTAAGGCAGAAATGAAGAAATTTAATCGGAAAATGCAAATGATTTTCCAAGATCCATATGCCTCTTTAAATCCGCGTATGACGGTTTCAGATATTATTGCTGAAGGCGTGGATATTCACGGACTTGCTAAGACGAAAACAGCGCGTATGGAACGAGTTTATGAACTTCTTGAAACAGTGGGTCTAAACCGTGAGCACGCGAACCGTTATCCACACGAGTTCTCAGGAGGTCAACGTCAACGTATTGGAATTGCCCGTGCATTGGCTGTAGATCCTGAATTTATCATCGCCGATGAGCCGATTTCAGCTCTTGACGTGTCGATTCAGGCTCAGGTTGTAAATCTACTGAAAGAATTGCAGGAAGAGAAAAACCTAACGTACCTTTTCATTGCACACGATTTATCCATGGTGAAATACATCAGTGACCGCATTGGTGTAATGTATTTTGGTAAGCTTGTAGAAGTCGCTGACAGTGAAGACTTATACAAAAATGCTTTCCATCCTTACACGAAATCGCTAATGTCCGCTATTCCTCACCCAGATCCAGATTATGAGCGTAACCGCAAGCGTGTTACGTATGATGTGGAAGAGCATCGTAGAGAAATGGATGGCGAGGAACCAGAATGGCGTGAAGTTAGTCCAGGTCACTGGGTATCTTGTACGCAAAAAGAATATGAATCCTATAAACAGCAACTTCAAACACAGTAGTTGGGAAGCTCATCTTTAGAAAAGATGGGCTTTTTTTGTGCGTATGGCGTCATTCTCTTCCATAAATTCTTTTGCCGCTTACCACATTAAAGCGCCAAAAAAAGAAAATCGACATCCGTTAGTCTAACGAATATCGCGCGAATAAAATCCAACAATTCAAAATTATTAGAAAGTTTTTTCGTTTGAGCATTATATTATCACAAAATTCTAACAAAATAAAGCGAATTTCCTATCTTTTTAAGCGAAAAAATTACTTCATACATGATTGTGAAGTGAAGTTTTATACTAAAGAGCATAGGGAATGAAATTAAATAGGGTTCGGACGAGTTAAATTTAACAAAATGGAGAAAATTCGTTATAATATAAGAGACTACAAAATAAGGAGTAGATCAATGAATTGGTATGAAAAGCTTAATAAGTATTTTCCTATCGAAGAAATGAAGTCAAGAGAACACATGGAAAGGCTTCTGAAGGAACAAGGTGATGTATACAAGAAGGATGAGAGCGATGAGCACGTCTTAATGTATGCTGAGTTTGACACTTTTATCTTTATTGATTATGTCTGGGTTTCTGCGAAAACACGCGGAAAAGGAACTGGACATAAATTAATCCAGAAGCTTAAAGAGAAAGGTAAACCGATCATCCTTGAGGTTGAACCGGTCGATTATGAAGACACTGACACCGAAAAACGCCTCCGTTTTTATCAAAAAGAAGGATTCGAACACGCAAATTCCATCGGTTACGCTCGTCGTTCCCTTGCGACAAATGAGTTGAACGAAATGGAAATCCTCTTCTGGTCCCCTGAGCACGAATCCGAAGCTTCCATCTATGACAAAATGAAACAAATGTATGAAAGAATTCACACGTATAAAGATAAAGAGCTGTATGGGAAGTCGTATCAGCCTGTAGATGAAGTGTTGACGCTTGATGAAGATCGAGATATGGACAACATTCTTGACGCATTGAAAAAGCCTGAAAACGCTTAATCTAAACGAAAAACAGCAAGCAGAGTAGGATTGGATCTGCTTGCTTATTTTTTTTAGTTTTTGAAGTTTTTACTAACATGAAGGATTGATTGAGACCTCTGAGCCCCTACTTCCACTAAACGAGTTTACTTTTTTAACTTTTTTATAACTTTTTGAAACTTTTCTTGCTGTGAAACGTTTAATAATACTACGAAGGTGGAATATCCATTGTATATCAGAAGACATTCTAAAAGCTTTGTGGTAACATAAAAACATTTTCTATAGCATCTATCCAATTTCAAACAATTGTAGTATACTTATTCTAGGATACTTATTTAAACTAATTTTAATTTAATAAACGATTAAAAGTACTTTTTTCGTAATAAATTCATTGAGGAGTGAAGCTTGTATGGTAACACTTTATACTTCTCCAAGTTGTACATCATGTCGGAAAGCGAAAGCATGGTTAGAGGAGCATGAAATTCCGTTTCAAGAACGTAACATTTTCTCAGAACCTTTGACAATTGACGAGATAAAAGAAGTATTACGAATGACAGAAGATGGTACGGATGAAATTATCTCAACCCGATCGAAAGTCTTCCAAAAGATGAATGTGGACCTTGATCAGCTTCCGATGAAAGAGCTGTTCGATATGATCGCACAACATCCTGGACTACTTAGAAGACCTATTATTGTGGATGAAAAACGCCTTCAGGTCGGTTACAATGAAGATGAAATCCGTCGTTTCCTTCCAAGAAAAGTACGTACATTCCAATTACAAGAAGCCCAGCGCTTAGTGAATTAAATAAAAACCTGCAATCCTCTGTAAAAAGGGCTGCAGGTTTTTTTGTACATACTTTTATACACGCGTTCTTTAAGAAGGACGACTCTTTAGAGTGTTGTACCAAAAGCCTGTTCCTAAAACAATGATGATTGTAGCAGGAGGAATGATCCAATGGAAAAATGGGAAGTCGCTGTAGAAGTACTGTAACGTTGCTTCCCCGAGAATCATCTCGGCTGCTGTGTAGGCAAGAACTGCTGCTCCTATGTAAATTAGGAAAGGGAATTTTTCCATTAATCGAAGGATTAACTTACTGCCCCAAATAATAATGGGAACAGAAATAAGCAGCCCAAAAACAACGAGGTAAACTTCTCCTCTGGCAGCTCCTGCGATGGCTAATACATTATCAAATCCCATAACTAGGTCAGCGAAGACAATGGTTTTGACAGCTGCCATCAGGCTTGTGTGAGCCTGAATTTCAGGCCCGTCTTCTTGGTCGGTGATCAAGGTCATAGCAATATAAACTAGGAGTACTCCACCGACAAATTGTAAGAACGGGATTTGCAGTAAAAAGACGGCAATTCCTGTCATTAGAATTCGTAATCCTACCGCGAGGCCTGTACCAAGTAAAATAGCTTTATTGCGTTGACTCATCGGTAAATTTCGGCTTGCAAGGGCAATGACAATCGCATTGTCTCCCCCGAGCACTAAGTCAATTCCAACAATAATGAGAATAGATTGAATGATCTCAAAATCCACAAAAAAACCTCCCAGTTCTAGTGACAAAGCCGCCTAAATAAGCTACAATGTTAAATTAACTAACCCTCTAGTTATACGTATATGTACAACCATGGGAGATCATGATTAAGGATCATGTAGGTCATTCGTTTGTTTTTACTTTTTTGAGCAATTCTGTTTTCAATTAGCAGGGTAGTATCATAAAATGGTATTACACGTAGAAAGAGCACATCAAATGGTTGAGAATAGTCATATGAGGGTAAGGTAAAGTAATAGCAATATTGAAAGGGTGAAGTTTTCCCTTCCACCTTTAACTAATCAACAGAAGGGAGCGAGTTCCATGGAAATCGAACGCATTAATGAAAATACAGTAAAGTTCTATGTTTCCTACATTGATATTGAAGATCGAGGTTTTGACCGCGAAGAGATTTGGTACAATAGAGATAGAAGTGAACAGCTCTTCTGGCAAATGATGGACGAAGTAAACGATGAAGCAGACTTTAATATAGACGGTCCGTTGTGGATTCAAGTACAGGCTATGGATAAAGGCCTAGAAATTGTTGTAACGAAAGCGCAAGTTTCTAAAGATGGCCATAAGCTTGAATTACCAACAGAGGACGGTAAAACATTAGATATGCCTGTGGATGAGAAGCTTGAATCACTTCTAGATCAAGAAATGAATTCAAATCAAGAAGGTGAGCAGGACGGAGAGGACGAAGCAGTAGAGTCCGATAATCTATCCTTTGTCATTGGATTCCGCGATTTTGAAGATGTAATCCAATTAAGCCATTACTTCTTGAATGCACAATATGTAGAAGACCAATTGTATCACTTTGAAGGCTCGTATTATCTATACGTTCAATTTGCCGATGGGCAGTTAAGTGACGAATCTCAAGAGAATATTCTGAGTCAACTACTCGAATTTGGCCATGAATCGCCACTTACGGTTCATCGCCTAGAAGAATACGGTAAAACGATCTTCGGTGAAAATGCGTTAGAACATATCAGTAGTTACTTCCCGGCAGAGTAAACGATGAGCGGCACCTTTCCATAAGGAGCCGCTCTTTTATACGTTCTATAGGATGAAGGAGCATTCTTTCGCCGAAAATAAAAGAAAGAACCTCATCTTACCTACATATATTGAAACAAAGGTAGTAAGGGCAGAAGGGATACTAGTTGGAGAAAGGAATCGAAGCGTATGTTCAAACGGATTCAGGTTCTCGTATTTATGGGGATATTAATCGGAGTATTTTATGTAACGAAAGAATTGTGGCAAGGATGGCTCATCGGAGCCGTTTCCATTCTATTTACGATTTCAGCTATATTTATTGGTTTATTGATTTTCTTTGAGAATCGACATCCGACACAGACGCTGACGTGGCTCCTTGTGCTTGCAGCGTTGCCTATTGTCGGTTTCTTCTTTTACATCTTATTTGGACAGAACTATCGAAAGAAGAAAATGTTCCGTAAAAAGGGTGCATTGGATGAAGAAGCCTTTCGGAAAATTGAAGGCGAAAGCGACATCATGCCTTATCAAGTGGAACAGATGGGTGACCACCAAAAGATGCTGGTCCGCCTGGCGCAACGCCTTGGTCATTCTCCGATCACGTTTAGGACCGAGACCAAGGTATTAACAAATGGGGATGAGACATTTGATGCAATCCTTGAAGAATTGAAAAAAGCCACTCATCACATCCATATTGAATATTATATTGTGCGTCATGATCATATTGGGAATGAGATTAAGCAAATTTTAATGGATAAAGCACGAAGTGGAGTGAAAGTTCGATTTCTTTACGACGCTGTCGGGAGCTGGAAACTTTCTAGTCAGTATAAAGAAGAGTTGAAGGAAGCGGGCGTTGAAATGAAGCCATTTCTCCCTGTAAAACTTCCCTTTTTAAATAATAAAATTAACTTTCGAAATCACAGGAAGATTATTGTAGTAGATGGAAATACAGCGTTTGTCGGTGGATTAAATATTGGGGATGAATACCTCGGACGTCATGAGTATTACGGATTCTGGAGAGACACGCACCTGTATGTTCAGGGAGAATCTGTCCGAAGCTTGCAATTGATTTTTCTGCAGGATTGGTACTATATGACAGATGAAACGCTCCTTACCAATGAGTATTTATCGCCTCAACTTGTCGAGCGCGAAAACCTAGGCGGAGTTCAGATGATTGCTAGTGGGCCAGATAACGAGTGGGAAGTGATTAAGCACGTTTTCTTTTCCATGATTGTCTCAGCGAAGCATTCCATTTGGATCGCTTCTCCGTACTTTATACCGGATGAAGATATACTGACAGCGCTAAAAGCTGCATCGTTAAGCGGGATCGATGTGAAGATTCTAATGCCAAGCCGTCCGGATAAGCGGATTGTCTTTCATGCCTCCCGTTCCTATTTCCCTGAACTTCTAGAAGCAGGTGTAAACATCTACGAGTACCATAAAGGGTTTATGCACAGCAAAATTATGATTATTGATCAGGAACTCGCTTCGATTGGAACATCCAATATGGATATGAGAAGTTTCCACTTAAATTTCGAAGTGAACGCCTTCTTGTACAGAACCAAGAGTACTAAAACATTAGTGGATGATTACGAGCGGGATCTCCATTCATCGAATCAAATTATCTTAGAAGATTTCCGTAAGCGCGCACTTATGAAACGCTTCATGGAATCCACAGCCCGCCTCCTATCCCCGCTCTTATAAGCAAAGCCCTGACCTGCGACGTAGGATCAGGGCTTTTTTGTTTGTAAGGGTGGGGAAGGAGAGGTCCGTTGCCAGAAAAGAGAAGGGGCTTGCTCGGGGACAACTCGCTTTCCTGCGGGGAGCTGGGAAGCCTCCTCGTTCGCTATCGCTCTCTGTGGGGTCTCCCCTAGGCTCTTAACCCCGCGGGAGTCTCGCAGTCCCCGATCAAGCCCTGGAGTTTAGTAGTTGAACGGACCGCATTTCATTGCTCTCTAGAATTCAACCTTCCCCTAAAAGGGCGTGTTTCCGTTAATATTAATATTGAAAAGAAGGGTCTGGGAACTGCGAGACTCCCGTGGGCTGAAGAGACAGTCTATTTCCTGGGTGGAGGATCTAAAGCTGCCTTACTTGCATGATAATGGTTAACGGCTTCTTTTGAAAAAGAAGGAATATCAGAAGGGGTGGAGAATAGGTATGGTGGAGGTGATGTATGTTAAAAGCAATCACAAAAGATGGCATCGCTCATGTATTAGCACGATACACAAAGGAGGAGATTTATGAATTAAGAAGACAACCCTTTTATTGTCCAGCCTGTTCTGAAGAAGTCACCCTGAAAGCTGGTTCTAAAGTTATTCCTCATTACGCACACAAGCCACATGGAACGTGCCGTATGCAAGAGGTTGGGGAAGGGGCTTATCATGAAGCAGGAAAATGGCAGTTATACGAATGGCTGCGGCGGCAAGGGTACCATGTAGAGTTAGAAGCTTATTTGCCTTCGATCCAACAGCGGCCTGATTTGTTGCTAACCATTCGGGAAAAGCGTGTCGCTATTGAGTACCAGTGTTGTCGTATTTCCCCGGAAATGATCAAATTGCGCACGGAAGGTTATAGATCAGCAGGGATTATCCCTTTATGGATTTTAGGTGGAAATCGCCTGAAGCGCGCTCATACCAATATGCTTTCTCTTACTTCGTTTGAAAAACTCTTCTTGCAGCAATTTAAAGCCACTCCTCATCCCATGCTCTTGTTTTATTGTTCTTCCACCCATCAGTTCGCCCGTTTTTATCGCCCTTTGTTACTCACCAATCGTAAGTCGCTTGGGAAACTTTCGTTCTTTCCGTCCACCTCATGTAGTTTAACTTCTCTTTTATCTCCTCATCAGACTGTCTCACCTTCTTATGTCTTTCAATCCTGGTTAAAGGAAAAAAGGCGGTTTAGAAAGCAAGTACCAAGAAAAATGAACAAAAGCTCAGATTTTTCTTGGAGACAATGGCTTTATCTCCGACGCTTGCATCCAAGTACTCTTTCAGCTCTAATCCATTTGCCCGTCCCGTTCTCCTACGTATATGAACTTCCTCCCTATCAATGGCAGGCCAAAATCCTGATGGACGAAATTCACCCCCAGCCTACGGGGGAACCTTTCTCATTACCTGTCTATCCCTTCAGCAAAACGACGTGTACCGATCTACCATTGCTACCTGATACTCAAAAACCAATCGAGCTTTACACAAACCTTCTATGTGAGATTGGAATTCTGAAGAAATTAGAAACCGGTAAGTATGTGAAGCTCATAGATCTCCCTATGCCCACAACTGTTCACGAAGCGATCGAACAGGACGAATGGGTATTAAAAGAACTTCTGAATCGTTCCCTGCTATAAATCATCATCCCCCCTTAGTTGAAACCAAGGGGGGATGAAAGATTGGTTTTCAGGAAGTCCCATTGTGCGCGGCAATATCTTAGCATGATTGCATGGCTTTCGGGTATAATGGTACTAGGAAAATAATAATTTTTCTGACATTTCGGAAGGTTTTTCGGGACCCGAAAAAGAAATGTAATAGAAGAAGAAATGAAGGAGGAATTCCATTGGCTAAAGAACTACCAAAACGAGACGAAATTCCAGAGGAACGAACCTGGAGACTCGAAGATATATTTTCAACCGATGAAGCTTGGAATGAAGAATTTGAGGCAGTTAAGCAGTTAACTCCTAAAATCAAAGAGTATAAAGGTAAATTACACGAATCTGCAGATACGTTATATGATCTTCTGAAATTACAAGATGAAGTGGCGAATCGTGTAGGGAAGCTATTTACATATGCGCACATGCGTTATGATCAGGACACGACGAATTCTCACTATCAAGATATGAACACGAGAGCAGAAAGTTTACTGACTCAAGTGGGTAGTGCGATGAGTTATATTGACCCAGAGATTCTTGCGATGGAAGAAGGAACAGTGGAGAAGTTCCTTAGTGAAAAAGAAGAGCTTAAGTTGTATGAGCATGCACTAAATGAAATTACACGTGCGCGCCCTCATACTCTTTCTGAGAAAGAAGAAGAACTTCTGGCTCAAGCTTCTGAGGTGATGTCGAATCCTCAACAAACGTTTGGCATGTTAAATAATGCTGACCTTACTTTCCCGACGCTTACAGATGAGGATGGAAATGAAGTCGACCTTACTCATGGTCGTTACATTCGTTTCTTAAAATCTAAGGATCGTTCTGTCCGTAAGCAGGCGTTTGAAGCGATGTATGACACCTACGGGAACTTCAAGAATACGTTCTCCTCAACATTAAGTGGAGTAGTGAAGAAGCATAATTTCAGTGCGAATGTACGTAATTATGATTCCGCACGTCAGGCTGCGCTAGATTCTAATAACATCCCTGAAAAGGTATATGACAACCTTGTAGAAGCAGTGAACGACCGTCTTCCTGCTTTACATCGTTATGTAGAGCTACGCAAAGAGATTTTAGATTTAGAAGATGTTCATATGTACGATCTTTATGCTGACCTTGTGCAGGACGTAGATATGGATATTCCTTACGAAGAAGCCCAAGAGACGGTACTAAAAGGACTGGCGCCGTTAGGGGAAGAGTATACGGACATTATCCAAGAAGGGTACAAAAATCGCTGGATTGATGTGGATGAGAACAAAGGAAAGCGTAGTGGCGCTTATTCATCCGGTACCTATGGAACAAACCCGTATATCCTAATGAACTGGCAGAATAACTTAAATAACTTGTTTACACTCGCGCATGAATTAGGCCACTCGATGCATAGTTACTATACAACGAGTACTCAACCTTACCGTTATGGAAATTACTCGATTTTCGTGGCTGAGGTAGCTTCTACTGCAAATGAAGCTTTATTAAATGATTACTTGCTACAGAATACAACAGACGAAAAGCGGAAACTCTATTTGCTTAACCACTTCCTCGAAGGATTCCGTGGTACGGTCTTCCGTCAGACACAGTTCGCTGAATTTGAGCATGATATTCATGTACGTGCGCAGAACGGAGAAGCATTAACTGCTGATCGTTTAACAGAACTATACCATGACTTAAATGAGAAATACTTTGGAAAGAATGTAGTTGTAGACGACGACATCGGTCTTGAGTGGGCCCGTATCCCTCACTTCTACTACAACTACTACGTATATCAATACGCAACAGGATACTCTGCCGCTACAGCATTAGCTTCTCAGATCTTAAAAGAAGGAGAACCAGCCGTTGATCGCTTTAAAGGATTCCTAAAAGCCGGTAGCAGCGACTTCCCGATTGAAGTTCTGAAGCAAGCAGGGGTAGATATGACTTCTAAAGAACCAATAGAAGCAGCTCTTGATGTCTTTGAAGAAAAACTTGCAGAATTTGAGAAGTTAATCAAGCAAAAATAATAAAAAGCGACTCCTTCAAAGGAGTCGCTTTTTTGTGTATTTCTAATAAAAGTAAAAAAATGATTCAGTTTGCTTTTGAAAGAGCAAGGTGGTAGATCGGGGGTGTAGGTTCAGCTTGGGTCCGTTACGATAAGAGTGCTTGGGCTGTCTGGAGGACCACTCGCTTTCCTGCGGGGAGCTGGGGAGCCTCCTCAATCGCTACGCGCTTTCCGGGGTCTCCCCTAGGCTCCTTACCCCGCGGGAGTCTCGCAGTCCTCCAGACAGCCCCTCCCTTAGAAGGGTTAACGGACTTGTTCATCGGCTTAATGCGCTCCCATTTCTCATACATGGTACGTACCGTTTCTCCTCAATGGGCAAAGGTGGTCCTGGAAATTGCGAGACTCCTGAGGGAGAGAGAGCTTAATATATAAAAGCGGAAGTTCGACTAAGACCGTCACGTCCTGTGACAACGTCGAACGACCCCACGTCGTGTGGGGCCTAGGAAAGCGAGTGATTTCCAGGACCGCCTTACTCCCAATTAGCGGTAACGGAAACGTTCTCTTACCTTATTTAAACCCTCTAAACGAGCGGCGGTGGGTGAAGCTGAATATGGTGAAGTATAGGGCGATGAACAAGAGAGGCATCGAAATGAAAATCGGAACGAGGCGCATGAGCCCTAATAAATTAAAACCAAAAGCGAGTAAGGTCACAACGATCCAAAATAAAGGAAATACATTCATGGGTGCACCTCCAGACTTGTATTATTCTAGTCTATGTAAAGAATGTCCCATACTTTCCAACCAATAGGTGATAGATGTGACGTTTTTGTGAAGGTGATGAAAAAATATTGATATCGACAGGGATTCTTGTTATATTTATCTGTGAAAAGGATCACATACCAAACAATAACCCCTTTGTTTGATCGTGAGACTTTCTCCCATCCCCCTTTGTCTTAAAGATAAAGACATAGATTAAAGCCAGGCTGACCCCGCCTGGCTTTTTATTTTTACTTAAATGGAAATAAATGATTGGAATGGATATTTATATAGTTAAATATTTTAATAAAATATAAAGGTACAAAAAAGGCCCCATCTTTTCGATTGAAAGATGGGGCCTTCGTGTTTAGGTCACATAGCGCCAAAACGTTCCGTATTTTACAGGGTGCTTTTCGACTTTTTGTTTCAGTTGGAGTTTCTTCATCTCGCATTCGGTTTTCGATTCGCTCCAGTCGAAAACCACGGAAATTTCCTGGGTACCGACGAAGCGGTAATATTCTAAGAACTCCTCAAGTGATGGTTTTATGGCTGCTTGAGGTTCTTTCTGCATCATTTCTTGAAGGACGTTTACATAGACGTTATACGGGTAAAGCCCAGTAATCTTAATGCCTTCTTCTTCCTCTTGCTGGTTGAAAAGGACAATGGCCGGAATTTCTTCGACCTCCATCTCACGTGTGAGCTTAAGGTCACATTGGAGTGCGCGTTTAGCAGAGTCAGAATGAAGGTCTTCTTTGAATTCCTCAACATCAAGGTTACTCTCTTTTGCACAGCGGAGTAAAACTTCTTCGTTAGAAATGTTTTGTTTATTTAGGAATAAGTTTTCTTGTATTTTGCGTAAGAAACGCATGCCTGCTTTCTTTCCTTGAAGTTCAGCAGCTTTAATGGATAAAGCGGCCATCCAAGGGGAGGAGACAGGGTTTTCGAACCATAAATCACCGTCGCAGCTCATCCCAGTTCTAGACGCGACCTTTTCCCATACTTTTGCCAGGTCTTCAGGTTTTTGAAAGGCTTCTGCATTCAGGGAGGTTAGTTTTCCACTGATAATAGGTCGAATGGTAAAGTATCTCCCGTATTCAAGCGTAAGTTTTTTCAGAAATGGCTCTAAAGACCAGCATTGAGGGCATAAAGGATCTATAAATACATAGATCTCAACAGGCTTCTTTAAAAGGTCGACAAAACCATACTGGGATTGTGATGTTTGGTTCATGTTGTTGTGTTCCCCAGTTGCCTTAAAACTCACGTCGATTCTCCTTTCCCGTGTTCTGGAGTATTCATCATATGATGAGCTGTATGCGTTAATCGTTCAAAGATTGCACTTCTGTAAGGTTCTTCGATCTCAGCTTCTTCTAGCGCACCATTCATACAATACAACCACGCATCTTTTCGTGTTGGTGTAATTTCAAAAGGCAGGTGGCGGGCTCTTAGCATAGGGTGCCCGTGTTCTTCTGTATAGTATGCAGGTCCACCGAGAAACTGGGTTAGAAATTGTTTTTGTTTACGAATCGTTTCTGTTAAATCATTTGGAAATATGGGCTGTAAGTTCGGATGCTCGGCAACCCTGCTGTAAAAGGATTCTACAAGTTGGTTAATAGCAGCAGGACCACCTATGGCCTCATAAAGCGTACCTGGGTAATCATTCATAAGAATGCCTCATTTACTTGTATTTTAGTGGACGTTCCCCACTTTTATAGAGAAGGCGATTTGCCCTTTAGGAAGGGAGGAATCGCCTCTTTGTTTGATTTTATTGTAGCAACGGGTTGTTTAAACAATCAACAAATCTGTTTATAGTAGAGATTGGAAAAAACGTTGAATTTTGTTAGGAGTGTCTCGTGATGGGATGTTGTGCTGTTGTAAAAGCTGCTCAAATATTTCTTTACCGTGATTCGCTTCCTTTGCTTCAAGCTCTAATTCATAATCGGTGACGTTGTTGTAATGGCTGCGGTCGAGCACAACAAGTGTATCCTTGTACTCTTTTTCCATGCGTTCTGTTGTAAGAGCACCCTTAAAGCTTAAGTTTGAAAATGGAATGCCGAGTGCTGCTAGCTGATTCTCGATATTTGGAGCGGTAACAGGTGCTTCATTCATCCACTGATACGCTTCTTCTTCAGTCAGGGTATCATGCGTTTCGAGGAGGCCGTCAACATGTGGTTCTTTTAAAGTGGCCGTCCATGTATCACCTTTTTTGCGAATGCGAAGGGCTGCAAGCTTATCTCTCAGATCAAATTGATCCGTTTCAAAGTAGTAATTGGTTTGAGTGAAGCGATCTTCAGTTGAAAAGGCTAAAGCACTTACGAGAGCTTCATATTCCTCTTCTTTAAGCAAATTTTTAAATTCGATTTCGATTTCTTGTGACATACAAATTCCTCCAATATTGCGGCTTATTTGCCATTTCTATTATTGATGAATGGGATAAAGATTGCAAATATTAATCATGAAATCATTTATGATACAATAGAGCACAGGCCAATATCGTGTCCTATTTACATAAACGATGATTGGATAAAAGGTGGTGCAAGAATTGAATTGGGAAACGTTTTTAGCCCCGTACAGACAAGCAGTTGACGAGCTAAAGGTAAAATTAAAGGGAATGAGGGCACAGTATGAGTATGGTGCGATGCATTCTCCGATTGAGTTCGTCACAGGTAGGGTAAAACCTATTACTAGCATCCTTGATAAAACGCGAAAAAAGGATATTCCATATGCGAATCTCGAAGACGAAATTCAGGATATAGCCGGTATTCGTGTCGTTTGCCAGTTTGTAGATGATATTTACACGGTTGTGAATATGATTAGAAAACGAAATGACTTCGATATTTTAGAGGAAAAAGACTATATTACGAAGAAAAAAGAGAGTGGTTACAGATCGTATCATATTATTATTGAGTACCCTGTTGAAACCATCGAAGGGGAAAAGAAGCTCCTTGCAGAGATTCAGATCCGTACATTGGCTATGAATTTTTGGGCTACAAATGAGCATTCGTTAAACTATAAATATAGTGGTCAAATTCCAGCAGAAGTAAAGAGTCGTCTAAAAAACGCTTCTGAAGCCGCATTTCGATTAGATGAAGAAATGTCAAAAATAAAAAGCGAGATCCAGGAAGCGCAGGCGATCTTCCGCCAGAAGCACGATCAAAATGATAACGATGATGATTCCTAATTTTAAAGGGGGAGAACTCAAGTGAAATTTGCGATTTTGTCAAAAGGGGACAGTGCCTCTGACGAATTTCTGTCCAAAATGAAAAATTACTTAACAGAATTTAACCTTGAATTGGATCATGATGAGCCAGATCTTGTCATTTCGATTGGAGGAGACGGTACATTGCTCGAGGCTTTCCATACATATATCCATCGCCTTGAGGAAACAGCATTTATTGGGGTACACACCGGTCACCTTGGATTCTATGCGGACTGGATGCCGAAGGAACTAGAGAAGTTGATCATCGAAATTGCCAGAACTCCGTTCCAGGTTGTTGAGTATCCGCTACTTGAGATCATCATCCGACCAAAAGGCGATCAGCCAGAAGATAAGTACCTCGCATTAAACGAATGTTCTGTGAAAACAGCAGAAGGTTCAGTAGTGCTTGATGTGGAGATTAAGGGAGAGCATTTTGAGACCTTCCGAGGAGACGGCCTTTGCATCTCGACTCCATCTGGAAGTACAGCGTATAATAAAGCGCTTGGGGGAGCGATTATTCATCCTTCGCTTGAAGCGATCCAGATTGCTGAAATGGCCTCCATTAATAACCGCGTCTTCCGTACGATTGGCTCTCCGCTAATCTTACCGAAGCATCATACGGCAATGCTGAAGCCTCAAAATGATAAGAGCTTTATGATTACCCTTGACCATATTACACGGAAGTATTCGGATGTGAAATCCATTCAGTGCCGTGTAGCTAAAGAGAAAGTCCGGTTTGCTCGCTTCCGTCCCTTCCCGTTCTGGAAACGCGTCCATGACTCCTTTATAGCAGACGAACGATAAGGGGGCTCGGCAATGAAGTATATAGTTGACCAGCAGCACGACGGAATGCTCGTACGCGATTATTTATATCACGTACGAGCATTTTCTCGTCGTATGATTAAAGTCATTAAATATGACGAAGGCATTCTTTTAAATAACTCCGCTGTTACAGTCCGGGCGAGAGTGAGGGCAGGGGATGAGCTGTTCATTCAATTCCCTCCTGAAGAGCGAGGCCCACACCTGGCTCCTGTTCATAAACCGATCTCGATCTTGTATGAAGATGAAGATGTTGTAGTCCTAAATAAACCAGCTGCTCTTGCCACAATCCCATCTGTTCATCATTTGAATGATACGTTAGCAAACAGACTGATGGCGTATTACGATGACCATCAGATTCCATTTACATTCCATGTTGTAACACGTCTCGACCGTGATACCTCGGGCATTGTGCTTGTAGCGAAGAATAGGTTTGTGCATTCTCTCTTAGCTAAAGTACAAGAAGAAGGAGCGGTAAGAAGGACTTATCATGCAATTGTCGAAGGCCACCTAGACGAGGGCAAGGGGACAATTGATGCTTCCATTGACAGAGCGCCAGGCTCCATTATTGAAAGGTGTGTAACGGATACCGGGAAACGGGCCATTACCCATTATGAAGTAGTAAAAAAGCAGCGTGACACAACATTGGTAAAAGTCCGCTTAGAGACAGGACGAACCCACCAAATCCGTGTCCATTTTGATTACATTGGTCATTCGTTGCGTGGTGATCCGTTATATAATGGCGTGAACGTGGGAATAGAGCGACATGCATTGCATTGTAGCTCTATTCAGTTTCCATTACCCTCGACCGGTGAAGAGGTGTGTATAGAGGCCCCTTTACCACCAGATATGGAATCCTTAATAAAGGTTTGAGCCTTAGTGCTCAAACCTTTATTAATCATCAAAGGAACGGAATTTCTCAGGGACTTCAGGCTGTTTAGAGGGAACGCTTCTAATCTCTTCTTCAGGTAAACGGAAACACGTCAAAGCTCCCCCAAACACACAACCGGTATCGATATTCACCGTCTTATGTTTGAACCGAGGTTCTCTGACAGGTGTATGCCCATATACAATCCACTGTCCCCCTTCATAATCAGCGGCCCAGTCTCGTCTAACGGGCATCCCATTTTCATCAAACTCTCCAGTAACGTCACCATATAAAACAAAAGTACGCACCTTTTTATTCTGAAACGATTTCCCAATCATATCCTCACGAATCCCCGCATGAGCAATCACCACATTCGCCTCAGGATCTTCAAGATACAATGGCGACTCCTCATAAAGCGTAATAAACTGATCTTTAACGATTCTTTGTTCATCCTTCGAAAGAGCTTCATACTCAGCCACAGTCGTTTCCAACCCATGCTTATGCTTCACAGGATTCCCCTTAAAAAAGCGGTACAACTTATTGCAGTGATTTCCCGGGACATATTTCGCCATTTTCTCCACTACCACCATCCGATACACAAGCCGAATTACATCAAGAGAAGCAGGCCCTCTGTCCGTAAGATCCCCGACAAAAACAGGAATCCGACCCTCAGGGTGACGAGGAACCTTGCCCGTGGTGGAATAACCTAGTTTAGTAAATAATTCAATCAGTTCATCATAACAACCATGCACATCACCTATGCAATCTAGTTTTTTCATGTATGGTCCTCCTTGATTTTGCTTTTTTGTAATTGTTTTTATGAATTTGTGTTTTTGCTTTACCTAACTCATAAGAGGTGGGGCGTTCGTAAGAATATGGCAAGGGGTGTCTGGGGAACGGGGAGACTCCTGCAGGAGAAAGAGGTCGACGAGACCCCGGAGCGAACGAAGTGAGGGAGGAGGCTCGACAGCTCGCCTGCGGAAAGCGAGTCGTTCCCCAGACACCCCTTAGCACTCATTAATGCAACGCCCTTCCACTATTACCAAAAAAGGTGGAACGCTAATTTAGCGTTTCCACCTTTTTTACGAATCAAACATATACGTTTTCGTCCGGGACCGAACATTAAGCACAAGACCAATCGCCAGCATGTAGGTAATCAAGGAACTACCACCGTAACTGATAAACGGAAGCGGCAACCCTGTAATCGGCAGAAGCTGAATCGACATGCCGATGTTTTGGAAGATCTGGAACGTAAACATTCCAATCAGCCCAACAGTCAGGTAACTACCGAACGGTTCATTGCTCTCAAGCGCTGTTGTAATCATACGGTAAATTAATAGGAAGAAAAGCGTAACGACAACACTAGATCCTATAAAACCAAATTGTTCAGCAATAGCGGTAAAGATCATATCCGTATGGCGTTCTGGGATATAGACTTGCATCTCAGAAATCCCTTTCCCCATTAACTGACCTGATCCGATCGCCATCATCGCACGGACGAGCTGGTAGCCGTAATCTTCATATTCTTCAGGCTGTAGCCAGCCGTAGAAGCGTCCAGTTACGTGACCGAAGTCGGATTCCACGAGTAACTTTTCCATCGCAACGGGGAAAAATTGAAAGAGGCCAACAAGGACAAGAGCGACCATACTAATAATCCCAACAATGCTTAAAAGGATGCGCCAGCGGATTCCTGAGACCAGAATAAGGGCGGCTGTGATCGCCGATAACACAAGGAACGTCCCTAAGTCAGGCTGCTTGGCAATTAAGGCCATTGGAGGCAGAGCGACGCCGACGATTTTGACAAGAAGCCATAGATCGTATTTCACGCTCCGGTCTGTTGGGCGCTTCTCGTTGTGCCGGACAATCAGGTGACTTTGCAAAATGATGAGAAACACTTTCATAAATTCACCAGGTTGGATCGTTTTGCCGGCGATCATAAACCAGCTCCTGGCCCCGTTGTTCTCATAAACAAGGCCTGGGGGAATATTTAATTCCACCATTAATAACATAAGCACCCCAAAGCCGTATAAAACCCAGGCAAATTGTCGGAAACGGTCATAATCAAATAGCATAACCACACAGATTACAATGGTTCCAAGTGCATACCATTGAAGCTGTTGGGTAAAGAAATTGACGTAGTCATACTTAGCAGGAAGCGTCGGCTGGATGGTGTAGAGCGTAAAGCAACTAACAGCAGCGATCGCGATTAAAATCATGATGAGTGAAAAGTCTATCTTAAGACCTTGATTGTTGTTCATGGAGGATCCCTTTCTTCTATTCCATAGATTCCGAATTAATATATGTACCCATTAGAAAGTTTACACTATTCTGCGCTTTTTTTTAAGAACTTCTTCCATTGGATGGGTTTCCTTCTTAATGAGGATGCTAAGGGAAGATTGACAAATGAAGGTGTGGACCTTACGATAAAACGGTCAAATGACTAGGTATTGTGGAAAAGTCTGTACAACATAAACCATTGAACCACTTCTGGTTAAACGGCGAAAAGGAGGGTTATCCATGGAATATCTTGAAGACCATGAACGACGTGAACTATGGGACAACATTCAAGATGCATTATTTAACGACCAAATTGACCAATTCCGAGCTGAATTTTTAGAAATTCACCCTTACGACCAGGCAAAAATCTTTGAAGAGCAAACGCAAGATGTACGGATGCAGATCTATACGTATCTATCTCCTGAAGAGATTGCTGAAGTCATGGAGCATATTGATGTGGATGATATTGAAGAATACTTCACAGAGATGGACCCACGCTTCGCCGCTCAAATCTTAGCTGAGATCTCTACGGATGATGCAGCAGATATCTTAAATGAGCTGGATAAAAACCAAGTAGCGAGCTTCCTGACGATCATGGATAAGGAATCAGCTGCGGATATTAAAGAACTCCTGTATTATGAAGAGAAAACGGCTGGTAGTATCATGACGACTGAATTCGTTGTGGTAAGAGCCAATCAAACGGTACGCGAAGCGATGCTTCATCTGAAAAAAGAAGCTCCCGACGCTGAGACCATTTATTATGTATTCGTTATAGATGAAGACAAGCATTTAGTTGGAGTTATATCCTTAAGAGACCTTATTATAGCAGAAGAAGATTGGTATATTTCTGAAGTTATGAGTGACCGAGTCGTGTCGGTGCAAGTCGGAGAGGACCAGGAAGATGTGGCTCAACTTATGCGCGACTATGACTTCTTGGCCCTTCCGGTTGTAGATTTTCAAGATCATATGCTAGGCATTATTACAGTCGATGACGTCATGGACGTTATGGAAGAAGAAGCAAGCGATGACTACTCGAAGCTTGCCGGTGTATCTGACTTGGATCGACCAGATGAGAATGCATTCGCGGCCGCTAAGAAAAGGTTACCATGGCTTGTCATCTTATTATTCTTAGGGATGATGACCGCAAGCCTGATCGGCCGATTTGAAGAGACCTTAAATCAAGTAGCCATATTAGCGGTCTTCATTCCGCTTATTGCCGGTATGGCAGGTAATACAGGAACACAGGCATTGGCTGTTGCTGTTCGAGGACTTGCAACGGGCGAACATGAGAAAGAAGGAATCATTAAGCTCGTCTTCAGGGAAGCTGGAACAGGTTTGATCACCGGTCTTACGTGCGGTGTCCTTGTTACGTTTATCGTGTATTTCTGGCAAGGTGATTTCTATCTCGGGTTACTCGTTGGCATTTCGATTATGTCGACTCTCATTGTCGCAACGCTTGCGGGTGCATTAGTTCCATTACTCATGCACAAGTTAAACGTCGACCCTGCTGTAGCTTCGGGTCCATTTATTACGACGATTAACGATATTATATCAATCTTAATCTATTTCGGTATGGCAACAACGTTTCTACGTTTACATTTATTGATTTCTTAGTAGCAAAGGAGGGCGAGTGAATGGAGCACGGTTCTGCATCTCTTACTTCGCTTGTGATCGTTGTCATCGCAGCATTCCTGACGCCCATCATCCTTCATCGTTTTCGTTTAAAGGCCATCCCTGTTGTGGTGGCGGAAATCATCGTTGGACTGATTATAGGTCAGAGTGGCTTTGACTTAGTTAATGAAGGTATGTGGCTTGAGACCTTGTCCACATTAGGATTTATCTTCCTTATGTTCCTTAGTGGACTAGAGATTGATTTCTCCGCCTTCGCAGGAAAGAAGAAAAAAGAAACCCTCCCTGGGGGTGGAGAAGCGCCGAATACACTCGTTGTAGCTTCAAGCATGTTCTTATTCATTCTTGTGCTCTCACTCGGCCTCTCCTATTTATTTGTGTTAGCAGGATTTATCGATAATGTCTTTCTAATGACATTAATCATTTCAACGATTTCATTAGGCGTTGTCGTTCCAACATTAAAAGATGCGCAAATGCTCCGCAGTAATATTGGCCAGATCGTGTTACTCGTTACGGTTATAGCAGACTTATCAACGATGATTCTGCTCGCTGTCTTTGTATCGATCTATGGCGGGGAAGATAGTTCGAGCATGTGGCTTCTGCTCATTTTATTTGGAGCAGGGGTTGCGATTTACTTTATTGGGAAGTACTTTCAGAATCGCTCCTTTGTTGAGACGATGTCGAAAGGGACGATCCAAATTGATACTCGTGCTGTGTTTACGATCATTCTCATCCTCGTTGGAATTTCAGAAACGGTAGGGGCTGAGAATATTCTTGGCGCCTTCTTAGCCGGGGTAGTTGTTGCTTTATTATCTCCGAATCAGGAAATGGTGAAGCGGCTTGATAGCTTTGGATATGGCTTCTTGATCCCGATCTTCTTTGTAATGGTCGGTGTCGGCATCAATATTCCGAAGCTGTTCCAGGATCCGAAAATTCTGCTCCTTATGCCGCTCTTATTCATTGCCCTTGTGATTGCGAAAATGATTCCAGCGCTGATCTTACGGAAATGGTACTCATGGAAGGAGGTCTTTGCCACAGGCTCGATCCTGACGGCGAAGCTTTCTCTTGTGATTGCTGCTGCTACGATCGGTGAAAAGATGGGGCTTATAAGCACAAGAATGGAAGGTGCGCTCATCCTTGTTTCGGTTGTTTCCTGTCTTGTAGCGCCGGTGATCTTTAAGAAGCTTTACTCTCACGGCGAAGAAACAGAGCATGTTCAACAGGTGGCCTTTATTGGGTCAAACCGTATGACGCTTCCGGTTGTCCGTGAACTTGATCCGAAACTTTACGAAACGCATCTCTATCACACGAAAGTGGACAAGATTGACGATAAAGTCAGTCGCTCCTGCTTTGAGATTAACGAAGTGGAAGAATATGATGCAAAACTGCTAGAAGAGCTCGGTGTGTTCAACGTGGATCTTCTCGTTGCCTCCATTGGCGATGAGCAGTTAAATGCAGAGATTGCTCTTTATGCAAAAGAACAAGGAGTTGAACGTGTCATTGCACGTGCTGAATCTCCTGAGTTAGATCAGAAACTTCGCGAAAATGGTGTAGAAGTCTTCTCGGTCTTCTTATCATCGAAGGCCCTCTTAAAAGCACTTATTATCGCACCAAACGTTGTCGATATCTTAACGAACCAGGAAAGCTATCTGTATCAGATTGAAATGAACAATGAGGACTACGATGGCATGTACATTCGAAACTTCCCGTTTACTGGGGATGTGATCATGGTACGCATATTCCGTGATAACGAATCCATCATTCCACACGGGGATACCGAATTGAAAATCGGTGACCAACTCGTTGTAACAGGTTCTTCTGAATATGTTGAAGAATTACGATTCGATTTAGAATTCTGCGAATAACTGAACCAAAAAAGCTTCGATCCAACAAGGATCGAAGCTTTTTCTATAGCGCTTTAAAGCAGAGGAGGGTGTCTGACACCCTTTATTCCTTTAGCGAACGAGTGGGTGTCAGACACGCTTTAGTTCGATGAAGTAATTGAGGACTTTTTTTCATTTTTTTATTTGAGGTTTATGTAAGCGGTTAACTGGCTATGGGCGTTCGGGTTTGGTTGATCTTTCGCCTGAGTGATTATTGATGCTCTATTAGGAATTTTCGGAATACGGTTGTGTTTAGGGGTGAGGCTCTTTATAATGTCTTTAATGGAAGTACATATGTACGCTTTGTGTAGACATTAAGGAGGGGAAAACGATGCAAGATCAGAAATTAAACGTAGGATTATGTGGACTAGGAACTGTAGGGACTGGGGTTGTGGAGATTCTTACAAATCACCAGGAGGATATTGTGCACCAGGTGGGGTGTTCAATTGATGTGAAGCGCATCCTCGTAAGCAATCTCGATAAACCTCGCGGAGCATCGGTGGATCCTTCTTTATTAACGGATCAGGTAGATGAGCTTGTAAATGACCCGGAAATCGACATTATTGTCGAAGTGATGGGGGGAATTGAGGACACGTATCACGTCCTTGAACGAGCGGTTCAAAATGGCAAACATGTTGTTACTGCCAATAAAGATATGATGGCTGTGCACGGTGGAAAGTTAATGGAACTTGCCAGAGAGAAGCACTGTGATATTCGCTATGAAGCGAGTGTGGCAGGTGGCATTCCTATTATCGGTTCTCTTACAAATGGTCTTGCCTCTGATCGAATTAACAAAATGATGGGGATCGTGAACGGAACGACAAACTATATTTTAACGAAGATGGTTGATGAGAAACGAACATTTGATGACGTCTTAAAAGAAGCTCAAGATCTTGGGTTCGCAGAAGCTGACCCGACCTCAGACGTTGAGGGATTAGATGCGGCTCGTAAGATTAGCCTTCTCTCAACTTTGGCATTTAAAATGCAAACAGAGCTTGAAGATGTAGAAGTTAGCGGCATCCGTGGCATTTCTTCTGAAGACCTTGCTTACGCCGAACAGCTTGGTTATACCATGAAGTTATTAGGCATTGCGAGCCGTGAGCATGGGAAGGTTGAAATGAGCGTGCAGCCAACGCTTGTACCAAACGCTCACCCACTTGCAAGTATTAAAGATGAATACAATGCTGTTTACGTTTACGGGGAAGCTGTTGGAGAGACAATGTTTTACGGCCCTGGAGCCGGTAAACTTCCAACAGCCACAGCAGTTGTATCAGATTTAATGGATGTGGTGAAAAATGTTCGCTTAGGTGTAACGGGTGAATCATCTGTTTATCCACAATATGATAAACAATTAAAAGCTAAGGATGAAATCTTCTCAAAATTCTTCGTACGTTTAGAAGGAGAAGACGAGGCGGGTACATTCCTTGCCATTACACAGCAGTTTGCTAATGCAGGTGTGTCCCTTGATAAGATTTTACAGATGCCTGTTGAAGGTCATGATGCAGCAGATATTATTTTAATCACACATAACGCGAGTCGCTTCCAAATGGATACGATTCTTGGTGCGTTGGAGGAAATTGAATCGGTTCGTTCGATCCACAGCGTGTATCGAGTAGAAGGAGAGGGGAAATAACCATGTCTTGGAAAGGTCTTCTATCACACTATCAATCTCTTTTACCCGTAACAGAGGATACGCCTAAGCTTACGTTGCTCGAGGGAAATACACCACTACTCCCTCTTCAGAAGCTATCAAAAGAATATGGCATTGATGCCTATGTGAAGATCGAAGGCGCAAATCCAACGGGCTCTTTTAAAGACCGTGGCATGGTCATGGCGATGGCAAAAGCTGTTGAAGAAGGGGCGGAAGCCGTCATTTGCGCCTCTACAGGGAACACATCCGCTGCTGCAGCTGCCTATGCGGCAAGAGCAGGTCTTCGCTGTATTATTGTAATTCCAGACGGGAAGATTGCACAGGGGAAACTGGCTCAAGCTGTTATGTACGGAGCTGAAGTCTATGCCATTGAAGGAAACTTCGATGAAGCGCTGAAAATTGTGAAGCATCTGGCAGAAACCGATAACTATACGCTCGTGAACTCCATTAATCCGTATCGGATGGAAGGGCAGAAGACAGCTGCTTTTGAAGTGTGCGACGTATTAGGAAAAGCTCCAGACCATCTGCTGATTCCTGTCGGGAATGCGGGGAACATCACGGCTTACTGGAAAGGGTTCAAAGAGTATCACAACGCTTATAAGACAGGTCTGCCGAATATGAGAGGCTTTGAAGCAAGCGGCTCTGCTGCGATTGTTCGAGGAGAAATCATTGAACAACCAGAAACGTTGGCAACAGCGATACGAATTGGTAATCCCGCGAGCTGGAATCAAGCGCTTGATGCATCCGGAACTTCAGGCGGTGCCATTGGAGAAGTGACGGATGAAGAGATTGTAGAAGCCTACCAGTGGCTCGCAGAGAATGAAGGCGTGTTTGCAGAACCCGCTTCTTGTGCTTCAATAGCTGGGCTATTTAAGTCCTTAAAACAAGGAGACGTACAAAAAGGTTCGCAAGTTGTATGTGTCCTAACAGGAAACGGCTTAAAGGATCCAACCACAGCGATTGAAAAAAGCGCTATTCAACCAACGGTTCTACCAAATGACCTTGAAACGGTAACAAATGCGATCCAAAATGGGGTCTTATCATGATTCACGTTCGTGTTCCGGCTAGCTGCGCCAACCTCGGGCCAGGATTTGATTCGATTGGTGTAGCGTTGAATCTGTTTCTTGAAATCCAGGCAACACGAGCTCAGTCCTGGAGCTTTAAAGCTTGTTCTGTGTTTGTGAAGGGGATGCCTGAGGATGAAGAGAATGTCATCTATAAAGCTGCTCAGCTTACCGCTCACAAGTACGGCTATCATCACCTTCCACCTCACCATGTGGAGGTAACGAGTGAAATCCCAGTCGCCCGTGGACTTGGGAGCAGTGCTTCAGCGATGGTGGCAGGAATTGAATTAGCGGATCAGATTCTTGACTTAACCCTTACAGATGAAGAAAAAATATCCATCGCCTCAGAAATGGAGGGCCACCCTGACAATGTCGCTCCTTCTGTTGTCGGCAGTGGTGTTATAGCCTATCAGGAGGGGAAGGAAGTGAGTTGGACGACGGTCACTTTTGAGAAGGTTTGTTTCCTAGCCGCCGTTCCTTCATTTGATTTAAAAACAAGTGAAGCCAGAAACGTCCTGCCTCCGAATCTTCCTTACAAAGAAGCAGTCGAAGGAAGCGCAATTGCGAATGTGCTCGTGGCTGCATTAGTAAAAGGGGATTGGGCCCTGGCTGGGAAGATGATGGAGAAAGATCGGTTTCATCAGCCATATCGTGGTGAACTGATGCCGCATTACGAAGAACTTCGTAGCTTTTTAAGCCTTGAGGGTGTATATGGCACCTTTATGAGCGGCGCAGGTCCAACAATTATGAGCCTTATGCCGACGGATCAGGGAAGTCGGATTACTGAAAACGCTAAAAAAAATTATCCTGATTTCGATTGGAAGCGTCTATCAGTTGATTATAGCGGGTCTGTCGTTACGATTCCTACTGCACAATCGAAATCATAATCGTGTGTTCCGCTACAAGCGGAGCACACTTTTTGCGTGAAAAGGTTTTGAATGGGTCAAAGGATGGGGATACTAGAAAGGAATTGTGTTTTTATGTGATTTTGTTTAAAATAGTAGCAGGTACTAATAACAAGTAATAACTATAGACACATTTTCTCCGAGGAGGACGAAAGAATGAATATGTCATTACAAGGTCGTACATATGTTGTGATGGGAGTTGCCAACAAGCGAAGCATTGCCTGGGGTATTGCTCAATCCCTACACAAAGCAGGAGCGCGTTTGATTTTCACATACGCTGCAGAGCGTTTTGAGAAATCAGTACGTGACCTGGCTGCCACGCTAGAGGGTGGAGAAGAATCTCTTTTCTATCAGTGTGACGTAACAGATGATGAAAATATCATGGAAACATTCCAACAAATCCAAAACGATGTAGGCGTGATCCACGGATTAGCTCACTGCATCGCTTTTGCAAACAAAGAAGAGCTAAAAGGCGACTTCTTAAATACAAGTCGTGACGGTTTCTTAACTGCTCACAATATCAGTTCTTATTCCTTAACAGCCGTATCTCGCGCTGTACAACCTCTAATGTCAGAGGGAGGCGGAATTGTAACCCTAACTTACCTTGGCGGTGAGCGCGTTGTACCAAACTACAATGTGATGGGTGTTGCCAAAGCAAGCCTTGACGCAAGTGTGAAATACCTGGCTGAAAGCCTTGGTAAACACGGTATCCGCGTAAACGCGATTTCAGCTGGACCGATCCGCACATTGTCTGCTAAAGGTGTGGGTGACTTTAACTCGATTCTAAAAGATATCGAAGAACGTGCACCACTACGTCGTCCAACGACTCAAGAAGAAGTTGGCGACACAGCGTACTTCCTACTAAGCGACTTCTCCCGCGGTGTAACAGGTGAGATGATCCACGTAGACTCTGGTTTCCACATTATTGGACGATAAGTCTTTATTCATGTAAGAAAAGCTCAAGGCCCTAGCCTTGGGCATTTTTGTTTTGTTTAAAAGGGGAGGGGAATGACGAAAGAGGTGGTTGGTATGTTGAGAGAGCTGGGCGTAGTGAAGAAAGCTGGGGCGGAGTGAAGAAAGCCGGCTGGGAATGACGAAAGAGCCCGACGGAGTGAAGAAAGAGGTGGGCGGAGTGACGAAAGCCGGTGTGGAGTGAAGAAAGAACGGGCGCAGTGAAGAAAGTCAGCTGGGAATGACGAAAGAGCCGGGCGGAGTGACGAAAGAACGGGCGGAGTGAAGAAAGCCGGCTGGGAATGACGAAAGAGCCAGGCGGAGTGAAGAAAGAGGTGGGCGGAGTGACGAAAGCCGATGCGAATTGAAGAAAGAACGGGCGGAGTGACGAAAGCCGATGCGCATTGAAGAAAGAACGGGCGGAGTGACGAAAGCCAGAGCGGAGTGAAGAAAGAACGGGCACAGTGAAGAAAGCCAGAGCGCAGTGAAGAAAGCCGATGCGCAGTGAAGAAAGAACGGGCGCAATGACGAAAGCCAGCGCGCACTGACGAAAAGGTCTACCGGTATGACGAAAGGTCCGCCCGCACTGTCGAAAGCCAGTACGGAATGTTCAAAGCGAAGATGGAATGTTGTTTAATAGGGGTGTCTTATCCCGAATTACAATCCATAAAAAGAGTGCTCCAAAAATGAGTCTGAAAAACTAGGCACATCTCCCACGCTTTTTGCATAGGCTATAGTGTAAACTGATGATCATATAGGGGGAGTGTGTATATATGGCGAAGAAGAAAAAGGATCGTGTAAAGCAGCCGATGTTGTATATTACACAGCCTGAGTTTGACCAGGCTGCGCCGAATATGCAGTCTGTGTACCGCACGGAACGGAAGCCGCTCACGAAGAAAAAGGAAGATAAACCTGAGGTGGAAACAGAGCCAAAGGCAGCTTCTGAAACAGTGGAGGCTTCAAGTACACAGGAAAATGTGACGGAAGATAAGGTGAAACGTGGCCAACAGAGGCGTCGGCGTTATTCGTTAGGACTTAATGAGCCAGACCGTTCGAGACCAGCTGGATATGACCCTTTCTTAGGTCGCCGTGACCCTTTTGAAGTAGCGGGGGATCACCAGGTGTCGGATGAAACAGAAGAGGAAATTGATCTTCAGGAACCTAAGAAAGATGAAGAGCCACCAGCTCAGCTAGAAGAGCCTGGAGAAGAAGAGCAACCAAGATCGTTACAGGAAACCGAAGAGCGTGAGCCTGAATTGTCGACTGCTGAGAATGAAGAGATTGAGGAGCGGGCAGAAAAACGTCGTGTTTCTTTTACAAACCGAAATCGGCGTAGTCGATTTAAAGACATGAGCTTAGAGGATAAAGTAGACTATTTTGTGAACTTGCCTTCTCAGGTTCCGAGAATGAAATGTGAAGTTATTACAGAAGAGGAGCGATACAAAGGATGGATTGAGGAATATGAAGATGGAATTGTCTACATGAAGATTCTTCAACGCCCATTTAAGGTAGAAGTGTCGTTTGATCAGATTCAGGATATTGTGTTGAGAGGGTTTTAGAGCTGCTGTTCCTGCAGCTCTTTTTTTTATAGGGGATATAGATTTCCGCATTTCACCTTATGTATACAAAAAGCCAGGCTCCTTTATGGGAACCTGACTTTTCTGGTAGACATGTAGCTACAGCCCTGTCAACTTGCAGGATTCTGTATGTTGCTGATTAGAGGCTTATGCTTTTATTTACTAAGCTCTTGCGTTGATTGCTGGTAGGCAAGTGATATGGCAGAAGCAGTTAAGGTCTACTGTGATGCAGATGCCAGTTGCGCGAAGGTTACTTGTGTCCTGATCGCTTGGTGATTTGATGTGGCACTCTTCAGAAGACTGAGGAGTAACAAGTAGTTCAAGAAGTGCACATTCGCAATCTTCGTCTACCTCTTTTACGCGGAAGATGAAGCTTTCGCGAATCTTATCGATTTCGTTACGGCGAGCGCCGAAGCCTTTGAATGGTTTGCAATCTTTGCAGTAAAGGATGACAGGTACCGTATCTTTATTTGTACCACGGTCCCCCATTAATTCGTTAATTGACTCTTCACAGCTGGAATTGCAATCATCTGTTACATCGTTTTGTGCGTCAACGATTTCCTTCAGGATGTCACATACACAACCTTCAGAAGCTGACTCAACTCTGTTTCCACAACCCATGTGTCATTTCCCCTTTCTGGACGTTTTGACTTATTGTCTTTAATAGAATATGTCGGGAGCCTCCATGTGTGTGGGCAGAAGCCCGTATTTTTCTGAAAGGCTTGATGAAAAAATCCAGGGCGCTTTTCTTAGGAAAGAGGGCAAGAGCCCAAACACACCCCATTCTTCTTACATAGGATACTAGCGAGTAAAGATTTATGAAGGAGTGGACCTACTGTGTCAGAGAAACGAAAAAAAGTCATCCATGTAGATGAAGTGATCATTAAAGCAGAAAACGTGGTCATCGAGCCACAACGTCCTCATCGTCGCGATCGCCATGAAGGAGGAAACTTTGACCCGTTCTTCGGCCCTCGCCGTGCGCAAGTGGAAGATGTAACGGAAGAAGAGCATGTAGAAGTTGAGGAGGAAGTAGAAGAGGTTCATGAGGAAGAAGAAGGCGAAGATCGTCGCCCTCCATTCTCCTGGATCTAATGAAGGAAACCTCCATTGTCTTTAGAAAGACAATGGAGGTTTTATTTTGGATTCAATTGGACAAGTCCATCATCATATACTCCATTAAAGGATGTGATACGAGTGGGACTAACCTGGATCGAACTTATAATTCTAGTCTTAGCTAGCTTTCGGATTACGAGACTACTTGTCTATGACACGATTACAGAATGGTTGAGGAGACCCTTTCACAAAGAAATCGAACAGGTGAATGGAGAGGGTGAAACAGAAATTTTCATCGAAGCAAAAGGGAGAGGGTTGCAGAAATTTATTGGAGAATTATTGAGTTGCCATTGGTGTACAGGAGTATGGGTGTCAGCGCTCGTTTATGGAACGTTTCTGTACCTGCCAGTTCTTATTCCGTTATGGATTGTATTTGCGATTAGCGGAGGCGCTGCTATTTTATTTAAATTTTTTGATTAGGCAGAGGTACCTACCCATACGGATAGGCCTCTTCTTTCATACGATAAGACGAGGGCATAGTTTATGTGGAAAGGGTGGTGGAGAAGTTGAAAATTAAAAAAACAGCTTCACAGAATGCCTCAATTAGACCAAAACCAGCATCGCCAAAGAAAAAGAAAGGCTGCGGTTGCGGAAAGAAGAAGTCTAAATAAATGCCTCGAATTCGAATCTTTGAACCAACTTGGATGAAACCGTTCCACGATCTTCATAAACATATGGATTTAAAGGAGTCGTGGTTTCAATTTCCTGAGAAGAAGAAAGCGAAATTTGATCAGGAGTTTCAGTCTTTCCATAAGTCTCATGATGAATGGCATAAGTCATTCCAGGAAGGCATCGGCCAGATCGAAAAAGCCATGAAGGACTTAGAGAAAAAGATGGAAGGTTAGGTTCCTGCATAGGAGCCTTTTTTTATGTGGAAGGTCCGTTACCGGAAGAGTGTTAGGGCAGGCTTGGGGACTACTCGCTTTCCTGCGGGGAGCTGGGAAGCCTCCTCGTTCGCTATCGCTCTCTGTGGGGTCTCCCCTAGGCTCCTTACCCCGCGGGAGTCTCGCAGTCCCCAAGCCTGCCCTGGCATTAAGTGGTGAACGGACCGTGCACAACCGCTTCCGAGAACCTAACAATCATAAATCTCGCGTTTCCGTTTCTCCTAATATGGCTCACCTTATTCTCAAGCACAGCAAACGGAAACTCAGCCCAATTCTGCATACTCCTAGAAGAACAACAGGCATATTCATCCAGGAAAGCGGGTAATGTAAGGTAAGGATCTAAAAAGGAGTGATTGTATATGGGATACATTTTGCCAATACCGCACTACCAATATAGCGATTATCGTGAGAGAGTTGAACGCACGAAGCGTGATCCATTTCCAATTGAGCGACCATTTAAGCTAGATTTAGAACAACAGTTGGATAATCCTGAACCAAGAGAAGAAGATCGAAAAGATTATCAATATTATAGTGAACAAGTAAAAGAACAGCAGAAGACGGATTTGTATGCACCTCAATCTGTTCATGCTGGGAGAGCGCAGCATAAAATTTACTCTGAGGTGACAGGAATTGGGCGGCATTTTAACGAAAGTATTTAGAAAATGCCGAAGGAGTCGAGAGCATGAAGCTGATTCAAATCAATTCAAACTGCTATTACTTTAGCGGACCAGTCAATATTGGATATATTCATCAAGAGGAGTCGGGCATGATCGTTGATGCAGGGATCGACTCCCAGACGATGAAGAAAGTGTTAAAGAAGCTAGACGGGGAAGGGTTGCCGGTCACCCACCTCTTTATTACCCACGCTCATTCAGACCATTATGGTGGTGGGTCGTATTTGCAGCAGGACCGGACAGTGTATACGTTTGCCCCTTACTACGAAGAGGCGATTTTACGGAATCCTTCTATTGAACCTTTGTACTTATTTGGAGGGAACGATCCGTTGCCAGAGCTCCGCAATAAATTTTTAGAGGGCAATTCCATTTTTGTGGATGAAGTGTTGCAAGAAGGGGCGTATGAACGGGATGGATTTAATTTCACCACGTATTTGTTGCCTGGACACAGCTACTATCAGCTTGGCCTAAAAATTCAGGATTGCTTATACGCTGGAGATGCTTACTTTAGTGAGGAGCAGCTGCATAAGCATAAAATCCCTTTCTTAACGGATGCGCATCTTGCTATTCAATCGTTGTACAAGCTTAAAGGGATTCAAGTGAAAGGAGCGTTGCCAGGGCATGGAGAATATGAAGAGGACTTTCATGACACGGTGGATGCCAACATCGCTTATTATCATGAACTGATCCATATGCTCCGCGCTTACATTGAAGAGGAGGAACTTGTCTCCCATGAAGATGTGGTGGCGCATATGTGTACGATGTATCAGATCAAGGTCGATCAACTATCCCAATGGTTGTTATTTCGGACAGCTGTTACAGCGTACATAATCGCATTGTTGAAACAAGAACAAGTTGGATATAAGATTCATGACTACCGTTGGGTGTTTTATATAAAAGAAGGAGAAGCTTAGTATGGCACGACATACAAGGCTTCTCCTTCTTTATATTCAGCATACATTAGCTCTTTAGGGGAGTGAATGTTCTGCTGCTTGAGCTGGTGATTGAGCCACTCTTCTGTAAGGTCTGCTTCCTTAAGATTATCCCACAAAATCTCCCCATCACTTACAAGGGTGCGTGGTAAATAGACCCGTTCAGGTTTTAAGTTCAAGTCACGTCGGTTCGGTGATTGATCGAGTGACTTCTTTAGGACGGATACGGTGCCGTCTGTTTCAAGGATGGCATATTCTACCTCTTGAATCGAGAAAACATCTTTCGCTCGTAGCAAATGCTGCAGTTGATTGATATCAAGCTTACCTTTTTTTAAGAGTTCTTTTTGAATTTTTCCTTCATATATAATGATAGTAGGTCGCCCTTCGAGTAAAGCGCGTGACCCTTTGTACTTCTCTGTGATCCATTCTGTTACATAGATTAAAATCCCCCAGCAAAGAACAGCAAACAGAACTTGAAAAACGCCGACCTCTTGATCGTAAAGAGCATTTCCGACAAGTTCTCCAAGGACAAGCGCGGCTATAAAGTCAAACGCTGTAATCTGGGTGATTTGGGATTTTCCTAGTACCTTAGTTAGGACGAATAAGCATAAAAATCCAACGATGGTCTCGACTAATATGGAACTGTAAACCAATCTCCCCTCATCCTTTCTTGATTCCTTTCATAAGCATTGCCAAAAGGAGAGTGGGGTATACAAGAAAGTCTGTTAAGGGTACCATAAGGTCGAAAGATGTAGAAAATGGGGTGTTCCTATTGTTATCGAAAATTCTTTTCATCATTAGTTTGGGGGCGCTCGGTCTTTATGCGTGGACGGGCAATAGAGTGATGGATGAAGATATGTTGCTAACGATTGCGATTGGCGGGTTTGTTGTCTCTTTCTTCATTGGATTGCTTGTGAAAGTGGGGAAGTTCCTGCTTACCATAACGGCACTCTTAGTCATTGGCGTCGTAGCTTATCAAATGGTGGGGCCTATGTTATGAGGATCAAGGCATAATAAAAGCTCGGGAGCTAGTGCTTCCGAGCTTTTTGTGTACATGTTATAGTTCTTTAATCATTGTGACGTGGGGAATCCCGGCATCCATAAATTCTTCCGAAACGACTTTGTATCCAAGAGATTCATAGAATCCGAGGGCTTGGATTTGGGCGTTCAGCTTACTCTTTTTGTAGCCTTTTTCTTTCGCGTACTCTTCCATGTGAAGGATCATTTGTTTGCCGTACCCTTCGCCGCGAAAGGTTTTCAATATACAGATGCGCTCGAGTTTGGCGTACTCCTCGACAAAGCGTAAGCGGCTAGCAGAAACAGGAGCCCCCTCCGCATAGCCTGCAAAGTGAGTGGCAACCTCATCAAATTCGTCCATCTCTTCTTCTATGGATACGTTCTGTTCTTCGACGAAAACCTTTTTTCGCACGGAATAAGCGTCTTCTAATTGCTGTTTAGTTGTAACGTGTTCAATATTCATGTAGCGATTACCCTTTCCCAAGGCGGAACGTTTCATAAACGGTCCATGATCCATTCTCAAGCTGGTATAAGAGTTGGAAGCGATCAATGGTCTCTTCAAATTCATGACTAATCATCCGTAAGCTCCCATATACATCTGAGTGCTCATCATCTGAAAGCTTCTGAGCGATCGTAATATGGGGGACAAAAGAGAATGTTTGACCATTTGGAATGTCACTACGATGAAGCTTTTGATGTAGTTCCATTAATCCCTCTGCCGGCTCTACTTTCATGTAAATCGTGTTCGTTACTGGGGAGAAAGTACTTAGCTTGTTGATCATAAGGGTGAATGGCTGGGTGTCTTTCGCTACAGTAGAAAGTTCTTGTACGACTTCTTCAATTCTGTCTTCGTCTGCTTCAAAGGCTTCCTTTAATGTTACATGTGGTGGAATTAAAGCGTAATGTGGGTCGTATCGTTTTCTGTAAGAGTTCGCAATGTCTTGAATCTGCTTTGATGGAAATAAAGCAATACCGTACTTCATGATTGAACCTCCTATTTTATAATTTCTTAAAGAAGATGAATGGTGTCATCTTGATTAGAATACTCGTGTAAACCATTATATCAAATTTTCTGAAATTCAGCTTTAATGAGTTAAGGATTTTCGCTTCCAAACATGGCAGGAAGTGCTCGTTTTAAATCTTTTTGCCAATATTTCCACGTATGTTCCCCGTCTAACTCGTGGTAGGTGTACTGCTGGCATTTTTCTTCTAAGATCTCCTGAAGCTTGCGGTTCGGGGTTAAGAAATCCTGAATCTTGCCGTCTGTAGTGGAAACCTCAGTCTCCTCATTTCCGATGGTGTGATAAATAACCATGGATGAGAGGGCGCTGCTGGTTTTTGCTTCCTCTAGTACTGTTTCATCTACATAAGGAGACTGCATAATCACTTTACCGAATGTATTCGGATATTTAAGTGCCGTCATAAGTGCCATCGTGCCGCCAAGGGAGTCCCCCATAAGTGCGCGACTTCCACCCATATGATATGTAGGAAGTTCTTCATCTAGCAAGGGAACGACTTCATTCGCTAGAAACTTCATATAAGCTGTGAATTTCTTACCTTCTGGGTGATACTTTTCGCGACGATCATACTTATCGTTGTAATGAATCCCAACGAAAATAGTATTCTCAATCGTTTGATCACTATGGAAGCGATCGCTGAGGGTGGCGATTCGCCCAAGCTGCATGTAATCATCTCCATCTTGCATGATGCAAATGTGGTATTTATATAATGGAGAGAACGTTTCTGGTTTAAAGATCTTTAACGTTAATGTCTCGTCTAGATAGTGGCTATCTATGGTGTGGTCGGTCATGGTTCCTTTTCTGCCCAATTTTACACCTCCTATATTCATGGAAAGAGGAAACTATCCTCTTCGGTACCCTTATAGAATGAAGGATAAACGCGCTATAAAGTTAGTGTATCACAATTGTAAGAAAAAAGTGGATAAGAGGAGGGGCGTGAGTCTTAAGGACTATTTTGTTCAGGTGAGATGACACGACTTCGAAATAAGAAAAATAAATGCTATAATGATGTAAGGAAAGTTCACTTACAACGTTAAGGTTCCGAATGAATTCTAAAATTATTGTCAAAAAATTAATCATTGTCTTTTCATTTGAATCCTGCTAAAATACACTTAGCAAAATAGAATCATTTTTAGGGGGTAAATAAAAATGACAAAGAAAAGAAGTTATTTAGCCTTCATCCTTATGTTAGCGCTTTCTATGATGCTCGCAGCTTGCGGTGGCGGAAGTGCTGACAACAATTCTGGAGACGAAGGTAGCGATGGTGGAGATGACGGTAAGAAGTTTATCTCTCTATTAACTGGTGGGACAACGGGTACATACTACCCACTAGGTGGTACGTTCGCTCAGGTTATGAATGAGAACGTTGATGGCGTAGAAGTTTCAGCTCAATCTGCTGGTGCTTCTGTAGAGAACATGAAATCCCTATCTAAAGGGGAAGCAGAACTTGCATTTGTCCAAACAGATATTGCGGCCTATGCGGCTGAAGGTAAGTTAATGTTTGAAGACAATCAAGTTGATAATGTTCAAGCGATTGGAACGCTTTATCCAGAAACGATTCAGATTGTAACAACTAAAGATTCTGGAATTGAATCTATTGAAGATCTGAAAGGGAAAACCGTTTCTATTGGAGCCCTAGGTTCTGGTACAGCAGCAAACGCTGAAAACATTCTTGATATTCATGGCATTACTCTAGACGATATCAAGAAACGTGACCTTGCATTTGGTGAGTCTACTAGTGGAATCCAGGATGGATCCATTGATGCTGCATTCATCACTTCCGGAACACCTACTGGTGCGGTAGAAAGCTTAGCAGCAACGACAGACGTTAAGATTGTACCAATTGCAGACGATAAGATTGATGAGCTAATTAAGGAATATCCTTATTATGCTAAAGACGAAATCAAAGCAGAAACATACAGCAAAGTAGATGAGCCTGTTACAACTGTAGCGGTTCAGGCGATGCTTGTTGCTTCTAAAGATCTAAGCGAAGATCTTGTTTATGACTTAACAAAAGCATTATTCGAAAATACAGACGCAATCTCTCATGCTAAAGGTGAGTTTATCACTGCAGATAGTGCTCTAGATGGTGTTGGAATCGACGTTCATCCAGGTGCTCAGAAGTACTTTGATGAAAAAGGTGTTAGCAAGTAATCAACTAAGTCACTATGGAGAAAAGATAGACCGGATTGTTCGGTCTATCTTTCTTCATGAAAAGAAGGGATCAACATGAAAAATCGACGAACCCAACTCGTAGTTGCCATTTCCCTCATCGCGGTTACGGCTCTTGCCGTTCTTATCTTTTATCCAAACCGCACGGTTATCACCTTCCAACATATAAGATCGGGAGAGGAGTTAGCTTATCTTCCGATACATCATCAGCGTCACTTTCAAATCAATTACATTCATTCGGTTCACCTCT
Source organism: Pontibacillus sp. HN14 (assembly GCF_021129245.1). Lineage (NCBI taxonomy): Bacteria > Bacillati > Bacillota > Bacilli > Caryophanales > Bacillaceae > Pontibacillus > Pontibacillus sp. HN14. Next base: position 336,918 of record NZ_JAJOLR010000003.1, on the reverse strand, counting down.
CAGAGGTTATTGAAGAATTTGAGGTTCAAAAAGACAATTCAATTAAACCAAAAAAGCTTATTTATGAAGATACTGCTATCGGTATGCCTTCAAACGCCTACGGTGACGATACATTCGAGATGAAAGACGAGAAATATATCATCACAAAAGGGCCGAGTACGAAACCCTTGCCTTTCATTAATTTATCTGTTGGTCAAGTACGATCGAAGCACAGAATTGTGTATGATGGCGAGTCCTATTTGTTAAAGGAATATGTAGGGGCTGGGACGAGTATTAAGATTGAAGCTCGAGACGTTAGTATGTGGCAGATGTGGAAAGGAGTGAAGATGAGTGAGTGATAAAAACAACCAAGATCATACACTCTCGCAAGAAGACCAGGACGCACTTGTAAAGAAATACGATGTAGAATCAAGCGTCCGTGATTTATCAGGAATTGTAGGAAAAATCGTATTTTTCAGCTTATTAGCTTTTTCTCTCTATCAAATCTATTTTACTGTCATCTATCAAATACCAGCTCAAATGCACCGTTCCATCCACTTAGGATTTGCGTTAATGCTGATTTTCCTGTTATTCCCTGCAAGGAAGAAGAACTTAGAACGAGGAAAGCTCGGCTGGTATGATTATGTTTTAGCTTTATTAAGTGTAGGAATCGGTGCTTATTGGCCGCTGAACTATGATCAAATCGTTGCTCGCGCTGGGGAAATGACGCAGGTGGATTTCTATGTCGGAATCCTTGCGATTTTGCTTGTCCTAGAAGCGACAAGACGCGCTGTTGGAATACCGATTACGGTTATCGCAGGCTTGTTCCTTGCTTACGCGTATTGGGGACGTCAGATGCCTGATTTCCTTATTCACCGCGGTTTGGACGTGGATACAATTGTTCAAACGATGTTCTTTACAACAGAAGGTATTTTTGGAACGCCGCTTGCGGTATCATCCACTTTCATCTTCTTATTCCTATTATTCGGTTCCTTCCTTGTGAAGACAGGCGTAGGTCAATACTTCAATGACCTTGCAGTCGCTTTAGCAGGTAAGCGTACAGGAGGTCCTGCGAAGGTAGCGATCTTCTCGAGTGCCCTTCAAGGTACGATTAGCGGAAGTTCTGTAGCGAACGTTGTAACATCCGGTTCATTCACGATTCCAATGATGAAGCGTCTCGGGTACCGCAAAGAGTTCTCAGGCGCCGTTGAAGCAGCTGCTTCTACAGGTGGACAGCTTATGCCTCCAATCATGGGTGCAGCTGCCTTCCTAATGATTGAGTTTATCGGAATTGATTACTGGTCGATTGCAAAAGCAGCAGCGATTCCAGCGATTCTTTATTTCACAGGAATTTGGATTATGACCCATTTCGAAGCCAAACGAATTGGCCTTCGTGGTCTGGATGATGATGAAATTCCAGATAAAAAAGAAGTTCTGAAGAAACTATATCTTCTACTTCCAATTGTAGCGATTGTATTCTTCTTAGCTTCTGGCTTAAGCATTATCCTATCAGCTCTTTATGGCATCTTCACAACGATTCTGGTCGGACTTTTACGGGAAGAGAAATTCCGTAAAATCTACCCGGTCGCGTTTGGTGTTGGAGGAGTAGCCTATATCATTTATAAAGCCGTTGTAAATGGTGGTCTTGCAGACGGCTGGTTCGTTGGTGGCCTGATTGCAGGAACGCTTACGACCATTGTCGTGAGTTACTTCTTCGATGGAAACTTTGCTGACACAATTGATGCCCTGGTTCAGGGTGCGCGTACAGCCCTTGGCGTTGTTGCGGCTACAGCAGCTGCAGGTATGATTGTAGGGGTTGTAACGAAGACAGGTCTTGGCCTTAAATTAGCAAACAGCTTAGTAGCGCTTGCAAATGAACAGATTCTATTAACCTTATTCTTCACAATGGTAGCAGCGATCATTCTTGGTATGGGTTCACCGACAACGGCGAACTACGTAATTACCTCTACAATCGCAGCACCTGCCATTATAGCACTAGGGGTAATGGAACTTCCGGCTCACTTGTTTGTGTTCTACTTTGGTATTATCGCAGACATAACACCTCCTGTTGCCCTTGCAGCATTCGCGGCATCCGGGGTTTCTGGAGGAGAACCGATACGGACTGGACTCAATGCAGCCAAACTTGCCATTGCAGCCTTTATCATTCCGTATATGTTCGTCTTACAGCCTGAGTTATTAATGATCGATGCGACATTCTGGGGTCTGATCTGGATCCTGTTTACCGCGCTAGCAGGTATGATCGCAATCGGTGCAGGTATGATTGGATACTGGTACCGTAAAGTATACTGGGTTGAGAGAGTTCTTGCTGTCGCAGGCGGTTTGTCTCTTATTTATCCAGGCGTCTATTCAGATACGATCGGACTTGTTTTGTTCGGCGGAATCTTAGCTGCTCAATTCTTGTTTAAACGAGAGTTAGTAGGCCAGCCGGTGACACAAAAAAGTCGTGCGTAATAGAATAATAGATGTATAAAGGGAGAGATCAGAATACTGATCTCTCCCTTTTTTAGTGTTTTGGTATGAGTGAAAAGTGATGCGAGCAAGCGGGTGGCAGGGCGAAAGTGTCGGGACCAGCGTGGAAAGCATCAGGACGCCCGCCTCGAGCGTCAGAACCAGTCGGGAAAGTGTCAGAACGCTTGCTCCTAGCGTCGGGACCAGCTGGGAAAGCGTCAGAACACTCGACCTGACCGTCAGAACCAGTCGGAAAAGCGTCAGAACGCCCCACCAGAGCGTCGGGACCAGCTGGGAAAGCGTCAGAACACTCGACCTGAGCGTCAGAACCAGTCGGAAAAGCGTCAGAACGCCCCACCAGAGCATCAGAACCAGCCAGGAAAGCGTCAGAACACTGGTCCTAAGCGTCAGAACCAGTCGGAAAAGCGGCAGAACGCCAGCGCAGAGCATCAGAACCAGCCAGGAAAGCGTCAGAACGCCCGCCCCGAGCGTCAGAACCAGCAAGACAAGCGTCAGAACGCCTCACCCCCAAAACCCTACATACTCTTCGTCTGGTCTTGCTGACTCTTCTTGTTCTGCGGGAGTGTTTCTTTCCGGATCATCTTCAGAAACGCATACACGAAGATAAAGATAATCACGGTAAACGGAAGAGCGGATATCAAGGAAGCCGTCTGCAAAGCGTTTAATCCTCCGGCAACTAGCAGTACGGCTGAGATTGCGGCCATCAGAAGTCCCCATACAATCTTAACGAGAAGGGGCGGTTTCAAGCTTCCGTTTGTCGTCATGCTGCCTAGAATATAGGTAGCTGAGTCTGCAGATGTAACTAAAAATGTAAAGATTAACAAAATCGATAGAATCGACAAGATGTTTGTGAACGGCAGATGTTGGTATGTTTCAAATAGCGCAACCGTTACATCTTGATCGACAGCTTCTGCAATTTTTGTCCCCTCCATTAAGTCTAGGTGTAAAGCGGTTCCGCCGAATGCGGCAATCCACAGGCAAGCAATAAGCGGTGGGACAACCATAACGCCAAAGATAAACTCACGTATCGTACGTCCTCGTGATACTCGGGCGACAAACGCCCCTACAAATGGAGACCAAGCAATAACCCAGGCCCAGTAAAAGATCGTCCAGTCCCTTACCCACGTTCCTCCTTGGTACGGGGTCAGGCGAAAACTGTACTTAACGAAATTGTTAATGTAATCCCCGATACCGAGTGTAAATGTATTTAATATGAAAACGGTAGGACCAGCGATAAAGACAAATAGTAAGAGCCCTAAGCATAATCCTAGGTTCAGATTACTAAGCCACTTAATTCCTTTATTTAAGCCGGTACTCGAAGAGGTTAAGTAAATGATAACCAATACTCCGGTGATGGCTAGTTGAACGGTGGTGCTGTTTGGGATGTTGAAAACGGATTTAAGACCACCGTTCATTTGCAAAATTCCGAGCCCAAGAGAAGTAGCGATTCCCATAACCGTTGCAATGACTGCGAGAGAATCGATGGTTGTTTTAGTCCCTTTACGACTTCCGAGTACAGGTTCCACGGCTGTTGAGATTAAGCCGTCATTATCTTTTCTAAATTGCAAAAAGGCAATCAGTAACCCAATTATGGTAAAGACCGACCATTGACTGATGCCCCAGTGGAAGAAAGAGTACCCCATGGCAATACGGGCGGTTTCTTCTGTTTGGGCATTTAAATCTTCAAATGGTGGGGTGAAGAAGTGGCTCATGGGTTCGGCTACACCCCAAAAGACTAAGCCGGCCCCGAATCCTGCTGAGAAAAGCATCCCAATCCACGTGAAAAAGGGGTATTCGGGTCTTGAATCTTGGGGTCCGAGTCGGATCTTTCCGTATTTACTGATCGCTAAGCCAACCAGGAAGAGAACAAACAGAAAGACAGACAAGAGATAAAACCATCCGAATTTGGTCGTGGTAAACAGAAACAAGCTCTCTGCCACGCTGCCAAATTTGTCTGGAATGATCGCCCCAATGATGACAAGGATGGAAATTGTGAGGGCTGAAATAATAAATATAGGGTTTTTTAAAGGTTGTTTTTCTTTCATACACATCGTCTCCTTTTCATTAAAAGTGGTATGTACTCTCGATTAGGGCTCCTATAACTAATCCCATAAAATGCAAAATCTAAACATAAAAGTGAGAAGGCGACCAGGTTCAAAGCCAAAATAAAAAGGATCAAACCACATGGATTGATCCTTTTCTTGCTTCTTAAAGTAAACGATGAAGCGACTCAACATGACTTCTATCTTCATCAATAATTTGGTCAATGAGTTGCTTCGTTTGAGGATCTACATCGCCTTTTACAATCTCCTCTGAAAGCTCGACTGCATAATAACTTTCGGCGCGCGCTGCACTATCAATAATCTTATCCGTTTCGTCTGGCATCATGAACTTTCCGATGAATCCCTGAACAGAACCAATCAGCCCTTCATCATCTACCGGGGTTCCGTTTAGGTCCTGAATCCTTTCAGCGACTTGCTGAGCATGCTGTTTATGTTCTTGTTGAATGCGCTGGAACTCCTTTTTGATATGAGGTTCGTCGAGTTTCTGGATGTAATGTTCATAAGCGTGTACACCCATGTACTGGCCTTTTAAGAAGGTGTTTAAAGTTTTCACGATATCTTGTTGTGACATCTGGATCACTCCTTTGCCCATTAGTCTTCTCTAGCTGACTAAAGGTATGTGTGCGTTGGAACAACCATTAGTCTCAGGAATTTTGATTTTTTTTACACACACCCCTCCTAAAGACTGGTTTTGTGTTAAGAAACGGTAAAATTGGAAGTGAGCTCTCGAGAGATATGGTACTTTTACGTTGTGGTTATACAACTTAGAAGGAGTGAAGGGACTTGAAGAAATCGGGGATTATTCGAATCGTTATGATTTGCTCATTAGTGCTCACATTTGTGCCTGTAAAGCAGGTAGATGCGGTTACCGAAAAAGATGTGGTCATTAGTGAGATTGCTTGGATGGGAACAACGAGTAGCTACAATGATGAATGGATAGAGCTATCTAATAACACAAGTGCTAACGTGTCTCTAGAAGGTTGGACGTTGGAAGCTCGCGATGGTTCGCCAAGTATCTCGTTATCAGGAACAATTTCTGGTGATGGATCGTTTATCTTAGAGCGAACAGATGATACCACCGTTACAGAGGTAGCGGCAGATATGATTTATGCAGGCTCGCTAAGCAATAGTGGTGAGGTGCTCGAGCTTCGGAATTCATCAGGTGTACTGATCGATTCTGTAGACAAATGGTACGCAGGTGACAATTCGTCTAAATCCACCATGGAGCGAGCGAAGCTTCAAGGCAATGGAACGGATCAAGCGAGTTGGGCGGACGCAACGGATACATATAGTGGAGGATATGGGACCCCTTCTGTGCAAGGTGAAGAACTGCTGTGTGATTCAAAGGAGCACATCAATCAGGTATCGAATGAGGTTGGCGCGATCAATGTATACTTTAACAAATGTGCTTATGGGAAGTATGCGACAAGTCAAAATACTGCTAATTACAATGTGAACCTGGAAGACCGATTGATACAGCGTATTGAAGGGGCGACAGAATCAATTGACATGGCTACGTATGAGATAAATCTTCCTGGAGTCATTGACGCACTAGTCCGAAAAGCGGCTCAAGGTGTAAATGTTCGAGTGATTGCTGATGCGAAAGATGGAAGTGATCCCCATTATACAGAGCGTTATCAAACCATGCGCCTTTACCTAGAACAACTTGTCCGCGGCGAAGACGGAATAGTAGGAACCAACGATGATGTGGAGGTTTTCTCCGATTCCATTATGCTAGCTGTTGAAGACCCTGTGCTTCGTGAAGAGTTTGGGTTAACAAGTACTCCAGTTGGTATGAAAGATGTAACCGTTGAGGTGGGTTCAGGAACGTTGTCAGGCTATAATTTAGCTGGTGGGGAAGAGAAGGCCCCTGGCAGTTTCTATTCGCCCGGAAATCAAATGCACAATAAATTTGCTGTTATTGATGGGGAGTGGGTATTTACTGGAAGTTGGAATTTTACCGTTACAGGTTTGTATGGAACAGAAGATAATCGAAAGAATGGTGTTTTAGGTGGCAATACCCAGCACGTTGTAGAACTTCATTCGAGTGAATTAGCTGCGATTTATAAAACAGAGTTTGATGAAATGTGGGGTGCATCTGGTATGGTACCCGATCCGGCTAACTCAAACTATCATGGAAGAAAGACAGACAATACCCCGCATACCGTTACCGTTGGTGGAAGAGAAGTAGAAGTTTATTTCTCTGCAGGAGATGATGCGGTAGGCCACATGGCTGACGTTGTGAAGAATGAAGCGGACTATGGGGCATATTTCACTATATTCGCATGGTCTGATCAAACGCTTGTAAATGAACTGAAGAATAAATGGGAAGGGAGTTATAATGACTTAGAGGGGTCATTAACTGGTTTTGATGTAAAAGGGGTGTATGACGAAGGATTTTGGAATCAATGGTGGTCTGCTTCCATTGAAATGACAGGTCGTACAGCTTCTCAAACATCAACCAATAATCCTAATGTGCGCTGGAATCATGCAGCCCCAGTTTACGAGGATAATGAAGATCGTAAGCTTCACAGTAAGACGATGCTTATTGATCCTACTCACTCAGAAAGTGATCCAACAGCTATTATTGGTTCCACGAACTGGAGCACAAATGGGAATGACATTAATGATGAGAACATGTTATTTATCCACGATGCACAGATTACGAATCAATTCCTGCAAGAGTTCTATGCTCGATATGACGCTGCAGGCGGGATACTTCCGGTTCAATAAACATCCGTAGGAAAGCACTTAGAGTTAAAGAACTCTAAGTGCTTTTGTTTATGAAAACCTCCTTTCAATCGATCCTCATCATTGGTACAACCCTTATTGCTCCATCCCCTGTGGAATATTATGTTAAGATCAGAACGTAAACCGTCAAAAAAAGGAGTGTGGGGACCGTGATATTTGAAACGGAACGAATACGATTCAGAAAGCTTGAGAAAGATGACATGGAAATCCTTCATCGCTGGCAAAATGATACGACTGTTCACACGAATATGAGCACGTCGATTGATCTCTATAGTATGGAAGATGTGGAAAAGTTCTATGAGAGAATGAAAGATTCCCGTAGCTATATCATTGTGGAGAAAGAAAGCGATAAGGAAATCGGGAGTATCACGCTCGTTCGCGAGAATAACCAACAGCAAAACGCTGAGTTTCTCTTGTTAATTGGAGAGAAAGAGTATTGGGGAAATGGGTATGGAAAAGAAGCCCTTCTGCTATTCCTTAATTTCGTCTTTATGGAACTGAACCTGCACCGTATCAGCCTGAAAGTCTTCTCCTTTAATGAGAAGGCGAAGGGGATGTATGAGCGTATGGGCTTTAAAGTAGAGGGGCAATTACGAGAAGCATTTTTCCGAAATGGAAAATGGCACGACCTGTTTATTATGGGAATGCTCCAGGACGAATACATGGCGTTGTATAAATAAGGCACTCGGCACTTTCGCGAAAGAGAAGCGAAAGTGCTTTTTTTATTTTAGGGAAGGTACTTCTTTTCTCCGAAGTATATTTTAGAAGGGGAATAATTGGATATATATGCTAAAATGAGAGGATAAGAGCTTCTCCGTTTGGCAAGCACCAAGAGAGCATCTGATAGATTGACATATCAAGAGTATAGGAGATGGGTAACATGAGGATGGATCGATTATCGCCAGAGAAAGCGGCTGGTTTGTTTGTAGATGCATTTTATCCAAAGTGTAAGGCTGCGTTGTTGGCTGGAAGTACGGTTCGAGGGGAGGAAACGGAGAAGTCGGATTTAGATATTATTATTTTTGATGATACGCGGCTAGCTTCGTACCGAGAATCTCTCATCGCTTATGAATGGCCTGTTGAAGTATTTGTATACAGCTTGAGTTCCTATCAATCATTTTTTGAAAGAGATGTAGAACGAGCGCGTCCGTCTTTGCCCCGAATGGTGGCGGAAGGGGTTATCATAAAAGGATGGGATGTGGTAATGCCGATCAAAGCAGAAGCAGATTATCTTTTAAATCTTGGACCGGAGAAGTGGACAGAAGAAACGATTCGAACGAAGCGTTATTTCCTCACGGATACGCTGGATGATTTCATAGGAAGTCAGGACAGGACGGATGCCATGTGTGTATCGTGGACGCTAGCGGATAAGCTTAGTGAATTTGTGCTCCGGACGAACAGAAAATGGATTGGATCTTCTAAGTGGATGATTCGCTCTTTGAAAGACTATGATCCTCAATTTGCGACTCGTTTCATCGATGCGTTTGACCGTTTTTATACATATGGGGATAAAGAGAGCGTTATTCAGCTGACAGAGGACGTGCTGCAGCCTTTTGGTGGCAGGCTGTTTGAAGGATTTGTGCTGGGGGAGAAGGAGTAAAAGAATAAAGGGGGACTAGGATGTTTTATAAGGAATACCGGGAAGAAGAGGCACATGAGAAACACTACCCTGTGCGTCGCAGGAAAGCTGTACGAGCCGTGATCTTGAAGGAGGATAAAATCTTACTGATTAAGACGAATCAAGATATTTATGCTTTTCCAGGTGGCGGGGTTCAATCAGGTGAGCGAGATGATGAAGGGGTTATCCGGGAAGTGGCTGAAGAAACCGGTTATACTGGATGCGCGGTGCATGAGAAAGTTGGGGCGGTCGTTGAGAGTAACGTCGATCATAAAAAGACCGACCAGTTATTTGAAATGGTTTCTGACTACTATAGGTGTGAACTCATCCATGAGAAAAAGGTTCCGCAACAGTTAGAGGATTATGAGCAAGATGAAGAATACGATCCTCAGTGGGTGAAGATTGAAGATGCGCTCAGACAAAATGAATCAGAAAGAGGGGCTCAAGAGGCGCGGTGGCTCAAGCGGGAAATCTTTGTCCTTAAAATGTTACAAAAGCAGTTAACGGAGGGGACTCGATGAGGAGTTATGAGGAAATGATGGCTCTCATCTTAGGACGTGCCGAAGAAGATGAGGCCATTCGACTGGTTGAGTTAAACGGTTCAAGGGCGAACCCATGGGCAGAAGAGGACCGGTTTCAGGATTATGACATTGTCTACTACGTGGAAGAACTCGAGCCGTTCTTGCATGATCCTTCCTGGATTGACGTTTTCGGAGAGCGGATCATCATGCAAATGCCTGACTTGAACGATGGTCCTCCGCGAGACGGAAAGTGGAAGCGGTTTGCTTATTTGATGCTGTTTGAGGATGGGAACCGGATTGATTTGTCTCTAGTTTCCCTGGACCATCTTGATTCTCATCTGCAAAATAAGGACTACCGTAAGATCCTGTTAGATAAAGATAACCGTATTCAGCGTTCCGTTGATACCGTCAGCGACCCCTTTCTGATTCAAAAGCCCACCCAACAGGACTTTGACAGATGCGTCAATGAGTTCTGGTGGGTGAGCACCTATGTGGCTAAAGGGTTGTGGAGAGAAGAGCTGACGCTTTCTAAGTACCTAATGGAAGAGCCTGTCCGGGATATGCTGATCCGCATGTTGTCCTATAAAGTTGGCATTCGGACGAACTTTCTTGTGGGGGCCGGAAAAGGTGGAAAAGACCTTCAGAAATACTTAGAGAAGGATGAGTGGACTCAGCTTGTCCACACTTATCCAGACGGGGACTATGAAAACATGTGGCAGGGGTTATTTAGAATGTGTGACTTGTTTGAAGAAACTTCAGAAGAGGTGGCTGAGGAGCTAGGGTTTACGATCTCCACAGAGGGGCAACGGGTCAGGCCGTATCTCGAACGTGTTCACAACCTCCCGAAAAAAGGTAGTCAGTCTTAGGCTGACTACCTTTTTTGTATTACGGGAGCTCAGTGGTCACGTTATAAAGCTTGTTCTGGTAAAGGTACCGGGCGCCATCCATCGGTTCTGTATAATAGCCAACGGTTAAAACGACACGGTCGTTCCTTGTGAAGTCGAGGTGAAGGTCCGGCATCTTCATATCTGCATTCGATACATCCTGAGTACGACTGCGGCGCAAATCCGTTAAAAGACGATCAATGGTCTCCTGATCTGTGATCGTAAACTGTAATTCCCCTTCTTCTGATCCTATTTTGTTCTCATACGCTTTAATCGATGTCGCATTCACACCCTTGAAGGCCTCATTCTGACAAGCAGAGAGGACAAGAACACCTAGCAACAACGTAAGAAATACCCGTATCTTCATAAACATCCCCCTTTATTATCCCCGTTACAAGAGTAGACGAAGAAGGAAGGAGGGAAGTTACACTTTATTGCAGTACAGAAGTGCAGGGTGTCAGACACCCTTTAGTATGCTAAAGCATTTCGCTTCCTACGATTGTTTGGCGTCTTGGATGATCCAGTGGGCTGCGTCGTATAGGGTGGGGAAGGTGGCGTTTGCGACTCCGTATTCTTCGCCGAGGAAGACAGTTTTCGTGCCGACGTTCTGGCCTGCTTCAATATCAGGTTCCCGGTCCCCTACCATATATGAAGCGGACAGGTCGATGCCGTGTTCTTTTGCGACATCTTCAATCATTTTACTGCCAGGCTTTCTGCACGCACAACCTTCTTTTGGTTTGTGGGGGCAATAGCACACTTCGTCAATTTCAGCTCCGAGCTTCTTTAATTCATTCACCATATACTCATGAATGTCCTGAAGCTCTTTTTCCTTCATATAGCCTAAGCCCACTCCTCCTTGATTCGTAATGACCGCAATTAAATCAAAGAGGCCTGAATCGTTCAGCATTTTAATAGCTTCTGGCACCCGGGGAAGGAAATGAAGATCCTCCCGTTTATTCACGAATTTTACACGGTCTGTCAGAACTTCGTTGATGACTCCGTCTCGGTCTAAAAATACAGCACGCTTTGGCATTATCGATCCCTCCAACTGTGGTTTACCTCGTAGTATACCCAAACCCTCCCGACATAAAAAAAGCAAAGCCAGAAAAGGCTTTGCTTAGGAAGAGGATACGGCAGTGGGATAGCGTTCTTTAAGGCGATCCCCTAAATACGTGGCAAGCTGAAGCATTCCGTATACTCCTGACACTGCTTCTGCATCACTATTGTAGTTGGTGTTCGTGTTCACGTCATACGTATAAAGATTGCCGTTATGATCTTGTATGGCTTCAATGCCAGCTACTTTAATGTTGTTTGAAAGAAGGAAGGACTCGTATGATTGGATAATGGGATCACTATACCCTTCAAGAATTTCAAACTTTGCGCCACCTGTTTCTTCAGATCCGGTTGGGCAATAGAGATCGTCAATCGTGCACGCATCAGCCGGGCACAATTCAAAGCCTTCAGACGTATCAACTTTTACTGCATAAAGGAATTTTCCTCCGACGAATTCGTGACGAACGATATAAGGTTTAGGAGCTTCGATATATTGCTGTACAAGCGTAATGCCGTCGACAGGTTCTTCAAATGAATCCCCGTACACATATTCCTGAAGAGCTTCAATAGAATGGAACAGCTGAACGCCTTGCCCTTTGCCGGCACGATTATGCTTTGTAATAAAGGGTGCCAAGTCCAGCTGTTTGGCTGCTTCAATAATTTGATCTTTCCCGACAGCTGTGATGGTCTTCGGTGTCGTAATCCCTTCTTGGTTTAACGCCATATACTGATTTACTTTGCTGAGCTCAAGTCGCAAAGCACGGCTTCCATTTACAACCGTACGATCGTGGCGTTCGAGCCAGGCCAGAACAGCTTCTGTAAACTCCGGTGCGAAGCGGTGATCCCGAGTGTGAGAGGATGCGCTCATTCTATTGTAAAAGATGCCTTCTGGTGGTTCCTTTGAGAGATCAATCGTTCCCTGATCTAAATGCCATAATTCAAAAGGCAATTCTAGTTCTTCTAAGCGGTTCGTTAAATGATCTGTCCATTCATCATTTTCGTGTAAGACGTAAATCTTTGTCATTGTGGTACCTCCTTGAAGTGTGTGCGTTTCTCTTCTACGAGTGGCATAACATCACGACTGAAGCGCTCCATTTCTTCTAGCTGCGGGGAGCATTGAAGAAGGAGAAGGTCGAGCCCAGCTTGTTCATATTGAAGGATGCGCTCAGCGATCGTTTCTGGCGTGCCGATGAGCTTCGGGCGTAGTCCTCGGTTAGAGACCGAGTAATCTTGCAGGTCTACTTGTTGCTCAAGCTGCGACTTACTCGTGAAATCCTGGTAGCCTGCATAGGCCCCTGAGTCTTTCACGTTTGTGATTCGATTTAATTCTTCAAGCGCTTCTTCTTCTGTATCTCTGCAAATGACGTAAGCGGCCATTCCAAACGATTGGAGCGGTTCATGCCCGCTTAAAGATCGCCGTTCTTTCATATCGTTAATCTTTGTTTTTATTTCATCTACGGTGCCGCCGTGCATGACGTAGGCGTCGCAGTGATTTACGATGGTTTGTTTTCCTCTGTTGCTCTCCCCACCTGCATATAGTTTCGGATAAGGCTTTTGGATAGGCTTTGGATGAAGGTGCGTGTTCTCGATAGAATAGAAGTTGCCGTTATAGCTGACGGGTTCTTCTTCAGTCCAAAGGGATTTTAAAACCGTTAAGAATTCATCGGTTCGGTCATATCGCTCATCATGAGCGGTAAAGGAGCCTCCGTACTGTTTGGCTTCTTCCTCCCACCAGGCGGAAACGACGTTTAGTGTGAATCGGCCACCTGAGATCCTGTCAATATTGGCGGCCATCTTAGCCGTGATGGCTGCATTGTGAAAGTTTGGCCGGACCGCTGCCATAATCTCCGTTTTCTCTGTCACAGCAGCCAAAGCTGCTGCAGTCGTCCAAGCTTCTAAGGAATCCTGATCGGTTCCTTTAATATCATTTAAATACAACTCTGCAATAAGCGTTGAATCAAACCCTAATTGTTCGCCTTGTTGCACGACCTTTTTCGCATAATCGAATGTAGGAGGCATACTCTCATGCTCCACATTACGCAACCAGCCGCCAAAGATCGGTAACCAATATCCGTATCTCACCTGACTCAGCTCCTCTTTGTAATAGTATATCAGATTAAACAACCCTAGTTACTCGGAATTAAGAAAAAAGCGTCTAAATTCCTTCTATATATATGAAGGAATGATTGAAAAAACCCCTCTACTTGTCTGATTGACGAGAAGAGGGGTTGTAAGGGTGTCCCGCTCTCTCATCTTGTTTGGAATTGGCACGGTATTCACATCAGAACCCGTTGCCGAGGTTTCAAAGGGCCAGTCCCTCCACCTCTCTTGATAAGAAGAGTTAATTTTCGAAATTTTTGTTGGTTATTATATTACGCTGTTGTATGGAAGATGTCAATAAAAAGGAAGTCCAATCTTTCATATTAGACGTTCGTATATTTTCAAGTACTGCTCCTAGGTATAATTTCCTATTCAAAATGGGGTCTTCCTTCCTGATTCAGGATGATGAAATGTTTGATAAACTAATACTAAGGAAATATTTTTTCAATTTTCTGCATCTTCGTTGATCACATACAACTAGTCCACTATGGTATGGAGGAATCTGGGTGAACATTGGGAGAAGAATTAAATACGTAAGGCAATTACGTGGTTTATCACAGAGTGAACTTAGTGTTGGAGTTGTTTCAGCTACTCACCTTAGCAATATTGAGTCAGGTAAGTACGTTCCGTCGAAGGATATTCTTGTGCTCTTTGCAGAACGGCTTGGGGTGGAGGAGGACTACTTGTTTAATTACGATCAGAAAGATCAGACGATAATTGATCTGATAGTAGAACTGAAAGGTGCGGTCATTATTGGTGATGCCCCTAGAGTAGGGAATCTGTTAGATCGTTTGGAATCTTTAGAGAAGCAAGTCGTTAAGGGCATGTATACTGAATTGCTATATGCACTTATTAAAGGAGCCCATCTAATGAAAACAGGAGGCAATTCAGATGAATTGTCTTCGATTCAGCTATTAGTTAATCTTTATGTAAAAGAAGATGAGAAGATAGACGATGCGGTGCTTTTGTCGTTCTATGATTACTATTACGGCTTTTATCATTTTCAACATAATCATTTACAAAAAAGCTTAAAACACTACAACAGGCTCGTAGCGCAAACTCATGATGAATTAGAAAAAGGCCTATTCTTCTACAATATCTCCTTGTTGCATAAGCACAACAGAGAGTATTATAAAGCGATTGATGCAGCGAAAGAATGCCTTGATGTGTTCCAAAAAAAGCTCGAATGGGATCGGTTAGGCGAAACGTACAACATGATCGGGGCTATGCATTGGGAGATGGATGAGTGTGAAACGGCAATGGAGTATCTCCTTAAGGGGGAGAAGATTGTTTCCATCACGAACAATGAGAAGTTAAAAAGCCGCATTCATCATAATTGTGGACTGATTAATAAACAACTGGGTGATTACGGGGCGGCCATCTATTATTTCAGGAAGTCGATAGAGACTAAAATAGAGAGTGGAGACCTGCACAATATCGTTCTTCCCTACCGTTCCTTAATCGGAAGTTTAATAGACCGTGATAAGATTGAAGAAGCTAAACTCGTTCTTGATCACGCACGCGAGCATTGCCAGTCTGAACAGGATCAGTACTTTTTAAAAGAATTAGAAGCCTTTATCTTTGAGAAAGAGGGAAGATTTGAAGATTTTGAACGCTGCATGAATGACTTAATAAAAGAATTAGAAAAACGCGACTACCACTTTAAATTAAAAGGACTCTATGAACGGCTTGGTGATTATTATTATAAGAATAGGAAATATAAATTAGCTGCTTCTTATATGAAGAAAGAAATTCAGTTAAGCTCCGTCTAAGCCATGTAGTGGAGTCCATTTAAGTGGATAACTATAAAGCGTTGCAAAACTTTCCCGTAAAACCGGCAATTTTATTGAGTGTTTTTGTAATGTTTTGTTTTATCTCTTTATTATTCAAAATAATCAAAAATTTATGTATGATGTTTATAGATTATTCAAGGAGGGCTTATCGTGAAAAAGTTAACTACTGTAGTAGCAGCTATTCTATTGACGCTAGGTTTTGGGATCTTTCAGGGAGGATTCGATATGGCTGGTGAAGAGTCTGACGTAGCCGGGTTAAATGACGAAGAGGTAGTTAGCTAAAGTCTCCCCCTTTAGCTAAGAATCAACTATAAATTATAGAGCGCATAAAGGGACGCATGGTTCATAGTCAGGGTGGATCTCTGAAATGAAACCAGTCCCTTTTTTGTTGCTCAGCTTCATTCACGTGAGTCTATAACTACTGTTGATCAACAGTAGTTATAGACTTTTTTATTTTAGAGGAAAAAAGGGGGGGATAGAGCCTGGATTTAAGCGAGGTTTTTGCATCTGAACCTTTGTCTGTAGACAAAGGTTCTAGCGATATTGAATGGATTAAGGGGCAAAAATCTGTAATATTCGGCATAGTAGTAAAACTATTCAAAAAAGTTAGAATATTTTGTATGATTAAGTCAGTTCAAAAGTACAACCGATTTACATACGAGGTTGCTACTTGAAAGGAGGAGTACTCATGAAAATCGAAGTGAAAAAGACTGAAAAACTTAAACCAACATTCATGCCATACGGTGGCTAATCTGAAAGGGTAATTCGCTTTACCAATCTTTAATAAAGGAGGACGTCTACATGAAAATTGAAGTCAAAAAGACTGAAAAACTTAAACCAACATTCATGCCGTACGGCGGCTAATCTGAAAGGGTAATTCGCTTTATCAATCTTTTAAAAAGGAGGTTTGTCTTCATGAAAATCGAAGTGAAAAAGACTGAAAAGCTTAAACCAACATTCATTCCATACGGTGGCTAAACCTTAACGCGTAGTTAGCACGACCAATCTTTATAAAGGAGGTAATCTTCATGAAAATTGAAGTGAAAAAGACTGAGAAGCTTAAACCAACTATTCTTGTTCCACCTCCGTACGGTGGCTAATTCGAGAATATACTTAATGGCATCAAAAAAAATAAAGGAGGCGTTCTTCATGAAAATCGAAGTAAAGAAGACTGAACAACTGAAGCCGACAGTTATTCCACCTCCATATGGTGGCTAAGGCCCGCCTTGTGAAGCGGAAGGTCTCTGCTCCAGTTCAATAAATAGGAAGATCGATCACAGGGCCGTATATGAAAATGTACGGCCCTATTTCTATCAATAGGAGGGGTTAGAATGAATGAAGCCTTTAAAAGAACATTAAGACCGGTGGTGCAGTTAGAGGAAGCGATAGAAGTTGGGATGAATGAGCAGCGTACTGAGATCAATGATCCAGATGGATTGGTTTACCGACTAACCGAGCTTTTGGATGGCAGTCGTACAAACGAAGAAGTTGCGACTAGGTTAGGGATTACAGAGGAAGAAGTAAATGAGGCGATCGAGGCCCTTGATGGACTTGGATTTATTGAATCTGTTGAAGTCCCAAACTCATTTCTTGATTCTGAACTTGAGCGATATGAAGCCAACTTGAACTATTATTCGAGCTATTCGAATCTGTCAAAAAGTAAGTATGACTATCAACGTAGTTTAAAGGACGCTAAAGTAGCCGTTATTGGTCTAGGAGGCGGGTGTCTGACGACAGCTTATTTCGCAGGTCTCGGTGTAGGGGAAATTCGGGGTGTAGACTTTGACACAATCGGACGCAGCAATTTGAACCGCCAGTTTATCTTTAATGAAGAGGATGTAGGTCGGTTAAAATCAGAAGTTGCGCAGGAAAAAGTAGAAAAGATCAATCCTGATGTGAAAGTGAAGATGTATAACCGGGAAATTACGTCCCATCATGATTTGTTAGATATCATTGATGGCTGTGACATCGTTGTAAGCATGATCGACACACCTGCGATCGTGGCCAATAGATGGGTGAACGCTGCTTGTTACATAAAAGGAATTCCGTTTTATCAAGGGGGATTCCTGAATAAAATCGTGATGTGGGAGCGGCTCGACCCTGCTAGTGGTTCTTGTTATGATTGTCGTCTTATTAACGGGCTCGCTCAGGAAGACACAGAAGAAAGCCGCTTAAGAGCCGTGTATAACCAAATTTTCTCAAGGAGGAATACCGGCTTTGCTCCCCATGTTTCGATGCTTACCGGTTTCTTTACTTCTGAAGTGGTGAAATACCTAACAGGATATGCGGCATTATCAAAGCCCTATTCTCAGTTAAATACAGAAACGATGGAACTGAAGCAGAGTGATTTTGAATTTACCAGGGTGCCGAATTGCCCTACTTGTAGTCAAGACTACATCGAGGAGATCTCAACCTTAGAAGACCTTATCGAATGCGCGAAGGAAATGAGGGTCGTCCATGGGTAACCTGGTGAAAGAGCATTGTCTCGATTGTACCCACTTATCCATCCAGCAGGACGGGGAGGAGTACACAATTGGCGATCCGGTCATCGGAGAGTTCATTCGTGTGCCAGAGGTAGCGGCAGATGTTGTAAGAGGGTTCGATGGGGAGAAGACGATTGAAGAAGTGAAAGAGAGTGTGGAGGCGAAATACGGTGAAGAAGTCGATGTACTCGATTTTGCTGAAACGCTCCTTGAAATGGGCCTTATACTCAAAATAAATGGTGTTTTATTAAATGAAGAAGTAGATCGTGAGGTAAATCCAGGTCTGCAGAAGGCAGGTAGCATCCTTTTTAGTAAGCCATTTATGGTGCTCTACACCTTGTCTGCCATAGCGGCTATCTTTCTCATTGCTTATTCTCCATCCCTATTCCCGAGCTTTAGAGATGTCTTCTTGTTTGAATCAGTCGGTCTCAGTGCGATGATGATCTTAATCACCATATCGGCTACAACGATTATTCATGAGTTTGCCCATGTACTAGCGGCCAATAGGTTAGGTGTAAAAACAAAGGTTCAGCTAAATTTACGCATGGTCTTCCTTGTGGCAGAAACGGATATGTCAGGACTCTGGTCAAGGGCCAAAAAAGAACGGTATACGCCGTACTTGGCTGGGATGGCTTGGGATGGGGTTATGATTTTAACCTGTCTTTTAATAAAACTTTTCGTGCCAATCGCGTTTATCGCATCCTTTGCCCAGATGGTCACGTTCTTTCTCTTATTTGGGGTCATCAGTCAGTTTGTTATCTTCTTAAGAACGGATATGTACTTCGTGCTGATTAACTGGGTGAACACATCAGCGCTTCATGAGCATAGTCTTGTGTTCTTACAGAAGATCTTCCTTAGTAAACGTCAAGACGAGTGGCAACGTTTAGCCCCTCATGAGAAGAAGCATGCGAAGTGGTTTTCGTTGCTTTATATGTTCGGAGGAGCTGTAGCGACCTTTTTATTCGTTTACTTTCAGATTCTCCCGTCCCTTTACGGGTTGCAGCAGGCGTATGAGAATATTACACAGCATGCGTTAACCAACCTCTATTTCTGGGATGGAATTCTAGTCGTGGTAGCGCTCTTGATTCAAGTAGGGGCTTGGTTAATTGGACTGCGCACAGCGCGAAACGAACGCCAGGCGAATCAGGCGGTCAGTGCTTAACAGAAGGAGGAAGGGGCCGTTTAACCAATCGCTCCTTCCTCTTTATTTATGCTTAAGGGGACTCTGGTAGAGTGGCCAAGAGGGAGAAATATGAGCCGATCGCTTGAACCCAGTTCCCAGTCGTTTCAAGCGTTTGTGCATCTCGCCCTTTTAACTCCTGTCCTTCAGCGATCGCCTGCAGGCTATTCCCGATCATTTGAAGGAGATCTCCGTAAACAGCATAAAGATTAAGTAGTACTCGTTCTTCGTTCAGGTCATCAGCAAGGGACGTCCCACTTCCTAAGGCTTGGAGGAGGTTCCCTTTAATAAGGAGAGTGAGGCTCGTTTCTCTCTGTACAGGGAACAACAATCCGCTCACAACTGTTGAATTCCCTGTGGCTTGAATCATGTTTCCTAGTTTATTTAACGTGAAGGATTCCTCCGTATCAGCAAGGATCGCGCTACCTGTTCCTTGAAGAACATTCCCTGTGACATCGAGATCTTTAGCGAGAGAAGAGGGAAGCTTGAGGGAAGGGGTATTTCCAAGTGCAGCCAAAGTAGTCCCGATCGCAACGACCCAAGCTCCAAACACTTCCTTCTCCATACCCCTCACTCCTTTTATAGTAGTGTAAACAGGAAGGTGTGAAGATGTGACAAGAAGCTCGTAATCTATGCATATGCGGAGGTACGCGAGGCTTTATCCCTTGGATAAATAATGAAAAAGGAGTTGACTTTACCTGCTAGATTTCGTATTATAATAAGTGTCTTACCAAGTTGTAAGATTACATATGTCCCAGGATTCTGTAGCTCAGCTGGGAGAGCGCCACCTTGACAGGGTGGAGGTCGCTGGTTCGAGCCCAGTCAGAATCATACGCGAAATCCCTGGAGCCTCTTGGTTCTGGGGATTTTTTATATGAAATAAGGAAGCACCAGAACTGTCCCCGCGCTTCCACATTACTTTTAAAGGAGCTGTATTTAAGGATGGAGGAAAATAGATTTTTGAAACTAATTGGTGGTAAGACCTTTTTTTACATAGTAGCTTTCTTTCTTTTTGTTGGAGTAACCATTTATATATACACTAAAATTTCATTTATCTTTTATCCACTAGCGGTCATTTTATCTACTATAGTACCTCCAATAATCCTGGCATTCGTAGCCTACTATTTATTAAATCCAATTGTAGATTTGCTCGAGAGGTTAAGGATTAAAAGAATTTGGGGAGTCATCATTCTTATTCTAGGCTTTAGTGGTGCTTTAACTGGAATGATCTTGTTAACTGCTCCATCTATCGAAGCGCAGATCAAAGATTTAGTTCAAACCTTCCCTGATTATCTAAAACAGCTAGGAGATACGGTGACTCAATGGGTACAAAGTTCATTTTTAGGTCCATATTATGATGATGGTTATAACTGGGTAATGGAAAGGTTAAGTGAATTGCCACAATTAATTGGAACTTATATTTCTAATGGTTTTCAAGGGGTACAGAATGTCGCTAGTACGATTACAAATACGATTGTGTCCATTGTAACCTTTCCATTTATCTTATTTTTCTTATTAAAGGATGGTAAAAGGTTTCAACGTTTTGTCATTAAATTATTTCCGCCGAAATTTAGAGATGATACGAAACAAATCTTAACTAATATTGATATTCAAGTTGGGTCCTATATCCAAGGGCAGATTATTGTCGCTACTGTGATTGGCATTCTATTATTCATTGGTTACCTGATCATAGGTCTTGATTATGCATTTACATTAGCCATTATTGCCGCAGTCACAAGTGTTGTACCCTATTTAGGACCAACAATTGCAATTATTCCAGCTGCTATCATTGCCATTGTTAGCTCCCCATTTATGTTTATAAAGCTAGTCATTGTATGGATCGCAGTCCAATTTTTAGAAGGGAATTTCGTTTCTCCGAATATCATGGGTAGAACTATGAAAATTCATCCATTAACGATCATCCTTGTTTTAATGGTTGCGGGTAATTTATTTGGTGTTGTCGGTGTGATTCTTGGTATTCCGGGCTATGCAATCGTAAAGGTAATTGGTTCTTATCTTTTCTATAAGTTTAAGCAACGATATAACCAGTATTACGGGGAAGACCGTGGATATTATGAAATGGAAGAGTAAGTATGGTTTTTAGTAGAACCTTCCCCGTGCTTTCGGAAAGAAAAAAGAAAGAGCCTTATAAATAGGCTCTTTTTTGTAAATTAAAAATCAAATTATTATTCATGATTTTCGTTTATAGTATACTTAGCAAAAGTTCCTCGTAACAGACTTAAGAGCAGTAATTATTGGTCACAGAATGGTCACGCCATAGTGACCAAAAGTATTATAATAATTGTCTGAAACCATGATTCATCCATTAAAATCATTCGTTCTTTACTTTATTCGCATATTTTGTTTGGTTAATGATCTCAATAGGATCCATACTACTCCAATCTTCCACAGATACATTTGGATTCCTGCTAATGAAATCCTGCATAATCTCATATCCTAGTCTATAAGCGGACTTCTTTGGTATCATACTGTTACCTGTCTCTACAAATTCATTAAAAACGTTACGATCATTAGTTTGTCTATTTTTTATGGCCCACTCCCATATGGCATCAACTTCACGAGCTGTCAATTCCTTCGTCCATTCTGGTTTCTGCTCTGGGTATAGCATTTGGGCAAAAGTATCTGCTTCCCCTTCCCTTAATGAGTAGATGATTAAATCAGGTTGTTGTGGTTGGCTTGAGCTATAGTGCGCTGTGTGCTGATATTCATGAGCTGTTATATATTTGATGTGATCATCGTTATCTTTTAGGTACTCAGGGTTTATAAACAACATAATGACGTTTGAGCTAGCAAGGCCATATGCTCCATCCATCTCCCTCATAAAATTAAGATAGTTTGGATTAAAAGGAATTAAATAAACGTTTGTTGTTGAGCCAACGGGTAACATTTTAGAAGATTTCTCTAAAGAATCTTTGACTAAGCTTAAAATATGATCGTATTCTTTATCTAGCATTTGAACATCGTCTTTTATTTTACTAGCATTCCGAGGGGGCTCAAATTGTGGTTCATATTCTAAAAAAACGCCTCTTTCCTCCCCGAAAGCTTCCTCACGAAATGGCTGTAAAACCTTGGAGGAAAACGTTTCTGATCGGCTGTCCAACGGGTTTTGTTCCATGTGATCAGCATACTTATAATAAGAGTCCAGCAAAGGGATGAATTTAAAATGCTGATTTTCCACACTGAATTCTGAGATAGTTGTGTTTTTAATAGGGGACGTTTCTTTTTCGGTTACTTCCTTAGTGTTTTCTGTTGAGTCTAGTACAACGGGCTGGTTCTCTTCATGTGATTCTTCACATCCTGTTAAAATGGATAAAAACACTATAAACGCTACAAAATATAATTTTTTCACAAAAGGCCTCCTTGCCTAAAAAGGGCGGGAGCATAAGGATTGTCCTTTTGCTCCTCCGACTTTCAGAATATTCCTTACATATGTACTGTAATAGTTAAATGCTTGTAAATGAATGAATTCTATATAATACCTTTATTTTCCTTTTTATTCTAGCGAATGCAGTGGGGCTTACTTAAGAACCGGATTTCTGGTAATATGTGTATGATTAAAAGGTATTGCTTGTTAGGAGATTATTATGAGGTTTAGATTACTTGTCACCACTACCATAATGGTAACTTTACTACTCTCAGGGTGTAGTGGGGAGTTAAAGTTCGGGCCCGGTATGCAGGACTTTGATAGGGAACTACCTAATGATTTTAGATTGTTTAAAGCTAGTGCCCATGAAATGATGATTGTTCCGAAAGAAGGTACATTCGAAGAAAATAACACAATACCTTCTAAAGTGATAAAGCTTGGGTGGAATAAGAATTATATCATTGCAGTTCAACACCCACTTAAAGAAAATCCAGAGAAGAATAATGGTGTTGAAATCCCTGATAAGAAAGTAGAGAATTATTGGATTATTAAACCGAGCAAAGAAATAGTAGGACCGTTATCTAAAAAGGAATTTACTCGGTATAAGGATAAATTTGAATTAGGGGATTTGGAACTTAAAAAAATAAGTGAATATGATTGATAGTTGATGTGAAGTGATTATACCAGTATTTCTGAATAACCTTGATTTTGAATACCTTGAAGCACAGGGGCAGTTCCTGTGCTTCTTTCTCTTTAAATGGATTCCCACGCTTCAAGTGTATACAAAAAAATAGGAGTGTTAGCAATGATCAAAATTTCGGGAAATAAAAAGATAGTTACATATCTTGGGGCTTTCCTCTTACTTGCCGTTGTTATTATTGTTTATCAATACTATAGTTATAGCTCAAAAATTAATGAGTATAAAGAGTATATTGAAGATAGTAGTGTGAAGGAGATTGAAATAGGTTTTGCTACATTTTTTGGGTATACAAAGGTCTATGAGAATGTGTTAAGCCAAGACGCAAGACAAGAATATTATAATGAAGCCTTAAGACATTCATATTTTTTAGAAAGTTATTTTAATCGTTATGAGGAGTATATAAGCAACTCTCCTTATTATCAGGGAAATGTAGATACTAAAAATATAAGGACGTTTATAAAGAAAATTCAAGAGAATCTTAAATTATATAAAAACAATGAATACAAATTAACTCCTGATTTAAAGAAAGCTATAGAATCCGACATAGGTGTATTGAACAAAATACAAGTTCAAACCAAAATCCCGCATTCAGATCTCAGTATAGAGAATGTAGGGCAAAAGCTTAGGACTCTAGAAGATGCGCTGCCATATGGGGGATAGAAGGGGAGTTACTTGTCTCTCCACCCTATAAAGCTTTAACTCTTAGCCAATAAATCTAGTTATTCTTCCTCACTGGGGCTAATATTCTCCTGTGGCGAATCACCAAACTTATCTCCAATAGAAATCATGTCACTACTATCTTGGTGTCGTATATTTACTAAAACAGTAAAGTAACTCTACAATTAATTGAGAATTAGATGAAAATAATGGAAAATAATTTACAAATGATGTTCTGTCGTGTATTTTGTAACTGTAATCGATTACAAAATAGCGGAGGTGGAGGACTTGTTCCGAAACCACTTTTTATTCATAGTTTTACTTTTGATTATCATTTCAGGTTGTAGCGATCATCCCTCTCAGAAAAAAATCACTAATTATTCTATGTTATTCAAAATCGATAAAAAAGTAGAGGAAAAAAACGATGAAGGTAAGGCAATTTATATAATCGAGGGACATAACGCAAAAGATGTTCAGCAGAAGTTTAACATTAAATTAGATAAGAATGTTTGGAACCTAACGAAAGAAGATGATGAGGTTACTTATGGAATCTCGTTTGATATTATGGAGGGTGAAAAATTTGGAGAGCTTGTCCAAATTTATAGAGCTCCTAAGCCGGGTTAGTTAGTAGTGAGTTTTTTGAAAAATTTAAGGGTGTTAGCATGAAAAACAAGATGAGAACGTTCCTTATGGTTAGCGGTATTCTAGTGTTGTGTATCTTAACTGTGTTTTTCTTTATTAGAAGTAATCAATATTCGAACTACCTGGATTATAAGGTGGACTTACATGTAAGTAACATCGTAGATGAAATTAAGTATACCAAGCCATTGTTAGAATATATAAACGCTACAGATAATCCGGATGACTATTCTAAAGAGATATTAAATAGGTCCTTAAACAGCATGTGGGACTCATTAAATGAGTTAAGAATGTTAGTTCTCAAAACAAAAAAAATGGATCATTTAAATATGCATGCATTAAATGAAATGAAATTAAAGCTAACCAAAAATCCAGAAATTTCACACGGAGAGTATAAGGAGCAATATAAGGTTTTGCTAGAATATTTTAATGTGTTGGATGATACAGTGAATGCTGAGTTGGAAAGGTTTGAAGACCTTACATATGAAATAATCTTAATGGATCATAAGATAGAAGGGCATCAGAATAACATTAAAGACAGGAATCCATTTGATCCTAAATTTAAATTTAATGACGACGACTGGTTTGATTTTATTAATGAACTAAGTGAGATCAATGAAAATTTCAATGGGAGATAGGAAGGTGAAATGCTCTAGAACGAAATAAGGAAGCACCAGAACCGTCCCGTGCTTCCTTTAGAAACCTCTTCCCATCATTACGCAGTATGGCCATTACACGAATAAACAAAATTTTGAAACTTTATCCTTTTTAAATCGTTAAATTAATAGAATTGGAAAATGATTCAATGCACATGAATATAAAACAGGGAGGGGAAAGCCCCGTGGCCAGTGGAATGTTTTTATTAATCATTGTATTGACAACAGTTATTATTATAGGTAGACGTAAAAAAAGATAAGGAGGTGCTTGACCCCTGTTAAACAAACTTAGAAGTTGAGGGTAAAGCACTATATTTAAGTTACAGGCGGACGATGATGCATCGTAAGTATAGCACCCTTTGAGGTGCATTTTTTATGCGAAAAGAGCAGTCAGAACATACTGAGTGCTTGTCTTCCATTTTTATCAATATTGATGAAATGCTTTTACAATTGTTGGTAAAATAAGGGGTAAAAAGTGGAAACAATGAAACGTAATGATTACAGAAAAGAATTAAATACAGATGAGGGTACTGAAGCAACGAATTTCTCAAAATGTTTTCTAAAGAACTTAGTGAGCTCAATAAAAATTTCAATGAGTCCTCAAGTTAAAGATAGATATTGTGGTAATTTCCTCCCTGAGTGTTTACTTCTACCTCCGAATGGCCACTAGCCCTCCAATAATTTAAAGAAAAAAGAGATGAGGCCGGCCTGATGCTGACGTCATCTCTTTCTTTGCACGGATCGGTGCTTTTTTCGAATATGCTTGAAGTTAGAATAGCACCAAGCTTTATGGAAGGTACTTGTTTTTTAAATCAATAATTCGCTGAACACTACGGTTCATTCTTGCTTCTGAAATACGACCATCTTTAACGGCTGTTTTAATTGCTTTGATGGCTGCGGTGACATTTTGTTCGTTATGAGCCACTAAGACAATGTCGCTTCCGGCTTGAACGGCTCTAACTGCCGATTCTCCGACTCCATAGTTATTCGCAATTGCGCCCATTGTCATATCATCGGACATGACAACGCCGTTGAAATCTAGTTGATCCCGTAGAATATCGCTAATGACTGTCTCTGACATGGAAGCAGGGTAGGTGGAATCCAGTTGTTTCATTAAGATATGTGCCACCATCACGACATCTGCTCCATTATTTATAGCTTTCTTAAACGGAACAAGTTCTAGTTCTTCCAGTTGAGATAAACTTTTATTCACAGTAGGCAACTCAATATGAGAGTCTACAGATGTATCCCCGTGACCTGGGAAGTGTTTGATTACTGGAATAATGTTCTCGGATTGAATCCCTTTCATCGTCTGGATTCCCATCTCGCTTACAATTGATGCTTGATCGCCATAGGAACGGTCTCCAATTACCGGATTGTCAGGATTGCTGTTCACGTCGAGGACAGGAGCATAATCAAGGTTAAAGCCCATCGAATCTAATTGACGTCCCAATGTTTGACCAATGGAATAGGCGTATGCTGGATCATTTCGATCACCGATGGTTTCGTTAGACGGCGTAGCTTTGACTCCTGGTAGCCTAGCCACTCGGCCTCCTTCTTGATCGACACTGATGAAAAGAGGGAGTTTGTTGATTTGGTTCGCTGCTTTTACTTCATTCACGAAGTTGATCGTTTGTTGTTGTGTCTCTAAGTTGTTGGCATAAAAGATAAAGCCACCAACGTGGTCATCTGTAATAAGCCTTTTATCAGCTGGATTTAAGGAAGTGCCATCAATCCCTGCAATCACCATCTGCCCGATCCTCTCACTTAAAGTGAGATCGCTTACATTTAATCGTTCAGAAACAAATTGCTCTGGAGAAATTATTCGTGCGAGAAATGCAGTGAATTGTTTCCGGTTCAATTCCTCATTAGGATGATAAGTGGCATCTGGATACCCCATGGCAACTCCTACGGAACGGAGGTTTGCAATGGCCTTATAAGCTTGCATATTGGGGCCTACATCTTTGAAGTATTCTAAGCCATCCACTTCACTTGAAACAAATGCTCGATCTAGAAAGATGGCCATATCAGCACGAGTGATAACCTCATCCGGACGGAAAGTACCATCAGGAAAGCCATTAATGATGCCATCTGATGCGAGCGAAGCAACATAGCCACTAGCTCTACCATGGACATCGGGGAATTCAGTCTCCTGCTGGGCTCCATCATAACCTAAAGCTCTGCCAATCATGATGGCGGCCTGGGCCCGGTTGATGTCTCCTTCAGGTTGGAAGGTTCCGTTTGGAAAGCCGTAAATGATCGACTCATTCGTTAAGTACATAATTTCCTTATAGAAGCGATCTTCTTTATGTACATCAGAGAATCCCGAGGCGAACGTAACAGAAGTAAAGGTTCCACCAAACAAAAGAATAAGGACAATAGAGAAAAACAACTTCTTCACCTTACATCCTCCTCTAAATTTAGTAAGTGTGGGTTTGCGATAAGACTAGCACAAGGGGATGGCAATGTAAAAACCCCTGCATATCCTAAAGGGGGAGAGTTATTTGGAAGAAGCATTAAAGTTGGTTCCATCGATTATCCTTCTAAACAGTTTAATGAACATTCGCAGGACCCAATATATGATCAACATATTTATGAATAATGGAATAACTTCTATGGAAAGATTCAGCCAATTAGTCGGCCAAAAGATTAGCAGTTTATTTTGTGGGATCTCGCTAGTGGATAGGTAGGTTATGTAATGAAAAGGGTAGCCAAGCTCATAGTAGAAGGCCCCAGGTTTTTTGGTTAAGGGCATATAAATAGTTAACAAAACCAAAAATAGGCTAATGTATAAAAGTTTTCTTCTATTTTTCATAAAATGCTCTCCTTTTTCTCTGAGCCCTTTGATTTGTTTTTTATATCCAAAAGGTTTTATGAGATTGATTAGCGAACGTGATGATAGCAGAGTTCTTGTATAACCAGAAAGTAATTTAGTAGGTGATTAATTTCTTAGAATCTACTAATCCTGAACCCTTTAGATGCTATCTGAATCATTCATATCTTAATCGGCGGTGAAAATATGGAGTTACTCTTTAAAAAAAGCTTATTAGGAGCTGCGATCGTATTTATCATAAACCATGGTTTATTCCATGTGACATTGCTTGTTACGGGTGGGTTTCCTTCAGGTGAAGCAAATTTTGAAGGAGGGCTGTTTGGCATGTTTTTTAATCTGCGTTCATATTTAATCTTTATCATCCTTAATGCATTAACCTATATAGGTATTCGTCAGCTTTATACTAGATGGCCTATGTGGATGAATGTATTCCTTTTATTTGTAGTTGCAAATGTCTATTTAGATAGATTTACTTTTATGACTATGGCAGTTTTATTTTATTGGTGTAGATATGCGATTGGTTTACTATGTCTGCTCTATATAGATGTCATCATTGAAAAGACTAACACTTTTGTGAAGTGCCTCATCGTATCTCTTCCTCCTATAATGTCCGTGGTAGCCCTGTTTCTGTATTAAGCACTACCTAGACCAACAATATAATAGTAGAATTCCTTTAAGAGACAAGCTGCTTCAATGTGTCAGTAGAAACTATACTAAATGTTAACAAACAATGCGGTGATCTTTCTAATAAAAAAAGAGGCAATCATTCTGCCTCTTTACTCACCTCTGATCGTCTTCCCGGCGTCCACAGCCATTTCAATTGTTTCCAAAGGATTATTCTTATTAGAAGTGATTTCATAGACGACATTCTCATTTTGCCATTGTATTTTTGTCTGAGAAGAGTCCCTAAATCCATTTACTTGTATAGCGCCAATTTCTTTTGGTGCAGGAAGATAGTGAGTGTCTAAATAGGTAACAATCTTTTTCGCTAGCTCTTTTTCATCAGAATTTTGCTCTACGGCATACGTTGAATCTGTAGGATAATCGAGTCCGATCCACCAGTTTCCTTCATTCCATGATAGGTACTGATGGCCTGCCCCGGCATCTTGTAAGGCTTCTATATCATGGCCAAGGTCTAAATTCGTTTGTGTCACCTTTTGGTATCCATCGATATACGCTGAAGCTGCTTCTTTCGTTTCGAATTCTTTCATTTTTACGTTCTCAGGTAGAGAAGATGGACTAGCTTGGTCTGACGACTGTTTTTGAGTAGATTCATCCGCACCTTCACTAGTGTTAGTATCCTTTTCAGCGTCTGAGCTTTTCTCTTCTTTATTCTCGTTAGTTGAGGATGATTGTTCCGGATTGGTGTCACCTTGATCTTGCTCTTCTGAATCGGACTGGGTTACTTCTGAGTTCGTGGAATCCGTTTCAGTCTGTTCTTTGTCATTGCATCCTGAAATGATCATCGTCCCTAAGATGAGTGTTGAAAGGATATATCTACTTTTCATGTTAACATCCCCTGTTTTAAAGATCGTCTATCATATGTACCCTATTAAAAGAAGAGTAAAGTGAAAAGGTAAATAAAAAATCGAGTCATCCTAATGACTCGAAATGTTCGCGTTCCTTTTATTTAGGTCGTCTAGCTGATTGAGAAGTTCATCTAAATCCTGAGAGATCTTCACAAGTTCGCTATATTCGACTGAATTATTAAAAGCCACATACATTTTTTCTCTAATCTTTTCAATCTTATGTTCCAGACATTCAATCGTATTCATAAAAGTTGCTTCCACCCTTTATCCTCCGGTCATTAACCAAAATTTAGAAAATATCTATTGGTCTTGTACCCCTTGGTGAAATCATATTAAACGTGTTTTTTGAAAATATTTTTAAAAAGGTGAGGAGGGGGCGTTGGTGTATTGTTCAGCTGAAGGCTTATTTTATGTATGAACCGTGGGTACGTCGATGGGTTCGATATCCCAAAAGTTTTCCCCATCAAGTAATACGCTATTCAGCTTGCCCTTTAAAGGAACGGCATCTTCAACGTGATGAAACAACTTCTCCTGTTGGGTAATAGGGTCTTTCAGTACCTGCTTTGTACCATTAATACTTCTGATTAACCTAAACATGACCCATTCTCTCCCTTCCTTTGTATAAGTTATGTATAATATATTTATACCCCTTTTTGATCATATAGTCAATGACATTTTTACTTCGCACGACTGAAATAGATGATATGGTAGGGCAATGTGCTTTCCATTTTTATTGAATGGTTTTAAATAATAAAAAACTCACTTCCCAATTCGGCAAGTGAGTTTTTTGCTGTTAAACCAATCCAAACCCTCGAACAACCTGTGCAATTATAAACGTAACAATTAGCGCAATGGCAGTCGGTAAAGCAAAGGCGACAAAGGTCCATTTCGGGCTTTTCGTTTCTTTATAAATGTTAATCATAGTTGTGCCACATGGGTAGTGAAGCAAGGAGAACAGCATCATGTTTAACGCGGTTAACCAGGTCCATCCATGATCTAAGAAGATTTGCTTTAACTCGGTTAGATTCGTGACTTCCACCATGGAACCTGTTGAAAGGTAACTCATGAGTAAGATCGGCAGCACAATTTCGTTAGCCGGTAAGCCTAGGATGAAGGCAAGTAAGATAAACCCATCTAATCCAATCGCCTGAGCGAACGGATCTAAGAATAAAGCCACATGCTCTAGAATGCTTAAATCTCCAACAAAAATATTGGCTAAAATCCATGTCACGAGGGAGGCAGGAGCCGCAATGAGAACAGCCCTTTTCAGTACAAATAATGATTTATCAAGTGTTGCACGAACAATGGTGTTCCATACTTTCGGTTTCCGGTAAGGGGGGAGTTCTAATGTATAGTGGGTCGGAACCCCTTTTAATAGTGTCTTAGATAAGCCCCAGGAAACAAGTAGAGTCATAGCAACCCCGAATAAGACAATACCAACGACGACGCCAGCCGAAACGAACGTGTTCATTCCGCCAGAAAAACCAGCTGCCATAAACAATCCAGCCAGCAAGATTAATAGAGGCCAGCGTCCGTTACAAGGAACGAAGTTGTTCGTTAAAATCGCAAGCATGCGCTCTCTTGGTGATTCAACGATACGAGAAGACATAACCGCTGCCGCATTACAGCCAAAGCCCATCGCCATCGTAAGAGATTGTTTCCCGTGGGCGCCAGCTTTCTTAAAGAAGCGGTCCATATTGAAGGCGACCCGTGGCAGGTAGCCGAAGTTCTCAAGTAACGCAAATAAAGGGAAGAAGATCGCCATTGGAGGCAACATCACGCTCACGACCCAAGACGTTCCTCTGTAAAGTCCTTCGACGACAATGCCGTATAACCAATCTGGTGAGTTCATCCACTGAAAGAGAACGGTAAGCCAATCTTCGACCTGAGCGAAAAGAGCGGCAATATAAACGCCAGGAATGTTAGCCCCAGCAATCGTTAAGTAGATGACAACACCTAACATGAGGAACATAATCGGGAAACCGAATGTTCTAGACGTTAAAACATTATCCAAATTTTGATCAATCCATGACATTTTTTTACCCGACTTCTCAACGGTAGCATCTGTTACATTTTGCGATGATTTATAGATGCGAGATACGATGTGGTCGCGAACTTCATCTGTTGATCGGTGTGCGTGTTCGTTAAAGATCGCATCTAACTCTGCTAGCTTTTGATCGGTGTTAAGCTCCATGACAACATCCTCCTTGCGCAACCTCGCTATCTACTTTTGGTTCGTTCGGGTGTTTAACATGACGCTTCAAAGCATCTAAGAGATGTTCATCACGATCTAGTATCCGTAAGGCAATCCAACGAGAAGGAAGACTATTCCCGAAAATCTGTTTGATTTTAGGTTCCATCTCCTGGATCTGGGATTCGACTTCTAGAGAGTATTGAATTTGGTAAGGTTTCGTTTCAATTAGCCCTTCTGCCATCTGATCAATCGTCTTTAGCAATTGAATCACGCCTATTTTCTCCCGTGCTGAAATAAGAACAACTGGCACGCCAAGATACTTCGATAATTTATCTTTATCAACCGTAACTCCTTTTCGTCTTGCTTCATCAATTAAGTTCACGCAAACAATAGCCCGGTCTGTCATCTCTAACACTTGTAGGGCTAAGTTTAAGTTTCGCTCCAATGACGTAGCGTCCACAACCACCAACGTAATATCAGGCTTTTCAAAAATAATATAGTCTCTTGCGACTTCTTCATCGGATGAATTGGAGTAAAGAGAATAAGTGCCTGGTAAATCAATGATCTTATAAGAATGACGATCGGTTTGAAGCTCTCCTTCAGCGCGCAATACCGTTTTTCCTGGCCAGTTTCCGGTGTGCTGTCTCAACCCGGTTAGAAGGTTAAAAAGCGTACTTTTCCCTGTATTCGGATTTCCTGCGAGTGCAATCGTATGACTCATCTTGTGACCTCCTTAAACTCTGGTTCCCTTACCGTAAATAAGAGAACTTTCTTCTTTCCGTAAAGCAATTTGCGTTCCGCTCACTCTAAATGCAATCGGGTCTCCTAATGGACTCTTTTGAACGACCTCCACCCGAGCGCCGGGTACAAATCCTAAGTCCAGAAGGCGCCTTCTCATAACGTCTTTTAATGCAATGGATGTAATTTCAACATGGTCTCCAATGTTAAATTGATTAATCGGTTTAGCCTGATCCATCTAACCGCTCCTCTTTTGATCTAGGTATAAAAAGTTGCACCAGGTAAAGAAATAGGGTAAAAAATTTTAGGTGCTCTATACTATGTGTTATTTATATATATGTGATTTTACCGAAGTTATATATTTTGATTGTAACTCATTTTGTTTCCTTAGGGCAACTTATTCTTTTGAGTTAGGTAGTTAGGATCCGTTTCGGAAAAGTTTCTGTTATTTTGGTTGAGAGTAAGGAGGGCCTGGAAACCACTCGCTTTCCTGTGGGGAGCTGGTGAGCCTCCTCATCCGGCAAAGCCGGACTGCGGGGTCTCACCTAGGCTCTTCTGCCCACGGGAGTCTCGCAGTTTCCAGGCCCTCCTTTTCTATATTGGTAGAAACAGAAACGCGAAATATAGGTGTTAGAAGAATGGGATCCATTCTGTTCACTACCAAATGCCAGGGCTTGCTCGGGGACTGCGAGACTCCCGCGGGGGAAGGAGCCTAGGGAAGACCCCGGAATGAGCGTAGCGAATGAGGAGGCTTCCCAGCTCCCCGCAGGAAAGCGAGTTGTCCCCGAGCAAGCCCAAGCACACAAACTTCGAGGAAGCAGTGTGCACCTCATTTCGATTCATGATACATTTAAATGAAAGAACGAGTTGAACAAGATAAGGAGAATTGGGATGAAACAAGAAGGCACAACCATTCAGTCCGTAAACCGGGCATTACAGATATTATCCATACTGCAATCAGAATCAGCGGGGCTTGGGGTGACAGAAATTTCGCACCGCCTTGATGTGTCAAAGAGCACGGCTCATCGCTTGCTGTCTTCTTTAAAGATGCAAGGGTTTGTTCAACAGGATGAGACTTCTGAGTACTATCGTCTTGGCTTGAAGTTGCTTGAGCTTGGAGAAAGTGTGGCTGAGGATCTGGACATTAGGCAAGTTGCTTCTTCTTCTATTCATGCTCTTGCAGAACGAACGGGGGAGACGGTACATATTGGAGTTCGGGATCATGAGGAAGTGGTTTATATTGATAAGGTGGAGAAGTATGCTACCATCCGCATGTACTCAGCGATCGGGAAGCGCGCGCCTTTGTATTGTACAGGGATAGGGAAATTACTTCTGGCCTATGAAACAGAAGAAGAGATTCGGAAGATGTATGCAAAAAGCGATCTAAAAGCCTACACCTCTCATACCATTACAGATGTGGATGATCTCGTTAAGCATGTAAGGAGTATCCGTGAAAACCAGCTTTCTTTGGACTGGGAAGAGCATGAAGAAGGGGTTCGCTGTGTTGCTGCACCGATCTATAACCACAGGGGAGAAGTGGTGGCTGCTGTCAGTGTGGCGGGAGCGAGTAACCGGATGACAGAAGAGAAATTAGGTCGATGTAAGCAGGAAGTTCGTCATTCAGCCCTTGAAATTTCCCGCCAGCTAGGATATACCGGTCAGGATTTATAGTTGACAATTTCCAATCCAATAAGCTAGGCTCTTTTTGTAAGGGCTTTTTTTTACAACGAATAATGGAACAGTGTTCCTTAATACGGAACGGAGGGGTTCAATGTCGACATTACAACAGATTGCGAAAGAAAAAGTCGTTGCGATTCTTCGCTTAGAGAATCCAGAATCGATTCTGGATGTGGCGACGTCTTTATATAACGGCGGGGTACGAATTATTGAAGTTACTCTAAACACCCCGGGGGCGCTTGAACATATTCAGGCCATTAAACAGAGTCACCCGGACATGGTGGTGGGAGCAGGGACGGTTCTTGATGAACACCAGGCAAGTCAGTCCATTATGGCTGGTGCAGATTTTCTATTAGCGCCCACTTATAGAAAAGAGACCATAGAAGTGGGGAATCGAAACGGGATTCCTGTCATTCCAGGTGTCTTCACGCCAACAGAGGCGTTAGAGGCGTATGAAGCTGGTGCTGAAATGGTGAAAGTATTTCCGGTACGACATGTTGGAACAAACTATTTGAAAGACATTCAAGGGCCACTACCATTTATACAAGGGATGGCCGTTGGCGGAGTGTCTGATGAGAATATACAAGACTACTTAGCAAACGGATGGAGTTCTGTTGGTTTAGGAAGTTCACTTGTTCATCCAAATTGGATTGAACAAAAAGATTTCGACAAAATCGAAGAACAAGCCAGGAAGATCATCACGAAAGTCAAAGAAATATAAGGGGTGGGAGAAGTGTACTTGGTTCTTGATGGGGGGACGACCCATACACGCATGCGACTGATCCGGAAAAACCGGAAGCTGATCGATGAGAAGAAGCTCTCCCTTGGTATACGGGATGTAGCCATAGAAGGAACAAAGAAGCGTTTCATCCACGAATTAGAAAAAGAGATGAAGGCGTTTCTTGAGAAGAACGATTTCTCTGTTTCTGATGTAAGCGCTGTAGTGTCTTCGGGCATGTTAACGTCGAATCTCGGAATCTATGAAGTTCCTCATCTAATAGCTCCCGTTACGAATGAATCGTTGGCTAAAGGAACGGTAATCACAAAGTGGGAAGGATTCGGGGATGTGCCGTTTATGTGGATCCCTGGTGTCCGAACAGAAGGGGAAGAGTTAGATCAGAAAGATGTTATGCGGGGAGAGGAAGTAGAAACGCTCGGATTGATTCAGCAGAGACCGTTAGATGGGGCGGGTCTTATGATCCTTCCAGGTTCTCATACGAAATATGTAGGTGTAACAGAGGGAACGATTAATTATAGCTACACAACTCTTGGAGGAGAAATGATGAGAGCTGTAGAGAAAGAAACGATCCTTGCTAATTCAATTGATGATACGTTAATTGAAGAGGTGGATCAGTCCTATTTGGAAGCTGGGTTCCGTGCAGCTCGGGATGTGGGCTTGCTTCGATCTCTCTTTCACATTCGCCTTCTTCACCTTGAGGGACAGGCTACAGCCAATCAGCGTGCGAACTATTTAGCGGGGGCGGTTGTCTCTGAGGATGTAAGAGTCATCGAAAAAATGGAGAAGGTCGAATGGATCATGGTAGGGGGGTCTAACCCCCTTCGAAGTGTGTTTACGCATCTTCTGCCTAACGTTGTTTCTGAAGGGATTCCGATTCTCGAAGCGGATGAATCAGAAAGTGAACGGGCTACGCTCGAAGGTGCTTTAACGATTATAGAAGAATGGAACAAACAGGAGGCATCACAATGAAAATCACAAATTACGAACTATACCAAGTACCACCTAGATGGTTATTCCTAAAGATTGAAACAGATGAAGGGATTAAAGGCTGGGGAGAACCGGTCATTGAAGGAAGAGCTCATACGGTGAAAGCGGCTGTAGAGGAGCTGATGGAATACCTAATGGGTAAAGATCCTCTTCGTATTGAAGATCACTGGAACATGCTGTATCGTTCTGGTTTCTACCGGGGAGGTCCAATTCTAATGAGTGCACTCGCTGGTATTGATCAGGCCTTATGGGATATTAAAGGGAAGTACTACAATGCGCCTGTCTATCAACTGCTAGGAGGAGCGTGTCGTGATTCCATTAAAGTGTATTCGTGGATTGGCGGAGATCGTCCTTCTGATGTTGGGGAAGCGGCGAAGGAAGCCGTCAGCACTGGATTCCATGCCATTAAAATGAACGGAACAGAAGAAATGCACTATATCGATTCCTACGACAAAGTCGATGCAGCCGTTGAACGGGTTCAAGCGGTACGTGAAGCTGTCGGAAATGGAGTCGGCATAGGCATTGACTTTCACGGCCGTGTGCATAAACCAATGGCGAAGGTGCTCGCTAAGGAACTTGAACCATTCCGCCCGATGTTCATTGAAGAGCCTGTACTAGCTGAAAACAATGAAGCGTTAAGAGAAATTACACGCCATACCCACATTCCAATTGCAACAGGAGAGCGCATGTATTCTCGCTGGGACTTCAAGCCGCTACTGGAATCAGGGCATGCAGATATTATCCAACCGGACCTTTCTCACGCGGGCGGGATCACAGAAGTGAAGAAAATTGCTTCCATGGCTGAAGCGTATGATGTCGCTATGGCGCCGCATTGTCCATTAGGTCCAATCGCCCTTGCTTCTTGCCTTCAGGTAGATGCCACAGCGCACAATGCCTTCATTCAAGAGCAAAGTCTTGGTATTCATTACAACAAAGAGAATGATCTACTAGATTACATTAAAGACCGTAGTGTATTTGATTATAAAGATGGCTTCGTTCAGATCCCGCAAGGACCGGGTCTTGGGATTGAAATTGACGAAGAGTATGTAAAAGAACGGGCAGAAGAAGGTCACAACTGGCGCAATCCGGTATGGCGTCATCAAGATAATAGTATTGCAGAGTGGTAAGGGGTAGGGATACAAATCTAAACGGATTTGTATCCCTTTTTTATTTATAGAGAGTAGACGATGGCTGTTGTAGGTTATCGGATAAGTTTAACGTTTTGTTTACTAAAGATGAGAGGAAGGAGGGCCGGGGAAAACACTCGCTTTCCTGTGGACGAACTCCCGAGCTCCTCGTTCGCTACGCTCTCTGCGGGATCTCGGAAGCCCGTTTTTCCACGGGAGTCTCGCATTTTCCCCGGCCCTCCTTTGCCTGAGTTAGACTAAACAAAATGTTGCCATAACTTGTGGCGGAGTCGATAATATATAATGTGGACCCCACTGATAGAGCAAATAGTACACCTTGACAAGAATTAGAAATTGAAAAAAACTCTACAGCTATCTATTAGAAAATGATTGAAAGGGGAGGGGTGGTTAAATGAGGGAATACATATACGTATTGAAGCTTATTCCTCGTTTACATGAAGAGAAAAATTGGACGGAAGCGGATGAGGCTCTCATAAGTGAACATTTTGTTAGGCTGAAGGAGTACTGTCATGAAGGGAAAGTCATCACTGCTGGTAAGACAGATAGAGAAGATGATAAAGGCTTTGGGATTGTGGTGTTTAAAGAAGAGAGTGATGATAAGGCAGAAGAATTTATGAAGGAAGATCCTGCTGTGAAACATGGAATTATGACAGCGGAAGTTTTCTCTTATAGGACAGCTCTTCAAAGTGAAAAGTAATCGAACATGAGAAAACGCTCAGAATTTTTTTCTGAGCGTTTTTTTATGGTCTATAATCTCCGTCTTGATATCGCATCGCGCATCTTCGTTTGGGCGTGTTGTGCTTGTTCCTGATGCTTCAGGCTGTAATTGACGTATAAGGCATCGATAATTGATAGCTCTGCAATTCTTGAAGCAAGGGCCTCTGAACGATAATCGGTTTCTTGAGAAGTAGTAAACAGACAGACGTCCACAAGTTTGCTGAACGGCGATTTGGCGAAGTTGGTAATACCGATTGTTGGTACCCCGTTTTCCTTTGCCACTTCAATGACTTCAAGAATATCCTTATTCGAGCCGGTATGAGAAATAAATAACGCCACATCTTCAGACGTCAGCTGAGAAGCCGCCATTAATTGCAGGTGGGTATCTGTATACGCATGGCTCGGAAGACCACTTCGCATAAATTTATGCTGCCCATCAAGTGCCGTTACCCCTGACCCCCCGTTACCATAGAAGTGAATTTGACGTGCATTCACAATGTAGTCAAGTGCTTTTGAGAACGTTGCCTCCTGCTGAATGTCTTTCGTATATTGAACAGCATTCATATTCGCTTGGAATACCTTCTGTAAGATATCCATTTCACTATCTTCTTCTGTAATCTTCTCATGAATATCCTGAATCGGGCTAACAATCTCAGAGGCCAGGGAGATCTTTAATGCCTGGTACCCTTTGTATCCTAATGTCTTACAAAACCGAAAGACCGTCGCATCGGCAACCCCAAGATCCTCTGAGACCTGGTTAATGGTCGTGTGAATAATCTTATTCGGATCTTTCAATATGTAGTCAGCGATCCGTTTCTCTTTATCACTCATGTTACGATAGTACGACTTTATTCGGTTGATGACTTGAGTAGAAGCTTCAGCCATGTCGTTCCCCTCCGTTTCTTTCTACTCTCTAGTGTAAACAAAATTTTTTTCATGTAAAAGGAAATGTAAGAAAATAAATTTCATGAAAGCGGTTGATCTGAAGAAAATTTCATGTATAATCATAGTTGCAAGAAAAAATATTTCGCACAAAGTGTTTGCGATTCTATTTTTTTGATAGAGTTGAAAGCGGTTACCACTGTTAGCACGTTCTTTGGAGGGAAAAAGCGATGACAGACATCATAATAGGAATTGATATCGGAACAACAAGTACGAAAACATTGGCTTATGACCGTAATGGACAAATCTGGTCTGAGGTGGAGAAGGAATATCCCCTTTATTCTCCGGATCCAGTGAGGAAAGAACAAGACCCAGAAGAAATTAACCAAGCCGTTATGCACACACTGGCGGCTGTGGCGAAAGAAGTTCAGCAAAAGGGCGGAACGGTATCTGGAATCGGTTTCAGTGCGGCGATGCATAGCCTGCTTGCCGTTGACCAAGCCGGAAATCCTTTAACAAATGCTTTAACCTGGGCGGACCAACGCTGTGTGGAAGAAGTTGAGGAATTAAAAGAAGGAAATGGACACGACATTTACTTACGAACCGGAACACCGCTTCACCCAATGTCTCCGCTTCCTAAGTTAATGTGGATGAAAAAGCATGATCCTGAAACGTTCGAACAAGCACATAAATGGATTTCTTTAAAAGACTACGTTTTCTATACATTATTTAACCGCTATATCGTCGATTATTCCATGGCATCAGCAACAGGGTTATTCAATCTTGAAAACCTTGCCTGGGATCAAGAAGCCCTGGAAGTGGCCGGCATTACAGAAGACAAGCTTCCAGAGCCTGTGCCAACGACGCACGTTGTAAGAGGATTATCTGAAGAGAAGGCTGCTTCTTTAAACCTTGATCCGGACACACCGTTTGTACTCGGTGCAAGTGATGGGGTGCTAGCGAACATTGGTGTTGGCGCGCTGAAGCCAGGTTCAATAGCGTGTACGATCGGAACAAGTGGGGCGATCCGAACTGTTGTAGACAAACCGACCGTCGATCCGAAGGGACGCATTTTCTGTTATGCGTTAACAGAAGACAAATGGGTCATTGGCGGACCGATTAACAATGGCGGGATTTCGTTCCGCTGGGTTCGAGATAACCTCTTCCCAGATCTTAATGAAAAGGCAAAAGAAAAAGGCATCAGTGCTTATGAAGAACTGACGGCCAGGGCTTCAAACGTAAAACCAGGTTCAAACGGCTTGTTATTCTTACCTTATCTAACAGGGGAGCGGGCGCCGTTTTGGGATGCGGATACAAAAGGAGTATTCTTCGGCTTAACGTTAGACCATAATCGTGACCATATGATCCGAAGCGCCCTAGAAGGTGTGATGTATCAAATGTACTCCGTCGCGATTGCATTAATTGAAGCTGGGGTTGAACCTACGGAATATCGAGCAGGTGGTGGCTTCGCCAAATCTAGTTTATGGCGTCAGATTATGGCGGACATCTTTGAAACAGAAATCGTGATTCCAGAGAGTCACCAAGGCTCTTGTCTGGGGGCAGCCTGGTTAACGATGAAAGCGCTTGATATGATTGATGATTTAGAGAGTGTACAAGATGTAATCAGCACAAGAGTGAAACACGTGCCGATTCCAGAGCACGTTACAATCTATCGCAAGTTGAAACCGGTTTATTTACGACTGGCACGAACACTTCCGAGTGAATTTAAAGCGATTTCGGAAGTGCAGCGAGACCTGGCAAATCTATAGAAATAAAAAAAGTATGGGAATGAAAGACAAAGGGGAGCGTTACGTATGATGGAATCAACAGCAGGACTGATTATTATTGCAATCTTAGCGGTACTTGCCTTACTATTCTTAGTAATGAAGACAAAGCTTCAGGCATTTATCGCGTTACTGGCTGTCAGTATATTAGTTGGACTAGCCGTTCAAATGCCGCTAGCTGACATATTGACAACCATTGAAAAAGGAATGGGAGGCACCTTAGGATATGTCGCCGTTATTATCGGCCTAGGTGCTATGTTTGGGGAAATGCTCCGGGTATCAGGCGGAGCGGAACGACTTGCTTTAACGCTTATGGACAAATTCGGAGAGAAAAACGTAAGCTGGGCACTAGGTTTAACAGGATTTATCGTATCGATCCCGGTATTCCTTGATGTAGCA
This sequence comes from Pontibacillus sp. HN14, assembly GCF_021129245.1. Lineage (NCBI taxonomy): Bacteria > Bacillati > Bacillota > Bacilli > Caryophanales > Bacillaceae > Pontibacillus > Pontibacillus sp. HN14. The sequence goes on along the minus strand of NZ_JAJOLR010000003.1, from coordinate 296,339 downwards.
CTTGTTATTCTAATTCCGATTATTTATAGCTTATCTCAGAGAACGAAGAAATCATTATTATACTTTGGTATTCCACTTCTTGCTGGTTTAGCTGTTACACACAGCTTCATCCCACCGACACCAGGACCAATTTCCGTGGCATCGATTCTTGATGCAGACTTAGGTTGGGTTATCCTATTTGGTGTACTAGCCGGAATTCCATCTATGATTCTGGCAGGACCAGTATTTGCGAAATACATTTCTAAAAAGATTGACGTCGGCGTACCCGATTACATGCTAGAACAAATGAAAGACAAAGAATTTGATGAGGAGAATCTGCCAAGTTTCTTCAGTGTTGTTGGAATTATCACGTTGCCACTTGTATTAATTCTTGTTAATACACTGGCTGACCTTATATTAGATGAAGGTAATGGACTGCGTGCTGTATTAACCTTTGTTGGACACCCGTTCGTAGCATTAACAATTGCGGCATTACTGACATTCTATATCTTCGGTATTAAGAAAGGGTATACGAAAGAGCAAGTACAAGAGATTACAACGAAAGCCCTTGAACCAGCTGGTATTATTATTCTTGTAACAGGTGCTGGTGGTGTGTTTGGTGAGATGCTGATCCAATCTGGTATTGGTGATATCCTTGCAGATGCGATGCAAACGATGCAAATGCCACTCATTGTCTTTGCCTTTGTAACCGCAACAGTTGTCCGTGTCGCACAAGGTTCTGCAACCGTATCCATGATTACAGCAGCTGGCCTTGTTTCGCCGCTACTTGAAACGTTTGATGTAAGCGAACCAATGCTAGGTTTACTTGTAATCGCCATCGCATCAGGTGCAACAGTCGTGTCTCACGTAAACGACTCTGGTTTCTGGCTTGTGAACCGTTACTTTGGTTTAACAGAGAAGCAAACGCTACAATCTTGGACCGTCATGGAAACAATCATTGGCCTTACCGGATTTGCTGTAGCGCTAATCATTAGCTTATTCGTATAAAGAAAACTATTAACAGAAAAGAGGATTCATTATGAATATAGGTTTAATTGGACTAGGGAAAATGGGATACAATATCGGGGCTCATATGCTAGATAAAGACTATAAGGTACACGCTTACGATGTGAACCAGGAAGCTGTTGAGAAATTCCGCGGAGAAGGCGGAGAAGGCTTCTCTTCCATCAAAGACATGGTTAGCAGCCTGAACGAAGGACCACGTGTCATCTGGATGATGGTCCCAGCTGGTGAAATCACAGACCAGGTGATCGAGGAAGTAACCCCTCTTCTAGACAAAGGCGACATCTTAATTGACGCAGGAAACTCAAACTACAAGAAGACGCTTCATCACTTCGAAACGCTACAAGAAAAAGGAATCGAGTTCTTTGACGTAGGAACAAGTGGTGGCGTATCCGGAGCCCGTAACGGAGCATGCTTCATGATCGGCGGAAATAGCGAAGTATTCCCTGTCATCCAGCCGCTATTTGATGACCTAGCTGTGACAGATGGCTATCATTTCGCTGGTAAAGGAGGAGCAGGTCACTTCCTTAAAATGATTCACAACGGAATCGAATACGGCATGATGGCCGCAATCGGTGAAGGATTTGACTTACTAGAGAAGAGTCCATTCGATTATGACTATGAAGGAGTAGCCAAAGTATTTAACAACGGCTCTGTTATCCGCGGTTGGTTAATGGAACTGATGGAAAATGCATTTAGCAAAGACGCCAAGCTAGACGACATCCGCGGTGTGATGAACTCCTCTGGAGAAGGCAAATGGACGGTCGAATCTGCCTTAGACTTCGAAACAGCAGCACCCGTCATCGCCCTATCTCTAATGATGCGCTACCGTTCTCAAGAAACGGACACCTTCACAGGAAAAGTCGTAGCAGCCCTACGCCACGAATTCGGCGGCCACGCTGTAGAGAAAAGCGAATAATCGAAGGCCCTCTTACCTAGCAAACAGGTAAGGGGGCTTTTTTGTATGTGCTGATAAAGGGGCCGTTACTTTAGAAGTATGCTAGGGGTGGCTGGGGAACGACTCGCTTTCCACAGGCGAGCTGTCGAGCCTCCTCGGGAAAACCACCCTGCGGGGTCTCGTCGACCTCTTTCTCCTGTAGGAGTCTCCCCGTTCCCCAGCCACCCCTGGCCGGATTTTCGCTAACGGCCACGCTCCTTTAAGCTACGTAAACATTCTCCTAGCTTGTCGTTCAACCAGTTTCCTAAATATGTTATGATGGCACTAATAGCAGGAGGTGGTAGCGTGAGTGGAATTGTCTTATTTGACGGAGAATGTAACTTCTGTGACCAAAGCGTTCAATTCATCATAAAACGCGATCCAGAAGGATATTTCTCCTTCGCATCTCTACAAAGTGAAATCGGCCAGGAACTGCTTCATAAACATCAGATCCCTACCCATACAGATAGCTTTATATTAATCGAAGACAACCAGGCCTATACGAAATCTTCAGCCGCATTAAACGTGTGCAAGCATTTAAAAGGGGCATGGAAAGGGCTTAGAATCTTCACCCTTGTTCCAAAGTTTGTACGAGATCGGGTGTATGATGTGATTGCCAAGAATCGCTATAAGTGGTTTGGGAAGAAAGACAGCTGTATGCTGCCATCTAAGGAAATTCGGAAGCGATTTTTATAAATGGTAAAGGAGAGGATGTAATATTCTCTCCTTTTTTATATGCTGGGAAGTGCATTGTTGTAAAATTCTTATTTAACCAAAAAAGGGGTTATTTGTGCTACAATATAAGTCTTAATACCTATACTTAATGAAGTGCATTTAGTTTTACTTCCTTATAAATAAGACGAAATGGCTCAAGGAAAAGGGGGAAATAAATGAATTATTGCTCAGCTTCTATTGAAGAAAAGAAAAGCTTTACAATCTTTCCTAGCCTTCCGGATTTTGATGGATCAACCCACAAACATACATATCCAAAAGATAAGCCAGGCATCCAAACGTATTTAAGGGACATTAGAAGATTGCGAAGGGAAAGTCCAATTCGAGACTGGGAAACTGATACAGAAATTGAAGCATTTAAACAGGTGGAAAAAGGTGATGAGGAGATAAAGAAATTAATTTTTCTAAAATTTTTACCACTCGTTCCTTCTGTAGTCAGATATTATGCGGATGATTGTTTACGCTTAGAAGATTTAATACAAGAAGGAAACCTAGCACTAATGGATGCGATAGACAGTTTCGATTACAGAAAAGGTTACAGATTTTCCTCTCATGCTATATGGAGGATTCGTAGGGTGGTAAGAAGGAAAATCGCATTCTACATATCTCCTTTTACAATCCCTTCTGACTCCCTGGCCGTATTAGCTAAAGGAAATCGTTTGTATGAAGATGGGGGGTATTCTTCTGTTGAAGACGCGTTTCGTCAATCGATGCCTAATCGGGAACTTCACCTTTATTATACTAGTCAGTACCAATCATTAAGTGATTTTTCCTTAGAACAACAAGAAACTTTTTGTGATTTGTCTTCGTTGGATATAGAAGAATGTGTAATGACTAAAAGTTTATTAGAGGATGTGAAAATCCGGCTCAAAAGAAATTTTTCGTATAGAGAACAAACAATAATGGGTTTGATATACGGATTTGAAGACGGTAGGAGTAGAAGTTTGAGCGAAGTAGGGAAGGTTTTTGGGATATCCAGAGAAAGAGTGAGACAGATTCACACAAGTGTGGTGAATAGACTTCAAAATTTGTACGTTGAAAAAGTATAAAGTAAAAGAGATAGTAATCTCTGAATCACGATAACCGCCCGTGATTCAGAGGACGTCTCATCCTAACTTCCAAACGTATTGCCTCCATTCACATTCATGTTCTGCCCGGTAATAAAGGAAGCTTCTTCACTGGCAAGATAGGCAACCATGCTTGCAATATCTTCTGGTTTCCCTAATCGCTTCATAGGTACCTGGTCTACATAGTCACGGGCGCTTTCTTCTGTAACCTCACCATGCCGTTCAACAGGTGTGAAGCCAGGGTGAACAGCATTGACTGTAATCCCGTATTCCCCGAGTTCATTTGCCCATGAACGGGTCATTCCAATGACGGAAGATTTGGCCGTTACGTAGTTCGAAAAATGACTGTTTCCTAATCCGACGACTTCACTGCCAATATTAATAATGCGTCCCCACTGATTCTCCTTCATACTGCCCATCACTTCTTTTGTTAATAGAAGAGGGGATTTGACCGAGAAGTGCAATTGATCAAGGTAATCCTCCCATGTCACTTCTTCTAAGGATAATTCAGGCTGAGGCCCAGTCGCGTTGTTGACTAGTATATCAATGGGTTGTGAAAAGGCATGCTCAGCATTCCTCACAAGTTTCTGTACGTCAGCTTCGTCCGTTACATCCGCTTGAAGCTTAATAGCTTCTCCGCCTTCATTCTTAATTTCTTCCACAACACGGTTAGCATTTTCAGCGTTATTCGCATAATTTACAATCACTTTTCCGCCCATCTTAGCAAACTTCTGGGCTATACATTTCCCTAATCCTTTTGAACTTCCTGTTACTAATACAACTTTATTGGTAAGGGTCATTTGAATATCACTTCTTCCTTTCTTAAGAAATAAGGGAGGATTAGACTCCTTTTATAAATTCCTTCATAAAAGGAGTCTAAATCATGATACGTACTCAGTTAGCCTTACTATGTTATGACTAACGAAATAGAAAGAACTTTCTCGAATGGTTTTCATCATAACAAATGATGTGCGGCTTAATCTCAAATGGGTAATATTCTAATTTTACTGGATTGATTCTCATAAATTTTAATAACTGATCATTAGATGTGAAAGCTACCAGGTCAGAGAACTCCCATTCGTTGTGTTCATTGTAGAAACTTATTTTAGTAAAACGTTCTTCTTTTAATTGTTGTAAAAGCTCCACTATCAATCCCCCTGAGAAAATCTTTACCCTTATAAGTGTATAAAGAAACTAAGGCTCCAAAGAAGTGCCAACTAATTTTCTTGATATAGCAATGATGTTTGTCCTTATTATAACGGCTTCCTTGTTATTTGTCTTAATAACTTATAGAGAGGATTATTTTTTTAACAGGTAAGAACAAGGCGCCAGACGCTCATTTCCCACGATTCCGTTTACAAATAGGTTTCATCTTGCTCTGAAATGGAAAATGGTTTATATAGAAACAATTGGCAAAGGAGTGAGGGTATGAAGAAGAAGTTGCGAGTTGGCGGTATTGTTGCCATGGTCATTGGTTTACTCGCATTCTTTATTGGCATACCGCTTTTCAAAGGGAATGGTGAGCCTACTTTGGGAGACGGACTTGTCATATTGGTTAGCTTCTTATTCGTGTTTGCCTTTGGGCTTTGCCTCACGGTTGTCAGTAAGTTTATGAGAGAACAATAGAGGTTTCATTAAACCGTATTCATATTGGTAGTCATAGAAGCATACACTTATTGTGCTTGCTTAAATTTTGGGGAGGGGTACGAATGAGGAGAACGACGAAGTGGAAAGGACTAAAGAGTCTTATTAGTATAACGGCATTCTTTCTTCTGCTAATTGGAACTCAAGTAGCAACAGCAGCTGAGAAAGAATGGACAGGCAGTGGCAAAGAGGTGCCAGCCGATAAAGAGTGGACGATTACATTTAATACATCTGTTGAATATGATGAACTAAGTGAAAGTATCACTGTAAAAGATCAAAGTGGTGAAAAAGTAAAAGTGACTGTTGAGAAAGTGAATGATCAAATGTTAAAGGTTCTTCCGCCGCAAGAAGGATATAAAGTTGGAGAATCTTATGCGTTACGAGTTGGAGAGATTGCTTCAAACCGTAAAGTCATGATGAAAGATGGCATTACGATGAAATTTACAATTGCTGAGCCGGTGAAGCAAGATCCATCTTCTTACCAAGAGCTCGTGAGATCGATTAACCCTGAGATTCGTGATCTGCTTGTAAGTGGATGGGATGAAGAGGCGTTTAAGCCAGGTGATTTCAAAAACATAGAAGAAGACCTGAAGAAGGTTGCTACTGATTCATTTGTTCAAAATACATTAAAACCTTACTTTGAAGAGACCATGTGTCATCCATGTGATTCATCCATGTTTCCGTTTCAGATCGCACCAGAACTTCATTTTGAAGTGATGAAAGATACAGAGGATGAACGAGTGTTTCAAACGGCAGAGCTTTCAAATGACCTCTCAATGGGAAGTCTTGTAACCTATACGTTTACCAAACAAAAGGATACTTGGTTGCTAGATGATTACCAGAGAGAGAGGTTTAGTGGTAAGGGGCTAGACGTTAGCAAAGAGGAAGCCAGTGCCTATCTTAAAGAGGATTACTTAAGCGATCCTCATTATGGATTTGAAAGCGTCGATGTAACGTTTTTAGCTGAAGGAACAGAAGAGAAATACGATCCGTATACAGAGAAACGCCACGATCGTACTTATTATGTGTTTGAAGTGAAGACAGATAAAGAAACGTTCAAGCGTAAATTCTACCCGTTTGATGGGTACGTTGAATATATTGCGGATTAAGATGAGAAAAGCCTGAGGTGAGCCTCAGGCTTTTTCTATTTTGTTGACCTCTTCCTGAATCTGTTATATAATTATCTTGAATTCGAGATAATTAATCAATCTATTCTATAAAAAGGTGGTTCGAATATGAATTTATTAGGTATTCATCACGTTTCGATATTAACGGGGAAAGCGGAGAAGAACTTTGAATTTTACACGAAAATCTTAGGTATGCGCCTTGTGAAAAAAGGCGTCAATCAGGACGATACGACTTCGTATCACTTATTTTACGGGGATGCAAAAGGGAACCCAGGCACGGAGCTGACCTTCTTTGATATCCCGATGCTCGCAAAGACTCATCCAGGAGTATCAAGCATTACAAGTACTTCGCTAAGGGTGAAAAGCTCAGCTTCCCTGGAGTATTGGAAGGAGCGTTTCCAGCAATTCGGAGTGGAGCATGAAGAGATTAAGAAGCGGGCGAACCGTAGCACGTTGGCTTTTGAAGATTTCGAAGGAACAAAGTTGATCCTGGTCGCAGATGACAATGAGGAAGGGGTAGCGCCAGGTGAAGCCTGGAGTGAAACAGATATTCCTGTAGAACACGGGATTGTAGGACTTGGTGCTGTTCTTCTACGTGTCCGTGACCAGCAGCCGACAGCTCATGTTTTAACAAATATCTTAGGTTTTGAACATGTTGGTTCGTACCCTTCTGTTGATGGGGAAGGGTTGCCGGATGTCGACGTGTTCTCAACAGGTGAAGGCGGAGTTGGAGCAGAGGTCCATATCCAAGAGCGCAAAGATTTACCGAAAGAACGGATCGGAAGAGGTGGGGTGCACCATGTGGCCTTCCGTATCCCGAATGAAGAAGAGTACGATAAATGGGCAGAGTTAATCCAAAGAGCTGGATTAATGAACTCAGGGAAAGTGGATCGCTTTTACTTTAAGGCATTGTATTTCCGTGAACAGAACGGCATTCTGTTTGAGCTCTCAACAGACACACCAGGGTTTGACGTCGATGAGTCCGTCGATTCTCTAGGTCAGAACTTATCCCTGCCACCGTTTATGGAGCATCAGCGAGAAGAGATCGAGCGGAAGTTACGTCCGTTAACATTAAGTGAATAAGATCCTATCAAAAAAACAGGGCTGCCTCTTTTCCGGGCAGCCCTGTTTTTTACATTATTTAGCTAGAAAGTTCTCTGTATAATACGGTTGTGCATCGTCGTTAAAGGCAACGCCAACTGCCAGGGATTCAAAAGCGGGATGCAGGATGTTTTCCCGGTGGCCAAGCGAATTCATTAATCCCTCATGAGCAAAGATGCTGCTCGATTGGCCTGCAGCCAAGTTCTCGCCAGCCGTTCTGTAGGCAATCCCGTCTTCTGTCATCCGGTCAAAAGGAGATTGTCCCTCTTTATTCGTGTGACTGAAGTAGTTATTTACAGCCATGTCTTTACTGTGATCTCGAGCCGTTGCTTGAACAGCTTTGTCAAAGGAAAGGACACCGAGGCCATGTTCGACTCGCGCGGCATTGGTTAAATCAAAAAGTTGTGCTTCAAATCCTTCTTTAAGAGAAGCGCTTGGTTCTCCGAAGAATCCTTTCTTCTCTTCTTCTAAGTCTTCACTAATAATCTGGACAGCGGTTACTGTGTTATCTTCGTGTTGATCGTAGAAGACGGTTACGTAGCTTCCATCGATCTTGAATAAATCATATTCGCCTTTATTTTGAACCTGATAGCGGGTCAACCCTTTTCGGATGCTTGTTTCTTGCTCAGGCATTGCGGATCGAACGGCATCTTGTTGGCTTCCAATTGTGATGGAAGATTTAGAAGACACCAAATCCTGGTTCGTGTACAGCCCGGCAACTTGATCCTTGTCATTATAGGCTACCATGAAGAAATTGTGATAGTTTTCGTGATAGGTGACCCAGTTCACGCCGTATTCATTGAGTGAAGATCTCTTTGGACTGCCTGCTTGTTCTTCGACACTAGCCCGGGAGTCTCCGATTTCAATGTTGTAGACAGAAAAGGATTGATCAGAGGGGGCGTTAAGCTCTGGTTTCTCTACCGTTGTTTGTTCTTTGGTATCAATCCCGTTCTCATCTTCACCGGTGAGCTTGTCGAACAAGGACTCCACTTCTAAGGAAATGGCGTTGATCGCTCGACGTACTTCCGGATCTTCTCTGATCTCATTGATGTCTGTTTTGATCTCTTCATACACACCCTGAATACCAGCCTCTTCAAACGTATCTCCGTATATATACCACATACCCCCTGCTAGAAGGAGCAGTAAAATAAGTCTTCTTAATTTTGGCATTGTGTCACTCCTGCCTGATCTGTCAGTTGTTCTTACCATTGTAGCACTCTATAGATCCAATATGCATCATAGAAGGATTCTTTAAACAGGGGCCAAATAATGGATTAAGAGAATGTGTTTTACATATGACAAAAAAAGGAACACGAAGAATGAGGATGATCTAAAAGGAGTGAGCATACATGGGTAAATTAGACGATAAAGTAGCTGTTATTACAGGTGGGAGCGGTGAAATTGGAAAGGCTACAGCGAAGCTTTTCTTACAAGAAGGGGCAACTGTTGCTCTTGTTGATGTGAACGAAGATGCGCTGAAGGATGCAAAAGAAGAATTAAATGCAGGAGATACGGTGATGACCCTGACAGCTGATGTGACGAAGGAAGAAGATGTAAGCAACTATGTGGAAAAAGTGATCGATGCACATGGTCGTATTGATGTGTTCTTTAACAATGCTGGAATTGAAGGGAAAGTGGCCCCGATCGTGGAGCAGTCCCTTGAGAACTTCCAGAATGTATTGAACGTAAATGTGAACGGGGTCTTCCTAGGATTAAAATACGTAATGAAAGAAATGATGAATAAGGGTAGCGGTAGCATTATCAATACATCATCTGTAGCAGGATTGATGGGAAGCCCAGGCGTTGCACCATATGTAACGTCTAAGCATGGAGTAATCGGCTTAACCAAAACTGCAGCACTTGAAGGGGCACCGAGCAATGTGCGGGTAAATTCTATTCATCCATCTCCTGTAGAGGGTCGGATGATGCGTTCTTTAGAAGAAGGAATGAACCCAGGCGGTGGAGAAGAAGCAAAGCAAAAACAAATGAGCGCCATTCCGTTACAGCGTTATGCGGAAAGTGAAGACATTGCCAAGCTTGTTCTATTTCTTGCCTCAGACGACAGTCAGTTTATAAGCGGTTCCCAGTATCGCATCGACGGTGGTATGGGGGCTACATGATTTAAGATCTCTGTGCTTCTGCTTTATAGCAGAAGCACTTTTTTTTATGGGCTTTTCCGGCTAGATGTCCTAGTCTTGATGTTCTGCCAGTACGAGATTTGCTATACTTTTAATAGATTATTGAAGTAAAGGAGCATCACCATGGCAAATATCAAGTACGAAATCATCTCTGAAATTGGGACGATCTCTGAAAACCCAAAAGGATGGAAGAAAGAACTGAATGAAGTAAGCTGGAATGGAAGAGAACCGAAATATGATTTAAGAGATTGGGCTCCAGATCATGAGAAGATGGGGAAAGGGGTCACCCTGACAAAAGAGGAGCTCGTCCAGCTAAAACATATGCTAAATGCGATAGATTTGGAAGATTAACGAACGAATTGTAAATATGTTAGATCAAGGGAAAGTATAACATTTTTGTTGTCTTTAATTGAGAGGGCGGGATGTGAGCCCTTTTAAGCTGTAGGGCGTTCTTCCAACTAAGACAGGGATTGCCCGGGGACTTCGAGACTCCCGCGGGAAGAGGAGCCTAGGGGAGACCCCGGAATGAGCGTAGCGAATGAGGAGGCTTCCCAGCTCCCCGCAGGAAAGCGAGTTGTCCCCGGGCAATCCCAAGCACCTATAAACGTAACGCCCCCCCTCCACCCTTACTGGCCTATGCTACACGTTATCAGAAGAACAAACAGAGCACCTTTACCACAACGTTCAAGGTGATACCGGAATCATGAAAGGTGTTAATTTCCTAGCAGGCTTATTGCCTTATGGCTCAGGAATTATTGCGAATAATGGCTTTTCAACAGAAGACCGGGAAGCTATTGAGGAAGCCTACCATGATGATGTTGGTGTGAGAGTCACCATTGAAATGGCAGTCACTTCGTACGGAGACGATGTCACGTATGAACCTTTAAACTAATTATTTTACTCCTCCCCTTAGGGAGGAGTTTTTAATTTGGTTGTAAGTTATAAATCCCCAACTCAGCAAATTTCACCCCCTTCTGATAAAATTGTAAAAGTAGTTTGACGTATGCTCATAAGTGAGCAAGACCTAAATTGTGGTAGAGATCCATTTTATTTTCAGTAACACATAGATTGAAAACGATTCAAAGAAAAGGAAATAAAGGTGTGTAAAAACGAATGACTGAAGAAGAAATAATAAAAGCAGCGTCTGCTCATCGGGGGCTTTCGAAGTTAGAAATCATCAGAAGGGCCGTTATTATTGCGATCGGAATTGGGTTAGAAGCGGTTGCTCTTGAGATGTTCCTTGTGCCAAATGGCATTATTGATGGAGGGATTGTCGGTGTTTCGATTATGCTTCATCACATAACGGAGTTTCCCCTAGGGGCGTTTTTATTCTTACTTAACCTTCCGTTTTGTTATTTAGGGTATAAGCAAATCGGGAAGACGTTTTCTATTACGTCGATCTTAGCCATTATTGGTTTAGCTGTTCTGACCACTGTTTTAATACCCGTACCTAAATTCACGGACGATTTGCTGCTAGCTGCTGTGTTTGGCGGTGTTTTACTTGGTCTAGGCGTTGGACTTGTTGTCCGTAATGGGGGCTCGTCTGATGGGACAGAGATTCTGGCGATTTTCATTAATAAGCTATCTCCTTTTTCAGTAGGAGAAACGGTGATGTTTATTAATCTCTTTATTCTAGGGAGTGCGGGTTTTGTCTTCGGATGGAACAATGCGATGTATTCCTTGATTGCCTACTTTATTGCTTTTAAAATGATCGATGTGACAGCAGAAGGACTTGAATCCTCTAAATTCGCCTGGGTAATCAGTGATAAGTACAATGAAATTGGTGAAGCGTTGACGGACCGTTTAGGACGAGGGGTAACCTATCTGAACGGGGAAGGGGCTTATACCGGCGATAATAAAAAGGTAATCTTAATTATTATTACACGGCTTGAAGAAGCGAAAGTGAAGAACATTATTAATGATTTAGATCCGAAAGCCTTTCTCGCTTTAGGCGATATCCACGACGTTAAGGGTGGGGGCTTTAAGAAGAAGAATATCCATTAACAAAGAAATCCTGACCTAGTAGAATGCTGGGTCAGGATTTTTTAGTATTAAACAGTATGAGACTTCGAATAGATCGCTTCTACTGCATTTTGCAGAGTTTGATAGATTGCGGTGTTGTTTGGTTGCTCATAACTTGTGCTCCATTCTTTAGCTACAGCGGCTTGTATGCCTGTAAGGGTCACATTGATTCCGATTAGCTGAACGGTTTGAATGAGTTTTTCTACTTTCTTTAGAAACTCTAAGTCTATGGAATGAATGGCAGAGAAGTCTAGAATAAGATCTTTTGTGTTCATTTTAGATATGTTCTCAATTCCCTTATCAAGTATGTAATGAAACTCCAGGTTGTCAATAACCGGCTGAAGCGGGAAAAGTGCAATATGGTTGGTGACAGGAATGATCGTGACGGACATATTCTCCATGTTTGAAATGAGATCTTGCTGCTTCTCTTGATAGGCGGTAACATCTTGAAATTCAGCCATTGCTCCGATTTGTTCGTCGCCGTCCTTCAGAACTTTAGTTTTAAGAGAGAGATAGAGGCGGTAATTTCCCCATCTGTAAGGCATGGCCTCTAGTTCAATCTCTTCACCTGTGCGAACGGTATTTTCGATATGCCGGATATCGGCAGGGGCATCTGGGAATAGGTCGTACACGTTCTGGCCAATGGCTTCTTCTTGATTCACTTCAAGTAAACAAGCCCCCACTTCGTTTAATGCTGTAATACGGTATTCCATGTCGATTGCCATAACTCCAAACGAGAGATAATCCATCATTTGATTCGACATCTGGCTCATATGAAACGCTCCTTAAAAGTAGATTGCGGTTCTTAGCAACATTCTTACTCTCTTTTTTATACAAGAATAAGAATTCTTCTACCTTCATCATACTCCTCTTATATAAGGAAGCAAAATTTGAATAGCTTTAAGAGTAAATTAGTTTTATAAAAGTCTCCTTTTTTTTCTTGGTAAATGTTATTCATGTTATTATCCGTTTTTCTTGCGTGGTGAGGACGTTTGAACATAGTTTGAACCAGTGCAAATTTTTCAACTAAAATGTTTTTCCCAATAAGTTGGAATGTGGATAAGTTGTTCCCTATAGGTATGATAATGCGCGTCAAAAGCCTTATTCCTTTATAAGGAAAATTAATGGAGGTGCATGAATGGGAGAAAAACATTCGAGGTTACCGAAAGGGAAGAAAGATATCTTAAAACCAATCCTTACAACAGTTGTGACCACCTTTGTGCTTACGACACCATTTACGTTTACCGTACTAGATGGGGATTCTTCTTCTTTGATACAAAAGCGGGTTGTCTCTGCTGCTGATGTAAGTGTATTGACAGGAGCTTCTTTATCAGCTACTCAATCAGGCAACCAGATTACGCTAACGTTATCAGGAGGAGGAGCGGTCGCCCTCAGTTTACTTAACGAGGCAACGGCGTACTACCAATTGCCTCAGGAATTTATTGATGCAGGTCTTGTGAGTCAAGCGTCTTATAGTGGAGCTTACAGCGTTTCTTTAGTGGGGATCGGCGGAGTATCTTTATTAAATGATAGTGGAAATGTACCTTCTTCCTCTATTTCTGTCAATTCAAGCACAGGGGTCGTTTCCTTTGATGTTGGAACCCTTTTAAGCCTTGGTGCTCTCACATCTTTTGATAACAGTACTCAGACGTATAGCTTAACGATTCAGCTCCCGGAGTTACCAACCTCAGCAGATGGGACTTATACATTCTATGGGCAGGTGTTTGATTCACTCGCTACAGTTAGCTTACTTTCAAGTAGTGGTGCAACGGCTAGTGTAGCAGCTCCTCAAGCACCAGTAGATAGTGATGGAGATGGGTTAACAGATGAAGAAGAAGGCAACCTCGGAACAGACCCGAATGATGCGGATAGTGACGATGACGGGATCAATGATGGAGATGAGGTGGAAAATGGAACGGATCCTCTAGACCCAAATGACCCAGGGGACGGAGAGCCAGCAGATAGCGATGGGGATGGCCTGACGGATGAAGAAGAAGGCAACCTCGGAACAGATCCAAATGATGGAGATAGTGACGATGACGGGATCAATGATGGAGATGAAGTGGAAAATGGAACGGATCCTCTAGACCCAAATGACCCAGGGGACGGAGAGCCAGCAGATAGTGATGGAGATGGGTTAACAGATGAAGAAGAAGGCGATCTCGGAACAGATCCAAATGATGCGGATAGTGACGATGACGGGGTCAATGATGGAGATGAGGTGGAAAATGGAACGGATCCTCTAGACCCAAATGACCCCGGAGATGGAGAGCCAACGGATAGTGATGGGGATGGCCTGACGGATGAAGAGGAAGGTAACCTCGGAACAGATCCGAATGATGGAGATAGCGACGATGACGGGATTAATGATGGAGATGAGGTAGAGGACGGGACAGATCCTCTTGATCCCAATGACCCGGATCCAACAGATAGTGATGGAGATGGTCTGACGGATGATGAAGAGCGTGATCTTGGAACGGACCCAAATGATTCAGATACGGACGGGGATGGGGTAGACGATGGAGAAGAAATTTTAGATGGAACGGATCCGCTTCGAGAAGACAGTGACGGAGATGAATTGACAGATGGAGAGGAGAAAGCGTTAGGAACAGACCCAACTGATCCCGATACAGACGGGGATATCGTCAGTGATGGAGATGAAGTGATGAACGGGACCGATCCATTCCGTACGGATAGTGATGGGGATGAGTTAGATGACGGGGAGGAACGTTCCCTTGGTACCGACCCAACCGATCCGGATACGGACGGGGACATCGTTAGCGATGGAGGTGAGGTCTTAAACGGCACAGACCCACTTGATCCAGACACAGACGGAGATGGTTTGGATGACGGAGAAGAGAGAAGCAGAGGAAGCGATCCACTGGATCCAAATGATCCATTTAACCCCGAAGAGGATTTGGACGGTGATGGATTGTTGAATAGGGAAGAAGATGAATTGGGAACGGACCGAGAAAATGCAGATACGGACGATGACGGTCTGAACGATGGAGCCGAAGTCGACATGGGCACAGATCCTTTAAATCCGGACACTGATGGAGACGGAATCTGGGATGGCAATGAATTGGAGTTAGGCACAGACCCGCTAGATCCAGATACGGATGGGGATGGCCTATCAGATGGAGATGAAGTGCTTGGATCAGATCCGTTAGACCCGAATGATCCGATCATCTTGGAAGATGAAGAAGAGCAGGTTCAGGATGATGAAGAGGAATCAAAGGGCGATAAGCTACCAGATACAGCGACCAATTCTTCAAACTGGCTGTTTACAGGCATTAGTGCAGCGCTTCTTGGCTTGGGAATGAGATTCCGCAAAAAGAAAAAGCCACAAGAAGAGGAATAGGAGGGGGCACGTATTAAACGACTGGGGGAGATCCTAGCAGTAGCAGGTTTAGTCATGATTGTGATGGCGATAGCTCAAATGGTTCACCATGAGCGAAGTATTAGCGATTCTCTTGAAGAAGCGAAAGCCCTAATTCGGGAACAAGGAGTTCAAGCAGGGAAAGACCTCCTCCCGTCAGCTCCTTTAGCAAAAGCGTCTGATCACTCCCAAGCTCTGCAAAAGGAAGAAGGGGAGGAAGAACCAGAAGGAAAGGGTAACAGTCCTCATCAAGAGGAAGAAGAGAAACCAAACATAAAAACTGAGGAGCATCCACAAGGAGAAGTAATCGGTATACTCGAAATTCCAAGACTACAAGCGGAACTTCCTATTGTTGAAGGAACAAGTGCCGATCAGCTCCGGAAAGGGGTAGGGCATTATGCGACCACCCTCTTACCGGGGGAAGGCGGACAGATCCTTCTGTCAGGTCACCGAGATACAGTGTTTACAAGAATGGGTGAACTGAAGGAAGGGGATCAGTTTATCGTAAGGACTCGTCAAGGGAGTTATACCTATACCTTTACGCGCTCAAAGATAGTGGCTGCAGATGATACGACTGTAATCCGAACTTCGGACCGTGAGGAACTTGTGTTGTCGACGTGCTATCCGTTCTCGTTTCTTGGGAACGCACCAGATCGGTATGTGATTTATGCTTACCCAATGTAGACGCTATAGACCTATCTATAGCGTTTTTTTGTGGTTTTGGCATTCTGCATCATTTCTCCACACCTATTTGATATAAAGGGACAAGATTATGTAACGAAAAGGAGTGGGAATGTGAAAAAAAGAAAAAGATTGGTATTCCGAACAACCCTTTTGCTCTTATTTGCAGCTGCTATTAGCTATGCGGTTGTGCAAAGCTTCTCGGATGGTCGTTCTAAGTTGATCACAGAAGGAGACCAAGCTCCAGACTTTACGCTTGAAACATTAGATGGAGAAACGGTTCAGCTAAGTGACTACCGGGGGCAGGGGGTGTTCTTAAATTTTTGGGCTACCTATTGCCCACCTTGCAAAGAAGAAATGCCTTATATGGAATCACAGTATCAATCTTTTAAGGATGAAGGGGTCCAGGTGATCGCGGTTGATGTTGCAGAGCCCCGCGTGACGGTGAATCGGTTTGTAACGAAATATAACCTTTCCTTTCCGATCCCCATGGACTCAAATGAAGAGGTTATGAACGCGTATGGAGTGGGGCCGATTCCGGTCACCTTTTTGATTAACGAAGATGGTGTGGTGGTGGATCGTATTACAGCCGGTCTAACAGAAGAAGATATAAGAGGGTACATGAAGCAAATTCAACCAGAATCTTATCGAGAATAAGGTGAAAATGGACACGGGAACGCCACCGTTTCTGCACAAATTCTCCACAAAATTCTTTTATAGTGAAGGAAGGTTTAAGGAAGGAAGGATGACGATGATGATTTTTAGAAAAGTAGGAGCTGTATTCTTCTCCGCGACGTTTCTTTTGGCGGCATGTGGACAAGGTGAGGAAGAGAGTAGCACATCTTATAGAGAGCCCTTTGAAGGAAAAGTCGAACACGTACATGGAGTGGGGTTTGTTGGAGGAGATGATTTAGCACTAGCAGCTCACGATGGATTGAAGTTCTATAGTGATGGAAACTGCCAGCGCACAACAAGTGAGAACAATGACTACATGGGATTTAATGCAGTGGATAACGGTTTTTATACGAGTGGACATCCAGGGAAGGATTCACCTTTACCGAATCCAATAGGAATTCAAAAAAGTAACGATCTTGGCCAAAATTTAGATGCGGTAGCATTTGAAGGAGAATTTGACTTCCACCTCATGGGGGTAGGCTATGAAAATCATGCGATTTATATATGGAACGAGCACGGGAATGAAGCATTAGAGGAAGGGTTACACAAAAGCCTGGACGAGGGCAAGAGCTTTGAAGCAGTAGAGAGCAGTGGGGTTAAAGGAGAAATCAAGGATCTAGCAGTCCATCCAACAAATGAAGAAATGATAGCAGTTGCTACGAAACAAGGAATTTTCCTCTCAGAAGACGGTGGTCAAACGTTTGATGCTCTTTCAGAGAAACCAAATGGAACGTTTGTTTATTTTAAAGAGGATACGCTAACCTATGGTACGTTCGATAGCCAAGCTCATGTTATTCGATATGCGATAGAGGATCAAAGCTTTGAGGAAATAGCCATTCCTAAATTTGAGCAAGATGCGGTAGCCTATTTTTCAAGCGATCCGGAAGAGGAGAATCGAATGATGATCTTCTCTTTTAAAAATGATGGCTATTACACAGAAAATGGAGGAAAGAACTGGAGTAAAATAGTCGATCAAGGAAAAAGTGAAAGAATAAAACGTGAAGATAACCATTAAGATTGCATAGAATCTGCAAATTTAGTGGTTATTTTATTATTGTCAGGTGAGGATGACTTTAAGGCCAGTGGTTCTGTCGACTTCATAAGTGGTGTCCTGCCAACCAATGTTTATTCTTGGAACGACACGTTGAAATGTATATGATGAAATTGTGGGGGCTCACCCATCATACGTACTGAGAATAAAGATCAGACAAGCGAGGCGGGCAAATGAATAAATTATCATTTAAATTAGGTGTTTTCATTTTCACCATTATTATTTTAGTAGAGGCGATCTTGTTTCTATTTCTATATACGAATTTGGCGAACAGTCGCGAGGAAGAAGTGCTTGAAAACCTGCTGGCAAGAGGAAACAGTCACAGAGATGTATTGGAGAAGCGCTTTGATCAGGCTACCCTGAACCACGTAGCCCTGATGGAATCTGAAGCAGAATCCCTTGTGGTCATCACGAACAGGGATAAGGAAGTAATTGTTCAATCGGAACCTCTTCAGCCTGAAATTCAGCATCTATTAAATAAGTCGCTTCAAGATGTGAACCATTCAGGAAAAGTGTTAGATGGACATTGGCGAAGCAGTCAATACGTGGCTACGGTCAGTCCGATCACGCTTGAAGGGGAGATGGCAGGGTATGTGTATATGTTCTCCCCTACCATGGTTGTTCAACGAGTCATCAATCAGTTATCAAATCAATTCCTTCTTGTTGGGTTCATTGCTTTATTTCTTACAGTACTTGCGATTTTTATCCTAAGCCATTTTATAACAAGACCTTTAGTCAGAATGAAGAAAGCGACAGAAGGTTTAATTGAGGGGAAGGATCAAGTTAACCTCCATTACAAGCAAAACGATGAGTTAGGTCAGTTGGCTCATTCAATTGTTACGTTATCCAACGAACTGAACCGTCTCAAGCAAGACCGGAAAGATTTCTTAGCCAGTATTTCACATGAACTACGAACCCCTCTTACCTATATCAAAGGGTATTCGAACATAGCGAGTCGCAAAGGCCTCTCTGAGGAAGAGCAGAATCATTATCTTGGTATTATTAAAGAAGAAACGGAACATCTCACTCAGCTTGTGAAGAACTTATTTGACCTTGCCAAGATGGACCAAAATGAATTTTCCATTGAGAAGAGTCCGGTTTCCTTATGTGATTTAATGGCTAAAGTTCATGAGAAAGTGAGGCCGATCTTATCTGAACATGATCTTTCACTTCGCGTTCGTTGTGACGCGAAGGTGGTGGTGAATGTGGATGCAGAGCGCTTCCAGCAGGTGCTCTTGAATTTACTCGACAACGCGATTAAACATACTCCTGCTCACTCTCATATTGACATGAGTGTTTCTGTGGAAAATGGGAGAGTCGGTATTTCTGTTACAGATGAAGGAGAAGGCATCCCTGAGGAGGAATTACCCTACATTTTTGAACGCTTATACAGGGTGGATAAATCGCGCTCGAGAGAATATGGAGGATCTGGACTTGGGCTTTCCATTGTAAAAGAAATAGTAGAGAAGCATGAAGGAGAAGTAGCTGTGAAGAGTGAGCTTGGGCAAGGAACATCGCTCACCATTGTGTTGAAGAAGGAGGATCTACTTACTTATGAGTAATTTATTATTAGTCGATGATGAACAACGAATGCTTGAGTTACTGGAGCTTTATTTATCTCCTCACGGATACACATGTACAAAGGTGCAATCGGGTAAGGAGGCGATTCGCGCTGTAGAAGATCAGCCGTTCGATTTAATCTTACTAGATGTGATGATGCCAAAGTACGATGGGTGGAAAACGTGCGAAAACATTCGTGCGATCTCTGAAGTTCCAATTATTATGGTAACAGCCAGGGATCAAAAAACGGATATCGTTAAGGGCCTAAATATGGGGGCTGACGATTATGTGACGAAGCCCTTTGATGAGGATGAGTTGTTAGCAAGAGTAAATGCACTGCTTAGAAGAACGACGAATGAAGATCGAATCGAAGTAGATGGATTAATATGGGACGGGGAGAAATACCAATTAAGTTACCAAGGACACCTCATTCCTGTTACGCCTAAGGAGTTTGCCATGATGGGCCTTTTAATGAAGAAACCAGATCGTGTATTCAGCCGTGAACACCTGATTGATATGGTTTGGGGCATTAATGCCGAAACAGAAGGGCGAACGATTGATTCGCACGTGAGGAATATAAGAGAGAAAGTGAGACAAACCGGTTTCCCCATTGATGAATATTTTCAAACCGTTTGGGGAGTTGGGTATAAATGGGTGAAGGGAAAAGGGAAAGCTGTGCCATGATAGCTGGCATAGAACGTAGCGATCGGGCTACGACAATCTTTTATATACCCTGGTAAGTATTTTAAAAAGGAGGAATCACTTATGATGAATGGACAAGGAATGGGTGGATTTGGTGGAATGGGATTCACCTGGATGCTTGTAATAGGCATCATTTTTATCGCTGTCGCAATTCTTTTAATGAAAGGATTCAATTCGAGTAAACCGAAGCAATCATCCTCCTCACTCGATTCTCTGAAAGAACGGTTAGCTAGAGGAGAAATTTCAGAAGAAGAATACGATCGTTTAAAAAAGAAACTAGAGGAACACTAAGATCAAAATGACTTACATGTGGAGGGGTAAAGTATGGAGCACGAACATCACCAACATGAACATGAAGAACACGATCATGGAGATCACGAAGGCCATGATCATCACGATCATGGGGCGATGGTTGAAGATTTCAAAAAACGTTTCTATATTTCTTTAGTCGCTACCATCCCCATCTTACTCTTGTCACCCATGATTCAAGACTTTATCGGATTTGATTGGACATTTCCTTACGATCAATATGTATTATTTCTGTTAGCTACATTTGTTTTCTTCTATGGTGGGTGGCCGTTTCTTACAGGGGCCAAAGACGAGCTAAAGCAAAAGAGTCCAGGCATGATGACACTTATTGGTCTGGCCATAGCGGTTGCTTATCTTTATAGCTCACTAGTGGTCTTTGGACTCCAGGGGCGAAACTTCTTCTGGGAACTAGCCACTCTCGTCGACATTATGCTACTTGGCCATTGGATTGAGATGAAATCTGTTATGGGAGCATCCAATGCGTTAGAAGAATTAGTCAAGCTAATGCCAAATGAGGCTCACAAGGTCGACCAAGATGGAAATGTTGAAGATGTAGAAGTTTCCAAGCTACAAGAAGGAGATCATGTACTAGTCAAACCAGGTGAGAAAATACCAGTAGATGGGCAGATCATTGATGGGAAGACAACCATAGATGAATCCATGCTCACAGGAGAATCGGTACCTGTTGAGAAGGGTGAAGGAGAAGAGGCAATTGGTGGTGCCGTGAATCAGGAAGGGTCTGTGACGATTAGCGTTGAGAAGACCGGAGATGACACGTATTTATCCCAAGTCATACAATTAGTGAAAGAAGCGCAGGACTCCAAATCGAAAACTCAGGACATTTCCAACCGAGCCGCGAAATGGTTGTTTTACTTAGCGCTTGGAAGCGGACTACTTACATTTATCATTTGGTTAGCACTTGGTTTTCCACTTGATGTTGCAATGGAGCGCATGGTGACCGTCATGGTTATTACCTGCCCCCATGCGTTAGGATTAGCGGCTCCGTTAGTTGTAGCTGTTTCAACGTCGATTTCAGCGAAAAAGGGACTCTTAATTCGTAATCGTGCCAACTTTGAAGGTGCAAGGCAGTTGAATGCGGTTGTATTTGATAAGACAGGTACACTAACAAAAGGAGAGTTTGGAGTAACCGATATTATTCCAGTAGAAGGCCACGAAGAACAAGAAGTGCTACAATGGGCTGCTTCTTTGGAACAAAACTCTGAACACCCCCTTGCAGCCGGAATCGTAGAAAAGGCAAAGAAGGATTCTGTATCTTTAAAGTCAATCGAAGAATTTGAATCGTTGACCGGCAAAGGATTGAGGGGCACTGTAGATGGACATGAAGTGAATGTAGTGAGTCCAGGCTTTGTGGATGATCGGGGCTATACCTATGATCAGCAGGTTTTTGCTGACCTTTCTGAAGAAGGGAAAACAGTTGTCTTTGTCGTTGTAAATGAAGAGCTGTTCGGAATGATTGCACTAGCGGATATCGTAAGAGAGGATGCTAAAGAAGCCATAGACGCCCTGAAGGAATTGGATGTCCACTCCATAATGCTTACTGGAGACAATCAAAAAGTGGCAGACTGGGTTGCCAACCAGTTAGGAATAGATGAGGTGTACGCAGAAGTTCTGCCAGACCAGAAAGCGGAACAGGTGAAAAAGATCAAAGAAAAAGGATGGAAAGTGGCCATGACAGGAGACGGGGTAAATGATGCCCCAGCCTTAGCTACGGCGGATCTTGGCGTTGCCATTGGCACAGGAACAGATGTCGCAATGGAATCAGCCGATATTGTTCTAGTTAAAAGCAATCCGAAAGATGTCCTTTCCATAATGGAACTATCAAAGAAAACCTACAGAAAAATGATTCAGAATCTTTGGTGGGCGGCTGGGTATAATATTCTGGCCATTCCGTTAGCGGCCGGCGTTCTTGCCCCAATAGGCGTTATTTTAAGTCCGGCAGTAGGAGCGGTATTAATGAGTCTGAGTACGGTTGTGGTAGCGGTAAACGCTAAATTATTAAAAGCTTAAATCTCAACAAAGCCAGGGTGTAAAGCCCTGGCTTTTTATATGATCATGTTCTTTTAATCTTCAAAGAATCTGCACGTTTCTTGCACATTTCTCGGATATAGTACGCCTAGGGGTACATAAAAGTAACTAAGAAAGGATGAAGGATATGAAGAAAATGGTGATCTCCCTTTTACTTGGAGCCGGAGTTCTGTTGATTGGAATCTGGGGAGTCATGCAATTCCAAGATGGATCAGGGGAGAGTACGGCCTCGGTCCTTAATGAAGCCAAAGGCGAAAGCATCACGGACCTTAAAGGGGACGATGCAAAAGGTCATCCTATTAAGAAATTTGATATAACAGCTTCAAAGAAACAATGGAACATTAATTCAAGCACTAGTGTCGAAGCATGGACGTATAATCAATCTGTTCCCGGGAAGGAACTGCGAGTGCAGGAAGGGGACTATGTAAAAGTTCATTTAAAGAATAACTTGGATGTACCTGTAACGATCCATTGGCATGGTGTATTGCTGCCAAACAAAATGGACGGCGTACCAGGGGTAACACAAGATGCGGTACTGCCAGGGGAAGAGTTTACGTACGAGTTTCTGGCAGATCATCCGGGCACCTACTGGTATCACTCTCACCAGCATAGCTCAAAGCAAGTAGACAAAGGATTGTATGGGGCCTTTATTGTGGAGAAAGAGAAGCCAGACTATGCCATCGATCAGGCGTTTATTGTAGATGAATGGGCCGTGTATGAAGATAAGCAAAGCCTCACCAATATGGGCAGTATGATGACAGGTGGAATGTCCGGGGACGGTGAAGCTGACACAAAAGCGATGTATGATACAGTGACCATCAATGGGAAGAATGGGGAAGCTGTAAAGCCTTTAGATATACAAGAAGGAGAGAAAGCAAGACTACGGTTTATAAATGCCGGCTACCAGACGCACTATGTTCAATTCCCGAATCAAATGCGAGTTATCGCAGTCGACGGAGACAAAGTGAAAAGTGAGGAGAAGAGCTCTGAATTAGAGATTGCTCCAGGTGAAAGAATCGATGTGGAGTGGACGAATGAAGGCAATGCCATACGTTTATTATCACAGTCAGAGGAAGTCGATGATGTGACCATTCCTCTAGGCAACCAAGAGTCATCAACTAGTTCGTTGGCAAGAGATGAGGGAAGGACTGTGAGTGGAACGAGTTATGAAAGTGAAGAGTTGTTGTTCAAAGACATTCCACAGAATCCTGACGTCACCTATAAGATGAACCTAAACATGGGAATGAACATGGGTGAAGGAATGGTGTTTCAGATCAACGAGGACACCTTCCCCGATACGCCTCCTATTAAAGTAAAAGAAGGGGACTTGGTGAAAGTAGAACTTAAAAATACAGGAATGTTGAATCACCCCATGCACTTACATGGCCATAAGTTTCAGGTCGTCTCTAAAGACGGAAGAAAGCTAGAAAAGCCAATCGTGAAAGACTTACTGAATGTAAAACCAGGAGAGACCTATGAAATCTATTTCAAAGCTGATAACAAAGGAGAATGGCTCTTCCATTGTCATGACAATAACCATGCAGACCGTGGAATGATTACCATTGTAGATTACAAAAGCGTCTACTCTCCATTTAAGTTTGGAGAAGCTTCCAAAAATACACCTTAACATTGTCCTGATAAGTAAATGATAAACTGCGGAAGCTCTGAAACTGGAATATTAATCCTTGAATTTAAAAACTGCACAAGATCTGCACATTATCTGGGCATAACTACTATGTAAACTAATTTAAAGGAGTGATTGATGATGGCACACCAGACCCATCCAGAAGCGATTAAAGCATTGCATGAGTGCATGGAGGCTTGTAACCATTGTTATGATGCATGCCTGAAAGAAGAAGATTTAAACAGTATGAGAGACTGTGTTCGCCTTGATCGTGAGTGTGCAGATATTTGTGCGTACTTAGAACAAGCGATTACAAGAGGGACTCCGTTCGTAGCAGAATTAGCACAAGCGTGTGCGACCATCTGTGAGCGTTGCGGTGAAGAGTGTAAAAAGCACGATCATAAGCATTGCCAAGATTGTGCAGATGCATGTTTCAATTGTGCAGAAGCTTGTAAGAAATTAATCGCATAAGAAGAAATTCCAAAAGCACCCACCTTTTAGGTGGGTGCTTTATTTGTTTTTCTAATATAATAATGTTATAGTGGGAACACGTCACATAAAAAGAGGAGTTTTCATCCATGGAACTACTTCAGTTCTTGAAAGATGAAGGGTACTCCGAGACGATCGTTCACGATCAACAGAGTAGACCGATTTATTTCAATTTGAATGATATACGTGACGATATGCAGCTTTACTCTAAATTAAACATTCAACCTGTTCGAATTGAATATTTCCCCTTCGACGCTAGACCGTATTTTGTCAGTGTAGAAGAGAGTCGTAAACAGATTATATATGTCCAAAAAGGTAAATAAATTGTAGTGAAAAAGCAAAAGGTCCTCACCTTGAGCTTTGCCTGACATCAACAATCTTACAGTAGAGTCTGCCAGCCGCCCCTCCAACATGGCTTTTGCGGGTTGTTGATGCCAATTGATTTTTAGATTTTCATCCCCCTCCTATATGCAATCTCTCATTCTCGTATTCTTAAAAAGAAAAGAATTTTTATTTCCAAGATTTGATTGACACCCTTTTTGAAACCGTTTACAATAAAGTTATTAAAAGTTGGATACGTAAACGATTAAATGAGCTGAATTGGAAGCTTCTACACATGATATGAACGAGAGCCGTTCATCTTTTTTTACCCCTTAGGTAATCGATTACGTAAACGATTTTATAAAAGGTGAGGTGAGATCTATGGAGACCAAAGTTAAGACGTTGCCTTGGCGAAGGACTAGGACGAAGTCGGAGCCTAAAGTAAAGCGTTCTTCGAAGAAAAAGATCTGGCAAAACTATGAATTGTATTTATTCCTTCTTCCTACCATTATCTACTTTATTATCTTTCACTACATTCCGATGTATGGCATCCTCATAGCTTTCCAAGATTATATGCCCACACAAGGCGTCTGGGGTAGCCCTTGGGTAGGGTTTGAACATTTCATTCGTTTCTTTAACTCCTTTCAATTCTGGAATCTGTTAGAAAATACACTTGAACTTAGTTTCTTACAGCTGCTGTTTGGTTTCCCGCTACCGATTATTGTAGCGCTATTGTTAAACCAGCTAAGAAATCAGAAGTATAAGAAGTTCGTACAGACAGTCATCTATGCCCCGCACTTTATCTCAGTCGTTGTTCTTGTTGGGATGGTGTACGTATTCTTCTCTCCAAACGGACTCATTAATAACTTCATCATGATCTTTGGAGGAGACCCCATCTACTTTATGTCGGAAGCGTCCTGGTTTAAGCCGCTCTATATTTCTTCAGGGTTATGGCAAGAGACCGGTTGGGCAGCAATTATTTACTTGGCGGCCCTGGCTGGTGTGAGTCCTGAAGTTCACGAAGCAGCCATAATGGATGGCGCGAGTAAAATGCAGCGGATCAGGCATGTTGATATCCCGGCCATTATGCCAACGGCTATGATTCTACTCGTATTGTCCGTTGGGAACTTAATGAATATCGGTTTTGAAAAGGCTTACCTCATGCAAACGCCTTTGAACGTCTCAGCAGGAGAAATTATTCCTACATATGTGTATAAGGTTGGTTTGCAGTCTGCACAATATAGCTTTGCTGCTGCTGTTGGTCTCTTTAACGCGGTGATTAACTTTATCTTATTATGGGCTGTAAACCGTGCGGCTAAAAAACTATCAGGCTCTGGCCTGTGGTAAGGAGGGGCGAAGATGAGTAATTTCGTCATGAATCGTACAAAGTTTTGGGCGCGGAAGTCGAGAGAAGATAAGATCTTCGATGTCTTAAATCTCTTTCTCTTATCCGGTCTCATGTTAGTTGTCCTCTATCCACTCTATTTTGTCGTCATCGCTTCAATTAGTAATCCAGACTACGTTTATAACGGTGAGGTATGGCTCTGGCCGAAGGAGATTACCTTTGAAGGGTATCAACGAATTTTCCAGGATGGACGGATCTGGACAGGGTACAAGAATACGATTGTGTACACGGTGGTTGGAACCTTTGTGAATGTAGCCCTTACCTTGATGGCTGCTTATGCGCTGTCTCGGAAAGACTTAGCAGGTCGGAACTTCTTCATGTTTATGTTCTTGTTTACTATGTTCTTCTCAGGTGGTCTGATTCCGACTTACCTCGTTGTGAAAAACCTGGGTCTTGTAAACACGATGTGGGCACTGATCCTACCGAAAGCTGTTGCCGTGTGGAATCTGATTGTAGCAAAGACATTCTTCCAATCTACTATTCCAGATGAATTACTAGAATCAGCTCAAATGGATGGATGCTCCAATACGAAATTCTTCTTCAAAATTGTGCTTCCACTGTCGAAGCCGATTGTAGCTGTTATGGTTCTTTTCTATGCTGTAACACACTGGAACTCTTTCTTTGACGCTCTAATCTACTTAAACGATGAAGAACTATACCCCTTACAACTTGTGCTTCGCTCGATTTTAATTCAAAACGAAGCATCAGCCAGCATGCTTGGGGACGTGGAGTCGTTTGCAGCTCAACAGCGTATAGCTGACTTAATTAAGTACGGGGTCATTATTGTAGCAGCTGTTCCACTTCTAATCTTATATCCTTTCATTCAGAAGTACTTCGTGAAAGGTGCCATGATTGGAAGTATTAAAGGATAATAGAAAGTTTTAAAAGGCTTGATGGAGGTGAGGCTTGGAGCTCGACTGGTCAATTTCTTGGGTTACTTACCACAATTTAATCGAGGGGGAAATGAAATGGTTCTAAAGCGGAAAAATTGGTCTCTTATTTTATTAAGTGTGATGCTCTGTTCACTTTTTGTATTGAGTGCTTGTCAGTCTGAAGCTGATTCTGAAGAGAAGAAAGATGCGGCTGAGTTTAATGAAGAAGGTTTACCGATTGTTGATGATCAAGTAACCCTTGAGTTTGTATCACCGAAAGCACCACTCGCTCCAAACTACAATGAAATGGAAATTATTCAAACGTTAGAGGATATGACAAATGTTCATATTGAATGGAACAACATCCCAGAGGATGGGTATGAAGAGAAGAAGAACTTGATGCTTGCAAGTGGAGATCTTCCAGATGCCTTCTATGGCGCGAATTTAACGGATCTTGATATTGTAAAGTACGGTAGTAACGGCACGTTAATCCCGCTTGAAGATCTGATTGAAGAACATGCTCCAAACATTCAGAAGCTGTTCGAACGACGGCCGGAATTAAAGAGCATGGTAACTGCTCCAGACGGTCATATCTATACTCTTCCAAGAGCTGAAGAAGCAGGACTTGGAGCTGTACCGAACTTTACTTCGATTAATAAAGCTTGGTTGGATGAACTAGGCTTAGAAATGCCTAAGACGCTTGAAGAGTATAAAGACGTGTTAGTCGCATTTAAAGAACAAGATCCAAACGGGAACGGGGAGCAGGATGAACTTCCAATTAGCTTCATGTATAACTTCTGGACTGGGAACTTTGGAGATATGTTTGCAGCATTCGGTGTCCCAGATAACACAGAACACCGCATCGTTCGTGACGGAGAAGTCCTCTTTACAGCGGTACAGCCTGAATTTAAAGAAGCAATCGATTACTACCATGGCTGGGTAGAAGAAGGGTTAATTGATAAAGAATCCTTCACACAAGATGTATCTCAATACTTTGCTAAGGGTAAAGGCGAACGATATGGATCGTACATCTGGTGGGAAACTGCAGAGGTGGTAGGACCGGAATTACGTGATGATTACGTATTACTTCCTCCGCTAGAAGGGCCAAACGGTGACATCCTTGTTGGTCGTGCGAACAACTCTGATTACAGTCGTGGTGCATTTGCGATTACGTCAGAGAACAAGAATCCTGCACTTACCATGCGCTGGGTTGATCAGCTTTATGATACGAAGATGTCTGCTCAGATTAACTGGGGCCCAATTGGTACGATCTTTGAAGAAAAAGGAGACCAACTCGTTCTTAAAGAGCAGCCAGATGATGTGATTATGGGCGAACTTCGTCAAAAAGTTGCACCGAACGGACCAATTGCCATTTTAAAAGAAGACTTTGAGAACACAGTTGAAATGGAACCACGTGCCAAGCAGCGTCTTGAAGACTTAAATGAAATCTATGCTCCTTATTTAGCTGATGAGAATTACCCAATGATCTTCTTCACACCAGAAGAACTTGATGAACTGAACCGTCTTGAAGTAGACATTAAAGAATTCGTTAACCAGAAGAAAGCGACCTGGTTAATGAAAGGCGGCGTAAATGATGAGTGGGATCAATATGTGGATCAGCTTAAAGCAATGGGCTTAGACCGTATGATGGAAATTTATCAGGACGGACTAGACCGTTTTAACGAAAACCAATAATGGATAAATAGCACATCCCCTGAGAAAGCTGGAACAGATCTATACATGTTCTGGCTTTCTCTATCATGAAGGAAGTGATGGAATGTTCTCAAATGAAACAAAACAGATTGTGGCGCACTGGGCTTTCAATGAAGGCTATGGGAGCAAGGTAAATGATGGGGTGAGTAGGCAACAGGACTCAATTCATTATGTGTTCAGCAACCATTCCGTTGAAGCCATCCGTGAACCACAGTGGCGACAAGGAATAGTGGATCAAGCGCTCCTCTTTGACGGATACTCAACGTGGATTGAACGTGAAGAGGGGATAAGAGATGCGATGACAGATTCTTTTACCATTCAGGCCTGGGTTGCCCCTCGTTCATTTGGAGGCAATGAGGATGAACGGTTAACTGGTATCGTAAGCCAGTTGAATAGCAGGAACAAGCAAGGGTTTATGTTAGGCTTGCATCAGCACGGAAAATGGGCTCTAAAGGTAGGGACTGGGGAAACATTGATTAAAGTATGGGCCTCTAAATCTCTCCCGATTCGAGAGTGGTCGTACATCGTTGCAACGTTTAGTGGCGAGGCTATTACTCTTTATTTGAATGGGGAGCGAGTAGCCTGTGAATCGTTTGCCTCTCCTATTAAAATGGAACCCTTTCCTGGTCCTTTCTATATCGGAAGGCATAATGATCCAATCTCTATTGGCGGCGTTTTTAATCTGAACACGTTTGGTGGACTTATCGATGAAATTTCTATTCAAAATGAAGTGCAGTCCGATCAAGAGATTCAGGAGCGATTTCAAAATAAGCTTAATAAAACGAAGGGGATCCTTCCATCAATTAGCTATGAAGAAATATCGATCAGGCGTGAGATCTATGACCAGGACCCACATAAACCGAAGTATCATCTAACAGCACCAGGTCACTGGATGAATGAACCACATGCGCCCCTCTATTTTAATGGGTATTATCATTTATTCTACCAGCATAATCCTCAAGGACCTTACTGGGGCAATATTCAATGGGGCCACTGGGTGAGTGAGGATTTGGTGCATTGGCGCGATTTACCTGTAGCCATTGAAACTGAAGACGATGACCTTGCTCCTGATGGAATTTGGTCAGGCAATGCCACTTACGGGGAAGACGGGACACCTGTCTTATTCTTTACAGCAGGGAACAAAACAAAAGCCCCCAATCAAATGACGGGTCTCGCCCAGAGTACATACACCGAGGATCAAGACCCCATGTTAACGAAGTGGGAGAAGCATCCTGAACCTGTCACGTTACAACCTGAGGGTGAAGGGCTTCATCACGATGGCTTCCGGGATCCGTTTGTATGGAAAGAAGGGGAGACGTGGTATCAGATTGTCGCTTCAGGAATTGAGGGAGTATGTGGCGCTGTTCTACTTTTTGCTTCTAATAATTTAGTAGATTGGGAGTATAAAGGCGTTCTTCGTTCAGATCGGGAGCAGAACTACCCTTATTTAGGTGAAGTGTGGGAGTTGCCGATTCTGCTGCCAATCAGTGACAAGAAACACATCTTCATTATTAGCCCTGTTGGAGAAGGAGCTGATGTTGAAGTGTTTTACTGGATTGGAGAGTGGGATGTAAGCTCCCTTACGTTTACTGCTGACTTTGATGAGCCAAAGCTTATGGACCTTGGAGATTTTCATTTCACAGGACCAAGCGCCATGAAAGATCCGAAAACAGGGAGAGTCATCCTGTTTACAATTGCTCAGGGGCGGAGAAGTTTGCAGGAAGAATATGATGCGGGCTGGGCTCACAATGGAGGACTTCCTGTTGAGTTGTGGCTCAGGGAAGATGGTCAGTTAGGTATGAGGCCAATTGAGGAGCTTCAACGTTTACGCGGGGAGAAGTTGCTCACATTTAAAGATGGTTCGTTGGATCAGGCCAGTGAACAATTAGCTCACGTAAAAGGAGATCGGCTTGAGATTCGCTTAAAGGTAAGTGGAGACAGAGCTGGCGTGAAAGTGCGTCAATCGGAAGACCGTTCAGAAGGGACGCTTGTCTATTACAACCGGGAGAAAGGGACGTTAAATGTTCGAAAGGCTAATGGAGAGGAACAAGGAGGCCCCCTTGATATTGGTGGGAAGGACATAGATCTTCACATTTATGTGGATCGTTCTATGGTTGAGTGCTATGCCAATGGGTTAAAAAGCATCACGACAAGGACATATCCTAGAGTTATAGCAGAGGGAGTTGAGCTCTGGGGAAGTGATGAGGCAGAGATTGTTTCTTTAGACGTTTGGGAGATGAATTCGATTCACTAATATTCATGTGAAAGAGCACATCAAAAAGGGCTTCCTTCCCCTCCTTGTAGGGGAAGGAAGAGGTTTGACAATAAGACTATGAAAACCGTATACTATTGATAGATCAACAATGAAAACGGTTTCTATTCGTGTTTGCTAAATTTTTTTACTAGAAACGTAATCGATTACGTTCGATCATTATAATACTTGCTAGATTTTTTAGATATGAATGGAAAAATAGTACTTAATGCAGAGGAGAATATGCTATGAGCACCATAAGAGATGATGGAAACGGAATGAGATCAAGAATGAAGGATGTCGCACAACAGGCGGGGGTTTCAACTGCTACCGTTTCTCATGTGATTAACGGAACGCGGTATGTCGCGGAGAATACAAAGAAAAAAGTATACGACGCGATGAAAGAACTCAACTATAGCCCGAACTTCATTGCAAGAAGTCTTAGGAGTAATGCTTCTAAAACGATTGGCTTGATTATTCCGGCGAAAGAAATGGATACATCCGGATTCTTCTTTATGGCTGTGGCTCATAGCATTGAGAAGAAGCTGAAGGAAGTCGGTTATCAGCTGATCTTAAGCAACTCTAATGAAGATATTGAGAGTGAAATGCAGCAAATAAACATGTTCAAAAACCAAATGATTGATGGCCTCATTATGGCCCCGACCTACGGGGATCATAGTTACCTGAAGGAATTCGAGCAACAAATGCCAATCGTGTTTATAGACCGAGAACCAATGGGCATAGATTGTGACTGCGTTCTTGTCGATAACTATAAGGGCACATACGATGCGATTCGTTTATTAATCGAGAAAGGTCATAAAGATATTGGCTATATCTCAGGTCCCCTCGGATTAACCACAAGTAATGAACGAATAGCTGGATATAAAGATGCTTTAAGAGAGTATGATCTCTCCTATAAAGAAGAACATGTAGTCATTGAAGAGCCTTCATTAGAAGCGGGTAAAAAAGCGATGGCGCAATTGCTTGAGGAAACAAACTGTACAGCGGTGATGGTGGCCAACAATATCCTCACCTTAGGATCTGTGGTGACATTGAACGAACGGAATATTAAAGTCCCAGACGACCTCGCCATGATTGGTTATGATAACTACGAGTGGACGGAGGCTACGAATCCGCCTCTGACGGTGATCAAGCAGCCTATTCATGAAATCGGAGAACAAGCAGCTGAATTATTGATTGCGAGATTGGAAGATCGTGAGGCGGAGACGAGGCATATCAGTCTACCTTCGCGCCTTGAAGAAAGACAGTCATGCTAACGCGCTAAAGAAAGGGAGGAACACGAAATGGGGATTTATAAGAGTAAGCTGTTCGTATATATCGAGAAGCTCGTTGACTTTCTGCTTTTAAGCGTTGTTTGGGCGATTTCTTGTATCCCTGTTATCACGATTTTCCCTTCTACTGTGGCGATGTTTGGTGTCGTGAGAGCGTGGCAGCTAGAGAACAAGGAGGACGGCGTTTTCCGTCCATTCTTTAAGCTGTTTAAAGAAAACTTCCGTCAAGGTATAGGGCTATCTGTCATATGGACGATTATCGGTCTTTCTCTATATGGGAACTTTCAGCTGATTGAACCCTCAGGCTCTATCACCCAAACGATTCTTTTCTGTTTAACCATCGCAGTAGCGCTCTTGTATGGTCTTCTTACGATGTATGTGTTCCCAATGATGGCTCATGTACAAACGACGTGGTATTTCCTAATCCGGAATGCGCTTCTTTTATTAATAGCTAATCCGCTTTATACCATCCTTTTAAGCTTCGTTTCAATTGGAACCGGATACTTTTTATTTATGAATCCGGCAGGCTTATTTTTCATAACGAGTTTCTTTGCCTATTTTGTTTGCTTCATTTTCTTAAAAGCGTTTAACACGCTGAGCGTATATGAATCCTAACGATGGAGTAGAAAGGATGTTCACGATGACAGTCGAGCATACAGCATCAACAAGCTATTACCAGGAGAAATACCGGCCGCAGTTCCACTTTACGCCAGAGAAGAACTGGATGAATGACCCGAATGGAATGGTGTATTACAACGGGGAGTATCATCTCTTCTACCAATACCATCCTAATAGTAATGTGTGGGGACCGATGCACTGGGGCCACGCGGTCAGTAAAGACTTGGTACACTGGGAGCACTTGCCGATTGCGCTTAAGCCAGATGAGAACGGCATGATTTTCTCAGGAAGTGCCGTGGTGGATTGGCATGATACTACCGGCTTCTTTGGAGGCGAAAGCGGGCTTGTGGCCATTTTTACACATGCGGATGAGTATCCTGGAACGGATAAACCCCGTCAGCGCCAGAGTCTTGCGTATAGTAAAGACAATGGACGGACATGGACGCCTTATGATGGAAATCCGGTTCTCGCTGAGCCAAGAATTATAGATTTCCGGGATCCGAAAGTATTCTGGCACGAGGATACAGGGCGCTGGGTGATGGTGATTGCTTCTGGCCAAACGGTCAGCATGTATACGTCTCTTAATCTTATAGACTGGGAGTTTGTAAGTGAGTTTGGCGACGGAGAAGGGTCTCATCAGGGTGTATGGGAATGCCCGGACTTGTTTCAGCTTCCGGTTGATCACTCGACGGATAAGAAGAAGTGGGTGCTTCTCGTCAGCCTTGGAGATGAACCGGATGTAGAAGAAGGCTCGAAAACGCAGTACTTTGTAGGCGAGTTCGATGGCAAGACGTTTGTAAATGACCACGATAGTGCGAAGGTTCTGTGGGTAGACCGTGGCTGGGATAACTATGCAGGAGTCACATGGTCTGACCTTCCGATGGCGTCAGGGAGACGTGTATTTATGGGATGGATGAGCAACTGGCGCTATGCCATTGATACGCCGACCTCAACCTGGAGAAGTGCGATGACGCTTCCTAGAGAACTTTCTTTAAAAACAACGCGCGAAGGGTTCCGCTTAATCCAGACACCAGTTCCTGATATTGAATCGATTCGTAATGAGGGTCAAACGTTTGAAGATATGGAGTTAAAGTCTGGTGGGAATCTGTTTAAAGGGCTTAAAGGGAATGCACTTGATCTTGAGCTTGATCTTGATGTGACGTATACAGGGAGCGTTCGACTCGGGCTTTTACAATCAGAGAAAGAAGAGACTGTCATCGAGTACGATGTCTCAAGCAGCACGCTATCATTTGATCGAAGACGCTCAGGAGATGCCTCTTTCCATCAATCTTTCGCCATGACGCAATCGATTACGTTAAACGTACCTGATGGACGTCTGAAACTCAGGGTGTTTGTGGATTGGTCATCTGTTGAGGTGTTCGGTGGAGACGGTGAGGTCGTGCTGACGAATCTTGTTTTCCCAGGTGAAGAAAGTCTTGGGCTCGAGCTCTCAACAGATGGAACGGCTTATGTGCACAAAGCAAGGGTTTCGCCACTTAAATCGGTGTGGAAACAGGTTTCAGAATAAATGGAAACACTCTGGTCTTTTAGGTCAGAGTGTTTTTTTGTGGGCTTTTGAAGCGGGGTCTGTCTCGGGTGGCTCTGCTGGTGGTTCTGTGACATTTCGGGGTACATTTTAGTCTAAAAGGGAAGAGAGAGGCTTAATCTGTTACCTTTTCATTGTTAAAGAGTGTGAAAAGGTCATAGAAGAGCTAGATCTGTGACCTTTTTCATGACATTAGACCTTAAAAGGTAAGAGAGCCTTTGAGTCTGTGCCCTTTCGAAGGTTAAGAGCTTTCAAAAGGGCACAGATGAATCCAGATAATGAAGGGGGGGATTTTTTTGAATATAAGCATTGACTTATATAAAAGAACGCTTATATAATCGTATTGGATTTGCATATGAAACTACATATCACCCCTTAAAAAGGAGGTCAGGTAGATGAGTCAACCATTATTATCAGTAGAGGAAAGCTCTAAAGTTCTGAAACTAGTAGGGGATCAGACGCGCTTGACGATTGTTGGGCTTTTGAAGGATCAGGAACTTTGCGTGTGTGAACTGGTGGAGATCTTGGAGATGTCTCAGCCTTCTGTCAGTCAGCATCTAAAAAAATTACGCAGCGCGGGAATTGTGAAGGAGAAGCGGCAAGGGCATTGGATGTTTTATTCTCTTAATGAGGATCATGCGGCCGTTGATCTCATTTCAGACATACTTACGCATATGCCTGATCAGAAGGAGAAAATAGAAGCACTCGAGCAGTCTGGTAAACGGATTGTGTGTGAGTAGGAGGAGTTTTAGAGAATGAATGTAGGAATTGCAGTCGCGATCTTCCTCATTACGCTTGTCTTTGTTATCTGGCAGCCGAAGAACCTTGGAATCGGTTGGAGCGCATGTGCCGGAGCTGTATTGGCATTAGTGGCGGGCGTTGTGGATTTCGGAGACGTTGTAACGGTAACCGGCATCGTATGGAACGCGACCTTAGCGTTTATTGCTATTATTATCATTTCATTAATTTTAGATGAGATTGGATTTTTCGAATGGGCCGCTCTTCATATGGCTCGCCTTTCTGACGGTAATGGATTAAAAATGTTTATATTCATATCTGTACTCGGGGCAGGGGTCGCTGCTCTTTTCGCAAATGACGGGGCTGCTTTGATCTTAACGCCGATCGTACTTGCGATGGTACGGGCGCTGAACTTCGAGGAAAGAAAGATCTTTCCATTTATTATGGCAAGTGGATTTATCGCCGACACGACTTCATTGCCACTTGTGGTGAGTAACCTCGTGAATATCGTATCAGCTGACTTCTTTGATATCGGATTTATTGAATATGCTTCCCGCATGATTATTCCGAATATCTTCTCATTAGTGGCTAGTATTATTGTGCTCTTCTTGTATTTCCGCAAAGACATTCCGCGTAAATACGACGTCACTCAGTTACGGGAGCCGAAAGAAGCCATTCAGGATCACACGATGTTCCGCCTTTCGTGGTGGGTACTTGGGGTCCTCCTTGTTGGCTACTTCGCCAGTGAATTTTTGACCGTACCGGTGTCGATTATCGCAGGAATTGTTGCGATCTTCTTCTTACTGATGGCACGAAGAAGCTCGGTTGTGGAGACAGGTAAGGTTGTAAAAGGAGCACCGTGGGCGATTGTGTTCTTCTCGATCGGCATGTACGTTGTCGTATACGGACTTCGTAATGTTGGATTAACCGACGTGTTAGCGAACGTGATTGAAGCAGCAGCGGATCAAGGCTTGTTTGTCGGCACAGTAGCGATGGGCTTCATTGCTGCGCTATTATCTTCTGTTATGAATAACATGCCGACTGTCATGATTGATGCCATCGCGATCGCTGATTCTAGTGCAACGGGCATTATGAAAGAAGGACTCATTTATGCGAACGTAATCGGAAGTGACTTAGGTCCGAAGATTACGCCAATCGGTTCCCTGGCAACGTTACTCTGGCTTCATGTTCTATCTCAAAAAGGCGTGAAGATCTCATGGGGATACTACTTCAAGATCGGGATTATTCTTACGGTACCAACACTATTTATTACACTAGTGGGGCTTTATCTCACGTTGCTACTGCTGTAAGTCTAACCTTAAATAGGAGAAAAGAATGCCATTCGTTATACTAGTTTCATTTCTAATCATCATTTATCTATCGTTCAAAGTTCATCATCTTGGAACGATGCTAAAAAAGCAGCAAAAAGACCAGGAAGAGATGAAGTCTCTTCTTAAAATCATCATTAAAAATAACGAACAATAAAGGAGACACCAACATGAACAAACCCGTTTTATACTTCTTATGTACAGGAAACTCTTGCCGTAGCCAAATGGCTGAAGCGTGGGGCAAACACTACCTTGGTGACAAATGGGACGTGAAAAGCGCTGGTATTGAGGCACACGGCCTGAATCCGAATGCGGTAAAAGCGATGAAAGAAGTGGATATGGATATCACAGATCAAACGTCAGATATCATTGATCCAGAGATCCTAAATAACGCTGCCTTTGTCGTAACCCTTTGTGGCGATGCAAACGACAAATGTCCAATGACACCGGCTCACGTTCGAAGAGAGCACTGGGGATTTGATGACCCAGCGAAAGCAGAAGGAACAGAAGAAGAAAAATGGGCATTCTTCCAGCGTGTCCGTGACGAGATTGGCGAGCGCATTAAGCACTTTGCTGAAACAGGGGAATAAATCTAAGAAAAGCAGTTGCACTTTTGTTAGAAACATTCGAATAGCAGATCAACTAGCACAAAGACAATAGCTGTTGTCTTTGTGCTATTTCTTTTTTGGAGTAAATGTTTATACATTTGCTGATTTATTAAATTAGGATAGTGGACTGTTAGAATATGTTAAAATGATTGGTGAGTTTGTGAAGGGATGTACGTAAACTAACGCGGCAAGATTGTTTAATAAAGGAATTATGAATATGGCTAAACAGGGAGTGTTACATAGTGAAAGTGAAAAAAGCTGAAAAAAAGAGAAATGAAGGACTAACATTAATATCTGTAATTGGAGGAGGCGTAGCAGGATGGACGGTTAATGCTGTATTAAGTATTTCGTCAGATTCCGACATGACTCACCTTTATGGGATATCAATATTTTTAGGTGTTATTGTCGGTTTATTATGGGATATAGCGGATAAGTTAAATTGAAATACAGATATAACAAAACGCAAGGGGGAGTAACTAATGACAAATGTATGGGCTACTTGTTCATGTTTTCATAAGATGAACAATGTAATGAAAGTGGCTGTAATTACATTAATAGTTATGGTTATTAGTGCATTACTATATTTTGTATTGCCTCAAATAGTACCAAGTAACTTTTTTATACTTTTTGTAATGTTACCTATGGCACTTCTTGGATTACTATTTGGATTAACATTATTTGGATTTGCGTTTGGTGTAAACAAATTATGTGAATGGTTCAAAAGAAAATAATTTGTTACTGCACTAAGGGGTGCGATAGCTGAACAAGAAACTGTCAAATGTGGCAGTTAATATTGAGAGATGCTAGAAGAATTTATGTTTACGACAAATTGCACAAGGGTTTAACATATCGAGGAGCCCATTTTTCCAAAAATAAAAGACGTCCTATGAAGGACGTCTTTGCGTATTGCGGCGAGAGACAGCACTCCACATTAGTGCCTTGCCATAAAGGCGCGTCAATCTCGTCTTATGCAATTCAGCTCATCGCTAGACTAGTATAGCATAATGGAACTATTAAATCTAATAGAAATTTTCCTTGTAGTATTAACGGGGTGGGTTAAATGTTTAAATAGCAAAGGGGATTATATGAAATATGTAGTTTTTTTTCTAGTTTTACTTCTTTTGATGCTTGTTATAGAAAAAGTAACAAACAAAACATTTGGGATACAAAAGAAAAAAGTTTCGGAAACACCTGGTAAACATATCGATAGATGGGGCCGGGGGATTTTACTAGTCATCTTCTTAAGCACATTATGGTTTGCCATCGAAGAAGGTTCAGATCACTTTGTGAAGTTATATTGGATGACCTATCTAGCCTTATTGTTAGGATTTCAGGCAGTTATAGAGTTTATCTATATAAAAGATTCAAAACAGTATATTAGTACAACCATAGTGCTAATAGTTGGTCTTATTATTATGGCTAATATAGAATCTCTATTAGGATGGATTAGTAGCTAGTAAACTCAATAAATAAGATTTAAAAACGCTTGGGTTTTATAACCCAAGCGTTCTTATTTGCCGTTTGTGCATCACGGAGACGCACTCTTATAATTTCTATACATTCCCATCGCAGAGATAGGAGAACTGATGACAAAAAACCACAACAACCAGTCGGGATAGTTTCCCTCAGGTCCAAAGGCAAGTTGGTATAGCCCCATGCCAAATAACAAGATACAGCCAATGATCCCAACTATAAATCGAACACGATTATTCATTAAATCCCCCTAACCAACATTTTCTTTATTATAATGTTAACACAAAAATATTTAGAGTTAACAGAAAATGTATAGTCGATTAAGTTCATATCTAATCTAAGTAAAGGAGGCCCATGAAAAGAGTAAATAAAGAAACCGCGGAAAGAAGCAGTGATCCGATCATGACGCCTAGATTAACCAAAGAAGTTATAGGTTGATTCACTTTAACCAACTCAACGATTCCCCACACAAAAACAAAAAGAGGAACGATGATTGTAACTAGTAACGGATGCCATCCGATCTCATGCAGAACAAATCGATGAAACCCTTCTGAAAAAGCAGATAAGAAAAACCAGACCACACATAACATGAGGCCAATGAAAGACTGGCTCAAAAAAGCATGACGTTTACCCAAGTCAAAACACTCCTTCCTCTAAAGCAACCCTCAACATCCGGACAGGAGCGATCAACTGGGAGACGAACAGCCTGATACGGAATGTCCCTGCCATCTACAATCAGTTGAAGAGGACCAAAGGGTGTAGCTAACATATCCATCCCTCCTATATCCAATATATTACCATTTAATGTATGAATCTGCACGAACCTTCTAACCTGAATGGACCGTCATGTTTGAAGAGTCTTGGAATGGGAGACTACTCGCTTTTCACGGCCCCCTCTTAAGAGCGGGAAGGTACTTGAATTTCCGCATATGGTATGTTTCCGTTACACCATATATGGCAGAGGTGGTTCGGGAAATTGCGAGACTCCTGCGGCAGTAGGAGCCTAGGGGAGACCCCGGAAAGCGCGTAGCGATTGAGGAGGCTCCCCAGCTCGCCGCGGAAAGCGAGTGATTTCCCGAACCACCTTTCACTCCAACATAAGCTAACGGAAACATTCTCTAAACCTCCTGAGTTAACACAAAGAAACAATTAAATTAAAAAAATAGTATTGAAAACGATTACAAACCTATGTTAAGTTATGTGTAACCGGTTACACATAACCCAGGGAGTGAAAACATGATTACCATTAAAGACGTTGCCCGTGAGGCAGGTGTATCAGTAGCCACCGTTTCACGCGTGCTAAACGAAAATGGCTACGTAGGGGAAGAAACGAAAAAGAAAGTCCAGAAGGCCATGAATACATTAAATTATAGTCCGAACGAAGTCGCTCGCTCCCTGTATAAACGGGAATCGAAACTGATCGGACTATTATTACCAGACATAACGAACCCATTCTTCCCTCAGCTTGCCAGAGGGATTGAAGATACAGTGAATCAGTCGGGCTATCGGCTGTTACTTGGAAACAGCGATGAAGAACTAGAGAAAGAACTTGATTATATTCAGACGTTCGTCCAGAATAACGTCGTTGGCATGATTTCAGCGACAAACCATGTGGATCAAAATATTTATGACGCCTTACAGATTCCCCTTGTCCTATTAGATCGTACAACAGATCAGTATCCTTCTGTTTATAGCGATGGTCGGGAAGGTGGAAGGCTAGCGGCGCGCACCCTCATTGAAAAAGGAGCCGAGAGGATTACACTCATGAAAGGGCCTGCCCACGTGAAACCTGCACAAGACCGTTTCAAAGGAGCGGTAGAAGTGTTGAGTGAAGCGGATATTGATTTTTCTGTACTCGCCACCACGTCTTATTCTTTTGAAGACGCAAAAGGATGGGCGGAAGAGCTGTTTCAGAAATATCCGAACACAGACGGGGTCATCGCCAGTAATGACATTGTTGGAATCGCCATTATCCACGAAGCGCTTAGGCTCGGTAAGCGAATTCCTGAAGACTTACAAATTATCGGGTATGACGATATCCCGCAAAGCAGTCTTTCTTACCCGCCCCTATCCACGATCCGCCAGCCAGCTTATGAAATGGGGCAAGCGGCAGCGGAGTTACTTTTACAGACGATTAAGAAAGAACCAGGGATCGAGACGACGATTGAGATGCCAGTTGAATTTATAGAACGAGATACGACTAGAAAGGAATGAAGATCATGAATAAACCAAAAATTGCAGTTATAGGCAGTTCGTCGATGGACTTAGTGGTTACCTCGGACAGACGTCCATTAGCTGGGGAGACGGTTTTAGGGGAGTCTTTTGAAACCGTCCCAGGAGGAAAAGGAGCCAATCAAGCCGTTGCGGCCGCTAGACTTGGAGCTGACGTCCACATGATCGGACGGGTAGGAGATGATCCATATGGAACGGAAATTTTGGAGAATCTGAACCGGGAAGGGATTCATACCGACTATGTGGAACCGGTTACACATACCAAGAGTGGAACGGCGCACATTATTTTAGCTGAAGGAGATAACAGCATCGTAGTTGTGAAAGGCGCGAATGATCACGTTACGCCAGACTACGTGAACAAAGCTCGCGTGCGACTAGCCGAGTGTGATGTGGTCTTAATTCAGCAAGAGATACCA
The DNA here is from genome assembly GCF_021129245.1 of Pontibacillus sp. HN14. Taxonomy (NCBI): domain Bacteria; kingdom Bacillati; phylum Bacillota; class Bacilli; order Caryophanales; family Bacillaceae; genus Pontibacillus; species Pontibacillus sp. HN14. The sequence continues at coordinate 255,240 of NZ_JAJOLR010000003.1, read as the reverse complement.
GAAGAAACGGTGATCGAGACAGCTCGCTTGTGTAAAGAGTTAGGCGTTCCACTTCTATTAAATCCGGCACCAGCGAGAGAGATCCCACAAGAGGTCATTGAACAAGTGAGTTATCTCACGCCTAATGAACACGAAGCTGCCCTTTTATTTGAGGGAGAGACCCTTTCAGATATATTGAAGCGTTATCCGAACAAGCTGTTTATAACAGAAGGAAAAGCGGGCGTTCGTTTCTTTAATGAACAGGAGGAGGTCGTTGTGCCATCTTTCCCGGTAGAAGCTGTTGATACAACAGGGGCAGGAGACACGTTTAACGCAGCCTTTGCAACAGCCATCGCTGAAGGTAAAGCGTTGTTTGACTCCTTGCGATTTGCGAATCAAGCAGCTGCCTTATCGGTTACAGCCTTCGGGGCCCAGGGTGGCATGCCAACCAGAACGGAAGTAGAGAAGGAGCTGAACAAATGAAGCGTAACGGGATCCTAAACAGTCATATAGCCAAAATACTCGCTGATCTCGGTCATACCGACACCATTGTTGTGGCCGATGCCGGCCTTCCGATACCAGTTGGGGTGCCTAAGATCGACCTATCCTTACAGCAGGGGGTTCCCCGCTTCTTGGATGTCGTTGCTCTATTAAAGGAAGAGATGGTTGTGGAGAAAACGACCGTTGCGAACGAAATGGAACAGAATCAAGACGTACATGAGGGGTTTAAGAAATCATTCGAAGACGTTGCTTACATCTCACATGAATCGTTGAAACAACAGCTGAAGAACGCTAAAGCCGTCATTCGAACAGGGGAAGTTACCCCTTATGCAAACTGTATCCTGCACGCTGGCGTTACGTTCTAACAAAGGGGGATGAAACATGAAGATCTCTATGGAGAACATTCACAAAGCCTTCGGGACCAATAAGGTGCTCGAAGGTGTGGATATGGAAATTGAATCAGGAGAGGTTCACGCTCTAATGGGAGAGAACGGAGCGGGGAAATCGACATTAATGAAAATTCTCACAGGCCTTCATCAGAAAGACGAAGGGACCGTTATGATCGACGGGGAAGCGCGTACGTTTGCTAATCCAAAAGAAGCCGAGGAATTTGGGATCGCGTTTATCCATCAAGAGCTCAATGTTTGGCCGGATCTAACGGTATTAGAGAACTTGTTTATCAATAAAGAGCCTGTGACCAAGTTTGGTCTTATTCAAACGAAAAAAATGAAAGCGATTGCGAACGAGCAATTTGAGAAACTAGCGGTTTCGATTCCCCTTCATAAAGAAGCTGGTCAGTGCTCAGTCGGGGAACAGCAAATGATTGAAATCGCAAAAGCACTCATGACCGATGCGAAAGTGATCATTATGGACGAGCCGTCAGCTGCTCTTACTGACCGTGAGATTGAGAAGCTATTCGATGTTATTCGTTCGTTAAAAAAACAAGGGGTATCAATCGTGTACATTTCGCACCGTATGGAAGAGATCTTTACGATTTGCGACCGGATTACCGTCATGCGAGATGGTCAAACGGTTGATACCACACCAATTCCAGAGACGAGTTTTGATGATGTCGTAAGGAAGATGGTCGGAAGAGAACTTACAGACCGATTCCCGGAACGAACTCCCGAGCCGGGTGAGTCAGTGCTTGAAGTGAAAGGGCTCGGGCGAAAAGGGGTCTTTCGGGATGTTCACTTTACCGCTCGCGCTGGTGAAATTGTCGGAGTGGCCGGATTAATGGGAGCAGGCCGCACAGAGATCATGCGTACGCTTTTTGGCTTAGATGGGAAGTACGAAGGCGAGATCTTCGTCAATGGCCAGAAAGTAGATGTAAAGAATCCAAGTCAGGCGGTGAAGCTAGGTCTAGGATTTATTACAGAAGACCGAAAAGGAGAAGGTCTTGTTTTAGACTTTCCGATTAAAGACAACATTGCCTTACCGAGCTTACGGAGCTTTACGAAGAATAGCTTAATTCAGGAAAAAGAAGAACAAGAATTTGTCGACATGCTAATTAAACGCCTCACGGTTAAAACAGAATCTTCTAAAACAGAAGCGAAGAATCTATCAGGCGGAAATCAGCAAAAAGTCGTCATTGCGAAATGGATTGGGATTGGTCCGAAAGTGCTGATCTTAGATGAACCAACTCGCGGAGTAGACGTCGGGGCGAAGCGGGAGATCTATCAGTTAATGAATGAACTGACAGACCGCGGAGTAGCCATCATTATGGTGTCTTCAGAACTACCAGAAGTTCTTGGCATGAGCGACCGTGTTCTCGTTGTACATGAGGGGACCATTGCAGGAGAGCTGAACCGGGATGAAGCCGATCAGGAGAAAATAATGACATTAGCAACAGGGGGTCAAGTGAATGGATAGTGCAATCAAAGGGGCAAAACAGGTAGGAAACATCACACAGAAATTAGGTCCGTTTGTCGGACTGCTCGCTCTTATTATCGTTGTATCGATTTTTAACTCAAGTTTCTTAGATCCATTGAACTTATTAAATCTTTTCAGGCAAGTCGCGATTAATGCACTAATCGCTTATGGAATGACGTTCGTTATCTTAACAGGTGGAATTGATTTATCGGTCGGTTCCGTACTGGCATTGTCGAGTGCTTTAATGGCAGGCATGATGGTGTCTGGTCTTGATCCGATTCTATCAATTATTATTGGTTGTTTACTAGGTGCGGTAATGGGAGCTGTGAACGGTCTACTCGTGACAAAAGGAAAAATGGCACCGTTTATCGCAACTCTTGCAACCATGACGATGTTCCGCGGTTTAACGCTTGTGTATACAGACGGAAACCCGATTACAGGTCTTGGCGATAGCTATGCATTCCAGTTGTTCGGACGTGGGTACTTCCTAGGCATTCCGGTACCAGCGATTACGATGTTTCTTGCTTTCGCTGTTCTGTGGGTGATTTTACACAAAACGCCATTCGGTCGTAAGACGTATGCGATTGGTGGAAATGAAAAAGCGGCTCTTATTTCAGGAATTAATGTATCACGCGTGAAAGTAATGGTGTATTCCCTTGCAGGTCTATTGTCTGCCCTTGCAGGTGCAATTCTAGTATCCCGTCTTGATTCGGCTCAGCCAACAGCGGGTGAAGCGTACGAGTTAGACGCAATTGCCGCTGTTGTACTAGGTGGAACGAGTCTATCAGGTGGACGTGGTTTAATTGTAGGAACACTAATTGGTGCACTTATTATCGGTACGCTGAATAATGGCTTGAATCTACTTGGCGTTTCTTCCTTCTTCCAGATGGTTGTGAAGGGTGTCGTTATTATCATCGCCGTATTAATTGACCGAAAGAAAGCAGCATAGGGGGATAAACATGAGAAAATTACGTCTATTATTAACGATGAGCCTCGTCCTTATTTTCCTTAGCGCCTGTTCCCTGCAACCGCCTGAATGGGCGAAGCCAAGCTCAGGCAACGGGGAAGGGGACGTGAAGGTCGGACTATCCGTTTCTACATTAAATAATCCTTTCTTCGTATCGATGAAAGAAGGCGTCGAGCAAGAGGCGAAAGCACAGGGAATGGAAGCCGTAGTCGTTGACGCTCAGAATGACGCAGCGAAACAGGTCAACGATGTAGAGGATTTAATTCAACAGGGCGTTGATGTTCTGCTCATTAACCCAACGGACTCAGCAGCAATCTCAACAGCCGTTCAGTCTGCTAACAGTCTAGGCATCCCAGTCATTACACTGGATCGCTCCGCTGAAAAAGGAGACGTCGAAACGTTAGTCAGCTCAGATAACGAAAAAGGCGGCGAAATGGCCGGGAAGTACATTGTGGAGCAAGTTGGTGAAGGCGCCAAAGTCGCTGAACTAGAAGGCGTTCCAGGTGCATCTGCTACCCGTGAACGTGGAGCAGGATTCCACAATATCGCTGATGAACAGTTAGACGTTGTGGCGAAACAAACCGCCAACTTCGACCGCACAGAAGGTCTGAATACGATGGAAAACATGCTACAAGGGAACCCAGACATCGAAGCCGTCTTCGCGCACAATGACGAAATGGCCCTTGGGGCGTATCAAGCGATACAAAGCTCAGGCCGCGATATTCTTGTTGTAGGATTTGACGGTAATGACGATGCCATGAGTAGTATCAAGAGCGGTAACCTATCCGCAACCGTCGCTCAGCAACCGATTGAGATCGGTAAACTTGCTGTACAAGCTGGCCAAGATGTCCTTGATGGAGAAGAAGTTGAAGAAACAATTCCGGTACCGCTTAAACTTGTGACAGAAGAAAATGTAGAAGAATAAAAATGTTATAGAGAACCCGGGTCTTATGCAGTAAACTGTCTAAGACCCGGGTTTCGTATTAACTTCTTAACTGATTTTTAAAGAATAAAACGGTCTCTAGTTCATCCTCACGATCTTCAAATAAAGCAAGCTCTTTCCCAACAGCCACCGCAAATTCAACATACGCATTTCCTTCAGCGGTAATCAAATTCTCGCACACCGTCACATCAGCTTTACTTTTATAAGCCGGATCAAAGCAAGTAGGAAAGTCTTCTATTTCGATCGATGTAGAATACTCCCTTTCTCGTAAAACAGAGCTTCTCCCTAAGAAAGTAGAAGCTCCGCAAATCGCAGCAATCCACTTGTTCTTCTGATCAAATTCCTGAATGAGGTTCAAGATTTGACGTTCTTCTAAAAGCGGCTCAGGATCTCCTCCTGGAATAATGAAAAGATCATACTCATCAGCCACGCATTCGTCTATCGTTTTTGTAACGTTCACTGTAAATTGTCCGCAGTGCGTCACCTCCGACTGGAGAGCCGTCGTTTCAACCTCACAATTGGTCACGCTTAGGATGTAGGAAAGAGGGCTAATCTCCCAATCAACATAGCCATCATATAATAGGAATAATGCTTTCAATGGATCCATCCTTTCATTTTTTTATTTTCTTGATACGTACCTTATCTGTTGTAGTTCTTCCTTCATGATCGCCGTAAACGAATCCTTCTCCCATAACATTAAGATCTCTTCTATATCATACCGTTTGAGCAGATTGGTAACGATTTGGTACCCAAGGTAATACCCCAAACGCGTAACTCCAAGATGAGCTCCACCATTTATAGAAAACCACTCTTTCATCATGGAACGAGCGTCTATATTTTCGACGTCTTCTTGGAATAAGCTAGCGATCCTTGCCTCCTGTTCTTGAGCGAAGGAAATCCATTCTACATCTGCTTCAAACGAGAAGTATTCATCAAGATCAGCTTCAACGATTCTTGTGGAAAGGTAAGTAGCAATCCCTTCCTGCAATAGCCAAGTGTAGGGACTATTCCAATCGACAAGGTCCCAAGAAAGGTTGTTCTGATTGCTATAAACAAAGTGCGTGGCATGACCGAATTCATGGGCAATAATTAACCGAATCGATTTCTCATTGTAAGGAAGTTTCTCTAAACAAAAAGCCACTTCCGGGTTATATTGACGATAGGTAAACGCATTACTTCCATATAACCCAACCAGTAAATGGACGTCTTTCGTAAATTGAATCGAAAACATTGATTCATACTCACCAGCAATCCGCGGAATCTCTCTCAGGAATACATCCCGCATAGGCAAAAGCTCTGGTAGTTTCTTAGGATGTAGACGAATCGCTCGCTCTTTCTTTTGTTCCTTATGTAAACAGTGATACATGAAGTACTGCTCATAATCTTGCTGATAGGTGCTGTAATACTCATCTAAGTAAAAGACGGTTGGTTTGTAATCCTTTACAAAAGGCTCTACCACATCAATAATCTTCATCAACCTTCCCCTTTCCTCTATATCCCTTCACACTACCTTTCTACAAAAATTTCCATAAACCTTGTTATAATGTTACGTAGTAATAATGTCATCGTATTCAGTAGAGACAGAAACTGAGGTTTATGGATCATCTATAGAATAATAGGAAGAGGATGAAATAGAAGGGGTGAAGGTATGGAGAAAAAAGTATTCTGGCAGCATATCGAACATTCAGGGAGTGAACACTTAAAGATTAGTAAAGAGGAAGGGAACATTACAGCACAAGGAGTCGTCCTTTTTGCCTCAAAAGAAGATATTCATCATATTACCTACCGCATCACCATGGACAAGAATTGGCTAACAAGACGCGTTGATGTGCAAGAAGACGAGAATCATTCCTACTCTTCATCCACTGTATGGCGCGTTTCCGTCTCCTCCCAATTTGGCAAAGGCGGGCCTGGAAACTGCGAGACTCCTGCGGCAAGAGGAGCCTAGGGGAGACCCCGCAGGAACGAGGAGGCTTCCCAGCTCGCCGCGGAAAGCGAGTGGTTTCCAGGCCCGCCTTATCCTCCATTAAAGCAAACGGAAACAATTCCTCAACATTTAGTGAGCAGGAATAAATCCGCACTATTCAGGGAAAACAGAAACCATGATCATTCCATTAAAGGAGAGGGACCATGGAGGAAAAGAAGACCTATCAACAACGCTTAAAAAACCTAAACCCAGCCCGCGCCATAGAACGAGGGCGTGCCTATTTCTCAGAAAAAGAATTCGGCGAGAAAGTACGCGCCTATAGCGGTCGCCTTGGAAAGAAAGGCGTATACTATAGCCTGCTCCTATTCTACGCATTCAAAAATCCAGACACCCCAAAGAAAGCGAAACTAACCATTGCCGGCGCACTCGGATACTTAATCCTACCAGTAGATGCAATCCCCGACTTAATTCCGGCAGTTGGGTTCGCTGATGACAGTGCCGTTATTATTTACGCCGTGTACCAGGTGTTGTCTCATATCAATGACGATGTTCGCGCTGAAGCGAAGGAGCGCATGAAGAAGCTCTTCGGAGATTCGATTAATGTGGATGACTTAGAAGATCCCCATGAATCGGACCGCCCCGCTGAAGGCTGATCGTGAAGACTTTTCTGAGTAGGGTTACTTAGAAAAGTCTTTTTCTGTATGATGAGAGTAGATTGAAATTCGGGAAGGGCGTGGGAATGATGTTTGAATGGGCATACGTTCCGGACTGGTTTGTGTGGATGACGGCAGTTGTCGTCGTGTTGTTTATTGCAGCAACCGAATATTTCTTAAGGTAAGATACTTTTTCCAAGAGGCGTATGATTGACAGTCGTTCAAAAAGAATGGTATAGTTTTGAACCATAATAAACTATATAATAACTCTCTCTGACAATAGAGGCGCGAGTATGATGAGTAGCTTTCCAGAGGACAATGGGTCCGGCGAAGGGAAGGGAAAGGCAGATCGCCGAGACTAAGAATAGCCATTCTATTCTTTGTTGGGCTGGTATTAAACAAATGCCAGACTGTCGCAATGTTAAATTGTGGAGCACTATTGAAGAGATGTTGTACATATTCTTCAAATAAGAAGAACCGTATGAACATCGCTTCATACGGTTTTTTTGTGTTGCAGAGGAGACAAAAGGAGATTTATACATGCAAACAGTTGAAGCGAACGTACGACATTCATTAGAAATCGGTGGGGTGAGTACGGATAAGCTAGTAGAAGAATACGGCACACCGCTCATGGTGTATGATGAGGGCATGATTCGACGTAACGCCCGTGCTTTCCGTAGCGCTTTCGAGTCAAGCGAACTCGACTTTCAGGTGGCTTATGCGAGTAAAGCTTTCTTATGTAAAGAAATGGCCCGATTAGCTAATGAAGAAGCGTTATCCCTAGATGTCGTTTCAGGTGGTGAGCTTTACACGGCTCTTGAAGCTGGATTCCCGGCAGCCCGCATTCACTTTCATGGAAATAACAAATCAGAAGAGGAATTAGCGATGGCACTCGATGCAGAGATCGGCTGTTTTGTCGTTGATAACTTCCTAGAGCTTGAGATGCTACATGATCTTGCCAGCAAGCGTAATCAAGAAGTGAGTATCCTGCTCCGTGTAACGCCTGGTGTAGAAGCTCATACGCACGAATACATTATGACGGGACAAGAAGATTCGAAATTCGGATTCGGTTTATCAAACGGCCAGGCTGAAACGGCGATCCAAATTGCTGCCCGTAAACCTCAATATAAACTGCTAGGCATCCATTCTCATATTGGTTCGCAAATGTTTGGAACAGAAGGTTTTGATCAGGCGATTCAGATCTTAACAGGATTTGTGTATCAGATGAACAAGAAGTACGGATTAGCGCTACCTGTTCTGAACGTTGGAGGAGGATTTGGCGTTCGATACACAGAAGACGATCAGCCGCTGACCATTTCTGAATATGTTACGGCTATTTCAGAAAGTGTGAAAAAGCATTATACGACTCACGAACTCCCTTATCCGGAAGTGTGGATAGAACCAGGTAGAAGCATGGTAGCAGAAGCGGGGACAACGCTTTATAAAGTCGGATCGAAGAAAATCATCCCCGATCTCCGCACGTATATCACGGTGGACGGTGGGATGACAGACAACATCCGCCCAGCGCTTTATCAGGCAAGGTACCAGGCGATGTTAGCCAATCGACCGGACGAGGATTCGACAGAACTCGTAAGCGTAGCCGGAAAGTGCTGTGAATCAGGAGATATGCTGATCTGGGATCTGATGTTGCCTCCTACCAATTACGGAGATATTCTCGCTGTGTTCAGTACAGGAGCTTACGGGTATTCCATGGCGAGCAACTATAATCGCATTCCACGACCCGCTGTTGTATTCGCCGACAAGGGGGAGTCCCGCGTCGTAATCGAGCGTGAGACGTATGAGGATTTGGTAAGGAAAGATCAATAGAAAAGGATATGTGTGGTAAAGGATTCCTCCCTATGTTAAGCTTAGTACAATATTTACCAACTTTTGGATGGTGAAGGTTCGGTTCGTTTAAGAGGGGGCTTAAACATGGTTTTGCAGAAAGTGAACTTAGGTTTGGCAGCTGTTATGATCGGTTTATGTGTGTATCATCTGTTGATCAATCCGATTGATTGGCCGATTGAGGTTATTTTTCCTCTTGTGGCTGTTCTGAATTTAGGATTTGGGATAGAAGAATTAAGAGATAAAAGTAAAAGGCGGGGGATTGTTTATTTAGCTGTATCTTTGAGCCTGTTTATCGCAGCACTCTTGTAAAGTATGAGTACAGGGCGAATTCGTTCGCCCCGTTATTCCATTTCCGTGCTTGGTACAAACTGAAGGATAATAAAGTTGAACCAAGTCAGGATCGGGATGGCAAAGATCAGTTCATAAACGTTCGTCTGCCCGATTCCAAATACCGTTGCCTCCGCACTCATGCGGTAAGAAATCCATGTCAGCGTTCCGAGTAGAGAGGCGTTTAAGACAAGCGCTAGTAGCATGCTTAAACGTTTGTGGCTTTTCTTTTTGAGTAGCAGAACAGATCCCAAAGTGGATAAAACTAAAGAACATAAAAGAATAACGTAATTCAATGTGATCCTCTCCTTGTTTTTTTCATTTAATGGGTTGTGTATATTCCTTTTTTAAATCGTATAAGGTATTGTATAATTAAAGTAGATTAACCATACTATTAAGAAAGAGCCCAGTGCTGGTACACTGGACTCAACAACAGCTTATCCGCTTTGAAGAGCGGCCGGCTGCGATGATTTTAGAGATGAAATAATCCACCCTAAACACCTTTCCGGCGGCGTTGGGGTGGATTATTTTTTGTTACTAATCTTTTCGATTAATACGACAATTAAGTTGAGCAACGCTACAAGAAAAATGCCAAACGTTATTACAACTTGTAAATCCACGGCTTTCACCTCCGCCTTCGCAGAGGAATAGACCGCCCACCCCAACGGTTAAACTGTTAGGAACAGTATACCATAACTGTTTTACAATATTTAACTTATTGTCATAAGGTTCTTGCTTCCATCAATCCTTATACAAGGGATGGTGCTAAAGTTACATAAAAAACGGACTCCTAATTGGAATAGGGAGTCCGTTTTTTTTATCAAGGTCTAGGCTGTTTTCTTCGTCTTCCCAACCTTTTCTTCTGAACGATCCACGACGGCCGCTCCAACAATATCTCCAAATACGTTCGAAGCCGTACCGGCCATACCAATTAAAACATCGACACCCGCAATGAGCGCGACGATTTCAAGGGGCAGGTTGAACATCGTTAATACTGCAGATAAGGTCACAAGACCAGCTGCTGGAACCCCTGCTGTTCCGACGGATAGAAGGGTTCCGATCACTACGATCGTGAAGAAGTCTCCAACAGACAGGGATAAGTCTGTAATGTTTGCCGCGAACACAATCGAAACGCCCATACGCAGGGCTCCGCCATCAGAGTTGAAGACTGCCCCGAGCGGAAGGGTGAAATGAGCGACACGCTCTGAGATGCCAGCCTTCTTAGCTGTATCAATGGCAACTGGGAGGGACGCCACACTACTTGAAGTGAAGAAGGCTGTTGTATAGGCGTCCTTCGTAGCAGAGAAGAACGGCTTCAGCGAATGACCTGATAGCTTAAGGAATGATGTATACACAAGAATCCATAGAAGAGCCACACCTGCATAAAAGACAGCTGTAAAGCTAAGCAAGGACTGAAGCGTTTCCCATCCTTGGCCACCAAAGGACGAGGCACTCACCCCGAAGATTCCAATCGGCGCATATAACAGAATGCCTTTTAAGAGCTTGTAAAAGAGTTCATTTAGCGCCTGGAAGAAGCGGTCTAAAAGCTCACCATATTCCTTCATCTTCTCATCAGTTGAGAACTTCATCGTTGAAATCGCAATGCCGATAATGACCGATAAGAAAAGAATCGACATCAGATCCCCGTTTACAAACGGTGCGACAATATTGTCCGGGATAATGTTCATCAACACATCACCGAAAGACGGTGTATCTGGTTTCTCGACGTCTGCATTCGGAAGCTCAAGATTCTTACCAGGGTCGACTAGAAAGCCAAGTCCAAGACCGATGAACACCGCAGCTGCCGTTGTAGCGATATAGTAAAGGATGAGCTTTCCACCCATACGGCCGAGAGTGGGTAGGTTCATTTGATCCACAGCTAGGACGACCGTTAGGAAGATGACCGGAATCGCAATGAGTTTTAACAAGTTAATTAATAAATCGCCTAGTGGTTTAACCACTGTTGCCTGTTCCCCGATCGCAAGGGCGAGCAGTGTACCGGCTAGAAAGCCGACAAACATTTTAAGTACGAAAGATGTTTCTATGTAGGTGTTGAAGAGTTTTTTCAACGAGTTTCCTCCTTTGTCTTTATAATTGGGACCGTTACGTTTGATGAGTGGTTGGGGTGTCTTGGGAACGACTCGCTTTCCACGGGCCCCACACGAGGTGGGGTCATTCGACGTTGGCGATTGACGTGACGGTCTTAGTCGAACTTCATTATTCCCTTAAAAGCCTCCTCCACGCTGGAACTAGACTGGCTCCTTTTGCCGCAGGAGTCTCGCAATTTCCCGAACCACCTTTGCCATATTTAGAAGAACGGAAAACATGCCATATTAGAAAATAGAGTTGAATCTACGCGACCACCCAAAGCTGGAGGGCCGTCTCATCAAACTTAGATAAGGAGTGTCTGGGGAACGGGGAGACTCCTGCGGGAGAAAGAAGTCGACGAGACCCCGCAGGGCACGATTTTTGCCCGAGGAGGCTCGACAGCTCGCCCGTGGAAAGCGAGTCGTTCCCCAGACACCCCAAGCACTAGTCAATAAAGACGGCCCCATCTACTATGATGTCCTTACGAATTTTATCATGGATTGTGTAGAAGGGATAGTTCTGTTGTTCGGAATGTAGGACAGTTTAGATCCATCTAACGTGTTTGGTCCTTTTATAATGACTTGAAATGAATTCCAAAAGTAATTGACAGAAGTCTTGTCCTAAGGGTATATTGTGTATATAAGGTATACACAGTATATACGGTTTTGGAGAGGAGCTTTCCTATGATGGCTTTGGAAGTCAAAAATCTGAACAAGAAATATGAGCAATTTCAGTTAAAAGATGTTTCTTTTCAACTACAGAAAGGATATATCATGGGATTTATCGGTGCGAATGGGGCTGGTAAAACAACCACAATAAAATCCATTTTGAATCTGACTCAGTTTGATAGTGGGGAAATTAGTACCTTGGGTAAGAACTTCATCGAGCATGAACTCGAAATGAAGCAAGTGATTGGGTATGCCTTTGGCGGGGTCAATTATTATACGAGAAGTAAAATCAAAAACGTGACGAATGTGATTAAGAAGTTTTATACGAATTGGGATGAAGAAACCTACAACAATTATCTTAAAAGGTTTGACTTAGATGAGAACAAAAAAATCGCCCAATTGTCTGAAGGGATGAAAGTAAAGTACAATTTGGCGCTTGCTTTATCCCATGGTTCGAAACTACTTATCCTTGATGAACCGACAAGTGGACTTGATCCTGTAGCAAGAGACAATTTGTTAGACCTATTTCAAGAGTTGGTGGAGGAAGGCGAAATTAGTATTCTTTTCTCGACTCATATTACTTCTGATTTAGAAAAATGTGCGGATTATATTACCTATATTCATAACGGAGAAATCATTAATAGCGCTGAGAAAGATGAATTTATTAACACATATCGGTTGTTGAATGGGGATGAAAGTCAACTTGAAAAGGTTAAAGACGATTTAATTTCCTACAAAAAGAATTCATTTGGCTTTACAGGATTGATCCATAATCAAGATTTTGACCCGACGCTCGATATTCGCTCAGCGCGGCCTAATCTTGAAGAGATCATGATCTATTTCTCAAAAAGGGAGGGGCAGTATGTATAATTTACTTTTGAAGGAATTAAAGCTAGGCGTAAATCCCTTCTTTTATCTATTACCCTTTCTGACCGGAGCGTTAATGTTAATTCCAGGATGGTTATACTTTATTGTACTCCTGTACTTTTGCTGGATAACAGTACCTAATATATGCGGGGCTTATAAATCACAGAATGATTTAGAGTTTTCTCTTATGATGCCTGTCACGAAAAACGATATAGTAAAAGCGAAAGTGGCCGTTATTGTAATCTTAGAATTATTGCACATTGTAACGGCAGTGTTCTTTGGCATCATTAGTACGCACTTATATCCGAATATCCAAAACTTCTTCTTTGGGCCAACGGTAGGGTTTTGGGGACTTGGTTTTATCATGCTAGCCATATTCAATCTAATCTTCATATCTATGTATTTTAAGACAGCCTACAAATTTGGCGCCCCTACCATAGCTGCCATCACAGGTGCGATGCTATTTGCGGGAGGTGCTGAGTGGTTAGGAATCAAAAATTCTATGATGTTTGATCTGTTTAAAGGCAGCGGTTCAGATAATCTAGCGATCCACGTTCCCATTCTATTAGCTGGAATGGCAATATTTGCAGGATTTACGATTATTGCTTATTATATTGCTATTAAACGATTTAAGAAAGTGGATATTTAATGAACATAGCTATTTCAAATACCTCTGAAAAACCAATCTATCAGCAGCTTTTTGAACAGATTAGTGCTCAAATCCTCAAGGGTGAAATTGAAAAAGGATATCACTTACCCTCCATACGCCAAGCTGCGAAGGAACTGCGTGTGAGTATTATAACGATCAAAAAAGCGTGGGAAGAGCTTGAGCGATGTGGGTTGATCTATACAATAACGGGGAAGGGATGCTTCGTGGCTGAACTCTCCTCTGAAGAGATGATTCAAAAGCGTAATGAAATGGTCGAAGAGCAAATGGCTGTTGATATTTCGTATTACAAATCCTTTGGTCTGACGATAGAAGAAGTTATGGAACTTCTGAAGAAGGTTTATTAAGTGGATTTAAAAAATGGAAATACGAATGAAACCCACTAAGAGCCGCATTTTATGCGGCTCTTTTATACTGTCACCATAACTGTCACCATGGTTGCAATAACAATAGGTAACCAACCAAAATCAATAAGTTTATTGTTAGTGGATCGGTCAAATTCATACCTTAGAGCTAGTCTTTGGATCACGACATAGATTACACTAATAGCAAAAAAGTTAAGATAGTTTAAAGAATCAGAGAATAATAACACTAGAACCAATAAGCAATATACGACCGCCCTGAAAATAGGGAGCCTTACAATCGACATATTTACTAACACCCTTTCAAAATATAGACACTACTGTAATACGTTCTTTTGTATAAACACAGTTTAGCAAAGATTTTAATATAACGTAATTAAGGGTTTTACTTCCATATATCATCCAGTAAAATGGGGTCAGAAAAATTTATGATAGGTTTAAGAGGGAAATAGGGGGATTGTGTTTTGAAGCTACTAAAAGGGATCATTATAGGTATTGTGGTGTTATTTGTAATATTTGCGATTATAGGAGTGGTTGCATTTTAAGGTACCAGCGAATGTAACCCATTCGAGTTATGAATATGATTCCAGACACATGATTCGAACTCGATTAGGGCAATAACTTGTTCATCAATATACTCCTTCTATTCATATATAAAACCAGAAAAAAGGTACATCGTGTACCTTTTTTCTGGTTATACTTATTATTTCGAGCTTTTGAGATGCATTAGAACTTCTCTTGGTTCAGCCCGGTACATATAATCAACATTTGCACTCGACTTGATGATGGTTCCATCTTGATTGATGACAACCGTTCCAGCAACAGGCAATCTCCAAGGATTATCTTGGTTATTGTAGAGATTCAAGTCGATATTGAAATCTTCTTTATACGTTTTGACAAGGTAGTCGGGTAATTCAAACAACAAGTTGTACTGCTTGATAACTTCTTGTGTTGGATCACTTACTACTTCATATGAGAGGTTGTTCTTCTCACGTGTAGTCAAGGATTGGTCAGGAGTTTGAGGGGAGATGGCGATTAATTGAGCTCCCTCAGCTTTTATATCATTCAGAATTTCTTCATAAGCTCTCAACTCAAGGTTACAGTAAGGACACCAACCTCCTCTGTAGAAATTCAAAATAACAGGGCCTTTCTTCAGTTCATCATATAAAGTAACGAATTCCCCGCTGGCGTTTTCCAATGTGAAATCTGGGGCTTTGTCACCTTCCGCCAATCCAGAGGCTATTCCCGACTCGATAAGCTCGTTAGTTGCTTGTGTTACGTTATTCGTCACGTGCTCAGGAGCTTTTGAAAAGAACTTCTCCCGAACTGCTTGTAGTTCGTCCTTTAACATACTCTCACCTCAAGATTTCTTTTGAATGGTATCTCTTAAAAAATTACTTTAATCTATCGCAATATGAATGAAGCGTCGAATATGCCCGAAGTTCTGTTAAATAGTTGTCGATATGAGGGTTCTTCATAACGTCGTGAACTCCGAAACTTTTCAGTGGCTTAAGACCGACGCAATTGTTCTATAATTCAAAAACAATCGAACTATTGATTGCAAAAAGCATATTATAGGAGTCTGTAGTCCTGCTATACTTATATTTTCGCTTCCCAATTCTGCGCTTCCGCTTCTTTAATCATATCTTCTGCATCTTGTGGATATGCGGTTCGGAAAGCATGGTGGTCAGCTGCGATTACCTCTACCATCTTATCGATCATTTCTTGAGGATGGTATTGATTTTCTAACATTTTTCCTGTTCCAGCCATAGATTTGCGAGGTGTAAAGTTTTTGTCTTCATCATACCATTTCTGCTTCTCTTCAAACATTCGGTCATTAAAACCAGTTTCGTATGGTCCAGGATTGATTGTGGCGACTTGGACGTTAAACTCTTCAAGCTCAGCCTTCATATTCTTCGCTATCGCTTCAACTGCATGCTTAGATGCTACATAAGGCCCTAGGTAAGGGATGCTAACGGCACCTGCAATAGAGCTAAGGAATACGATTTTTCCTGCTTTCTTTTCTACGAATTTTTTGGCTGCAATTTGAGCATTTTCCAAGGTACTAAACACATTCGTCTCGAAGATATTCCGTACACGATCAACGGGGATCTCTGCGACGGGACCACCTTCACCAATCGCTGCATTGGCTACGAAAATATCATAATCATACTCACGGATTAATTCCTGATCACGCTTATTATTGATGTTGAGTTTGATGATTTCTAACTCTACACCTTCTAGTGAAGCGGCCTCTTTTAAGCTGGTAATTTGGGAAAGAATTTCAACAGAAGCGATTACACGATGTCCTTGTTTAGCTAACCCAATGGCTGCACCTTTACCTAAGCCGCTGCCTGCGCCCGTGATAAAAACAGTTTTGCTCATTCTGATTTCCTCCTATAAGAGATAAGGATTTGTTTATTAGGAACGTTTCCATCTGCCATAATTGTAATTAAATTAAACGTTGAATACTTCTTTTAAATGTGCGCGAAGTTCTGTGAGGTATTTATCGATGTCAGGGTTCTTCATAACGTCATGAGCTCCGAAACTCTTAAGTGGCTCAAGTCCGACATATTTATTCATATTGTGGAAGTGATCAAGGGCACCTTCAATATCCTGCCCTTTAAAGAATTTGTCTTTGGCATTAAAAGCGTACTCTGGAGCGTTCCATGTTGTCGAGAACATATACTTGCCATTAATCATTCCATTATGGCCATATTCAGCATCGCCTCCGAAGAAGACACCTGGTTCATATACGGCATCAATATATGATTTAAAGGCGCCTGGCAAGCTAAACCAATTGATGGGTGTTTGGAAGATAATTGTATCTGCCCATTTGAATTTTTCCTGTTCTTCTTTCACATCATATCCTTCCTGTACAACAGTGGTCTTGATGTTATAGGAGCCTTCCAATTGGCTTATGATTTCATCAAATAACGTTTTGTTCAGTCTTCCTGGTGCAAATGACCAATATTCATGTCCATTGATGACTAAGATGTTTTCCATGATTATTCCTCCTAAGTGGTTTTATAGTTCGAAAACCATTGAACTGTTGAAAATAATAGCATCACTTTATGTGGATTGCAATCATTTCGATTTTTTGATGAATCAGTGTTATTTCTTTTAGCAAACGCTGAAGGAGGATGGGTGAATGTCTTACTAAAATTCATAAGCGATCGTTCTATGCTAAAAAAGCACTCCAACATGGTTGGAATGCTTTTTTCACTGTATTGTTCCCTTCAATTCCTGATAAATCTCCCGCTTCCACCGAAGCATCTCCTCTGATAAAAAAAGCGACTCTTCCCTCGGCCGAGGAAACGGAACCTGAAATTCCCTTTGTACTGTAGCCGGTCGTTCTGATAACACCACAACCCGGTCAGATAGGAACAGAGCCTCTTCAATGTTATGCGTCACAAATAGAACAGACCGCTTATGCTCGCTCCAAAGATCAAGGAGCCATTTCTGCATCTCGAGCCTTGTGAATTCATCGAGTGCAGAGAAGGGTTCATCTAAGCAGATCAAAGGTTGTGGGCTAAGTAAACTCCTGACAAAAGCGGCTCGTTGCTTCATTCCACCAGACAGCTGATGAGGATAAGTGTTCTCATAGCCTGATAAACCTGCCCGGTCAAGCATTGAGAGCGCAGCACGTTTGTCTGTCTTTCCTGCGATTTCACTCCCGAGCATTACGTTCTCAACAATCGTCCGCCACGGAAAAAGGGAAGGACTTTGTGGCATGTAACTAATCGATCCTCTTGTGCCCTTAATGTCTTTACCACCTAGTGTGATCTCGCCTTGTTCAGGTTGGTACAAGCCTCCGATCAGGTTAAAGAGGGTACTTTTCCCGCTGCCGGAGGGGCCGAGGATGGAGACGAATTCCTCATCTCCGACCCGGAGGTTCACGTCGTTTAAAATGAGTTGGCCGTCAAAAGACTTTGATAGGTGTTGTAATGTGAGTTCAGCCATCTGTCTCAACTCCTTTCGTTTTCCAGGCAATGACTCGCTTCTCGACGAGTGTGATCAGCGCAAAGAAAGTGAGGCTCAACACCATAATTAAAAAGATCGCCACGAAAACTCGGTCAGTTCGGAATGAGGAAGAGGCGAGCGTCATATAAACGCCAATCCCTTCTTTCGCCCCTAACCACTCGGAAATGACGGCGCCCATTACACTGTATGTAGCAGAGATCTTTAACCCGGAGAATAAAGAAGGCAGCGCATGGGGCCACTCTAATTTCCAAAACGTCTGGCGTTTTGTTGCGCCCGCCATTTTCATATAATGAAGCAATTCCGTGCTCGTCTGTCTTAATCCGTCCATCGTTGAAACGGCAAT
Organism: Pontibacillus sp. HN14; assembly: GCF_021129245.1. Taxonomy (NCBI): domain Bacteria; kingdom Bacillati; phylum Bacillota; class Bacilli; order Caryophanales; family Bacillaceae; genus Pontibacillus; species Pontibacillus sp. HN14. The sequence continues at coordinate 237,244 of NZ_JAJOLR010000003.1, read as the reverse complement.
CGGGAAGAAGCAAACGAGTGTGATAATGATCAGTTTTGGCAACATACCGAATCCGAACCAGATGACAAGGAGTGGTGCGAGCACGATGATCGGGATATTCTGTGAGAAAATAATAAGCGGGTAAAACATGTTTCGGAACACAGGGGTGACGTGCAAAAGAATCGCCACGACGATGCCAAACGTGGACCCGATCAGAAATCCAATCACGGTGAGCCAGATGGTCGAGTAGAGGTGATGGTTATACAACGACCATCCGGCTATTCCTTCCTCCCACACTTGAAATGGGGAGGGGATGAGCCATTCTGGAATATCAAATAGTCGACTAGCGCCTTCCCAACTAATAAAGAGAAGGATGATGACCAGTGCAGGCCGCCATCCTTTTAAGACTGCTTGTTTCACTCGGAATACTTCTCCGTTAACGCATCCATTGAAGCACCACTTGGCTGATAGAGCACTTTAACCTGTGAGATCACATTCAGGCACCCTAGTTCGACCATGCGCGCATTCATCTTTTCGATGATCTGAAACAGCTCGGATAGATCTCCCTCCATCGTCGTTTCAAGGGGATGGACCTCGTACTTCACTCCGGATTCTTGAATAATGGAAATCGCTTCGTCCACCATCGGAATGGTTGGTTCTCCGTTTGGTGTCTTTGGTATGATTTGAATACTGACTAATGAATTGGCCATTGTCATCACTCCTCTGGTAAGAATTCGTTCGTAAAGGCTTCACTTGCCTTCAGTTCTTGGTCGAGCAACCCGTTTTCGTACATCCAATCGGTATAGTTTTCCCAAACGGCTTGATCTTGTACGCCCCACTGTTCCGCGTCGTCTTTGTATTTCGGTGACAGCCATTTCTGACTTGCTTTGACGAGCTCTTTGTCAAGGTCTGGTACGGCGTCTATTAAAATATTAGCTGACTTCTCTGGTTCGTCGATCGCAAATTGATAGCCTTGGGACACGGCTTTCGTGAACGATTCAACGAGCTCAGGATCTTCATCGATGTGTTTCTGGTTCGTTGTGAGGACGGGGGTATAATAATCAAGTTTCTCTGAGTAATCAGTTAAGTACAGCATGTTTAATTCCTGACCACGGAGCTCGGCCTCAACGCCTGTCCACCCGTAGTAGATCCATGCGAAATCAACATCTCTCTCAACGGCTGTGAAGAAGTCGGTATTTCCCATGTTCACGATGTCCACTTTGTCAGGATCCCCGTTCTCTCCTTTCATTAGAGAAGAGATGACTTCTTGCTCAACTGGGTCGCCCCAGCCGCCATATGTCTTTCCTTCAAAATCTTTTGGTGATTCAATATTTTTCTCCGCTGGAGAAGCGAACCCTGATGTATTGTGCTGAATAATTGCTGCGATTGATACGACCGGGATGTCCTGCACGCGCGCTTTCGTAAGAGCTTCCTGTGCGCTAATGCCAAAGTCTGCTTTCCCTGATGCGACAAGCTGATCAGCTCCGGCCTCTCCTGGCATAATAATATCCACATTCAAGCCTTGTTCTTTGAAATAGCCTTTTTCTTTCGCTACATATAGGCCGGTGTGGTTCGTGTTTGGCGTCCAATCGAGGACAAGTGTCACGTCTTGTAGAGACTCCCTTTCGCCTCCATTTTCCCCACTTGTACTTGAGCAAGCGGTTAAGAGGACGATTAGACACGTCAAGATCCATAGTTTCTTCAAAATGATTCCTCCCTTTTGTAATGAGAGCGTTAAACGGTAAGGGACTTTTAGAGAATCGTAGAAAATTTTCCAATAAAAAAAGCACCAGGTACCATACCTAGGGTGCATATCATTAAAAACGTTTAGATATGTTTCCTACGCTGGTCTCAACCAGATCAGGTTCTAAGGGTCCGTCTGTCTACAGGACGTCTCAACCAGTCACACTGGTTCCCCTACATGTTACGTGTTCCTATTAAATTATGATTAACGCTCTTTCTCTTAAGACTTTGCCACACTCGTTTCGGAATTGCAAGAGGGCTTTTCGTAGAGGAGAGATTCTGAGATCTGTTCCCTTTTTCGGGGGAGAAGGGCTCGGAAAGTAAGAGAGAAGCGCTCTCTGTGACATTTTCGTTGCTTTATGACTTCAAAAGGGAACAGATAGGTCGAATCTATGACCTTTTCGCAGCTGAAAGGGTGAAAAGGTAAGAGAGACGTGGGCTCTGTGACCTTTTAGGAACAAAGTGCTTTTAAAAAGTCACAGATAGCCCTGTAGCCGTATGATTCTTCTCTAGTAAAAGGTACGGACGTGGAGCAATACAAGAGACAAATTCACAATCACTTTGCGGAAGTTTTCGTAGATTAATGACAAAGAGCAATCTCTTTGCTGAGGGGATTGCTCTTTTTTACATTCATAGGTTACACTTGGTCGGAATTGGGGAAATAAATTATTTTGTAACTTTTTTTGTAAGGGCTTTATAAAAGAAGGAGGAACATACATATGAAAGAGATTCGATGGGGGATCATTGGCTGTGGCGATGTGACTGAAGTGAAAAGCGGGCCAGGGTTTCAACTAGCGGAAAACAGTTCGCTCGTGGCTGTGATGAGACGAAGTGGTGAGCTTGCGAAAGATTATGCAGAGCGACACAACGTGCCAAAGTGGTATGACAAAGCAGATGATCTTGTGTCAGATTCTGAAGTAGATGCGGTGTACATAGCAACGCCACCAGGTTCACATAAGGAGTATACAGACCTCGTGGCGAAAGCGGGAAAGCCTGTATACGTCGAAAAACCAATGGCACTGAACACAGAGGAATGCCAGGCGATGATCGATGTTTGTGAGGAACATCATGTGCCTTTATATGTGGCCTATTATCGCCGCCGTCTGCCTCGTTTTCTTAAAGTAAAAGAACTGCTCGATGAAGGTGCCATCGGGGATGTGCGCTTTGTGACGATGGAACAAACCCAGAGGCAATTAGAAAAGGATGAAAACGGAGAATGGCCTTGGAGGGTTCGGCCTGAAGTGAGCGGTGGAGGTTTATTTTACGACGTCGCTTCTCATACACTTGACCTCTTTGACTTTCTTCTTGGACCAATTGAACAGGTAAAAGGGTATGCGGACAATCTGGCAGCTTCTTACCCTGCTGAAGATAGTGTAAGTGGAACGTTCCGATTTGAAAGCGGGGTTATGGGAACTGGTGTGTGGAACTTTTCTTCCTATAAGAATGAAGATCGAAACCGAATTGTTGGGACGAAAGGGGAAATTATTTTCTCAACGTTTGATGAAGTGCCAATCAAATTAATCAATCGTTTCGGAACAGAGGAATTTCATATCGATCGCCCAAGTCCGATTCAGCAGCACCTGATTCAAACGATTGTCGATGAGCTGTTAGGAGAAGGAGAATCACCGAGTACCAGGCGTTCTGCGCTTCGGACGAACCGAGTGATGGATGAAATGGTACAAGCTTACTATAACGGATAAAGGGGCGAACGATATGAATCGGAAACTTAGAATTGGGATTATCGGCGCAGGAGGCATCGCAAGGAGTGCTCATATTCCCAATTATCAAAACTACGGAGATGCAGTAGAAGTCGTTGCCGTGGCGAATCACAATAAGGAAAAGGCTGAAGACTGTGCCCGTGAGTTCTCCATCTCCCATGCGTACGAAGATTATCAGGATATGCTTCGTGAAATGGATTTAGATGCGGTCAGCATTTGCACCCCGAACGCGTTTCATGCGGAGCAGGCGATCGCCGCGATGGAATCAGGTTGCCACGTGTTATGTGAGAAGCCACCAGCGATCTCATCGAGTGATGCAGAGAAGATGGAAGAAGCGGCAAGCCGATTAGGCAAGCACCTTATGTATGGATTCCACTTTCGCTTTCGTCCGGAAGTCGAAACAGTGAAGCGTTTCATAGATGAAGGGGAAATGGGAGAGATCTATGCAGCGGAAGCGAAATGGAACAGAAGGCGAGGCATCCCAGGCTGGGGCGTCTTTACGAACAAGGAGCTTCAAGGTGGTGGAACGCTAATCGATAATGGCATCCATATGCTTGATTCAGCCTTGTATTTGATGGGGTATCCGGAACCAAAAACGGTACTTGGAGTGACGTACGATAAAATTGGGAAACGTCCTGGTGTAGGTCTCTTAGGGGAATGGGATCATGAGAACTTTTCCGTCGAAGACATGGCCCGGGGCATGATTGCGTTCCAAAACGGCGCTTCCCTTTTATTTGAATCCTCCTTCGCGGCGAACATTGCTGATAAGGATGCGAGAGTTCTAAAAGTAATGGGTGACCAGGGAGGGGCGGATGTTTTTCCGCTCACGATGTATCAGGAAAAACACGATACCCTTCTGGATCTCACGCCTCCCTATGTGGATAAGGGCAATGCCCATAAAGACATGGTGCACCACTTTATTGAATCGATTCTTATGGGTCAAAAAACGAGTGGACACACCCACCAAGGAACGCTTGTTCAAAGAATTATTGAAGCTTTATACGAATCAGCAGCTACTGGAAAAGCGGTTGAGATGTAAAAAAGCGTTTGTGCTTCGGCACAAACGCTTTTTTTATGCGCAATGCTCACATGCACTCGGGCAGAGGTATCCTACAAAGTACCCAAAAATTGATGTACTAACATAACATATTTAAGGTTATACAGGATTAATATTCTGAGGTTTTAAGAAAGAAGTTTGAAAAGTTGGTATAGATGGAATGAATAGTAAAAGACCGATACTATAGCGATAGACGAGGCAGATCCTCCGTAATCTGAGCACGATCTATTAGAAGAGGTCTGTAATAAGAACAATCAAGAGGAGGGACACAATGAATTATACTGGCATACTTTTTATTCTGACTTCTGCAGTTTTATGGGGGATTACAGGCGGCGTTGGAGATATTTTGATGAACAGAGGCTGGAATCCAGCGGTTATTGCCTTTTACCGTGGGTTTATAGGGTTTATTTGCTTTGCACTCTGGTACTTAATCAGACGGAAAGTCATTAAGATCAAGAACAAAAATCCTTACTTTTACTCATGGGCAGCGGTGGCTGGAATAGGTGTAGCAGGGAACTTCCTGTTTTACTTTCTAGCGATAGAATCAACCGGCATCCCGATTGCGGCAACGTTAATGTATACAGCACCTATCTTTGTGTTACTCGTTTCCTTTTTACTTGGCATTGAGCGCTCTTCCCTATTTAAATGGGCAAGCATTGCTTTCGTTCTTGTAGGGGTAATCTTGTTAACAGGGGCTTACAACTCAGGTAGTTCTGTTTCGTTTATGGGGATCGTCGCTGGTTTAAGTGCAGGGATCTCTTACGCTTTATTTATATTTGGATTTAAGAAAGCCGCTAAATTAGGTAGTCCTCAAGCTACACTAACGGTTGCTTTCCTATTCTTTATTCTGGTGCTTGCCCTCCGTATAGACTTCGGAGAAGCGGTTTCCGTCGTAAGCTCAGATGATATTGGAATGTTTATCATTTTAGGAATTATCGGTGCTGGTCTGTCGTTTATCCTTTATGTCCGCGGGGTCAAACGAACAGCTCCTTCTACAGCTTCCATAATAGCTATGGTGGAACCTGTAACAGCTTCCTTGTTCGGTATTGCGTTACTTGGAAATGAGTTAACGCTAATGCAATATGCCGGAATGGGACTAATCTTAGCCACCATTACCATTTTAAGCGTGAAACAATCTTCTTAGGAAGGGGGCTAGGGAAGTGTTCTAGACGCACGGAAATCCTCATAGGCTAAAATGTAGATTGACAGAATATTAAGTAAACGCTTACAATTTAAGTTAGTTACTAGTCATTCGTACAGTTTATGTGGAATTTAGGTGAAGTCAATGAGTCCAAAGATTCCGATAGGGAAGTTAGCGCTGTTAGTATCATCCTTAACAGATGAAGAATTAGAGCCGTTCACGGATCAGTTAAAAGACGTCGAGTATTGCACAGGCAAAGCCGGATCCATGAATATGCAAAAAATTATCGCTGCCGTGGAAACAGCAGCGAAGCGAAATCATATTATAGTAGATGACGTATACAGAGAAACCCACGCCCTTTACCATGCTATTTTAGAAGCATTAAACGGCGTCATGAGAGGTCAGATCGGTGCTGGGGATATGATGCGAACCGTTGGTTTAAAGTTCGCCATCGTGAGAGGCTCCCCGTACGTCGAGTTAGAAGAAGGAGAATGGATCGCCGTCGCGTTTTACGGCACCATCGGAGCACCTGTAAAAGGGCTTGAGCACGAGGCCTTTGGTCTTGGTATTAATCATATTGGATAATTAAGAGTTGCCTATAGTCATTAGTTATGAGGAGGCGACAATGGTATTCCTATGCCATTGTCGCCTCCTTTTTTTGGCTCAATATCTCTTGCGAAGTTGAGAGGAAGTTTCCGTCAGTTTGGTGGGGTGTAAGGTGGTTCGGGAAATCACTCGCTTTCCGCGGCGAGCTGGGAAGCCTCCTCGTTCGCTTACGCTCTCTGTGGGGTCTCCCCTAGATAGAAATGTGCAAGCGTGGTGCCTAGGACCGTACGGGCAAGGCTGCTTTTTGGAAAAGGCGATAAGCCTTTGGAAAAAAGATGACTTGTCTCGCTAGGTCCTCCACGCTGGAACTAGACTGGCTCCTACTGCCGCAGGAGTCTCGCGATTTCCCGAACCACCTTTGCTATATATGGGGAAACGGAAACTTGCCAAAAACCTACTAAAAGCCATTTTGAAGACTGCTTGCCATAGTCAAACAAAGGGGCTGTTCAGTCAAATTAGGCCAAGGGGTGTCTTTGGAACGGGGAGACTCCTGCAGGAGAAAGAGGTCGACGAGACCCCGCAGGGTGTTTTTCCCGAGGAGGCTCGACAGCTCGCCTGCGGAAAGCGAGTCGTTCCAAAGACACCCCTAGCACTCACCCATGGGAACAGACCCACTCATGCTAAAATGTCTCAGCCTCGGCTGCTCAATAGTACCCCTGATCTTAAACAAAACAATTTTAATAGGAGTTGATCAGTGTGATTGAATTAACGGGATCTACGTTAACTTTAAAAGAAATGAAACGAATCCTTTTTGACAAAGAGAAGATCGTAATTGCGCCTCGGAGTTTAGAGAATGTTAAGAAGAGTCGAGATGTTGTGGAAGGTATTGTGAGAGAGGGGAAGACGGTCTACGGGATTAACACTGGCTTTGGAAAGTTTAGTGATGTCAGGATTCATGAGAAAGATGTGAATAAGCTGCAGCTCCATTTAATACGCTCTCACGCGTGCGGGGTTGGGGAACCTTTCCCGAAGCTTGTCAGTAAAGCGATGGTGGTTTTACGATTAAACGCTTTATTGAAAGGGGTTTCAGGCGTTCGTCCTTGTCTTGTGGAGCGGCTTCGTGACCTTGTTAATGAAGAGATCATACCTGTCGTTCCGTCACAAGGGTCCCTTGGGGCGTCTGGAGATCTTGCTCCTTTATCTCACCTTGCTCTCGTGCTTGTCGGTGAGGGAGAGGTGTATGACGGAGAGGCGACGAAACCGACGGCTGAAGTCTATGATGGGCGAGGAATGGCCCCTCTTGAATTAAAGGCGAAAGAAGGATTGGCGCTTATAAACGGTACACAAGCGATGACGGCGATGGGCGTATTAAATTATTTGAAAGCGGACCAGCTTATGGAGCAGTGCGACTGGATTGCTGCGATGACGTTAGAATCACTTGAAGGCATTATCGATGCGTTTCACCCAGCCATTCATGAAGCCCGCGGGTATCCGGAGCAAATGGAAGTGGCCGAGCGGATCCGAACGATTACAAAAGGAAGCAAGCTAATCACAAGACAAGGGGAGAAGCGCGTGCAGGATGCGTATTCCCTTCGCTGCATCCCTCAGGTGCACGGTGCTTCGAGGCAGAGTTTATCCTATGTAAAAGAAAAGCTTGAGATCGAAATGAATGCAGCGACAGATAATCCCCTTATTTTAGACGACGGGGCAACAGTCGTTTCAGGTGGGAATTTCCACGGGCAGCCGATTGCTCTTGCGATGGACTTTATGAAGATTGCGGTGGCCGAACTTGCGAACATTTCAGAACGTCGCGTCGAGCGCCTAGTCAATCCGCAGCTCAATGACCTGCCTGGGTTCTTAAGCCCTGATCCTGGACTGCAATCAGGAGCTATGATTTTGCAATATACCGCAGCTTCTCTTGTTTCAGAGAACAAAACGCTCGCGCATCCGGCAAGTGTAGATTCCATACCGTCATCTGCAAACCAGGAGGACCACGTCAGTATGGGCACGATTGGAGCCCGGCACGCGTATCAGATTGTCTTAAACGCCCAGAAGGTGCTTGCGATCGAGTTGATCTGTGCCCTTCAGGCTTTAGAGTACCGGGGAGTGGATAAGGCGTCAAAAGCTATTCAAGATCTACATCAAAATGCGCGGACCGTCGTCGCGTCTATGGAAGAAGACCGTGTCTTTGCCCGTGACATTGACGCGCTAACAGGATGGCTTGAGCGTACAGCGTTTCAATGGGAACTTACAAAGAACGAATCGATTACAAACTGATAAAGGGGGAATTTCGTGTTCACAAATGCTGTTCTAATAAGTGTGCTTATAATGGTCGTCCTAAGTCTTGTCAGGGTAAATGTTATTTTTGCTATTTTGATTGCTGCGATTACAGCAGGACTGGTTTCCGGATTGAATGTAACAGAAGCCGTTGAAGTGATCGTTTCAGGAATGGGCGGTCAATCGAACACGGCCCTTAGCTATATTTTGCTCGGAATCTTCGCTGTCATGATTGGCCTCTCAGGTATTACGACCATTCTTGTGCAGCATATGCTACGTATTATAGGAAAGCAAAAAATCATCCTCGTCCTGGTGATTGCGGGTATTGCGTGTTTATCTCAAAACGCAGTCCCGGTACATATTGCGTTTATTCCAATACTGATCCCGCCGCTCTTGCCGCTCTTTAATAAACTGAAAGTGGATCGTCGCGCGGTTGCTGCTGCTCTTACATTTGGATTGAAGGCTCCGTACATTATGATCCCGGCGGGCTTTGGATTAATCTTTCAGGGCATTATAAGGGATGAGATGAAAGCGAACGGGATGGAGATTGCTCTTAGCGATGTGACTCAAGCGATGCTTCTTCCAGGACTCGGCATGGTTGTAGGATTACTCATTGCTGTTTTCGTCACGTATCGTAAAGACCGTGTGAGTAAGAAAAAAGATGGACTTCACGTTGAGCCTGAAGATGAAGGGATTCCTGAAGACTTTTATGAACAAGAGAAGGTTACGTGGAATCTCGGCCATACCATGACCGTCTTAGCCATTCTCGTCGCACTTGTTACGCAGCTTATGACGGATTCTCTCGTTATTGGAGCGTTATCTGGTATTATCGTGATGTTTGCAACCAGGGTGGTGAAATTCTCTCAAGGAGAACGGGTTGTTCACGAAGGCATTGGAATGATGGGGATGATCGCCTTCGTCATGCTAATTGCTTCAGGTTACGCAACGATATTAAAAGAAACAGGTGCTGTATCTGAACTAGTAGAACGAACCGATGGGTGGCTCGACGGGAACCACGCCCTTATTGCGACGGTTATGTTACTTGTGGGGCTTGTCATTACGATGGGAATTGGCTCTTCATTCGGAACCATCCCGGTCATCGCAGCCCTTTACGTTCCCATTTGCCTAGCGACCGGTTTCTCACCCGTCGCAACAGCAGCGCTAATTGGCACAGCAGGAGCCCTGGGCGACGCAGGCTCCCCAGCATCAGACAGCACCTTAGGCCCCACATCAGGACTGAATGCCGACGGGCGCCATAATCACATCTGGGAAACCTGCGTCCCCACCTTCCTCCACTACAACATCCCGCTCTTTATCTTTGGCGTGCTAGCGGCTGTGTTGTTTTAGAGGTTGGATAGAGGGGGGGATGTTTCCGTTGCCGTTAGGTAGAGGAAGGTGGTTCGAGAAATCACTCGCTTTCCGCGGCGAGGTGTTAAAACCTGATGCTCAAGAATGGTAATAGCCATCGCCCCTCTTGTATGAAACTGGTTCGTAAATCTCATCCTAATGGTGTAAGGTGGATCAGTGAGGAGGAAATACAGATGAAACAAACAGATGAACAATTTATGAGAAAAGCGATTGAAATGGCTAAGCAAGCCCGCGCAGAGGGGAACGAGCCCTTTGGAGCGATTCTTGTAAAAGATGATGAGATAGCGATGATTGGGGAGAATCAAATCAATTCTCTATGTGACCCAACCCATCACGCTGAGATCGGGTTAATCCGCAAGTTCTGTTCAGAACATAACCTGTTTGACCTAAGTGAATATACTCTTTATACAAGCTGTGAGCCTTGTGTGATGTGTTCAGGAGGAATGGTGTGGGCGAATCTTGGTAAAGTTGTCTACAGCGTAAGCCACGATCAACTAGCTGAGATCGCAGGAGATAACATTATGATCTCCTGTAAAGAAGTCTTTGCTAAGAGTCCGAACCAGCCTGAAGTGGTAGGAAACGTGTTAAATGAGGAAGGCCTAAACGTATTTGAAGGGTATTCTTTCTCATAAATTCTTATATGGATCGTCTGAAGCAGTCCGTCTGACGGGCTGCTTTTTTGAATTAGCTCCAGCAATGTAATGTAAATTATTCCTTAAAATGTTAATAGGATTCTGGTAAACTATTCTACATGAATAATTCGGAAAGAGGGATAGCTTGGAAGGAATTCTTTTTATTCTGGCCATTGTTTTAGCTATTCTATCTTCTTTTCTCCTAAAATCATATTTAGATAAAGGGGATAGGATAAAAAGACACGCTATTGATGAAGAGATTACTCAGGACGTGGTATGTTTTCCTGCAAAAGAAGGGAAATGGTGGTCTTCTCCTGTTCTGTTATGGGGGACCTATGGCTTTTTACATGTTTATTTTGTTCTGTTTTTCAACGAGGATATTTTCCTTACAGGAACCCAAGCGATTATGGGATTTTGTGTTGTGATCGCTCAGAATCGTCAAAGCAGTGAAGATTTTGTCCGCTCTAAAAATGGAGTGCTTTATATTACCCGTGGTCCTGTCTTGAGCCGGAAAGTCGTTGACCTTCGTCATCTATTACGAGTTGTGGAGACTCGCAAACATTTGTCGTTTTATCAGGAAAATGCGCGCATTGCCCGTATTCCTTTTAGGGAACTTCGACAAGAAGACATACCTCGTCTAAAAGAAGAGATAGAGGCATATATTCCAATTCGTAACGAATAGTAGGCTACTTTAGTAGGGGATATTGAGTAAAAATAAAATAGAATTTTCTGTCGAATGAGCCAAAAGTCTTTCCTTTTATAGTAAAATTAGAGGATATTCAAAAAGCTAGGGGTTATACGATGGAGAAACTATATTTTGTAGCAGGACTCGCCGTCGGACTTTTCTTGTTTAGTGTATACACCTCCTATGTCAAACACCGTTGGAAAGAAAAGAATGATAAAGAAAAGCAAATCTACCAACTTGTAGAAAACTCAAGAGACATCATTTATATTGTCCAATTTCAACCAGAACAAAAACATATATACATTAGCCCGGCTCTAGACGCTTACTTAGGGAAGGGCATTGTAGAAGCGTCATTAGAAGATCCGTTTTTCCCTTTTAAATTGATACACCCTGATGATGTGGACATTTTAGAGAGAAAAATCACCGATCAAATCGATTATTCCAAACCTTTTGTGCAACGGTGGCGAAATCGTAGGGGAGAGTACCGGTGGTTTGAGGAATACGCCTCCCCTGTCTATAACGAAGACGGTGACTTAGTTGAACTCCACGGAATTTTACGTAACATCGACGAGAAAGTTCAACTTCAACAGAACTTAGAATATCGAAGCACCCACGACGCCTTAACCGGACTCTTTAATCGCGATTACTTTGACCGCTTGATGGAGAAATACGACCATGAAGTCGAGTCATCAGTCGGGATGATTTTGTGTGACTTAGACAAGTTAAAGGATATGAACGATCGCTATGGTCATAAAAAAGGCGATGCCTATATCCAAAAAGCAGCCGACCTCTTCGTCGAATCCACCCCCGAAAACGCAGTCGTCTCAAGAGTCGGTGGTGATGAATTTACGATTTTGCTAACAGAAACGACACAAGAAGAGGTAGGAACGATCTTTAATAGAATAGAAGAAAAAATCACGACCCACAACAACCAACATAGAAACGCCCGACTACACGTATCTATGGGCTACGCCTTTAGAGGTCACTCTCCAGGTCACATGGAGGAGCTCTTCATCGAAGCCGACCAACGCATGTACCAGCACAAACGCTCCAAACCACAAGTCTATTCCCATACATAATAAAAGAGAGGCCCTGGCCTCTCTTTTTTGTTGGAGTCTGGGGGCGTTACGTTTATGAGTGGATGGGGCGGCTGGGGAACGACTCGCTTTCCACGGGCGAGCTGTCGAGCCTCCTCGTTCGCTATCGCTCTCTGTGGGGTCTCGTCGACCTCTTTCTCCCGTAGGAGTCTCCCCGTTCCCCAGCCACCCCCTGGCTATTGTCTAACAAACGCCCCGTGGTGAATGATGTAGGTTTTCTCATATATGGCATGTTTCCGTTGATCTATATGTGGCAAGGTGGTTCGGGAAATCGTGAGACTCCTGCGGCAGTAGGAGCCAGTCTAGTTCCAGCGTGGAGGACCTAGCGAGACAAGTCATCTTTTTTCCAAAGGCTTATCGCCTTTTCCAAAAAGCTGTCTTGTCCGTACGGTCCTAGGCACCACGCTTGCACATTTCTGTCTAGGGGAGACCCCGGAATGAGCGCAGCGAATGAGGAGGCTTCCCGGCTCCCCGCAGGAAAGCGAGTTGCCCCCAGCAAACCCTAGCTCTTTTATAGCAACGGACCTAATCCAACTTTAAGTCACTTTTCATCTGGAATAAACATGATAAAATATAGAAGGAAAGACTGGCGTAGGAGGAGACTAATTTTGAAGAAATACATTACCATCCTTGTACTAATCCCCTTAATCCTTTTGGGGTTGTATACATTTGCGGTCATGTTCCGCGGACCGTTTGGGTTTGAGGAAATGCCGATCGACAAACTAGAACAAGTAGCCGAATACGAATCAAAAGAAGGCGAATACACCATCCGCATCTTAGAAAAAGGCGGAGCACCGATCAACAAAGAATGGACCTACATCGGAGCCTTGTATGAAGGAGACACCTTCGTTCGAAACGTAATCTGGATTGAGGAAGAAGTTCCTCTTGAATGGACAGGCGAAGAAACCATCACCTTCACAAACGCTGAGGGAGAAGAAGTAGACGTGAACGTCATAGAAGATACGTATGACTTTAGAGGATTTCCACTATAAACATCCTTACACCATTAGAAAGTAGTTCAATTATTGGAAGGGCCTCTTCTAATAGGTTGAACTACTTTTTTATATGGAAGAAGAACGAAACATGTAGCATAAGGAATTTATGGGCAGTATTATACTCAGCATCCCGCTGTGGGCCGTTTCTCTACTTTTGTAAGGGGTGTCTGGGGAACGGGGAGACTCCTACGGGAGAAAGAGGTCGACGAGACCCCGGAATGAGCGTAGCGATTGAGGAGGCTCGACAGCTCGCCCGTGGAAAGCGAGTCGTTCCCCAGACACCCCAACCACCGCACAAACGTAACGGCCCCTCCCACTAATACATAATGAATCATAACTCATACAGCACCATCATCCCCCATATAGTATAGGAAACCACCTGGATGGAGTGGATTGCTAATGTGGGGAAGCAAAGATTTAGTAAATCTAATAAGTACCTTTCTACCACCTTTCTCAGAAATTATCGCCTTTAACGGAGAGCCTGTAGTCAGTGCTACAGACCTAGATAGGGATGGCATCGCTGAGGTCATAGGAGCTTACTACTGGCAGGGCGAGCATTATGTCATCGTTCTAAAATGGGGCGCGGGGAGATGGCAAGTGGCCTCCTGCTGGATGGACAGTAGCCTGCAGGGTGCCAGAGACCAACAGGTTCCCTATGAATCTTTCGTAAATAAAGACGGGATTGATTTGTCCTCGCTTCAATACCTTTCTTCTGAGAAGGAGAAGAATATGAAGTTTGAAGAAGCTCTGAAGAAAGAATTTCAAATTCGTCCGGAAGATAAGGTGAGGTACTATTATAATAAAGTAGATTTGAATGATGATGGGAAGCCTGAAGTATTCGTCTTGCTGGTAGGCCCCACACTCTGTGGGACCGGGGGTTGCAGTGCTGCGATCTTTAAAGAAAAAGAGGGGGAGTACGCTCTGCTCACTAGATTCAGTGTCGTCAACAATCCGGTCATTGTTAGTGACCAACAGACCAATGGGTATAGGGATATCTTGATGAATGTGTATGGAGGGGGGATTGTACCTTTCTTTGCACGGCTGAAGTATGATGGGAGTACCTATCCGGGCAATCCATCCGTTCAACCTAAACTAGAGCCTGGCACGAAAGTAGAAGGAGTCGCGATCGTGGCGGATGATCTAATGAAAAGTCCAGGGATTGAGATTTCGTCCTGAAAGTGGGGACGTGAGATCTTGAAGAAAGCTGTAATGGGTTACCCTCGTTATGGCTTTTTTGCTATTCATAGGTTCTCCTTTTTTTAGGAGATGGACTCTAGTATTATAAATTCTATAGGAGGGGTTGGATGGATCGACGTGAGGAATCAGAAAAGGAAAATCCGTTCGCATCTTGCCTCACATCCTTTGCCGATGGCTGCGCGGTGATCGGGTGTTTGAGTGGGGTGCTGTTGTTTGTGGGGATCCCGGGGGCTCTTCTTTTCGTAAGTCAGTGGATATAAATCGGAAGAATCGAAATCACGAGCCTATTCATGATTTCCTCTGGCGTGATAAACTAATAGAAAAGGCATGAAATCGTTATCATAGTGTCGGGGAGTGGGTTCAGATGGAGTTGATTGGGGATAATCACAAGCAGGATGTATTTGATACGTTTTTTGAGAACGGGAATTTTTGTATTGTGGTGGTCGATCGTGAGGGTTATGTGACGTATATGAATGAAAGCTATTGCCGTTTCCTGAATCTTGACAAGGAGGAGGTCACGGGCAAGCATGTTACTGACGTCATTGAGAACACGCGCATGCACCTTGTGGCAGAGTCTGGGAAGGAAGAGATGGCGGATGTTCAATACATAAAAGGAAATTATATGATCGCCAACCGAATTCCACTTCGTTCAGAGGGGGAGGTCGTTGGGGCATTCGGGATGGTCCTGTTCCGGGATACAGAAGAGTGGCTCCAGATGAACAGTCATATCCGGGATCTCCTTCTTGAACTGAAGGCATATAGATCGAAACGCAGGGAGCAAACAGGCGCGACGTATGCGCTGCACCACATTATCAGTAGGTCGCAAGAAGTGGATGTGTTGAAGGATAAGATTAAACAAGTGGCGCCGAGCGATGTGTCTGTGCTTTTAAGGGGAGAAAGCGGGACAGGGAAAGAATTGTTTGCCCATAGCATTCATCATTTAAGTGAACGGAGTAATCAGCCGTTTGTTAAAGTGAACTGTGCAGCGATTCCTGAGGACCTTCTTGAATCAGAACTATTTGGTTACCAGGAAGGAGCCTTCACAGGGGCCAAGAAAGGGGGCAAGCCTGGTAAGTTTCAACTTGCAGACGGTGGGACCCTTTTCTTGGATGAAATTGGTGATATGCCGATCCATGCCCAGGTGAAAATTTTGCGCGTTTTACAAGAAGGGGAAGTCGAAGCGATTGGCGCCACCCATCCGCAGAAGGTCGACGTCCGCATAATTGCTTCAACCCATCAGCCCCTCGAACAGTTGATAAAAGATCAGCGCTTCCGTGAGGATTTATTTTACCGAATTAATGTCGTTCAGTTTCACGTCCCAGCCCTACGTGAACGAAAAGAAGATATTGGCGTGTTGGCGCGCTCTCTTTTGCAAAAGGTGACTGACAAGGTAGGGAAGCGCGTAGTCGATTTTAATGCTGACGTGTATGAAGCCTTTAAGCGCTACGCATGGCCTGGGAATGTTCGTGAATTAGAGAATGCGATTGAATCAGCCGTTCATTTGACGCGGTCAGAATTGATTGGACTAGAAGACCTTCCCGCGGCGATTCGATCCCATACAGATAGCCAATCCGCGGTGAAGACGTTAAAAGAAAGCCTGGAGGAAGCTGAGAAGCAGGCCATAAAAGATGCGATTCAGTTTGCAGAGGGGGATAAAGTAAAAGCAGCAGAGGTGCTCGGGATTGGTAAATCCTCTCTCTATGAAAAAGTAAAGAAGTACGGCCTTTAGGTCATTCCGGTATTTTGGAAAGTCATTCCGATAAAATGGAATGGCTTTTTTCTTTGTGTTATGTAAGGGTTTTCATAGTTGTCGCGCTTATTTTATCGAAGTATTCTGAAATTATGGAAAAGGTACTGAAGAAAGGTCCGCTCAACAACCATTCTGACAACCTTTCTAAAGTTGGCATGATTTTTGCATATATAAGGGTGAAGGGAGTGGGAAGTGATGAAAGAAATGTATACATCGTTCCAAGAAGCAGTAAAAGATATTAAAGATTATGACACGATTATGGTAGGTGGATTTGGCCTTGTTGGAATTCCTGAGAATTTAATTTTGGCGTTAGTGGAGTCTGGCGCAAAGCATCTGACAGTGATCTCGAATAACTGCGGAGTTGATGATTGGGGACTGGGCTTATTGCTTCAGAATAAGCAAATTGATAAAATGATTGGCTCTTATGTCGGTGAGAATAAAGAATTTGAGCGTCAGGTAATTGAAGGGGAACTAGAAGTAGAGCTTGTCCCTCAAGGAACCCTTGCAGAACGAATCCGTGCAGGTGGTGCTGGAATTCCTGCATTCTACACCCCGGCTGGTGTCGGTACACCGATCGCAGAAGGGCAAGAGGTACGCACCTTTGACGGGAAAGAGTACTTACTTCAGCACGCATTAAAGGCTGATTTCAGTCTCGTTCGCGCGGCGAAAGGGGACCGTTTGGGGAATCTTGTGTACAACAAAACAGCTCGTAACTTTAACCCGATGATGGCAGCTGCTGGGAAAGTCACGATTGCTGAAGTGGAGAAGCTCGTCGAACCAGGTGCCATTGATCCGGACCACGTACATACTCCGGGAGTTTATGTACAAGGAATGATTGAAGGGCAACAGGAAAAACGCATTGAACGCTTAACGACAAACCAGAACGCATAAGGAGGAATTATTGTGGCGAAACAATTAGACAAAGCAGCGCAGCGTGAGAAGATTGCGCGTCGAGCTGAGAAGGAAATTGAAAGCGGTTTCTATGTCAACTTAGGGATTGGCATGCCGACCATGGTAGCCAACTACATTTCAGAGAACAAAGAGATGGTGCTTCAGTCAGAGAACGGTCTTCTAGGAATTGGTCGCTATCCATATGAGGATGAAGTGGATCCAGATCTTATCAATGCTGGTAAAGAAACGGTGACAGCGGCTGTTGGAAGTGCATATTGCGATAGCGCAGAATCGTTCGGTATGATTCGCGGTGAGCATTTGGATCTGGCGATTTTAGGAGGAATGGAAGTCTCTGAAACAGGAGATCTCGCAAACTGGATGATCCCAGGCAAGATGATTAAAGGCATGGGTGGTGCGATGGATATCGTACACGGTGCGAAGAAAATTGTCATCATCATGGACCATGTAAACAAACATGGCGAACCTAAAATATTAAAATCTTGCAGTCTTCCTTTAACAGGTAAAGGCGTTGTGAACCGCATTATTACAGAGCGCGCGGTTATTGACGTGACCGATCAAGGATTAGAGCTTGTAGAACTTGCTGAAGGCTGGACGGTTGATGAGATCAAAGAATCTACAGAAGCTGAGCTTAAAGTAAGTAAAAATCTATTAGAAACAGCGTACTAGGCTAGGAGGAACACCATCATGGTAGAAAACAAAGTTGTATTCATTACAGGTTCTGCAAGTGGCATTGGATATGAAATAGGCGTTGATTTCGCAGGTAAAGGGGCAAAGGTTGTCTTTAGCGATATTAATGAAGAGAAGGTAGAAGAGGTTGCGCGTGATTTGAAAGACAAAGGCTATGACTGCATGGGGATTAAGTGTGACGTCACGAAAGAAGAAGAGTTGCAATCAGCAATTGACTCGACGGTTGAGCGTTACGGGCGACTCGATGTGCTCATTAACAATGCAGGTCTTCAGCATGTGTCTGCCATCGAAGAGTTTCCGACTGAGAAGTTTGAGTTCATGGTAAAAGTCATGCTAACGGCGCCGTTTATGGCGATTAAGCACGTGTTCCCGATTATGAAAAAGCAAGGATCGGGGCGTATCATCAATATGGCTTCTATTAACGGTCTTATTGGTTTCTCCGGTAAGTCAGCTTACAACAGCTCGAAGCACGGAGTCATCGGACTAACGAAAGTATCCGCGCTAGAAGGGGCAGAACACGGGATTACGGTCAATGCAATTTGTCCTGGATATGTGGATACACCACTTGTTAGAGGGCAGTTAGAGGATCTGGCGAAAAATCGTGACGTATCTCTTGAGAAAGTGTTAGAAGAAGTCATTTATCCGCTTGTTCCACAGAAGCGTCTTCTCTCTGTAGAAGAAATCGCGGATTATACAGCGTTTCTTGCAAGCGATGCAGCCAAAGGCGTAACGGGCCAGGCAGTCGTGATGGATGGCGGTTATACAGCACAATAATCGATGGGAGTGGAAAGAATGGAGAACGTATATATTTTAGAAGGAGCTCGTACGCCTTTTGGTAGTTTCGGAGGCGTATTAAAGGATGTTGATCCAACGCAGCTTGGGGTCACAGCGAGTAAGGGAGCGATTGAGCGAAGCGGTATCCAGGCGGAGGATCTTGATTTCTCTGTAATGGGAAATGTGATTCATTCTGCGAAAAACGCGCCTTATTTAGCGCGCCATATCGCGCTTCAATCGGGCATTCCATATGAGAGTCCGGCTCTTGCGGTCAATCGTTTGTGCGGGTCTGGACTGCAGTCTGTTGTATCAGCCGCGCAATCGATCCAGCTTGGTGAAGGTCAAGCCGCTTTAGCAGGTGGGGTAGACAGTATGAGTCTTGCGCCTTATGCTTTACATGGGAGTCGGTTCGGTACGAAGTTAGGAGCACCGAAGCTTGATGATATGCTTTGGGCCGCTCTGACAGATGAGTATATCGGTGCTGGTATGGGCGTAACGGGTGAGAATCTGGCGGATAAATATGAGATTTCCCGTGAAGAGCAGGATGCTTATGCGGCACGTAGTCACCAAAGTGCAGCCGCAGCACGTGAGTCTGGTAAATTTGCTGAAGAAATTGTGCCGGTTGAAGTGAAGACAAGAAAAGGAACTCAGGTTGTGGATACGGATGAGCATATTCGTGAAGATACAACGGCTGAAAAACTGTCTGGTCTGAAGCCTGCATTTAAGAAAGATGGATCTGTCACAGGCGGAAATGCAAGTGGCATTAACGACGGAGCGGGTGCCGTTGTGCTTGCAAGTGAATCGTTTGTAGAGTCAAAAGGTCTGAAGCCTCTTGGACGCATTGTTTCCTGGGCAGTCGCTGGCGTTGATCCGTCTATTATGGGCATTGGTCCTGCACCAGCAATCCGCATGGCGCTAGAGAAGGCTTCTTTAAGCTTAGAAGACATGAGCCTGATTGAAGTCAATGAGGCGTTTGCTTCTCAGTACATTGCAGTGGAGAAAGAGCTCGGCCTTAACCGGGATAAGGTGAATGTCAATGGAGGCGCGATTGCACTCGGTCATCCGGTCGGGGCAAGTGGAACGCGCGTATTATATACATTAATGAAAGAACTGAAGCGACGAAATGAGCGATACGGAGTCGCGTCGCTATGCATTGGTGGGGGCCAGGGCATCGCGATGATCGTAGAAGTATAAAACGAGAAAGATCTTTTTTGATCGATATTGGAGGATAAAGTATGCTTGGGATTTTCTTAGGGCTTGTCGTATTAATGGTGCTTGCCTACATAGGATGGTCAATCCTATGGGTGGCACCCATTGCGGCAGGTGTTGTAGCAATAACGGGAGGACTTGATGTCCTTGATGCTTATAAAGATACATATATGGGCGGGTTCGTCGCGTTCGCGAAGGACTGGTTCCCGGTCTTTATGTTAGGTGCAATTTTCGGTAAATTGATGGAAGACACAGGTATGGCACGTTCTGTAGCGGTTGCGATGACTAAAGTGATCGGATCACAGCGTGCGATTCTTGGTGTGTTAGCCTCGGCGGCTGTATTAACGTATGGCGGCGTAAGTTTGTTTGTAGTGGTCTTTGCGGTATATCCATTAGCGATTTCCTTATTCCGCGAAGCGAACATTAGCCGGAAGTTAATACCGGCAACGGTGGCCTTAGGAGCGTTCACCTTTACGATGACCGCACTGCCTGGTTCACCGCAGATTCAAAACCTGATTCCGATGGATTACTATGATACAGATGCCATGGCTGCCCCTGTAATGGGTATTATTGCAGCGATTATTATGGCTGGCGGTGGTTACTTCTACTTGCGCAGACAGGAGAAGAAGCTGACGGAAAAAGGCGAGGTCTTTACAGAACCAAAAGAGGAAAAGAACGCAGAGGAAGAGGTAGACACGCCTCACTGGATTCTTTCGTTCCTTCCGTTACTAACGGTTCTAATCACGCTGAATGTATTTGAACTTGATGTCATTGTTGCTTTAATTATTGGTATTTTAGTCATTATGATTATTAACGTAGCGAAATTTAAACGATTTGTCGGCGCGATTAACGCCGGTGCAAGCGGCTCGGTTATTGCCATTATCAATACAAGTGCCGCGGTTGGTTTTGGTACAGTTGTTAAAGCCGTTCCTGGTTTCGAACGGTTAACAGAGCTGTTAATGGGCGTCAAAGGTCACCCGCTGATCTCTGAAGCCATTTCAGTAAACATCCTTGCTGGTGCAACCGGTTCCGCCTCAGGTGGTATGGGAATTGCTCTAGAAGCGCTTGGCGATAAGTATTACGAAATTGCCATGAATACAGGCGTAAGTCCAGAAGCCTTCCACAGGATCGCATCCCTATCCTCAGGAGGACTAGACGCACTGCCGCACAACGGAGCGGTCTTAACGTTATTCGCCATCACAGGAATGACGCACAAAGACAGCTACAAAGATATCTTCGTTGTAGCTGTATTAATTCCGGTACTATCTGTCGCAGCCGTCATCGCACTAGCAGCGATCGGCATCCTTTAAAAGAATGAAATGATGGAAAGGACACTCCTCTTGGGAGTGTCCTTTTTTAGTGCTTTAGTGTGGTGACGGGTGTCAGGCGCGGTTTGGCGCTTTAGCGAGGTGCAGGGTGTCAGGCACGGTTTGGTGCTTTAGCGTGATGGTGGGTGTCAGACATGGTTTGGTGCTTTAGTGTGGTGGTGGGTGTCAGACACGGTTTAGTGCTTTAGCGTGATGACGGGTGTCTGACACCCTTTCGTGCTTTAGCGTGCTGGGGCGGGGTGGCTCAAGTTGAGGGGGAGTGGCTCAAGAGCGTACTGACAGGCTCAAGATCAGCGGATTTTGGCTCGAGCGTTCGAAATAGGAGCTCAAGTTAGGGATCACTGGCTCAAGTCGAGGTTTCTCGGCTCAAGTTAAACTAGAGGGGCTCAAGAATACGGGAATCCGGCTCAAGCCCCAAGCCGCAAGCAGCTGCTTTTGTTTTTTCCTATGCGAATGTGGAATTTACAGGGGATTAGATGTTTGTCCGAGGAAGTTGTCCAACTTCAGACATACGATGAAGGGTAAGATAAAAGGAAATGGGGCAAACTCGTGGAAAAGCGGGGCTTCAAGAAGATGTGGATCGTGCACAAGTACAACCTATGCAAACGATCAATCAGTTTTACGTGGATGCTTCATTCCTTTGTGGAGGGATTTTAT
The DNA here is from genome assembly GCF_021129245.1 of Pontibacillus sp. HN14. NCBI lineage: Bacteria > Bacillati > Bacillota > Bacilli > Caryophanales > Bacillaceae > Pontibacillus > Pontibacillus sp. HN14. Next base: position 215,492 of record NZ_JAJOLR010000003.1, on the reverse strand, counting down.
GTTAAGAAAATGGATGTTGTCCCTTGTGATTTTGATGGGTGCCTTCTTTGTTCCAGCATCAGCCCCTGCTTCTTCGCACCTCTTTGACGATATCACCTCCTACCAGATCTACTACGACCCAGTTACAACGAAAATAGAAAAAGACATGAAGCGGTACGACCTTGTCATTTTAGAACCCCGAGAAGTGACGAAAGAGCGGGTTGCTCGCATCCGTAGAAATGGAACGCTTGTTTTAGGCTATGTCAACCTAATGGAAGCCGACGAATGGAATGTTGAGGTGATGAAACAGCTCAAGCCACAAGACTTCTTTTACGAGAATGGTCAAAAGGTATTCTTCCCTGAATGGGATTCGTATTTGATGGACCTGACCTCTTCTCATTACCAATCCGTTTTGAAAAAGGACTTGAAAAAACAGGTCATCGATAAAGGATTCGATGGGATCTTTCTTGATACAGTTGGAGACATCGATAACGAGCACGCGCATCGCAAGTCTGTTTTAAACGCACAACGAGATGCGTACCTTGAATTTCTGCAGTTTCTCCGAGATGAATACGGTCAAATCCCGATTATTCAGAACTGGGGTTTTGACACATTGAAAGCTGTGTCCGCGCCTCTTGTGGACGGGGTCATGTGGGAAGGATTCGACTACAATGCGGTGGCGCGAGATTCGTGGAGTCAAGAAAGAATAGCCGAACTGACGAAGCTTCGAAAGAAATATGGTGTTGATGTGTTTACGGTTTCATACGAATCGAAGAATCGTAGCACCAACTATGCTAAAAGACGTGGCTTTATCCACACCCACGAACCAGACGGTTATAATAAGTGGACCTATGTGAAAAAGCTTTCCCCTTAAAATGGGAAAGCTTTTTCTATGGGTAATTTTAAAAATCTGGTAAACATTTGAGATCCGAGTAAAACTACCTATTCATAGAAGCTTATTATACAATAATCTTATATAAATATTTTTGAGGAATTTGACCTACACGAGTCTAGGAGCACATATAGTTTGATAAAGAGATAATAAAAAGATAAAGAAAGTGTGAGGCGGTATGGAGACGATACTGGTGACAGGTGGTGCGGGGTTTATTGGGTCTCATGTATGTGTGGAATTGGTGCAGGCTGGGTTTCGGGTCGTCGTGATTGATAATTTCGTGAACAGCACACCAGAATCTCTCGAGAGAGTCGAGACCATTACAGGGGAACGGCTCCACTGGATGGATGTCGACATGATGAATCTTGAATCGCTTGATGAAGTGTTTCAGACGTTTTCGATTGATGCTGTTATTCATTTGGCAGGCTTAAAAGCAGTAGGAGAGTCAGTGGTCGATCCTCTCAGGTACTACCTTCATAATTTGACTCCACTCCTCCATTTATGTGAATGCATGCAGAAGCATCACGTTCATCGACTGGTATTCAGTTCCTCAGCGACGGTATATGGGCCTCCTCAACAGGTACCGATACTAGAGACGCACCCCATCAAGACAGAGAACCCCTACGGCAGAACAAAGCATATGTCTGAACAAATTCTAGAAGATTTTCAACGAGCCTATTACCCTATGAAAATCGTGATTCTCCGATACTTCAACCCAATTGGTGCTCATTCAAGCGGGCTGATTGGTGAGAATCCGGTAGGTGTGCCGATGAACATTATGCCGTACCTGACAGAAGTGGCAGTTGGGAAACGTCCTGTGCTTCATATTTTCGGTGATGATTACCCTACCAGAGACGGAACGTGTATAAGAGACTTTGTGCATATTACAGACCTCGCGAAAGGTCATGTGAAAGGCGTCGAGGCAACAGACCGTATGAAGTCTGGTGTGAGTGTATACAATCTTGGCACTGGAAAAGGGACGACGGTGAAAGAGCTTCTTCATACATTTGAAAGGGTCACACAAAAAACGATCCCCTATTGGATTACCGTTCGACGTCCCGGAGATATTGCTGTTTCTTACGCAGATGTTCAAAAGGCAGAGGAAGAGCTTGGCTGGAAGGCGACTAAAGAGATCGAGGACATGTGCCTGGATGCTTGGAAGTGGCAGCGTCTTAATCCGGCGGGCTATATAAAGAAATAAGCATAATCAAATAGGGGGTGAGGGGATGTTTTATCGACAGGACCGGTTATGGTTAAAGTTAGTTGAGGTTGTCGGGGTTTGGGGGCTTTTAGTATTTTTGGATTTGGTGACAGGGGGGCAAGTGATTGCTTCTGTACCTGGTCTTTTACTACTCTTTATTCTTCTTGCTGCGTTACGGTACGGGTTAATCTTCGGACTACTCGCCTTTTCACTAGTGGCGGTGTATCGACTGTTCTATAGCTGGGTTTCCGGAGAAGATGTGTTGTTACTTTTTTACGATACGGATTCCCTTGTTGCCTTTTTATGGATGCTCTGTGTTGCTCTGATCGCTGGACTATTCAGCACATCCTACAGGGAGAAATATGAAAGCCTTCAATTCCATAAAGAAGAGAAGGAAGATGAGAATGAATATTTAAAAGATACCGTTGGGCTCCTAGAACGTACTCAGCGCATGCTACAAATGAAGGTGCTCGAGTCAGACCATTCGTTATCAAGAATTTATCAAGTGGGGATCGCCCTGGATCAGGATCATCCTGAGCTGATTCGAAGTGAAGCGCTAAATGTGTTTCGTAATGTTTTTAAGGCGAAGCAGATGGCGATTTATCATGTGGACCAGTCTCAACGAGCGCTCAGACTTCTAATCAAACAGGATGAGCAGAACCGATTTAAGCAATCCATTTTAATCGAGGACACGTCTTCCATGTTCAAACGGATGCTTGAGAGCAAAACGATTACAATCCGGAACGTAGAGGATCCTGACGACTCGCCGGTTCTTTTGGCCCCGCTTTTGTACGAGGGGGATATTAAAGAGGTCGTCGTGTTAGAGGATATAGAATTCCATTCCATTACGGCCCATCAGATGCAGGTCTTGTCCCTTGTGCTCGACTGGATGTCGAGCCGCCTGCAGAAAGCGTATAACCTTCAGCAGGAGAAGGAAAAGCCGAAGATGTTCTCAGGTACGCGGGTGTATAAGAAGCAATTCTTTAATGAGCTTGTCGAAATGGAAGAGAAGAAAGCAGAAAAATTTGCCCTCCCTTATTTAATTGGGAAGATCCGCCTGAAGTCTACCGTGGAGGTTCCGATTATCGAAGCGGAAATGATGATTCGACCGCATATTCGTGAAATTGACCGCTTAGGATACGATGCAGGTAAAAATGAATTGTGGTTCCTGTTCCCTGGTACAGAACCCGCCGCCCGTGAAGTCGTTTTCCCTCGTATTGAGAACGTCTTAAGGCGGAAAGGGGTCGTTTATGATGCTTGACCTCTTATTATCGCCGTGGCTGTGGGTGGTTTTCTTTATCCTCCACGCCATGATTGTGATGGTTCTCCTTATCCTCTTAAGGGATCGTTTCGATGAAGACCAGCAAGCTGTCGTGGTGTGGGGCGGTATGGTTAGTTGCTTTATGCCCATCATCGGCGAGCTGTTTGGATTTTTGGCTTGGCTATTAGCGAAGCGATTCACAAGTGAGCGAATGCTTGAGGATTATGATGAGTATGTCACGTACGAAGTCTTAAATCTTGAGCCGGTCCGATATGAAGCGAAGCGCAGTGTGGATCTTTTGCCATTAACCGAATCGCTGACACACGGCACGTTTGCGAACCGGAAGAACTCGATTCTGCAATACATCCCAGAAGGGGTGAACCATCAGGGAAAGTATTTGCGGATGGGGCTGTTGAATGAAGATCATGAGACGGTGCACTATTCAGCGACGCTTATCAATACACTTGTTGATCAGTATGAACGAGAGCTGACGCTAGCCAAGGAACAAGCCAATTCAGAGGATGTGGAGAGTTTAAAGAGACTTCATGACACGTACGCTCGCTACATCGATAGTGACGTCCTCACCCCAACACTTAGAAAGCTAAAAGAAGAAATGTGGTTAAGCTTCCTTCTGTCGATCGTGCTTTTGTATCCCAATGAGCCTTGGATTTATGAGGGGCTTGGGGACTGTAGCGACCGCCTCGGGGAACCTGAGGAGGCGGCTTCGTATTACAAAGAGTTGATCGAACAGTTTCCGGGATATACCAAGGGCTACACGAAGCTTCTTAAAGCGTATTATGAAACAGGCAACTGGACTGGAATGAAGGAGATTATTACCTTAAGCCAGCACCATCTTAACTTAACGGAACTACCAGAGAACGACCGATTTGTCTTACATGTACTAGGAGGGAGACAGGCGTGAGAAATATCCGCTCCACATTTGCAGCTATTATTCTAGTTCTTCTACTTAGCGTTGTTGTTTTGCAGTGGGGGCGTCTTTCTGCCATACACACGTGGTTTCCTATGACGGCTCCGGAAAACAGACATTTTCTTACGATGAGTACAAATGAGATAACTAGAGAGACAAACTTGAAAATCAGTTTATTGGAGAATAATAGTGTCGACTCACAAGATGCTATAGATAATATCCGTTACGCACTTCGATACGCAAAAATTCCTTTTGAAGAAGTGGATAAAGAAGACTTAAATTCCCTGGAACCAGATCCTTTCCATGTACTAGTTGTTGCTGGAGAACATACTAGCGAGTGGCCCTATGAATCTATAGAGGCTTTCGTTAATAAAGGGGGGAGGTTGATGGTTGCTTTACGACATGGGGGGAGTGATCCAAAGTGGAACGACTTAACTGGAATTGAAGAGACCAATGATTTTGTATCTGATACGGTGCACGGACTAACAATCGAAAAGCCTGTTTTTCCTGGTTACAACGATCTTTCAGGTGAACATAAATTACTCTCCCATAGTGTGTTGGATGTTGAATTAAGCAAATCTGCAGTTGTTTATCTAACGGTAAAGCACATCCCGGTTATGTGGACGTACCCCCATGGAAAAGGGAAAGTAGGTTTTTGGAATACAACTGTTACAAAAGAAAAGGGAATGAGAGGTTTATTGCTTCAATCTCTATCTCTTTTGCCACCTTCATTCGTCATGCATCAATCTGGGATTAAAGTAACCTATCTCGATGATTTCCCTTCTCCTATAAAGGATGAATTTGTTCATGGAGAAGGGATGGGTTATGGAGCTTTTTTGAAAGATGTGTGGTGGGATCGTATAAAAAAACTTCAAAAGGATTATAACTTATCGCTCACCGGGGCTTTTATTGGAACCTATCAAGATAAAACAGATTTAAACACCGAAGAATTAATCAAGCGTCAGAAATATCCCATGCTTTACTATGGTCGTCAATTAGAAAACAGTGGGGGAGAGATAGCTCTTCATGGTTATAATCACCAACCTTTAGTTGTGAAAGAAGATAATCATCCACTATATCGTAAAAAAGAGTTCAATCCGTACCTCTTATCTGTTGAGGTTGGCCCAACCCATTTTTACAACCCCTATGGTTACAAGATATGGAAATCGGAATCCTTTATCAAACGAACGCTAAAGGATACAAACCAATTATTTCAATATTATTTTCCTAAAGAGAAGATCCAGACTTATGTTCCTCCATCAAATATTTTAGGAAAAAGAGGGTTGGATGCTCTTTTAGAGTCAATTCCTTCTCTGAATGTCTTGGCATCACTGTACTTTGGTGAAAAAGAGGACGAATCGTTTATTCAAGAATATGAATTTGATCACAAATATTCAGACTTATATCACTTTCCGCGCACCGCTAGTGGGCACGGCGATTCTCCGGAAGATCTTTTCTTAATAACTGATGCCATTGCGAACCAAGGAGTATTTTCCCATTTCATACACCCTGATGACCGCACAGATCCAGAGCGTGCACAGGGACGAAATTGGGAAGAAATGAGTGAAGGTCTTGAGGGTATGTATCAGTTTATATCTAAAAACTTCCCCTACCTCGAAAGCCTAACCCAACAAGAAGCGCGTGAAAAAATGATTACCTATCAGCAATCGAAAATCGATGTTCGTTATCAAGAAGACTCCATCACGATCTCGGGAGAAGACATGTTAGACCCTTCGGTTGCTCTTGTTCGCATTCAACCAGGGAAGCATCTAGAAACAGGCGAATTTTCTTTTGGAGAGGTAGAAGTAATGCAGGCTTCATCAGGTTTATATATCGTCACGCTCCGTAAACCATCTGTCACGCTTCTGTTGAAGGAGGATGTATCATGAGAATCGGTATGATTGTTGAGGGGAGTTACCCGTATGTCAGTGGCGGGGTTTCGAGTTGGGTCCATACGATTATTCGGCAAATGCCTCAGTATGAATTTGAAATCATAGCGATCAATCCCTCTCCCTACACGGAGGAGGACATGCAGTACCGGTTACCCCCGAATGTCACGGGGATTCATAACCTGACGCTTAATGAAGCCTCCGAGCGACGAATGAAGAAGAAAGTCGTGTTAGAAGACAGAGAGATTCGTTCCTTAGAGAAGTGGTTGATGTTTGAAGAAGTGGATACAGATGCGTTATTCGTAATGGGGGATGTGATCCCTTCAAGCGAGCGCTACTTCGCCAGCCGCATTTTTTATGAAACGGTCAAAAAGAGCTATGAGCTTGAGCCAAACAAGGGATCTTTTATCGATTTTCTGTGGATGTGGCGAGGAATGTTCGAACCCGTCTTCAGGCTCCTGCAACAAGATCTACCTAAAGTGGATCTCGTTCATAGTGCTTCGACGGGGTACGCAGGATTGCTTGGAGCTTATATGGCGAAAAGTCAGGACATTCCTTTTTACGTGACCGAACACGGCATCTACTCGAGGGAGCGTGAAGAAGAGATCTTAAAGGCGTCCTGGATCCCGTCTTTTTATAAGAAGCACTGGATTCAATTCTTCCACCATCTATCAAGGCAAGCCTATAAAGAAGCGGATCAGATCCTTACCCTTTTTGAGAAAAATCAGCACCATCAATTGGAGATCGGAGCGGCTCATGAGAAGACAGCGATTATTCCGAATGGAGTGGATTATGAGAGGCTATCTACATTGCCGGAACATAAAGAAGAACGCCCGTTTCGGATTGGAGCGATCATCCGCGTTGTCCCGATTAAAGATGTGAAAACGATGATTACAGCAGCGAAAATTCTAGAGCAGCGCGGCCGGGTGTTCGAATGGATCTTAATGGGCCCCCTTGATGAGGATGAGGACTACGTGAATAAATGTCGTCTCCTAATCAGGCAAAATGATCTTGAAGACATGGTGAAGCTCGTTGGAAAAGTGGATATCAAAGAGTACTTACCAACTTTCGATATTGGGGTACTTACAAGTATTTCAGAAGGGCAGCCGTTAGCGGTCTTAGAAGGGATGTCAGCTGGTCTTCCTTATGTGGTAACGGACGTCGGCGCTTGTTATGAGCTTATACACGGAAGAGAAGATGATCCTTTTGGCCCTTCAGGATTCGTCGTCCCGCCTGTTCACCCGGACCTTGTGGCTGACCGGATTGAGTGGCTGATGGATTACCCGGTAGAGCGGAAGCATTTCGGGGAAAATGGACGAAAGCGCGTAGCCGCTTTCTATCAGCACCACCACATGATCGATCAGTACGAGGAACTTTATCGAATAGGGAGGTCAGCGTATGGCAGGCATCGGGTTTAAATTACAAAAGCTCTTTCAGGAAGATTACTATTCTTCGAGATTGAAAGCCTACGCCTTTGCAGGGCTGGTCTCCTCAGGCCCGTGGCTGATCGTAATCACCGCGATCACACTCATTCAATGGCTCTCCTCGCGCCTGACAGGAATCGAACTTGCAGAACGAGAGCTCTTTACGCTGTCTGTCGCGTATTGCTTTATCTTCTCTCAAGTGATCCTCGGCATTCAACACTTAATCGTAACTCGCTATGTCGCGGATTTGTTCTATGAAAAAATATATGACCGTATTTTCCCCACGTTTTTAGGCGTGAGCAAAGTAACGCTTCTGTTCTCCTTAACCGTCTGGGTAGCGTTTGCGTTCTATTCGCCTCTTCACTTAGGCTATAAGCTTGTTCTGTTAACCCTATTCATCGCGATTAATCTCATCTGGGTGATGTTTATTTTCTTAAGCGCAGCGAAATATTATCAAGCGGTCGCCTACAGTTTTCTGATTGGGGGAGTAGTTGGCGTATTATCGATTTTACTTATTCCATTTGTTCCAGAAAATTTAGGTTTATCGATGTCCCTTTTGATGCTTCTGGGCTTTACGCTCGGAATGGTGCTCACCTTGTTCGGTCTTATGTATGCCATGCTCATCACCTTCCCGAATCGGAACCGGGAAAATCAATTTTCTTACTTAAAATACTACGACCGTTATCCTGCTTTATTTGGCGCAGGGTTCCTTTACAACGCAGGGATCTGGGTGTGCAACTGGATCATTTGGTTCGGAGAAGGAGGTAGCGTGGTTGCCGGGACGTTTCTGACCAATCGTCTGTATGACACGGCAATATTCTGGTCCTACTTAACGATTATCCCGACACTCATTATCTTTGTTGTATCCGTGGAAACCCGTTTCTACGAACGATACCGCACCTTTTACGGATTTGTTAACCAAGGAGGCACATACGAACAAATCGGGCGTGCCCAAAATAAAATGAATCACGTACTGCGCCAGGAAATGGCTCGCCTGTTCAGGAGCCAGGGCGTCGTTTCATTCGTAGCGATCCTACTCTCGGCCTGGCTCGTCGCCTGGGCCGGGTTGGACCGGGAAATCGGAGAGATCTTCCGGATTACAACCATTGGCGCTTTCTCAAATGCTATGGTCCTCGTCATTACGCTTCTCCTTCTGTACTTCGATGATCAAAAAGGAGCCGTCCTGACGAGTGCCCTGTTCTATACGCTAAACGGATTGTTCACCTTCCTCCTGCTTCCAAAAGGGATTGACTGGTACGGCATCAGCTTTGCCCTAGGCTCCACTGCCGCATTTCTATTTGCAGGTGCCCGTCTGATCTACTTCCTGCGCGAAGTCGATTATTACACTTTTTGCCGACCAGCCGAACGGGATGGGGGAGACTGGTTTGAGCGGGTTGGGGAGAGGTTGAATCGGATTCGGGTTTTGTGATTGGGGTGTGTTGGTGGCTTGAGTGAGGCGTTGGCGGCTCAAGTGCTAGGCGGGTGGCTCAAGTGAGGCGCTGGCGGCTCAAGTTCAGGGAGCGCGGCTCAAGTCGTGCGCGGACGGCTCAAGCTAGGCCGATACGGCTCAAGATTTGCTGGAATTGGCTCAAGAGGTGAAAATAACAGCTCAAGTCAGGAGCGGACGGCTTAAGTCAGCTGATACTGGCTTAAAAGAGGGAAAACTGGCTTAAGTTCAAGGAAAAGTGACTCAAGCCCCAGCAGTTAATTGACTGTTGGGGCTTTTTTGTATTGAGCTGGGGGGCGAGTGGCTCAAGTTCGGTGCGTGCGGCTCAAGTTGAGTGAGACCGGCTCAAGCCAGGCCGATACGGCTCAAGATTTGCGGGAATTGGCTCAAGGGGTGAAAATAACAGCTCAAGTCAGGCGCGGACGGCTTAAGTTAGCTGATACTGGCTTAAGTTCGAGGAAACTGGCTTGAGTTCAAGGAAAAGTGACTCAAGCCCCAGCAGTCAATTGGCTGCTGGGGGCTTTTTTGTATTGAGCTGGTGGGGGCGAGTGGCTCAAGTTCGGTGCGTGCGGCTCAAGTGGTGCGCTGACGGCTCAAGTTCAGGGAGCGCGGCTCAAGCTAGGCCGATACGGCTCAAGATTTAAGAGTATTGGCTCAAGAGGTGAAAATAACAGCTCAAGTCAGGAGCTGATGGCTTAAGTCAGCTGATACTGGCTTAAAAGAGGGAAAACCGGCTTAAGTTCAAAGAAACCGGCTCAAGCCCCCAGCAGTCAATTGGCTGTTGGGGGTTTTGATTTTGTATTGAGCCCCTCCCAGCAGTCCATTCGGATGATCCTCTAGACATGCACAAAAAAACGTCCAGTGCCGCTAGGCCTGGACGTTTGGTTCATTTGAACTTTCTTGAGACTGTCGTTTATTCTTTAAGGTCCATTCAATGGCGGCGATGCAGATCATCAGCCAAGTGAATCCAATTGCGAAGCCTGCTAGGACGTCGGTGAAGAAGTGGATGCTTCCGAACACGCGACTCAATCCGATCGCTAGCATGAAGATCGTAAGGACTACATTCACCGTCCACTTGATCCCGTTTGACAGGTGGCTAATGGAGATGAGGTAGATCAGGAATCCGTAAAAAGCGACCGCTCCTGATGTGTGACCGCTAGGGAAGCTTGATGAATCCCCTGTGTATTGCGTTTGGTCAGGGCGTTCTCTCATGTAAGAGATCTTTAACAGTTTGGTGATGCCGCTCACGCCGATCATGTTAATGGCAAAGAAAAGGCCTAGATAGCGGCTGAAGGGGGATAAGAATAATAAGTAGAGGAGCGTCATAACAGACAAGACAGTCAACCACAGGACAGAACCTGCTTTTGTGACAGAAAGCATGGCAGAAGTGACCCACTGTGGCGTTTGGCCGGCTAATTCAAAAGCCCACTGATCGATCGATAACTTTCCAGAAGCCATTACCGTTTCGCCGATGATAAAGATCGAAGCGACAAAGAGCAGGACGAGCAGGATTCCCGGTCCCCATAGGGCAGATGGTTTCGTTCGGTCTGAAAGTAGAATTGGTTTGGGCATAAGGACCTCCTTTAAAGTCTTAGTGGTGAATGAAATACCCTTATGGGGACCAGGTGAAACGTTTGAAGGACTGGTAAAAAGCTCCTTGGACTATTAGGAGGTAGAAGTTGTATCGTTATAGATTCACTTTAAAAAAAATCCGCCAATTTCGAAGCGAAATAATTCCTTAATATGGTAAGGTGGGGGTAGGGAAATAAGTGTGACTTCTACTCGGGTAATTTTATGAAAAATAATGATTTGGATTAAAAATCACTTCTTCATTTACGCAGCATTTTTGTGAAAAAGGAGGGATTACATATGGAAAGTTTAGTTACTATTCTTATCATAAGCTCAGCAGTATTAGTTATGGGTGTCACGAAGTATAAAGACTATAAAAATAAGAAAGAACATCCACCAAAGAAATGGGAAGGAAAGACAGAAAGAGAAATGGAACAAGATCGAGAAAGCGCAGACAGACTCACCGAACAACAGAAAGGAAACGGTAGAGGAGGCGGACCTTTTTAAATGCATTACTCTCTTAAAAGGGCCAGTGTGGTGTAAGGCTAAGTAGAAGTTCGTGCTGTGGTCCGTATATAAGGTAAATTCTAAATACTTAACTTACCAACTAGACCCGGAGAAATGTGGGGGAAGGGGATTATATGATTTTTGACGTATTAACAGGAAAACTATCGATTTTAATTACACTAGCTTTTGGCACATTGCTCATTGTGTTATTCCCTATCATACATAAGGAAAATAAGTATTTTGCTTGGTTTAGTCTGGTAATGGGGGTTCTGGTTTTAGTGCTTTTATTATGGTTCACGTTTGGCAATGTGGTTATTAGAGAGCAGATCCTCCGGTACGGACTTTAATAACCCAATTGAATAGGTGAAGTAAAAAATTGGAAGGAGAATTCAGGTGGTACATCTCTTACTCCCTATTATTATTTCCGCAATCATAGGTATCCTTTTCTCAAGGAGGTACAAAAACAAAGCTAAAGTGGATAAAGGCTTTGCAATCAATTATTTTAGCTTGTCCTATAGAAGAAAAATGGTTAGAACAATAAGAATGTCCCCTGTTATTCTTATTGCCCTTACTGTAATTTATTTTGCTCAAGAATTAAGTCTGTTGACTAGAATCCTTTTCATATTATCTTTACTCACTATTTTTATCACTCAGCTACTCTACAACACTCATATGTGGAAGAAAATAGAACGTCATGCATGATAGTGAAATAGTTCCGCAATTTGTACTCCTTAATTGAACTACTTTTTTTATGTGAAAATGTAGTCGAAATTGCAGAGCAAACTGCATGTTGATTTGCGCCATTAATTATGTAATTTAGAGGATTTTTGGTATTAACATTGTAAAATGAATTAATGAGCATTATTCAACTAACAAGGCAGTAGAGTTTAAGAAGAGGTTCCTTAGAGGAGATGGAAACTTTATGTTTATAGTTAATGTAGAGGGGACTATTTTTAAAGAAAATAAATGGCTAATCATTAAACGAAGTGAAAAAGAAGAACACGCAGGTGGATTGCTTTCTCTTGTGGGAGGTAAGGTTGAAAATGAGGGCAATTCCTCAGATATTTTAGAAGCCACAGTCAAAAGAGAAATCTTTGAAGAAGTAGGCATTGAAGTTAAAGAGAACATAAGGTATGTACATAGCACTTCCTTTATAGCGGACTCAGGAGAAACTGTGATTGATATTGTTTTCCTATGTGAATATGCTTCGGGAGAGCCATTTGCTAAAAGCCCAAATGAAGTCGAAGTAGTGAAGTGGATGACAGTTTCTGAAATAATGAGTGACACATATTCACCAATCTACTTAAAAGAAAGCATAAAACGAGCTGAAAATTTAATTATTCGGAAGTGATATAGTGGATAAAAGAGTATATCTTGTAAGACATTGTGAAGCCGAAGGTCAATCAATCCAATCTCCTTTAACTTTAAATGGAATGAAACAGTCAGAACATCTTTGTGACTTTTTCTCCAATATCAGTATTCAAAAAATAATTACCAGTCCTTTTTTAAGAGCAGTTCAGACCATCAAACCACTAAGTAAAAAACTAGATATAGAAATCGAAATTGATAAACGACTATCCGAACGAACATTAAGTTCTAAACACTTACCTGATTGGTTCGATAAATTAAAAGCAACATTTGAGGACATGGATTTGACTTTTGAAGGAGGAGAGTCAAGTTCAGATGCAGCTCAACGTATTGTAAATGTATTGGAGTCTGTATTGAATGAGAACACCAATAATATCATCATTGTGACTCACGGCAATATTTTGTCCCTTCTTATTAAAAAATTCGATGAACATTTTGGTTTTGAGGAATGGAAAAATTTGTCCAATCCAGATGTTTATTTATTGACGTTATCAAAAGAACATCATCAGATAGAGCGTTTATGGAAAGGAAATTAGTTTGAATAACTAGAGTCTTTAAGAGAAAAGTATGGGGATGTTTTATCCATTCGTTTCCTAACTGCCAACTGCTAGTTAAGGATCAAACTGATTAACGGATTTGGAGGGGGGATGGCTGCATAGAAATGGCCGCCATCAATAAGGTGTTCAGTATTGGAGAGGAATCACATATAATACACTTATTGGAAAAATGATCCAAATGAATTTTTCTCTAATGATCTGACGTTGATTGGGATGAAGGGTTTGTTTGGCTGTATAAGAGTATTGGTTGATTCAATAAAGAGTAGAAAAAGGAGATCTATAATGAGAAAAATAGGGTTACCTTTATTATCATCCCTTGGGACAATGGCTCTGTTGTATTGGATTGGAAATCTATTTCATTTAACTCTTTTTCGGTTTTCACTCGCCTTCCCTGAGTCAGTAGAAAATGGGACGGGTTTTGAAGCGGATATTGCCATACTTCCATTTGTGATCGGCTTAATAGTTGGGTTGATTGTGGAACGTTCAGTTAAGGTCAGAAGCGAATAATGGCTCAGGATATGTAATAAAAAAGTTCATGAACGTAAAGAAGAAAACGCAGAGGGAAAACTCTGCGTTTTCGTATGCAAATTCCCCTCTAGGAAGATGGGATCGCATCCACGGTTACAAACTCATATCCCTTTTCCCTGAGCCGGTCAATAATCCGGGGGAGTGCATCTAACGTGCCTTCAAGCTCTGAGGAGTCAAAGCTATGCTGCAGTACAATGCTTCCGGGGGAGGCTTGACTAGTAATGGTCCCTACAATCTCATCGGCTGTTTTGCCACTCCAATCGAGTGTGTCAATCGACCATAGGATGTTTAAGAACCCGAGATCTTTAAAGACTTGAGCATCTGCCCTTGTAAAAGAACCGTACGGGGGCCTGAATAGAGATGGGCGAGTGCCTGTTACTTCTTCAATTGTGGAGTTGGCTGAAAGAACCTGTTCTCTGACGTTTGAGGTGTATAGGTTCGATAAGTCGGGATGACCAAAGGAATGATTGGCGATCGTATGGCCTGCGTTTGTGATGTTTTTCGTCATTTGTGGGAAGCGTTTTACTTGTTTACCGAGAACAAAGAACGTGGCTTGAACGTCTTTTTCATCGAGTATGTTAAGAATCTGCGGAGTAATCACGTCATCGGGACCGTCATCAAACGTAAGAGCAATTTGCTTCGTTGTCGTCGGTATTGACCCATACGCTTTCGGCGCTTCAGTTGTTGCGTGAGTCCGGATGAAAGTGCGTTTAAGCATTGGGTCATAGGAAACGTCCATCCCTAATATCTCAGCTGTGATGCGTAAAGGGATGTAGGGGGTGCCGTTGATTTTTGTTGTCGTCGTCTTTAAATAATCACGTTTCCACTTTCTCTCGTTCTGATCGTAATAATCGGTGTACGTTCTGCCGATGGGGAACGCCGCAATATTGCCACGGTCCACCGCGATCGATTGATACATCTCATTAAAATTAACGGTAGCGCCTGTATTTTTGAAGAAGAGGTCTGGAACCATCAGGCGACCGTTTTGCAGCGTGTAGGTTGTTTCAATCTCTTCCCCGTCTACAATGATTTGAGCCGATGGCAGCGTCTCGGCGGAACTTGTTTTGAAGGATATAAAAGGGAAAAGGAAGATGATGAGGGCAACTTGAAATAGACGTCTTTTCATGTTTAATCTCCTCCGATCGTTTAAGCAAAATGGTACTGCTTTTTCTTAGACTCCCCATTATCTGGAGAATTATTGAAATGGAGGAAGATAAAAAAGAACTCTCCCAAAAAAGGGAGAGTTATAAGGGATGGGAGTGTGGGATTACTCTGCTTTTGCTCTATTGGAAGGTTTCGATTCGTTCCCATCTTCATCAACGGCTGTAACGTAATACGTGTACGCTGAAGCATCAGGGTCAGTGTAGTTCTTTCTTTCAAAAGAGGAGACACTGGCTACTTTCTCGAACGTTTCTCCGTCTTTACTGCGATAAACACGGTAACCGATCACGTTCTCATCCCGGACCGCGTGCCACGTTACAAATGTTCCGTTCACTTCAACTTGTTCTGGAGAAGGGAGTTGCTGCTCTTTAGGCTCTTGTTCTTTCTCGCTAGCTGGATCTTTTAACTCTGTATACACAACGAGGCGCTCTAAATGGTTTCTCGTTTCCTGATCAAAGGTTCCGGTACAGGTAATCAGGTTGAGTCGCTTCTTATCTGTCGTGCCGAAGATTTCTTCGATCGGAGCATTGTCATAAGGGTAGCTCTCGAGAGCCTTCACGACGTACGTTTTTTTCTCGCCGTTTTGATCAGTCACGGTCACCTCGTCGCCCTTCTCTAAATTCTTCAGGTAAAAGAAGACCGCAGGCCCTTTATAGCTATCCACATGCCCGGCGATGACGGCGTTCCCTGTATTCCCGGGTCTCGTGCCAGGTTCAAACCACCCGACCGTTTTGGTGCTATCAGGGACACCCATTTCTCCGTTATCAAGAACCCCGACCTTTTCAATCTTTGTATCGACATCAATAGCTGGAATCGACAGGTGGGTGGGAACGATGCCTTGATCTTCCTGCTTATCCTCTTTATCCACACTAGAAGAGTTCATGTTTTCGTTTTGATTAAGGACGGTAAATTCTTGTTGCAACAATGGATCTTTATTTGCGAGTTCGTTTAGATAGGACGATTCTTCCTTACCAGAAACATGGCTCACTGCTGTTTCCTGGCTTGATTGAGTTGAGAATTCGGATTTCTGATATCCAAAAAGGAGCAGGAAAACCGCTCCAACGATAAAGAAGTAAACACTCCACTTCATACCCATCACCTTTCTCTCTAATAGAATGCCAGGACGGAAAAAAGAGAGGCATTTCGCCCCTCAGAGTCCGGCTAGACTAGGCTTTCTTATTCGAACGGGAAGCGAGCACGCCACCTGAAAGAACAACGAGGCTTGCAAAAGTGATCCACATCCATAAGAATCCGTTTTGCTCGCTGCCACCAAGCCCTGTGTCAGGCATTTCTGATGGCATCATGCTGTATTCGTCAGGCATGCTTGTAACAACAGCCTCACTCAGCATTTCGCCTACTCCGAACATATAAGCGAATCCTTCGTCGAATGATTCATAAGTCGCTTCATACTCACCGTTTACATACTGATCAAATGTTTGAAGTACATCTTCTTCATGCATCCAAATGGCTTCTTTTGCAGCGTCTTCTGGTAGATTTCCTTCTGTTGCTTGTGATAGAAACATTCCGAATTGTTGGGAGAAATCTTTCAGACGCTGTTCCGCATCTTTTCGTTCATCGTTTTGCTCCTGAAGAGTAGCAGCTACTACTTTCGATTGGGCCGCAATGTGGTCCTTTTGCCAAATTTTCTCGAACTGATCTGCTGCCTCTTGTCCGTAAATGGATGCGATCGCTCCTTTGAAATCAGCTGTTTGCTGATCCTCAGCCCACGTTACAAAGTCATAATCCTTCGCCTGGTCGAACCCTTTTTGCATCTCAAGCGTAGCAAGGGCAAAGTGTTCAGACGCAAGACTATTTAAGGTAGAGCGTAGATCTGCTGCTTTTGTATCGACTTTCGTATGATTAAATTGGTCCGGTTTCTGATTTACGATCGCACCAGAAAGAGCTTTACTAATGTCAAACATGCGATCAAATCCAGTGCGGAAGGATTGATATGCCTTCTTATAATCTTCATTTACGTAAGCATAGAACACGTCTTGCACGTCTTGTTCATGAGCGCGCAACACTTTTTCAGCTGTGTCTGCTGGAAGGTTCCCGCCTGTTGCTTCACTTAAGAACGTCCCAAGTTCTTGTGGAAACTGCTGAAGAAGCTGTTGCTTTGCTTTTTCTTCAGCTTCTTTGTCTCCGCTCTTCACGGCCTCTGCAAGACCAGGCGTTTCTTCATATTGTGAATCGAATATCTTCTCAAATTGCGCTGCGCCTTCTTTGCCGTATATGGATTGAATGGCTTTCGTCAGGTCGTTCGCGTTTCGCTCAAGTGCCTGATTGATCGCTTCGGTATCCTCGGCATCGTCATAGGTTTTCGTCATCGAAATCGTTTGATACACAAAGTGATTCGATAAGAGTTCACTAAGCGTTGCTCGTAAATCCGCCGCCGGCGTCTTCGCCGTTGGCCCCGATTCCGCATGCGCCATTGATACGGAAGGGACGAGTAGTAGCAGTGCCATGGTAAGGGCGAACACTTTTTTTATTAGTTTCATAGTCGATTCTCTCCTTTGTTAGGTCGTTTTCATGTAGCTATCGAAGGAGAAATCGATTTGGATCACTAGTTTTATAAAAAAATCTCCCAGCCAGGTATTTAAACTGGCTGGGAGGGTGCTTCCGTTAGCCTTAATTGAGAGTAAGGAGGGCCTGGAAACCACTCGCTTTCCTGTGGGGAGCTGGTGAGCCTCCTCAGCCGGCTGCGCCGGCCTCCGGGGTCTCACCTAGGCTCTTCTGCCCACGGGAGTCTCGCAGTTTCCAGGCCCTCCTTTTCCATATGTAGGATGAACGGAAGCATGCCTGGTGGGGCGGAGTGTTCTCCCCTGACAAGAAACATAGACCCGTTACCTCAAGTGGGGACGTATAAAAGTTGGAATGAACTCTAAAAAGCTTACTTCTTAAACAAACCAAGTAAGCGTTCTAGGGGGCTTTTTGAGCTCTTTACGGTTACTTCGAGTTGTTGGTTGAAGGCGTTTTGGGCTTCCCACTCTTTTTGTTGGTGCTCGCGCATTTGGCGTAATTCTTCTTGTAAGGCTTCGCTTTTTTCGCGTTCTTGTTCGAGTAAAGATTCGTACTGGGTCTTTTGTTCTTCAATCATTTTATCCATCTTGGTGTGCGTTTTCTGAGAGAAGTTCCCGACACCTGAGCTGATGACGTGGTGGTCTTGTTGGAGACGGGCCACGGTGGTTTTTAAATCATCCATATCCTGCTTCAGCTGGACGTTCATTTCTCTTGAAGCGGCCAGTTCTGTTGCGAGGAGCTGGAGGAGTTCTTCTGTTTTCTTTGGATCTGAAAGGGATTTATTATATGTACCCGCTGTGGCGATGGCTTTTTCATTATAGCCACGCAGCATTTCCTTTTGTTTCTGGACCACTTCCTGGGCTGCTTCGTCCTGGGTGAGGGAGGTTTCTTTTATCGCTTTTTATCGCCCGAATCGCTTCCACGTCTGATTTCACGAAGATCCGTCTGTCGCCATCTTTAAAAAATTCATAGCCATTTCGCTCGAGGATCTGGCCATACCGGCGCACGGTCGTGGTCGCAATTCCTACATCTTCAGCCACTTCTTTTGTGGAAAACGCTCGTTCGTTCTGTTGTATGTCGTGTCGCATCTTCGGCCTCCTTTTCTTCCAAATATGAAGGTTTTCGACGAATTTTGCAAGGTCCAATAGATGGGTTCGGTGGGGCTTTTAAGGATAAAATTTTAATAGAATAAGAGTATTTTCAAACAAACCCGGGTATACAGAAGGATGTGAGACGCTAGAAAAGATATTACTATTTTTAGAGGAGGCATAATCATGTCTAACGATGTACTAATGGTCGTGACTAGTCACACAAAAATTACAGATCAACATAAAACAGGTTTATGGCTCGAAGAATTCGCAGCCCCTTACAATATGTTCAGAGAACAAGGCTATAACATTCGCGTAACGTCAATCGCAGGTGGTCAGGTTGAGCTTGATCCTAACAGTGTTCCGGAAGAAGAAACACCAAAATGGGATGAAGCGCGCCTGCAGCTAGAAGATACAGAACAGCTTACGAAAGAAATCGTAGACGAAGGGTATGACGCGATCTTCTTACCAGGTGGACACGGCGCTATGTTTGACTTCCCGGATAACGAAGCTCTTCAATATGCGCTTCAACAATTTGCGGAAAACGATAAAGTAATCGGGTCCGTTTGTCACGGTCCAGCCGGTCTTGTGAACGCAACGTACGAAGACGGCACGCCTATTGTAAAAGGCAAGAAAGTGAATGGCTTTACAGATTCTGAAGAGCGTGGCATGGAACTAGATGACAACATGCCTTTCTTATTAGAAACAAAACTTCGTGAACAAGGCGCTGAATTTGAAAGCGGCGACGACTGGGCAGACTACTCCGTCCGCGACGGTAAGTTGATTACGGGTCAAAACCCAATGTCTAGTGAAAGCACCGCTCAGAAAGTGATTGAAGCGTTGACTGAATTTTAAAATGAGAATAGATGAGTCATGGCGAAGGTCCTTAGGGGACCTTCGTTTTTTTTTGTGAGGAGGGGGGCTTGAGTTCAGAGTTGGGGGCTTAAGTTGAGGAGGAATGGCTCAAGTGAAGGTGAAGGGGCTCAAGTCGTGGAAGGAGCGGCTCGAGTCCAGAGGGGGGCTCAAGTCGTGGAAAGAGCGGCTCGAGTCCAGAGGGGGGCTCAAGTTGAGGAGGAGAGGCTCAAGTAGGGAGAGAAGTGGCTCGTGATTTTATGAAATTGGCTCAAGGGATGAAAAAATCGACTCAAGTTGAGGGAGAGAAGCTCAAGAGCAATAAAACAGGCTCAAGTGAAGGTGAAGGGGCTCAAGTCTTGGAGGGAGCGGCTCGAGTCCAGAGGGGAGATCAAGTTGAGGAAGAGAGGCTCAAGTAGGGAGAGAAGTGGCTCGTGATTTTGAAAAATTGGCTCAAGGGATGAAAAAATCGACTCAAGTTGAGGGAGAGAAGCTCAAGAGCAATGAAACAGGCTCAAGTGAAGGTGAAGGGGCTCAAGTCGTGGAAGGAGCGGCTCGAGTCCAGGGGGCTCAAGCTCAACGAAAACGGCTCTAGCCACGACCACTATTCTACGGGATGGCTGAATGAACGAAAGAGGAGAGGGCATGAATAAGTCGAAAGTCATAAGGGATGTGCGACGATGGGGCTGTTTTCCAAGATGGAGCTCTTAAATATTTGAATTTTCTGTATTCTTTGGTAGTGTTAGGAATATGACAAAATTCAAGGAGGAAGATACATACGTATGTTTTCACAAAAAGGTAAACAATTGTTGGTCGTGTTCCTTGCTTCGTTTTTGTTAGTGGCGCCGTATCAGTCTGCAACTCAGAATGAGATTGCCGCTTCACCAGAGGAGTCGTCGCTATCTGCTCAGCTTACAACGATTTTAAATGATGAGAAGTTGGAAGGAGCCCTTGCTGGGGTAAGTGTTCGTTCAGCCGATACAGGTGAGGAGATGTATGAATATAACGGGGATCTTCGCTTAAAGCCGGCCTCGAACATGAAACTCTTAACGGCAGCTGCCGCCCTTGATACGCTAGGAGAAGAGTATACCTTCCCAACTGAAGTACTTGGAGACGGTGAAGTGAAGGGCGGAAAGTTACATGGAGATTTGTATTTGAAAGGTAAAGGCGATCCTACATTGATGAAAGAAGATTTTGAAGAACTGGCTAAATCATTGAAGCAAGAAGGGATTCGTGAAGTGAAGGGGGATGTAATCGCAGATGATACGTGGTATGACGACGTTCGTTTGTCTGAAGATATCTCCTGGAATGATGAAACCAATTACTATGCAGCTCAAGTCTCAGCTCTGACAGCTGCACCTAATAAAGACTATGATGCCGGCACGGTCATTGTTGCCGCTTATCCAGGTGAGGATGAGGGGGATCAGGCTGACATTCAGGTCACGCCTGAAACGGAATATATTCAAGTTGTGAACCAGACCGAAACCGTAGCGGCCGATCAACCGAAGGACATCTCGATCACAAGAGAACATGGAACGAATAACGTCATCATTGAAGGGACGATCCCGGTTGATGGAACTAGGTCTCGCTCATGGGTGGCGGTGTCAGAACCAAGTGGATTAGCGCTCGATTTATTTCATCAAGCTCTAAAGGAAGAAGGCATTAAAGTAAAAGGGGAGCAAAAGCTTGATGGAAAAGCCCCTGCTTCAGCTGAACAGGTCACATCGATTGAGTCGATGCCTCTTGAAGAACTACTCATTCCATTTATGAAACTGAGTAACAATGGACATGCAGAGGTACTTGTAAAAGAAATGGGGAAAGTCGTCTCAGATGAAGGAAGCTGGGAGAAAGGATTAGACGTGGTAGAAAACTACTTAACAGACATCGGTGTCGATGCCGACACAATGCGCCTTCGCGATGGATCCGGGATGTCTCATGTAAATATGGTCCCTGCCAATGAAATCTCTGAACTTCTCTATAAAGTAAGAAGCGAAGAGTGGTTTGATGAGTACTTACGCTCACTTCCTGTCGCAGGCAACAGTGAACGCTTTGTCGGCGGAACCCTTCGTTACCGAATGGGAGATACAGTAGCAGATGAAAATGTCCAAGCCAAAACCGGCTCCTTAACAGGCGTTACGTCGCTATCAGGATACGTAACTGCCCAAAATGGAGAAAGACTCATCTTTTCGATCCTCCTGAACAATTACTTAGGCTCTGTCCAAGAGATCGAAGATGAAATTGCCATCACCTTAGCCGAATATGAGGGATAACCAAAAAGGTCTTGTTCAATAGGAACAAGACCTTTTTGTTACTTAGTTTTATTAAAAGATGGGGGGGCATTTTTGTATGTTTAGGGCCGTTACGTTTTTTAGTGCTTGGGGTGTCTGGGGAACGACTCACTTTCCGCGGCCCCCAACTCGTCGCAGAAAGCGAGTGATTTCCCGAACCACCATGCGCCCAGCTAATGCAAAAGGAAACATTCCCCAATCCCTGAGATTATGATACAGGGAAGGAAACCCCTGTTAGGCGTTCGGATTCTTGCCATAAGAGATCCGCATCGACCACATCTAGAGCGCGTGTTTTCGGCTGAACAAGAACGGGATCCCCCGTCATCTCCATCTTCCCTGATGGACCGTAATACTCTCCGCCTTTTGCATGCGGATCTGTCGCAGCACGAATGCCTGGAAGAGCCCCGTCGTATGCGCTTTGGGTAATTCGCTCAAGGACCCCGCGAAGCATTTTGAATGCGAATTTGTTCTCAACATGTCTGGCTAAGTTAGTATTCGCACCACCTGGATGAGCGGCAAGAACTTCGATCTGTAAGCCTGCCTCTTCCAAACGTCGCTGTAATTCATAAGTGAATAATAAGTTCGCAAGCTTAGAACGTGAGTAGGCTTTCATAGGGGAGTAGCCTTTCCCGCCTTCATACATAAGGTTATTAAAGTCAAGTTTTCCTTGCTTATGAGCATTGCTGCTAATGTTCACAATGCGAGCGTGCTCTGATTGTTTAAGGTGATCAAACAGAAGAGATGTTAGGGCGAAATGACCCAGGTGGTTAATACCAAGCTGCTGTTCAAATCCATCTTCTGTTTTGCCATATGGCGTTGTCATAACCCCTGCGTTGTTCATTAAGATGTCCAATTGATCGTACTTTGATTTGAATTGTTCACTGAAGGCGTGAATCGATTCCAAGCTTCCTAAATCGAGTTGCATGACCTCCACGTTAGCGTCAGGAAACATGGAAAGAATGTGGGCAGCTGTCTTTTCGCCTTTTTCAGTAGAGCGGCAGGCAAGGACAACGTTTGCTCCTTTAGTAGCGTATACGCGGGCAGCTTCTTGCCCAAGGCCACTATTCGCGCCCGTTACGATAATGGTTTTTCCTTGTAACGATGGGATCTTGTCGACAGACCAGTGATGTTGATTCATTTAGAACACGACCTTTCTAGTTATCTTAGATATTCGTAAAAGAGCGTAGATTATAACTCCTATGTACCTACTTTACATAGTAAACGTTTGCGAGGGTTTTGAAAACGAATAGGCATTTTAAGGGAAAGAAAAAACTCTAAGTTCCTTCACTTAGAGTTGTCGTTCTGTTTGACCTTATGGGAATTATGCTTTGAGGGGGGCGTCTCCTCTGTGGGGAGCATCGACGTAAACAAGAAGGCGGAGCTAAGCACAACGGAAATTAAGAATACAATCGTCTCCACTACATCGTTTGTAAAATCTCCTAGGATACACCACAGAATCATGCCGAGGGATAAGGGCCCTATCACAAGTGGTGGGAGAAAGCGCGAAACGCCGACCTGGGCGATACCATTGGCTATATAATAGATTCCTAAAATGATAGGAATCAGATACAGGATATAGATCATGTTCACACCCCATTTTGTTCCAATTCATACATTTCATTATATCATCCATAATGGTAAAATCATACAAAAATAGGGATAAAGGAGGATTTCTGGATAGGTTTTCAGCGAAGAAATGAAGGAGAGCGGAGAGATATGGTAAAGTTTAGGTAGAACTTTTCTGAAAAAGGAGGCTTCCACAATGGAGATCTTCTATTGGATTTTATTGGTAGTTATCGTTGCAGGAATCTTTTATGGCGTAAATCGTTTAGCCTTTGGTTATTCGGGCCGTCATTTTAAGAAGCGGCTATGGGCTGGGTTGTTGTTTATCTTCTCCACTCCCCTGTTTATGTTCGGTCTTAGTATGGGCGTAAGGCTCATAGAAGATAACGGTTGGCTGGCTGGATCTATTGGTTTCATAACCGCCATCTTTTATTTCTTGAACGGACTATTCGTCTTTATTAGTGCGTTTCGCTTAGTAAACCCGTCTGAACTATTCGGGAAAGAAGACGCGGTAGAGTAAAAAAGAGGGGGCTTGTTACTATGAACAATCGTTCAGATGAAGAAAATCAATCGTTTAACGATGTAACAGAGCATAACCGAACCATCACGGGGTTGAATCCGAAGAAAAGTGGCCGGTTGCCTGGTCCAATTAAGTTTATCGGCATTTTTCTAATCGGGGGCTTTATTTTAATGGGGATTCTTGCGTTTATTTTGAATATCATTACCGGATAATTTTTCCATTATTCAACTACAAAAAGCTACCGTTCAATAGGCGGTAGCTTTTGCTAGCTAAAGGATGTTAGTAAAGTCTTTGGCCTGGTTTTCAAGGGTGTGAGCAGCTTCTAGGATGTTCGAGAAGTCTCGAAGAGCTTCTTGGATTTGCTGTTGGCTGTCTTTTACACTCGCTTGGGCTTGTTCTGTGCCTGTTGTAATAGTATCGATTTCACTTGATATTGATTCGATACTATCTTTTATCTCCTTAATCGAGCCGTCGACCTTCTCAGAAAGCTTCCTCACTTCTTTGGCTACGATGTCAAAACCTCGGCCGTGTTCTCCGGCGCGAGCTGCTTCAATGCCGGCATTTAAGGCAAGCAGGTTCGTTTGAGCCGCTATATCTTTAATCGTCTTGACGATTCCTTGAATGCTTTTAGCATCTTTTTGCAGATTGTTCAGTGTATGGATATTTGAAGTCGAGACTTCTGAGATTTGTTCGATCGTTTTAAGGAAGTCCTCGCTTCGTTCAATGCCAAATTGCGATTTTGAGGTCAGATCTTCTGACATCGCTTCTAGTTTCCTAGCCAACGAATTGATCGCTTTCTGACGGGATGTGATGTTGGTGGCTACTTTAAACACGCCAACGACTTGACTCCGTTCATTTCGGACGGGCATATAGGTTGCTTCTAAGTAAACCTCATCCCCATTTCTGTCTTTTCGCTTAATCTTGTCCTGAAAAGACTTGCCTCTCTCTAGGTCCTTCCAGAATCGTTCGTAACTCACGTCCTGACTGAACTCAGGAAAACAAAGCTTGCTATGATGCATGCCGTACATTTCTTCTGTGGTGTAACCGAGGCTCTTGGCAAAATTGTCATTCACAAATTGAACCTGGCGATTTAAGTCAAATCGAATCGTAGCCAGGTGGTCCTCAATGGCTTGAACAACATGGTGATCATGAATATTGGTTTCAATTTCTGTCGTCATCTATTCTCCCCCTTACCTTCATGATAGAGGTTGGATGTAGGTCCAATCAACTAAAAGGTACCTTGTTGATGTGCTGGATTCCATTTTGTTACAAAATGTTGACGATTCTAAAATTGTGTTACGATTGGGGGAAGAATTGAGGGAGAGGAGCCCGGTTCGTAGTGAAGACATTTTTATTCTATTTGATGATCGTGTTAACCGTAGTGTTTGCGGTGTCGTTCTTTTATTCGATCTTAACGGCGGGTAGTATTCCGATTATCGACGGAGCTGCTACGATTGTGTGCGCGTGGAATGCGCATACCTTGCGAAAGAACATTCGTGAACAAGCGAACTCATAATGATCAGCGCTTCTGTATTTATACAGGAGCGCTTTTTTTAATAGAATATTTACAAAATTATGGAATTCCTTTACAGTTATACTAATAGATTACGGGTCCATCTAGGGAGGGGGATGAGGGATGAAAGCAACGGACAAATATTTGCCTTCTAGAGATCAGCTGATTAGCGTTTTCTTATTTGTCGTTTTCTTAGTGTTTTATTGGCGTGTGTTTATCTTTTTGTTTTATGAGATTTTGCCATCGAATACGGTGATGTGGTTCTTGAGCTGGGTGTCTGTGCTTGTGAACTTTCCGTTGTCGGCTCTTTCTGTTCGGTATATGAAGAAGTGGATTAGTGAAGAGGCAAGGAAGACTTAATCCTGTGAGGTTGAGTCTTTTTTTATAGGGGAGGGCAGTGGTGTGCCAATCTAAGAGGATGTTTCCATCAGCTGTAATTGAGTAAAGGGTGGTTTGGGCACATGCTAACGTTTTCTATCTTTAACCTCTTTATAATAAAACTTTGGGAGAGAGATGGAATAGAGATCTTAGAGAAAGATACATAGTCTTTTAGTAACAGATTTCTCCAGAGGTGAAACTTCTGGTGGGAGGGAACGTACGAATGAGTGAGGATTTTTTGTATGAAATTGTAAGAGAGGTTGCGTTTAGAATGGGGGGAGATGGATTGGAAACAGAGCGGTGTAAGGAAAGGAGAGGGTCGGATGTTTTTTGTACAAATGTCTGGGATTCCTGGGTCAGGTAAATCAACCCTTTCCCGGGAAATAGCACAGAGAACTGGAGCGGTGGTTGTCGATTGTGACGTTGTGAAATCTTCTCTCATGCTTAGTTTACAAGGAACGGGTATGAATGGAAAAGA
Organism: Pontibacillus sp. HN14; assembly: GCF_021129245.1. Taxonomy (NCBI): domain Bacteria; kingdom Bacillati; phylum Bacillota; class Bacilli; order Caryophanales; family Bacillaceae; genus Pontibacillus; species Pontibacillus sp. HN14. Next base: position 189,581 of record NZ_JAJOLR010000003.1, on the reverse strand, counting down.
AATCGGAAAGGTGTCCTATTCAATGAATTGGGCGCTTATTGATTTTCATTTAAGTCAGGGGAAAAGCGTGATTTTTGACAGTCCGTGTCTCTATCAGGAAATGATCGAGAAAGGAACGAAGCTCGCAGAGACGCATAGGGCAGCTTATAAATATGTGGAGTGCTACCTCGAAGATTTGGATGAGATAAACAGAAGACTTAAAAGTCGTGAGCGTAAGGTAAGCCAGGTCGGAAAAGTAAAGTCAGAAGAAGTGTTTACCCCTGCCTTGCATCATAGCAAGAAACCATCTGAAATAGACTGGTATTGTGTCGATACATCTCTTCCGGTTGATGCATATATAGAAGAAGTTATGAGCTACATCGGAAATGATCACAAAGCATTTTCTTCGTCGTATTCAGAATAGGTATGAAGATTAGGAAAATGGAAGGGAGAGAGTTGATGTGGAACCATCCACCGAACAAACGCTGCAGTATTCCAATCGGTTACCATCCTCGCATATTCTCACAAAGAAAATAGCACTAGGGATTTTCGGGGTTCTGACTGCTCTTTCTATGGCCGCCGCACTAGTTACCCTGTATTTGGGAGGAGATCTTCTCATCCTGACCTGGGTTAGCGTCGTGTTTGCGATTGCTTTTGGGTTTATTACCTGGATTCCGTACAGTGAATTGAAGAGGAATGCGAATGTTGCTATTGAAACGGAGGTAAATGAGCGAGGAATTGAAGAAGAGTGGGAGTATAAAGATGGGAGGAAAGAGGAAAATATCATCCCTTATAAGGATATAAAAAAGGTTATTCTGGCCCATGATGCGTATTATATTCACGATTTCATGCATATGGGGCGTGGCCATTATTATATCCGATCCATCATCATCGTTTTCTACCGGGATTCCTATTTCCTGAAGCGGATCAATAACGAAGAAGAGTGGGGAGAGTGGTTCTCACGTTTAAAGAATCACGATATTCCTGTTTTTTACGCTCCTAAAGATCTTCATGACATGCACAGAGCTCACTATGAAGGGTATAAAATCGATTTCTCAAAACTCGAAGCAACCCCGTGGTGGGAGTTGAAAGAAGAGCCGCGCATTCTAAGTGGTGGGAAGAAAAATCCTTTTGACATGTGGATGGAACAAGACACCCTGAAACGGATGAATAAGGATAAAAAAGAGAGAACGAAGAACGTGGACCAACGAGTCACGTTCGGCATTCTAATCTATGGCCTTTTGATGGGGCTTCTCTTATTTCCTGGTGTTCCGGTTGAGGACGGGGGCTATGCTTTAGAAGGGCATCGGTATTTCTTATACATCTTGCTTCCTGGTCTAGCTCCTTTATTCTTTGTCAGCTGGCGTAAGTATTATAAATGGTGGCTGATGCCTGTCGTTTACTACATCACGTATGCGCTCAGTACAACGGTTGGTGTAGGCGTCTCTTCTTTATTCACAGGCCAAACCTTACACATTGGATCGATCTTCTCATATAGTTTGCCTGTCCTATTCTTTGCGATCTTCGATTACCTGTTCGTTTTATTTGGCCGTGCAGCTTCCTTTATTAGTCAAAAATTAAGATTGTGAGGCGATCTCTTGTCTAAAAATATAGTGTGGTCGTGTATTTTTATTTTTTTCGGCGCTTTAGGAGTCACGGTTGTATTTGACCTTTTAGGGGCTGGTGAAATTTTGTGGCTAAGAAATAGTTTATATGCCCTCTTTTTTGCCGTATTTACAGGGCTAAGTTTTGGGATCAGAGCTTTGATTCGAAAAATGGATCAGAAGTATGAAGATGAGTATAAAGAAAAGAAGAGAAAGAAGGGGACAATGTGATTAGCCGAAAACTGTATGCAGTCCTCATTACAATCCCGATTACATCCTTGTTTTTCGGGTATCAATTTCCTTTGCTTGGAGAGGAAGGAGGGCTTACGAACGCTACTTTTTATATGAGGTACGTCTTTGTGGGTATGTTGTACGGCGTTCTCGTATCGATTGCCATCGAGAAGCTCACCCAGAAATTCGGAGACGCGCGCGTTTTCTTCTCCTTTATCTTTCACATGGGCGCCACGATCCCTCTTGTTATTTACCCATTCTTACTCGTGTTTGGCGTGCCAGTGGCTGTGGTGTTTTTCTTTGTGGATGAACTGTTACGGCGGAAAACAAAAACGTCTGTCGCATGAATAGAGGAGGGGGAAACGATTTGCTTCTACTAGGAAATATCCTATACATCCTATTCTCAGGATGGATTGCGCTAGGAGGGTATCGGTATCTGCTCATGCTTCCAGGAGGCTTTGTTATGAATCTTGGGATTGGGCTAGTACTGATCATTGGACTATACATTACTGCTTGGGTTATGGTCGGTAGAATTCAAAGAAAGAAACAGCTTTTTACCATGCGAAAAGTATGTATCGCCATGATTCCAAATCTGCTGGTGACGGTCTTGCTGTATGTTAATAGCTATTATGCGCACCTAGGTTTTATCTCACTACATATTGCTAATCTTGTACTGGTTTCGATATTCGTAATTCCTATAATGGTTAAGATTATAGGGGAACCGTTGGATGATGGAAAAAGTAGCGCGCTTGGATGATAGAGTTCCAAGCGCGCTACTTTTATTGTTACTATATATTTAAGGCAGAGTGTCTGAATGCGCTTAAAAGCATCGGAACGCTCGCATGAGATGTCCGGACGTCGTCCCGGAAAAGCATCAGGAGGTCGGCGCAAAGCGTCAGGACACGTCCGAAAAGCGTCGGAACGCCAGTGCGAAGTGTCGGGACGCCCCTGAAAAGCGTCAGAACGCCGGCGCAAAGCGTCCGGAAGCGCCCCAAAAGTGTCGGGACGCCCCTGAAAAGCGTCAGAACGCCGGCCCGAAGTGTCGGGGCGCGCCCGAAAAGCGTCGGAACGCCGGCGCAAAGCGTCCGGAAGCGCCCCAAAAGTGTCGGGACGCGCTCGAAAAGCGTCAGAACGCCGGCGCAAAGCGTCCGGAAGCGCCCCAAAAGTGTCGGGACACGCCCGAAAAGCGTCAGAACGCCCCCGAAAAGCGTCGGAACGCCCCCACAAAGCGTCAGGAAGCGCCCCAAAAGTGTCCAGACGCCCCCGAAAAGCATCAGAACGCCCCTCACCAAGCCTTAAGGTCCAACCACCCATCAAGCACTCCTCCAAGCGCCTCCATCCCAACAGCACCGTCTTCAGTCGGATAGAGCTGAATGAACTTGCCTGCTTCTGTATCAAGGAGGACAGGTTCTGCTCGGTTTCCAGGGTAAACACAGAGGACTTCCCGAATGCGGTTGTAGAATGATTGGCGCACTGGGCAGTAGTATTTGATGCCGACATACTCATTCATCTGCTCGGCGGCTTTCGTGTTGCCATCAGGTGTGTAGATGTTTCGAAGGGGGCTGTACTTCACTTCAACGGCAATGGAAGAGTGATAGAGAGGAACCCCTTCGTGATAGTGATAATAATCGATGCGAATATCTGGCTTCTTCCGTCTGAATTTCGAGAAGAAGTAAGTGCTATTTGCGATGGCATCACGGGAGCGATGTTCGACTTCCTGCTCATACACCACGTGAAGTTCTCCTTCAGAATTGGCGAGGACGACCGTTGTCCCTTCCTGAAGCTCTGAATGCATATAGCCCTTTTGTAATTGATTCATCAGGGTGTCGTGTTTGAAGGAATAGCCCCGCTCTTTGATGAGGTGGACCACGTGTAAAAGCGTGTAGTACTCATACATTTTACCTGTTGAATGGAACAGAGGCTCACCCGCTCTAGAGGCTGGGACAGATGTACGCCCGCCAGACGCTTCAAGCTCATGCCACAGTTTATGGAACGAAATGTAACCACGGCTCTGCACGGAACGGGGTACACGTGGATGCACGTCATCCACGTCGTTCCAGAAGCCTTGTCGAATAACCGAACGGAGCTGCTGCTGATAGGGTTTAACCTTTCTTAGTGTTTGCTCCATATTTCTAATTTTAGTTTCGGTAGCTTCTTTGGTTTTAACTTTGCTTGTTTCTTTATTTTTAAGGAGCGTCTGATCGTTTGACGTAACCCTGGCTAGAGGACTGAGTCTGTCGCGCGTTAATTGCTCGATTTCTCCATTTAGCGTGTTCTGGTCGTCGATGAATCGCAGTCGTTCTTCTTCGAGAGTGCTGATTAGCTGATTCATGCGCTTTAGAACCGCTTTTGTCCGAAATTTAACGAGCTGGTTCTCAGGAGTATTTGCGTCCTGACGTTGCTTACGATTGTAGAACTTGGTTCCACTCATCACAGCTCCTTTAGCGGAATGCTCCCACTTAAAGCTTTGCCTGTCCATTCTCCCAGGATGGGACTCGACTTGGTAATGACGCCGTACGTTCATGCTGTTCTCTTTCTCGATCCAGTCAAGGGCTGTCGTTAATTTACGGAAGGATCGATCGAGCCATTTCAGGAAACGGAGGTCACTTTCTCCGATTAACTGTTCAGGGCTTAAAGACTGACTCACTTCCTGGTAATAGTTCATGGTCAATCCTTCTAAGGCTTCCTCTAGAAACGTGGCAATCTGATTGAACTGTTGCTTCGAGAAATGGTGGGGGACGATGCGGACCGCGCCGTAATACGTTCGTCCTTCTAAGTCCACTTCGTAAATAAACGTCCCGCATGGCCAGGGGAATGTGTCCTCCTTGGCTGGATCAAATAAAGGCTGCACCTGCTTTGTTTTGCTTAACGAACGTTCAAACAGATCACCGTCCCCTTCAGGAGAAGGGAAGCGGATTTTGATAGAACGATCATCCTTCCAGTCGATGAGCAACGCGCTCCACTTCTGATATTCGTACACCTCGACAAGGGTCTCCATAAGGTGATCTCGCCTCTGATCGGGACTAAGGTGATGGATCTTCACTTCGTTTCTGCCCGTTTGAAAGTAAAGGCCTAATCCTGAGTCGTGCAGATTGATAATGTCTGTATGATTAGTTGGTAAAGCCATACATCATCAGCTCTTTTGCTTTGTTGTGTAGCGTCTTTAAAGACAGTGTGAAGTCAGAGGCCATCTGAGCACGATCCGATTTAAAGAGTTTAGCTAGGGAGCCGTCGACATAGTCACTAGGCGTACTCATCTCACCAACCATTGGCCCTGCAAACGTATCGATTCCTTTGATTTTCGTTAAGATTCGCTGGTTAATTTGAAAATCAAACAGTTCCCGGCGTGACAAGAGTGGAGTACCAGTAGCATCACTTGGAACGTTACACAGGTAATCAGTGATCGCTAAGGCCACCCGGAAGGAGACGCCTTTTTGGGGATCGTTCTCATTCATAAGAGAATGGATCTCATCAAGGGTGTGAATCTCGTATTCATTTAACAAATGAAGGCCAACGTCACCTGCGGCAAAGCGCCACTCTCCTCGTAAATGGGAAGCGCTGACCTCGCGCGGTTCTGGTGAAACAGGGACCGACTGATGCACCTTTTCGTAAAATGCAATTGTCTCTTTAAAAGGAGGCTTCTTCGGTGTAATAATATTCGTTCGGTCAAGCAAACGATCAGAGAACGATTTCGTAGTTTCATCGAAATTCACGGTTCCAATAAAGATTAAATTGTCACCGAGCTTAATGCGAGACTGATAGCGGCCGCTTTCCTCTGTAATCGAATCGTTAAAGATCTGCAGGTGCTTGTCTCCGTTGATTTCAAGAAGGGAGAGGAACGGACTGAACCAGTGCTCCACCTGAGACAAGTTCATCTCATCAAAGATCACCATATGTAACTGATCCGGATAGTCAGCCGCGTGCTGAAGAAGACTGACGAGGCCCGTATCACTTTCATGAAACACGTTGGTCGTCGGATTCATAAATCCGAGAATATCATTTGGGTCCTGGTAGGATGGGGAGATCGGTAAGAAAAGCATCGTTTCGCCTTCAGTTAACCCAAGGGTTTCCCCGTAAATTCGCGCAAGCTGAGACTTCCCGGTCCCTGACATGCCCCCTAATATCGTAAGCGGATTGGTCTTGACGCTCATATGAAACGCATACAGATCTTCCTCGCGGTAGAACATCTTGTATTCATATCCGGCCTTATGGAGCAAGCGATCGAGAAAGTCCATCTCAGAGGTAGCCTGAACCGGTTTTGATACAAGTGCCCGATCTTCCTTCTGAGGAGTGGGGGCCTCTTTTGTTGGAACTGACGGCTCCCTTAGAGGGCGTTTCTGTGTCTCGAACTGTTCCATAAGAAGGGCGTAATAGTGCTTCGACAAGAAGAACAAATGATGCTCATAAACTGCATCGACGTATTCGATGAGCGTATCCGGGTCAACCGAAGCGGACCTGACAGGTATACCCTCTTTTTGGAAATACGTTGTTGAATTGCTCTTTGACTCAAGGGCCACTTCATACAACGTATCTTCATAAAGGATCATAGAAGGGGCCTCGAAAAGATTCGGATATTTCTTAAGCGTAATCGGGCGCTTCTCCCCTGTAAATTTCGCTTCTAAATCCTGTCTCGTTTCCCCAAGTCTTAAATCAGGAGAGGGGAGGACCACGTATTCCTCTTGTGGCTGAATCGGCTCAAGCTTAATCAGCTCGGCATAAACATTGTCATTGGCATGCGTTAGTTTAAAAAGAACGAGCTTGTCCTTAAATAAGGCTTCCACTTTCGGCTTGAGGTCAGGATAGGGAATGCGGTCATATTGAATGAGATCATTTAATACACGTACGTTGTTCATAGAATTCGTGTTCCCTGTTAAGAGGTCATTCATCTTCCCGAAGTACCGGGTCAGCTTATTAGGTAAAGGGGACAAGGGCTTTAAGTAAAAGGTTAACCGGTCCGTATGTTCGCTTAAAACAATGGGTGATTCCTGAAAGGTTTGCGTATGGATTTCAGTTGACGTCGCCAATCGGCCAACGAAGATGCTGTCCTCAAGTTGTCGTTTTACGATGTGTGGGAGTTTAGTTGATAGCTTCATAGGTGGCATCTCCTTCTAGGTAGAATATAATTTTACGGAACATCTTCTCCGGTGAACCGCTGACGAACTTGTAGCTGTACTGCTTCTGTTGTAGATAATTTCGAACTTCAAGCTGGGCCTTTGATGAAAGGGTGTTGGTATCAATGAAGATCAGCTTGTTCATAGGGATGAACTTGAATTGTTCAGAGAATGATCGGTCTGTATTATAAGAAAGTAGCTTCTCATCAGGGAGAAGAGAGGAGAAGCGCTTATTCTCTTCATTCGTAATAAAGAGAAAATCATCTAGTTCCTCAAACACATCGATCTTCGCCTCTTTCTGTTCCTTCATGGCTTCGGCGTACTTCTGACGTTCTTTTTCTAACTCGTTCTCAAGCGCTTCCCCTTGCTTTTGCAGCTCAAGTCTTTCTTCGCGCTCTTCCTCTTCTCTCACTTGTCGCTCCTGCTCTTTCTCTTTCAGCTGGCGCAAGAGGTCTTCTCGGCGCTTGTAGTAGCGGCTCGCTTTCCGTTCAGATGCAGCTTTCTCATCCATCGCTTTGTCGCGGTCATCTTTCGCCTGGCTAACGGAAACTTCCGCGAGCGTAACAAGCTCTTGAAGCGCCAATTTATAAAGGGGCAAGAGTTCCTCAGCCGAATATTCCTCTGGATTTAGATCGTATTCACTGACAACTTGTAGGGCTTGTGTCCCTTTGTCCTCTTCGTACTCTTTCTCGAAAAGGAGAGCTAAATCAATTTCTTCGGGGAGATCTTCCGTTTCAGCATGTTCCTCGAGGAAATCCTCTACTAAGTCAGGGAGCGTTGTTTCATACTTTTGAGCGAGGCCCTTTAAGATATCTTCTAATGAGAATTCTTGAAGTCCATTGTACACATCCTCTTCGTTGTTCAAATTTTCAATCATTTTATCGCGCGTGTCTTCATACCGTTCAGGGAAAAGCACGGCTATAATCATCATCTTCTGTGCATCGGTCATTGTTTCTTGTAGAGACGCTTGCAAGATCAGTTCAGAGAACTCGTAGTCTTCCATATCCTCAACATAAGGTCTTGTAAACCCTCTGAAAAAGGTGCCGAGGTCTGTTAAGGTGTCCATAAATTTCGTAATCGCTTGTTTTAACAAAGGAGGCGGAGCAGCCACCATTCTTTTCTTTGAGAATCCTTGTACTTTTAGATCAAACACTTGTGCAATGCGTGCCATTTCTTTCTTGGATACGTGGTGTAAAAAGTCCTGTTTTACCGTCTTTTGAATCTTGAGCCACTCCTGGCTGATTTCCTTTGTATCTGTTGTCATCCTTGCCCCTCCTTAAGATGTAGGTATATGTAAAATAATAGATAAAAAGTCGCGTGATTACTAGTCTTGACATGAAATGGTTTGTAAGGGAGGTTTTGAAGGGATAAGGGTAAAAAAAGTGACCGACCCTGTTGGCCAGTCACTTCAAACGTGCTTCTATTTAACGAACTTTATAACGTCTTCGAAAGGACGACGCGTTTTCGGGCTTTGTTCTTCTGCGCGGTAGCCGAATGCACACATAACGGAAATGCCAAAGCTCCCATCTTCAAGAAGGCCTTCTTCTTTTAAGAGGTCATTCATTGCTTCCATTGGAAAGCCTTCAATCGGACAGGAATCGATTCCGATCTCTGCAGCGGCTGTCATCATATTAGATAGTGGAATATAGGTCTGCTTACTAGCCCAGTCGTAAAGAGGGCGCTCGCCGTGGAGCAGGTCAAAGTCTTCTTTCTGGAATTGTTCAACCCGGCCTAGTAATTTATTTGCAATCTCCTCTGGCATCTGTTTCTTATTGAGCAGATGATCTTTTAGATACTCGGAATCATACTGGGTATCCTGTCTTGTTCTCGCTAGGAAAATCACAAAATGACTCGCATCCGGAAGTTTACCGTAGGCTCCCCATGCGGTATTCTTAATTTTTTCTTGGAGCTTTTCATTTTCAATCACAAGAAAACGCCAAGGTTCTGTACCAAAGGAACTTGGCGAAAGACGACCAATTTCAAGAATGAAGTTGAAGTCTTCTTCTGGGATTGTTTGATTCGGGTCAAACGTTTTCGTAGCGTGTCTAAACTTCGCAGCTTCTAGGATTTCTAATTTCTTTGCTTCTTTATCCATCGTCATTCCTCCTTGAATAGGTTCACACGTACTATATCATGTCCGTTTCTGTGGGAGATAATTTAATGCTTGCTGGTAAAAGGTGTGGGGCTCATAATAGCAGGGTAAGTGATATAGAAAGTTTGGTAAGGGTTGTGAGGAGGAGTTTGTTTATGGATTGGTATCTGAAAGTCTTAAAAAATTACGCAACGTTTGAAGGAAGAGCAAGGCGAATGGAATATTGGATGTTCTTCCTGATTAATACCATTATCCTTATAGCGCTAGCAGTTGTTCAGGAGGTCCTCGATCTACGACCTATCTTAACAACGTTCTACAACTTAGCTGTTCTCATTCCGTCGCTAGCTGTAGCAGTCCGGCGTTTACATGATACAGGAAGAAGCGGACTATGGGTCTTAATCAGCTTCATCCCAGTGATCGGCGGAATTATCTTCATTGTCTTCATGTGCCTCGATAGCGAACCATATGAAAATGATTATGGACCAAATCCAGAACACAAAAGCGCATAATGCAGTAAAAAAGCTTCAGAAGGGACGATACCCTCTGAAGCTTTTTTCTTATTGATAACAATCTGTGTAATACCAAGATTCACAGGCATCATAGGCATTCGCGTCCGTTGTGACGAATGAATTTCCTGCTACTAAGCCAACTGTTAACGCACCGATAATTCCGATCTTCTTCAATGTTTTCATACAATCATCCCTCCTATTGGTTTGTCTATCTTCTATTATAATGGGAATTTTCTGGATAATCTATTGGGAAAACAAATAGAAAAATAGGCGATAAAACGCCTCTATGAGACAATATTTTCGAAAAAAAGATTAAATTATAAAGAATTGGGAGCAGTTGAAACGTAAAAGCTCATAAAACGACAAAGAAGGTAGATGGGAAAAAAGGAGGCGGAAGTAGATGAAGAGAGTAATGGTAGTATCCTTATTTGTAGTGGCCATATTAGTCGCTTGGCCAGGAAAAATTGTGGCAGCCCAACAAGGATTTACGGAAGAGGATCGAGTGCGTGCGGATAAGCAAGAGGAAATTAGGAAGATCTTCAATCGCACAGGAACCCCTATCAAGGCAAACGGCTATTTTACAATGGACAGGGAAGGGAAGGAGATCACGATCCTCGTTAAAGACAAATCAGAGGCGGGGTATCCTAAAGCCATCAGGCAGATTCAAAACAACTATTCAGATGTAACTGTGATAAATGTGGATCTTTCCTACAATGAAATGGTGGACTTGCAAAATCAAATAGCTGACGACTTACGTGATTTAGGCATTGAAAAGTATGAGTTAACCATGAATCTTAAAAAAAGCAGGCAACGCTTGAAAGTTATAGACATCTCGGATGAGACAAAACAGGAATTGAAAGAACAGTACGGAGAACGATTAAGGATTGAAAAGGGATATAAGGATCAAACACAGCTAGAGGTTGGAGGCGGTGAAGACGAAGAGAAGCAACCTCAGGCTTTCCATTATTCAATGAGTGATCTTCTCTGGAACGGAGTCAAAATAGTTTTGCCCCTAATGTGGAGTGTGTTTATGTACGTGGGAGAATAAGGAGGTAAATAAGGACGGGACCTAGCCGTCCTTTTTCATCAATTTATTCTACAGGGTCAGCTTCTGCCATTCTGTGAGGATGGTTGGATCCAATGGTCTTACATGGTAAGCATTCCGCGGTTCCCTTTTCTAAATAAAGGGCGTGACAGCTCGGACAATGCTTCGCTTGCTGTCGTTTAAGCGCCTCGCCGACCCATGGAATCATTTCTGTGTCATTCATATTGTATTTATCCATTCCACGCACCGGTAGGATCTGTTCCGTATGGTAGTTAAACTCATACCATTTGCCGTGTCCGGTCATGAAATAATAAACAAGATCAGCGTTCTTCCCGCGATAACGAGGCAGTGCCTTTGTCACGGTCTTCGGGAAAGAGGAGATTAGTTCATCAACAAACGACCGACTCATTTCCCGTTCCATTGGAATAACATCCACGTCTCCGAAGTCAACCATATGAACGATTCCTTCTTGGATTTTCGTTACTACACTAAATCCAGTTCCTCTGATTTCAAAGCCTTCATGATAAGAAGTCAGTTCCTCATCGAACCACATTGTAACACCTCGCTTTATAGGTTTTTGCTCTGTTAGAGTGTGGTGAAGTTAGGCCGTTTACGTTTATAAGTGGTTGGGGTGGCTGGGGGACGACTCGCTTTCCACGGGCGAGCTGTCGAGCCTCCTCACTCACTTTGTTCGCTCCGGGGTCTCGTCGACCTCTTTCTCCCGTAGGAGTCTCCCCGTCCCCCAGCCACCCCTGGCTAAAATTTATATGAACGGCCCAGCTGTGTAACGAGGAGCCTAGTACATGGAGAAGTTCGACTAAAATCGTCGACGTCGAACGATCTCACGTCGTGTGAGGGCCTAGGAAAGCGAGCCGTGTCAGACCTCCCGAACTCTCAATAAACGCAAACGGCCCCCACCGACACTAGTTGGTAACAGAGCTCATATTTTTTCTAATTGGTTCATTGTAGCATACATATGGGGACGCGAGCATTCAAAAGATAGGGGTGAGTGCTTTTGTTGACGCGTGGGAGGGCCATGGTCTATAGTAGGCTTTGCCTCATTAGTTGAGGGGTCAATGAATCAATAAACAACTTCATTGACATAGAACGTGTCACTATAGTAAATTAGTTGACGGGTCAATAATTGATGCATCAATTAATTATAGATAGGAGGGGGATTGTTGACGAAGCAGTATGAAGAAGAAGAGAGAATCATTCTTCAATTAAACGAGATTTATAAGCAGATGAGCCCGAAATTTGAACGCTGTACAGGCATTAGCCAGTCTCGGCTTGAGGTTTTGCATAAGTTGATGGAAGTGGATGAAATCAATCAAACGGACCTGAGACGCCAGGTTAACATTGACAGTGCAGCCGTGACGAGACATTTGAAGCAGCTGGATGAGAAAGGGATCGTCGCCCGTCGCAAGAACCCTGAAGATAACCGGGTCACGTTCGTAAAGCTTACAGAAGAGGGACGAAGTAAGATCCAGCGTTATTGCCAAGAAAAAGAGACATTTATATCTCAAGTGTTCGAAGGATTCTCAGCACAGGAGCGTTCTGTTCTATCTGATTTATTAACGAGAGTACAGAACAATGTGCATGACATCGAACATGACTAACTAAATTTTACGAGTAGAGGAGAATACACCATGACTAAAGCAACAATCAACGATTTTAACCATATTATTTCAGGACGTCGTTCCATTCGTAATTACGATCCGTCCGTTAAGATTTCAAAAGAAGAGATGACAGAAATTCTACGAGAAGCAACAATGGCGCCTTCTTCTGTTAACCTACAGCCTTGGCGTTTTGTCGTAATCGACAGTGAAGAAGGGAAAGAAACCCTTAAGCCACTAGGAAAGTTTAACCAAACGCAAATCGAAACATCTTCAGCTGTTGTAGCTGTATTTGTGGATATGAACAGTACAGAATACCTTGAGACCATTTATGATTCAGCTGTCGAACAAGGCAAAATGCCACAAGAAGTACGTGACCGCCAAGTTCCTGCGATCCAGGGTCTGATCGATCAGATCTCAGAAGAAGCTTATCGTGAAATGAACCTGATCGACGGTGGACTTGTTTCTATGCAATTCATGCTAGCTGCACGTGCACATGGCTATGATACAAACCCAATTGGTGGATATGAGAAAGACCAAATCGCAGAAGCATACGGTTTAGATAAAGATCGTTACTACCCAGTGATGCTTATCTCAGTCGGAAAAGCAGCTGAAGATGGTTACGAATCTGTACGTCTTCCGATCGATACAATCGCAGACTGGAAATAAACTACGAACAGAAAGAAGGAATCCTAATGATTATCACTCACGCTCATTTTCAAGTAAACCCTGAGAAAGAACAAGCTTTCTTGGAAGAGGTTCGTTCTCTTATTGCAGATTCACGTCAAGAAGACGGCAACATTTCTTATGATTTAATGAAAAGCACAGAACAGGAGAACACGTATACAATGGTAGAAGTATGGCAGGACCAGGCTTCAGTAGAAGCTCACGGTAAGAGCAGCCACTTCACTGCTTTTGTTGAGAAAGCTCCGCAGTTCCTAACAGCTCCTCTTGCACTTGAATCGTATGTTGGAGAGAAAATTGAACGCTAAATAGAGGGAAGCACCTGGCTCAATGGCCAGGTGCTTTTTTATGGTTGATAACTCCGTGGCTTTTATCTGAGTGAAAGGTGATTCGGGAAATCACTCGCTTTCCGCGGCGAGCTGGGAAGCCTCCTCAATCGCTACGCGCTTTCCGGGGTCTCCCCTAGGCTCCTCCTGCCGCAGGAGTCTCGCAATTTCCCGAACCACCTTTGCCATATGTAGAACAACGGAATATTGTTAGGTTCATGCTTATTGAAATTTCAGTCAGGCACCAAATAATCACTAAGCGAAAACCTTTTTTCTAGCTATTAAGGTCTGGCTGAATTCGAAAAAAGAATTGAGTAGCTAATTATTTTGTGAAAAAATGGATAGAAATGAAAAGGGGGTTGTGAGTTGGAGAAGTTTGATCTATGTTCTGAAACGGAACGGTTGGTGATTAGACCTCTAAAAGTTGGGGATTATGAAAATTGGCTGGGGGAATATGAGAAGCGTGCGCCTCGGAAGCATCGATATGATTTTGGCAAGATTGATATGATTGAGTGTACATATGAATGGTTCAATGAGCTTGTAGCAAATCACCAAAGGCTTGCGAAAGAGGATGTGGCGCATGTGTTCTCTGTTTTTCGTAAAGAAGATGGAGTTCATATTGGAATGGTTGATTTCTCAACGTTAGACCGTGAGAACTTTAACTGGGCCAGAATTGGCTATACATTCCATAATCAACACTTTAGACATGGGTATGGGAAAGAGGCTGTTAAAGAAGCACTAAATATGGCGTTTAAAGAATTGAAATTTAATCGGATAGAAGCTCATATTTATTCTGATAACGAAGCTTCCATTGGACTAGCGATGAAAGTTGGAATGGCTTTTGAGTGTGTGAAAAAGGACTTTATCTTTGAGGATAACAAGTGGAACGACAATGTAGTGTATTACATACATAGGCACTAGCTACGATTAAAGAGCAATTTGGCCGAAGGCTGATGTTCTTTTCTCTAATCATCCAGCCTTTTGGCCAAATTGTTCAGCTTCATATCATGGACACCAGTCTTTTCACTCAGATAATGGATATCTACTCTAGTACGGCTTACTTTCTCGTCAATGACGTCTAGCATTGCTTTAATGTCATTTTGCTGAGCGTTCTCAATTCTGTCGAATCGTGTGTCCATGTAAGAGATTAGATTATCAAAGCGTAAATCCACGCCAGCAAAGCGTTTCTCCATAGTATTGTTCATGGTCTCAAAGGTTGAATCCACGCCAGCAAAGCGTTTCTCCATAGTATCGTTCAGGGTCTCAAAGCGTGAATCCACGCCAGCAAAACGTTTCTCCATGGTATCGTTCATGGTCTCAAAGCGTGAATCCACGCCAGCAAAGCGTTCCTCCATGGTATCGTTCATGGTCTCAAAGCGTGAATCCACGCCAGCAAAGCGTTTCTCCATGGTATCGTTCATGGCCTCAAAGCGTGAATCCACGCCAGCAAAGCGTTTCTCCATAGTATTGTTTAGGGTCTCAAAGCGTGAATCCATCTCTTCAAAACGCTTATCCATCTGGCCAAGGCGCGTGTCTATGCCCTCAAAACGCTTATCCATTTGGTCAAGGCGCGTGTCTATGCCCTCAAAACGCTTATCCATTTGGTCAAGACGCGTGTCTATGCCCTCAAAACGCTTATCCATCTGGTCAAGGCGTGTGTCTACGCGTTCAAAGCGACGGTCTACATTTTGGAATCCATCATCCACTTTACTTGAAAGGGATTCAATTTGCTCGGAAAGTTTAAGCAGTAGTTTCTCTTGATCCATTCGTTTCACCTCCTCTTTAGTGATACTATACCATTCTCGAGGAGTGTTCAACCGTCTTGGCGGGGGTTAAAATTTGGATTTAGAGGTAGTAACAGTCGTGAAAATGATCCTTTCAAAAGCTCAAGATAGGAAAGTAAGGGAGGGTCAAAGACTTTTCTGTGAACTACCCACCACTTACCACCCTTACGAGTTGCTTGAAGTGGGGGCTTCTTGGGTAATCGCCACTTTTGGTAGCTGACGAAATTGACCAAGCTAACCCTCTTGTTCCAAGAGTTCATATCTGTGTTAGGAACTTACTAATAGGCGAATGCCTTCTTTTTTGATATTGAGTGCTGAATTGTAATCCCTGCTGAGATTTAGACCACATGAACAAGCGTACACTCTAATGTTCATAGGCATTGGTTGGGTATTCCCACAATTCGAACAAGTCTTTGTAGAAGGGAACCATTTATCTATTTTGATAAGTTGTTTTCCTTGTTCTTTTAGCTTGTATTGTAAGAAGGAGGTGAACATCCCCCATCCATTATCTGCGACGCTTTTGCCGAATTTGAGTGCTTGTGACATCCCTTTCATGTCTAAGTCTTCAATCACTATAGCGTCAAAATTAGTAACTAATTCTTTTGATTTATGGTGAAGAAAATTTTTGCGTTGATTGGCGACTTTCTCTTGAATTTTCGCTACTCGAATACGTTGCTTGTTCCAATTCGAAGAACCTTTCTTTTTTCGAGAAAGTTTGCGATGTTCTGTTGCTAATTTATCAAGCATTTGTCGATAGAACTTAGGGTAATTGGCTTTCTCACCCTCACTATCGACAAACAATCCATTCATTGCAAAATCCAAACCGACTACATTTTTTATTTTTTTAGCCTTAACCTCTGTTTCATATTCTGTAAGGATAGAAACATAATATTTTCCCGATGCTGTCATAGATAAGGTGCAGGATTTGATTTTATATTCTGAAGGGATTTCTCGATGTTGTTTCATTTTGACCTTTTTTAGTTTAGGTAACTTGATATGACCATCCAACAACTGGATATTACCGTTTACGACATTTGTTGTGTAGCTTTGTTTGTGGCGCTTGCTTTTGAATTTCGGAAACTTAGCATTCCCTTTGAAAAAGGCTTTATATGCCTTATCTAAATTCAGTTGAGCGTTGGCTAATGCTAACGAGTCTACTTCCTTTAGCCATTCATACTCTTTTTTATACTTGGCAGGAGTAGGATGTTTAACGTTTTTCAGGGCATCTTTATCACCTTTTAGGTTTTCATAGGTTTTTATGCGTTCTGCCAATATTTTGTTGTAGACAAAGCGAACACAACCAAAGGTTTTACGGATAATCAAAGACTGTTCATCACTTGGATATATTCTGAATTTGTATGCTTTATTCTGTTTAGCCATATCAATTCACCTCACTTTATTCCTTGATTTTCAATGTATTTTTTAACCACCTCAATAGGTGAACCACCAGTGGTCAACAGACAAAAACTTCTTGACCAAAACATTTCTTTCCATAACTTCTTTCGCACAAAAGGAAATTCTTTTTTGATAAGTCTTGAACTGGCACTTTTATAGGCATTGATGAACTTTGATAGTTCGGTATTAGGATGAGCTTTGAACAAAATATGAACGTGGTCAATATCGTGGTTCCATTCGACCAACGTAATGTTGTATTTCTCACCCAACGATACAAACTTTTCTTTCGAATAATCTGAAATGGTGTCATCAATGACGTTCCTTCTATATTTCACAACCAATACCAAATGGTAATACATCAAGAACACTGAATGATTATTACTATCTAAATTCATTGTTATATCAGCCCTTATACGTTATAAGACTGATTATACCACATTGAGATAAAAGGCAGTTACTTTTGGGCTATCGCCCAACCGAAATTCATCTCCCCCTTACCGTTGGGCTACGCCCTTCACACGCTTGAAGAGGGAGACTTCTTTCGAAAGTTAGTTAAAATTTCGTGTTAGGATTGAAACATCCCAAGCCGTTTTCTCGTAGTACTTGAAAAGACATGCTTTAGGGGGGAGTAAAAATGGAGGTTGAGGACCGTAAACGGCCGAAGAAAAGATGGTTTGTGATCCCTTTTATAGGGGGCGGAATCATGCTTCTCATTGCACTCATTGGGGTCATTCATAGGATAACGCCTCAGGTTGGAGTGTGGGCACCGCCAGACACAAGTGATTTAGTTGAGATCATCATCTACCCCCTTATCGTTGCTTCATTCTTTATCACAAGCGGAGTTCTAAAAATGATCCTTTACTTCAAGGAGATAAAACGAATGGAGAAGGATAAGGCTTGTACATAATTGACTCCCTTATGACATAGGTTTGATGTAAAGGGGAGGGGTCTCATGACATATGCGAAGATCTTTCTGACAAACGGGAAGGCTTATGTGATCGAATGCAGCGACAGGGATGAGTTTCTAGATCTATTGGAGGACAGCGGACTGGTTGAGATTGAAGAAGATATTATTATTAATCCATTACAAGTCTGTTCAGTGGAATTTGAAGAGAAATAAGATTAATTTTGTGAAATATTTGAAAATATAGAAAAATACGTTATAATGAAGCCTAACTCCGAATAGAAAGGTGATGGATAATGGACAAACTCAAAAAAGTAGGTCTAGCAGGAGCCTTAGCTTTTGGATTTATGGCAGGCGCATCAGTGATCGACGCGGATGAGGAGGAAGAAGCCTATCCGGCGTGTGAGTCCTGGTATTATGAATGGGATTGCTAATACTTAAGGGGCTGTAGGCTCCGTTAAGAGGAGGACGAAATCCATAGCGGATTCGTCCTCTTCTTTTGCTTTTGAAAAAAATGAAGAAGGTGTACATAATGATAAAAAGAATCGCAGGAGTGCTTCTGCTCCTTTTTATAGGAACAGGGTGCTCTGGCGGTGAAACAGAGGTCGTCAAAGGCATCGTCCATCAGATCAATGCCGATCATTCGTTTGTGCTTTATGTGGGTGATTCACTATCAGAGGGTGAACGAATTACCGGAAATTTTGATAGAGAAGAGGAGCTTATTGAAGCCTTTGTTGTGGAGGTGGATGAGGATACGGATCTACAAGGTGAGGTGACAGACTTCGATCACTTACAATTAAATCAAAAAGTTGAAGTGACGTTGTCTAAGAATTATAAGAGAGAGTACGTAACCGTCCATACGTTGTTTAAAGAGCATGGGAAGATGAATTCGTATACCCCTGAAGAGATTACGACGAAACGGTATACAGAAGACGACCTAGTTGAGGAGATGAAGGCTAGTAGCGGGAACTATGCTCTTTATATTTATGATACAACGTCAAAAGAACCTGGCGGAAGTATCGATGATTACCTCGGAGGACTGAATAGCAAAGAAACGTTTAGTCGAGTGAATGTTCGGTTCGACGTAAGTAAAGTTAAGAACGAAGAGGAACTCCTCGGGGTACATAAGAATGATGTAACGTATGTGGTCCTAAATCATGAAGAGGTGGTTTTACAAACAACAGAGCTCGAGGAGCTTCAATCGTTTGTAGAATCCGTTTCAGAATCATAGTTCGAAGAGAAGGCTTATCCTAATGAAGGATAAGCCTTTTTACATTACACGTTGAATCCCTCTGCAGGCTGAATGGCTTTTGTCTTCCTTGATTCTTGAACCATCAGTACGGAACCAATGACAAAAGCGATTCCGGCGTACTGCCAGATCGTTAGCGTTTCGTTAAAGAGGAGGAAGCCGGTGATAGACGCGACCACTGGTTCAATCGTGGCAATAATGGAAGCACGGCTTGATTCGACATATTCAAGTCCCTTCGTGTACAAGACAAAAGGAAGCATTGTAGAAACAAACCCAAGCCCCGCAATAAGTCCCCAAACTTCCCACTGTGAAAATATTGCTATCCTTTCACCTAATCCGCTAAACGGCAAGACGGCAACTGCTGCAAACAAAAAGGTATACACCGTAACCGTCAGTGAGTTGTGTTTACGGAGAGCGTATTTTCCAAAGATGCTGTAAAGGGCATAAAAGAATCCGGATCCAAGGCCGAGCAATAGGCCGTATAGGGAAATCGAGCCCTGCACATCTGGGAATAAGCCGATCACAAGCGTGCACCCGACTAGTGTCGTGAGTAAAGCGGTGATTTTGCGAAGCGTCAGGGCTTCTT
Source organism: Pontibacillus sp. HN14 (assembly GCF_021129245.1). Lineage (NCBI taxonomy): Bacteria > Bacillati > Bacillota > Bacilli > Caryophanales > Bacillaceae > Pontibacillus > Pontibacillus sp. HN14. Next base: position 170,466 of record NZ_JAJOLR010000003.1, on the reverse strand, counting down.
TGAATAAGAAAAAGGACAAAATCGTCACAAAAGCGGGCGCTGTATATAATAGAACAAACGCGATCGATATGGACGTGACCTCCATCGCGCTGAACAAACACCAGTTGAAAAGAACGATGCTGATGATGCCTGTTCCGATAAAGTAGCGGCTATCGGACAGAGGGATGCGAAAGAGCCTATGATCTTTCTTTATCACGTAAGCACTCATAAAGATCGCAGCCATAGTGACTCGCAGGGTTACGACCTGAATAGGGGTAAACCCTTTTTCGTATAGAGATGATACAAATATGCCTATGATTCCCCAAAGGCATGCACCTAGTGCGATCGAAATCATAGCGCTTCGTTGTTTCATGTGCGCCCCTCCGTTCATGCTTTTGGTCTAAGGTACCATATTTTACATGAGGGGTGCATCCGTTAGCTTTGGATAGTGCTAAGGTGGATCGGGAAATCACTCCCTTTCCGCGGCGAGGCAAACCCTAATCAAGGAAGCGTTTATAGGAGGGGCCTTATCGTTGTCTTATACGCCAACACGATTTGATGCTATGTATGAAGAATTTGTTGCCGACCTTCATAAAATCTTTCTAACCTATCAACAGAATGTACGAGTTACGTTCCACGATCAAACAGAGGTTTGTGTAGGACAGTTCGCTTTACAAAAAACAGAAGCTTAGGCAAAAAGGGTAGAAGAAACGAAAGTAATCGCGTTCTTCTACCCTTCATAACACTCCTCGTACCGATCCTTCATCAGGAAACTCTGACAAGCAAATCCTCGGTCATGATAGATCTCTTTCCCGACTTCTAAATCGATGCTTTGATTCGACTCGGGGAATCTTGGTTCTTCATTTGTGATGGAAAGGGTCTGATCATCTTTCCACTCTAACGAAAAGTGACTCTTCGCATCGCTATAATAAATGACCTCTTTTTCGTTATCCTGCTCATGATTCGTAATCTCTACCCAAAGGTTCACCCCACCTGCGGCACCGCCGTAGGTCTCGTAATAGGCGTTAGCTGTGTAGGTACCCTGCGGGGATTCTGTCGTTTCTTCATAAGGCGTTCCTTCAAGGTCACCGAATGTGAAGAAATAAGTATGGTAGCCGATGAGCCCAAAGCCGAGCGCAATTCCTGTTACAGCTGTTAGCAGTAGCTTCTTTGGGAAAGATCTCTTTTTCAAGAAGTAGGGGACGAGCATAATGCCAAAGGCAAGTAGAACGAAGAAGGTTACTAGGAAAATGGCCAGAGTCCACCCGTCTATATACATCGCTTAGCCTCCTTATATAGAATAAACAAATCCAATTTTACCATAAAATGACTAATGTGAATGCCCAAAATGTTCTCAACTATGTGAGAAAAGGTCAGAAGCGTTGACAAGATTTTTAGAACACGTTATAGTGTTCTGTGTACCCAATGGGGTATATAAAAAATGAATTATACCGATGACGAATGACTGATAGAAGAGGTTTCCTCTTATTGAAATAAAACGGATCAATACTAGAATAGGGAGAGATTTAAATGACAAATAAAATGACAATGAACGTAACAGCACAAACAGAAGGGATTACAGTTAAAGCGAATGCAGGTAAACACGAATTTATGATTGATGAAGGAAAGCACATGGGGGGACAAGACTTAGGTCCAAACCCACTACAGAGTGTCCTTGGTTCACTTGCGGCTTGTGAGAATGTGACTTCGCGAATGGTGGCAAGAGAAATGGAATTCGATCTTCAGGACATTTCCTTCAACATCTCAGGTGAATTTGATCCGCGTGGATTTATGGGGAAAGCTGATGTGCAACCTTACTTTGACGTTGTAACGATTGAAGCGGAAGTTATCACAACAGAATCTGCTGAACGTTTGAAAGAACTACAAGAAAAAGTAGAAGCCCGTTGCCCGATTTATACCATGATGAAAGCAGCTGGCGTGAACATGGTTGATACATGGAAAGTGGCTCAACCAGCATAATAGATAGATAGGGAAAAGCCAGGATGTGCAATCCTGGCTTTTTTATGATGACGAGAACGCTACATAAAGATCGCTCCCCCAATAAAATCACCTAACCCAGAAGACCAGACGAACAGGAGAACAACGCTTAACACAAGACTTGAGATTCGCGCTCTTTTAGAATGCATGCTTATTTGAATTGTGTACAATATCGCCCAAATAAGGTAAGAAGCCGTGACCCCGAACCACACATCGGCCGTAACTCCCGTAGCACTCATCCCAAACCCAAATAGAACTAAAAGATTAAAGACTGTCAGTACGACCAAAAGAAATATATTGATTATATGGATTGTTTTTCGTCCCAAGTACCTTCCCCCCCTAAATTCATAGCGGAACTTATTTCCAATTACATTCTTTCAAACATATGGATATTTTACAATAATTTCACGCAGATTCATCCTAAAAAATGGGAGCATCCATTTCAACCGATCTAGATCTATGCTATTCTATCGTCAAAAGGTAAGAGGTAAGGGAGGGAAATCGAATGTTCGGAGACAAACCGACCTGCATGGTGTGTGGGAAAGAAATTCAGGGGGATGAGTTGGTGTATGTGAAGATGCGCTATCCAAAGCGTAAAGGAATGACAGAGATCAAGGCGTACCTCAATAACGAAGCGCGGTTTATTTGTGAAGAGTGCTTTGAAAATGGAAGCGCTCAGTGAGTCTGGAAAAGATTCCTCTGTCATGTGATATAATGAAGGAAATGGAAATCGTTTAGCTGGAAAGGGGGAGGGTGGAGTGAGAGACAAAGTGTTCTTTGGAATAGGGTTTATCCTTCTGTTACCCATTACCACCTCTATTTATAAGTGGATCTACTACCATTTTCCCTGGAATGGCAATGACGTTGTCGATATACTGACCGTGTTGCTTTATCTGGCAGGAATACTTCCGTTAACAGCTTATTTATCAAACGAAGTGGTGAAGTCTTACATAAATAATCGAAAGCGGGTTTAGATTCTCGTTCTGTAAACTTCCGATGACGGGAGTTTTATTTTTTTTCAATCAAGTAAACAATTTTCTGTGGGAGGGTGTGCCGTTATGAAGCGTGTATTAGTGGCCGGGGCTACCGGGTACCTGGGGCGATATGTGGTCAAAGCCTTTAAAGAAGCCGGGTATAGCGTGAAAGTGTTGGTCCGGTCGAAAGAAAAGATGAAGGAAGAGGGTCCATTCTCGTCTCCTGCTATTATGGAAGCAGTCGATGAGTTCGTCGTGGGGGATGTAGCTGAGCCCGCTTCTCTGAAAGGGATTTGTTCCGATGTGGATTACGTATTCTCTTCTGTTGGTCTTACAAGGCAGAAAGGAAAATTAACGTTCAAGGACGTCGATTACAAAGGGAACCTTAACTTGCTGAAAGAGGCAGAAGAAAGCAAGGTTGAGCGGTTCATGTATATAAATGTGCACGGTGCTGAAGACTGCCCATCTGCTCTTATTCAGGCGAAGAAAAAGTTTGTCCAAGAATTAGAAAAAAGCGATCTAGATTCGACTATCGTGAACCCGACCGGTTACTTCTCTGACATGACCGAGTTTGCCTCGATGGCGAAGAAGGGGCGGGTGCTCTTATTTGGAAAGGGAGACAACAAAATGAACCCGATCCACGGGCAGGATCTGGCATACTACTGCGTGCGCTCCATTTCTGAGAAGCACTCGCCCTTGAACGTCGGTGGTCCTGATGTGTATACCTACCGGGAAATGGCAGAGCTCGCTAGTCAGACTGTGAACCCAGAAGCCAAAATCACCTCCATACCGGTTTGGACGGTGAAGGCCATGCTTCCGTTCCTGAGGATCACGAACAAAAAGCAGTACGACTTATTTCAATTTTTCTTCTATGTGATGACCCATGACGTGGTGGCCGAGCCTTACGGGAAAATCGATTTGAAGACGTATTTTGAAGAGGGAGAAGCGTCTCGTTAACCCTCTCAGGCGAAGGTAAGAACTTCTTTTATAAATGGCAAAACGAACTTTTGTTCTAAAATAGACATATAAATAAGGACAAAAGTGAGTGGTTTCAAATGACATTAACAGACATTATTAAGGAGATTCAAAAACTCAATACCTCAGACCAACTACGTTTGAAAGAGTTTTTCACCAAATCTCTTGCGTCATTTTCTGCAAGTGAACCCATTTTTAAGGAGGTAGCTAAGCAGAAACATAAAGATGGCTACACTTGCACTCACTGTCATTCAAATAATGTTGTCCGATTCGGGAAGTATTCCGTTAAAGTAGGAATGAAAACAATGGAACGTCAGCGTTATCGCTGCAAAGATTGCAGGAAAACTTTTACCGATTTCACGAACACTCCTTTACGTGGGTCTCACCTTCCTCATAAATGGCTGGATTTCATTCAGTGTATGATTGAAGGGTACTCTTTACGCAAGGCATCTGAGATTATTGAAGTCCACTACGTCACCCTTTTCTATTGGAGGCATAAGATTTTATCCGCTTTGAAACAAATGGATTTCGACCAATTTTCTGGTATCGTCGAAATGGACGAGACCTATTTCTTGTACTCTGAAAAAGGGAAACGAAATTTAAAAGGACGTAAAGCTCGCAAGCGTGGCGGTGCTTCTCAGTTCCGTGGCATCAGCAGAGAACAGGTTTGTGTGTTGATTGCCAGAGACCGTAAAAAATTGACTTATTCCAAAGTGATTGGGCAAGGACGTATTGTAAAATCCCGCTTAGAGAAGGCAATTGGCTCCAAGCTATCCAAATCGAATACCTTATGTACTGACGCGTGGCGAGCTTTCAAAACCTATGCAAAAGATAAAGGATTAGAGCATTATCCCTTCAAATCAGACGGGAAGGAACGAGTCAAAGGGCTTTACCATATCCAAAATGTCAATAACTATCATAGCCGCTTGAAAGGCTGGATGGACCGCTTCAATGGTGTGGCGACAAAATACCTCGACCACTATTTGAGTTGGTTTCAATTCCTGGACGTAATCAGATTCCGTAATGATTCCGCAACCGTAAGTAAAATGGTTATTGATAGTTGCTTATTATCGACCAATGCTACTTACGATAGATTAAGATTATCTTCATTTAAGGCATAGTATTATTTTTTCAGTATGGCAAACAAATGCGACTCGTAGGGAGGGGTTTGTATGAAACAAACAAGGATAGGCTCTTGGACTATCGAGGTAGATGTTAATAAAACCAAAGAATTTTATGATAATTATCATTTAATCACCGAAGATTGTGATTGTGATTATTGTGCTAATTATGTTTTAGTTTGTGAAAAGTTACCGCCAGAGATTAAAGACCTTTTTAATTTACTTGGTATTGACCCTCTTAAGGAGGGAGAGGTTTCTGAATATATGGAGAATAAAAATGGCACACATTTATACGGTGCATTTTATCATATTGTCGGCAGAATAATTGAAGGACCCAAACTTTGGGTTCCTACTAAGGAAGGTAGCGAAGTTTCATCACCTGATTTTGTTAAATATAATGGTGTTGAAATAGACTTCAGTGATGATTTAGCGTTAGTTCCAGAAGGATTTCCAATGCCAACAATTCAGTTCGAGATTCAATTGAATATTCCGTGGTTATTAAACTAACGATTTATTTCTTCAATTATAACTAAAATCAAGGACCTATTTGAGGTCCTTGATTTATATTTAATTATCAACAATATTATTTAACAGAGCCTTATAAATAGAAGTTCTTTTTTTATGGAGACACTGTTAAAGTGGAATGTTGATTTTTTATACTTTACATAGAAGTTCCTAATAAGGAGCACCTGAAAATGAGAATGTTTCCGTTAGCGTTAGTCTGTGCGTAAGGTGGTTCGGGAAATCACTCGCTTTCAGCGGCGAGCTGGGAAGCCTCCTCGTTCGCTTGCGCTCTCTGTGGGGTCTCCCCTAGATAGAAATGTGCAAGCGTGGTGCCTAGGACCGTACGGACAAGACAGCTTTTTGGAAAAGGCGATAAGCCTTTGGAAAAAAGATGACTTGTCTCGCTAGGTCCTCCACGCTGGAACTAGACTGGCTCCTACTGCCGCAGGAGTCTCGCAATTTCCCGAACCACCTTTGCCATATTGGGAAGAACGGAAACATGCCATATTAGGGAATAGAGTTGAATCTATTCTACGATCTAACTGGAGGGCCGTCCCATCAAATTTAGATAAGGGGGGTCTGGGGAACTGGGAGACTCCTGCGGGATAAAGAGGTCGACGAGACCCCGCAGGGCACGAATTTTGCCCGAGGAGGCAGAGGAAGTTGTCACGTCCTGTGCCAACGTCGAACGACCCCATCTACACTTAAGTGTCTCAGCTTCGGGTATTGAACAAGCTTATAAAATAACTAAACTATAATATAGTCTTTGTGGAAAAAATAAGAAAATAGAGGCACCTCCTGGACACCTGGAAGCGATTATAAGGTAAAAGACTAAAGTAGGTGATTCTGATGCACATCAAGCATCTGAAAGCATATCAATCGTTTCCGTCCGTCGCGAGATTAGATGAACAGGTAAGAGGGTTCCTTCGTCAGTATAAATGGGAGCTGTCTGAAGGGAATCTTGAGATCTTAACGTATATCTGGCGACATTCTGTGAAATATCCTGGTGTGTCGTTTGCCAAAGTGAGCACCATTGTCGCAAGCACCGGGCGTAGTCGCAGCACAGTCATCCGCACGATTAATCGGTTTGAGAAGATGAATCTATTAAAACGGATCGAAACGACACGTCCAAATGGCAAGCGCGGTGTGAATCTCTTAATCTTTCAAAATGGAACAGATTTCTCTACGCACCGGGATGACACCCTACCTGACACCTTAGGTGACACGGTAGGCGAAGAGCCTGGACCGAATGCTCCCAACGGATCTGAGCCAAATTTACGCGAGGAAACAGAGAAGAAGCAGGGAGAGAAACCCTTTTTAAAGAGTGAGAAGATCGAAGGAAAAGCGGGCGGAGAATTCCGGATGGATTATTCCTTTTTGCCTTCTTACATTCCAGAGACCTTTATTCAAGCAGCCAAACCATTCTACTCCCCTGTTGAAGTGGATGGGGTATGGGTGTGCATACATCGAGCGTATAAAAAAGCAGGGATGCATCAGACAATCGAAGCCTACATCGAACAGATCACACGCACATTCAAGCAGGCGGTCTTTGCTTACAAACAAGGCAAGGTCAAGAGTACGTTCCGCGGCTATTTGTACACGTGTGTACTTGAAGCATGTAGACAAGAGAAGCGGAAGGAAACGATTCGGGGCGGGGATTCGGTGTATTATGATTGGTTGGAGGAAGCTTGATTTATGAAGTGTACAAGAGAGGGGAAATGAGTTTATGAAGGGCAGACAGAAGCGGCATGGGTCTGTTGCCCGTGCCGCTTGATTTATCTTTTCATATGCTTTTGAACAATTTTTTTAAACTGCTCCAGCTCTTCCCAGTCTTTAAAGTATCGCTTCGGCAACAAAATCGCCTTACGCTTCGATACATACATGAGGAACAGCTCGGGGTACTCTCTGAATGAGGAGAAGTCTCTCCATTCAAAGTACGTATCCGACCGCCTCACTTTCTGATGGACGCCTTCCTCGCTAAATGTGTAGGTAATCTCATTCTGCGCGAGGTGATCACTTGAGAATTCTCGCCTCGCCCGAACCCGGTTAAACATCTTCACGAAAAGAAGAAAAAGACCAGAGGGGATAAGGGCGAATAAGGCAGCAAACCAGATGCTCACAAACCAAATCGCATCAATAACGGTCACGAACATCAGGGTAAAGAGCACCAATAGTCCGAAGAAAAAGGTCAGGTTGACTCTCCGTAAATGGTAGGCCTGGTACTTCTTGAATTCATCTAATGTAATGGTTCCGCTGACGGTAACGGATTCTTGATTCTCCAAACGATCACTCCTTTAGCTAGTATTCCATACCCGAACTCTGACTTGATTATACACGCTTATAGGTCGTTGGTCTCGGATAGAGAAGGGTCTTTATGAACTTGAAAAAGAGAACACGTGTTGGGTGAACATTTTTTTGCTCACCCTTTTTTATATGATGAGGGTACCAAAGAAACAGGAGGAATGAATCATGAAGAAATTATTCTCAGGATGTTTAACCATTATTGGAGCCATTGTGGTGATTGGCATTATTATTGCCGTAGCCACAGGAGGGGACGACTCGGCGGAAACGTCTTCAGGAAATGAAAGCAGCGGTCAAGAATCAAGCAAAGCAAAAGAAGAAACGAAAGAAGAACAAACGGAAACGATCGGAATCGGTGAGACAGCAACGATCGACGACATTGGGTTTACGGTCAATAACGCAGAAAGCAAAACAACGATCGAGCCAGACAACGAGTACGCAGAACCAGTAACGACAAACAACCAGTTCATCGTATTAGATGTAACGATTAACAACGGCAAGAGCGAAGCGATCACAACGGACTCAAACTTCTTCACCCTTGTCAGTGAAGACGGCACAGAATACAGCCCGAAAAATGATGGGGACCTGATCACGGTCATCCCGAACGACAAAATGCTGTTCCTAGAAGAGATCAACCCAGGTCTTAAGAAAAACGGAATCATCGTCTTTGAAGTCGGCTCAGATGTAGACATGAGTGGCCTGACGTTAAAAGCCAATGCTGGATTCTGGGGCACGAAGAGCGTAAACATTAACTTGAAATAAGCACAAAATGAAAAAGCCCGTTCCCAAATTATACGGGAGCGGGCTTCCTTTATGTATGACTCATGATGCTTTCTTTAGCCGGAATGAGTATAACCAGAACACATACACCACCACACCCATTAAAGATCCACCAACAGCGAGAACGCCGCCCCAGTGAACGGGAGATCCGGTCAGTCGCCAGAAGCTGTAGGGAACCAAGTATAGAAACACGAAAACGAGCAGCCCTAAACAAAGGATCATCGCATTCTTGACTGGACTTTGCTTCACCTCTGTCTGAACCATGACCATCCCATTCAGGACGATCGAAAGCCCAACAAGAGACAAGATCAGCATCCATCCGCTTGCCATTGTTTATACCCCCTGGAAAACCATTGTCGTCATGGCTAAAATGAATAGCCTTTATAGAAAAAAAGCGATTCAAGGTTTTTATAAATGAAAGTGGAATATACATATTACACCAAATGGCGGTCATGGTAGTTATATATTTCTACCCTATCTAGAAGGATCTAAACGGAAAATTCTGTATGGAACTTGACCAAATAGTGGAATGTCTTCTAAATGGTAGTCTTGTAGGGACTCCGGGGATTACAATAGAATTTGGAAATGAAAAGAGGAGGTCTCAAAATTGGAAGTAAACAACAACACTAGATTATTACAGCTACAGGAGATCTTGTCCAAAGAAACAGATGAATTACACGAATTAAGTATGAAAGAAATTATGGAGAAACTGAAATTCGTCTTCGGTCCTGAGGCGAACTTCGATAAACGAACGCTTAAGCGGGACATGGAAGTTCTAGAAGAAGCGGGATTCGAAGTGATCCAGAACAAAGGCGACTTCGGAAAAACGCTCTACAGCTATCAGGACCGCGTGTTTGAAACGTATCAGCTCCGCCTGTTAAACGACGCTGTCCTATCAGCGAAGTTCATTACAGAGAAGGAGAAGAAGGATCTGATCCAGCGCATTAAGAACCTGACGAGTAAACATATCGCAAAGACATTACCGGATCCCTTGCTGTTCAATCAATCCGCAAACGATGGCTACCAGCTTGTGAAACTGAACATCGATCACGTACATACGGCCATCGCTGAACAGAAGGTCCTTTTATACCAATACGGCAAATACAATATGAAGAAAGAGTTCGAATACAACCGCGACGGAAGCACCTACGAGGTCGAGCCCTACGCCCTGATCTGGCAAAACGATTTCTACTATTTAATCGGCCGATTCCGAGGCACTGGAGAAATGCGCCACTACCGCCTCGACCGCATGCGGAACATCCGTTTGTCAGAAGAACGATTCCGCAAAGAAGAGATCAACATCCAAGACTACGTGGACCAAAGCTTCCACATGTTCGCAGGAGAGAACACCTGGATCAAAGTCCAGTTCCACGCCTCTCTCCTAAACGTCGTCCTCGACCGGTTCGGCCTCGACGCCTCGATTCAGCAAGTGGATGAGGAGCATTTCTTGCTGTCAACGAAGGCCAAGATGAGTACAGGGCTAGTCGCCTGGATTATGCAGTGGGGGCGGAAGGCTAAGGTCGTTTCGCCTGAAGCGTTGAAGGAAGAGGTTCGGGAGGAAGTCCGGGCTATGTTTGAGGGGTATGGATTGGAGTAGGGAACCTTTGTTGGGTGCGCAAATTATTGAGCACCCTTTATAATATAATTATGCTAGAATCATTGAATAAAAGTTGGTTTTATAGGATCATATTACCAATAAATATCTAAGGCTCTCTTCTCTTAAAGATGGTATCTTATGATAAAATTTACTGGTAATCTACTTACAATTATTTAAAAGGAGTACATGTAATGACAACGGAATCTTTATTCTCATTCATGAAAGAAGTCGCTCCTGATTTTGTTACGTTAGGAGAAAAGATTGAGGCTTCTTTGTTTGAACAGCCAAATAGTACTTTGGTTCAGGCTCGTTTGTTTGGTGAACATTTAGGAAAACTAGTGGCCAAACACGAAGGCACTGAAGAAGTCTTTTCAGTAAAGCATGTGGAACGTTTAGAGAAACTATTGCGCAGAGAAGCGATAGAAGAAGATATATTTAATAAATTTAATTGGCTACGAAAGATGGGGAATAAAGCAGCTCATGAGCCTAACTTTGGAGAAGTAGAAGTGGCAATCAGAGCGCATCGTATCATTTATGACCTTTCTTGTTGGTATGTTCAATTATACATAAGTTTTGACTTTGCCGTACCAGAATACAGCCTTCCCAAGCCCAGAGCCAATCAAGGGGTTGATAAGGAAGAGTTAGCTAACATGTTACAACCCTTATTAAACGACTCTCTCCAATCGGTTGTAGGCCAGCAGTGGGCAGAAATGAAAAAAGAAATAGAAGAATTGAAGAAATTGAAGGAAGAGCCACCGAAAACTGATAATGAGAACGATGGTGAAAAAGTCCCTCAACCTAAAGTAAAAGAAGAAACTAAGAGTGAGGTTAAAGAGAAATCTTTTGCTTTATTCTCATACCTTAAAGAGCATGGTTTAGAAGTGCTTGATAAGCGAGCGAATAAAGGAGCTATTTGGGTAGTTGGGAATTGGTCTTTGAAAGAGATTCTATTCCCTTTAAAGAAATACAACATTTATTTCCGGTTCGCGAAGAAAGGCTCTAAGTCTACTAAACGTCGCCCGGCCTGGTTTATGCTAAGTAAATGGCGCGAGACAGAAGAGGAAGAGAAGGCTCGCTTATTTAAAAGTGAAGAAAAAGTTGAAGAAAGTAAGGTAGATGAGATATCTAGTAATAGCAGTAAAGAGGATGAGACCAAGGAATCTTATCAGCTGCCTGAAACAGAGGAAACCTATTCAGAGCAAGCTGAGTATGTAGTTAAAGAGGATCAAACATTTATTGTGCAATTAGCACCTGTAAACAAAGTAGACTACACCCAAAAAGAACAATTGTTTGTTCCAAATCATCTTTTGAACACTCCAATTGAAAGCTATGCTGAAACAGCTCTATCTTTGCTTAAAGATAAAGGAATTCAATTTGTAGCAGATGTAGATGAGGATATTCTGAGGGATTTATACCGCACTGATCGGGAGTTCTTTTATCAAGTGGTTCAACATTTGTTTGTTCTTGGTGTAGATTTCACAGAGAAGTTATCACAATTTAAGCCTGTAGTTCATTTTGAAGGTGAAGACAAAGTCATCGTTGTTCGTAGTCAGGAACATTCAGCAATATCCTCTTGGTTACCTAAACTTTACACGCAACGATTTGCAGAAGTAGGAATTCGAAATACGAATCAACTCAACGGATTATTTCTATCCTCTTTAAAGTGGTTATTTAAGGAATTATATGGTGAAGTGTTGACTTTTCTTTCTCAACATGAAGAAACATGGGTAGAAGAAGGGGAAGAACCCTTTGAAACGCATGTTCCAGCAGAAAACGCAGGAAGCATTTCCTTAGACAATGAATGGATATCAATAGATGCTAACCTAAGAGAAGTTGCACTAAACACCACAAACTTTCAAGGAGTGCGTGCTTTAGTTCGTCAATTACAAGAAAAAGGCTTCTTTACATTGAATGATTTACCAGAAAATCTGGACGACCTTCACCTTCAATTCAAAGGAGTAGGCCCTGGTGCCGTGCAAAAATTATGGAATCAAATTGCCCTTATGTCGAAGAGTATAAACACTAAAGGTGAGAATGGTAGTCAATTTGAGCAGGGTACTATGGTAGTATTTGAAGATTATGAAATTGAAATCCCTGAGATCATAAGAACCGTAGACATTGAAACAGATCGATTCTTAGGGGTAAAGTCGATATTGGAACAGTTCGGTGAGAGAGGCATAAGGGTTTATGGTGACCTGCCGGTAGATTTAGAGTCTATTACTTCTTGGCCCAAAATAGGGAAAACGAGAGTGAAACAGTTCTTTGAACAGCTTGTAGACATCATGGAGACGGTTAAGAACGAGTTGATGTATTCACAGAAGTTGAATCAAATGACAGCTGAAGAACGTTTTCATTATTACTTTACTAAACATGAAGAGCTAGTAAGTAAACTTCCTGATTCAGTTGAGTTGCAAAAGAAGCATAAGATCACCCCACGCCAATTAAAGCTAATGGAAATGAAATATAAAGCTTTTAAAAGAGGGGATCACCTTACTCTAGAAGAGATGGGTGAAGCATTAGGTGTAACGAGGGAAAGGGTTCGTCAGGTTATTGCTAAGTTCAATGAACGTTTATTCCTCCAGGGAGAAAAATGGGTCAACGAAGTTCAGCAGATGTTGAAACATTCTCAAGTAATAGCGAATAAATGGCTCGATCGCAAAACATTTACCCATTATATGATGGGAGAATGTTTAAACATGCTTAATATAAACTTTAGACTAGAAGACTTGTATCTAACTTCATACAACAGTGAAGAGTATGAGAATGTTAAGAAATCTATATATGAGAATGTAAAAGATTTCTTCCACCAAAAGGTGTTTACAAGATTAGAGCTTGAAGATTGGGCAGAAGCTTTATCCCACAAATTAAACATTCCTAGCGCTTTTATTAAAGATGTAAGCTCTCCTTATATGAATTGGTTTCAGAATGGGGAAGGTGTCTTAACTACCCTAAATAAGGCCGACGTAGTAGAGATGGTTATGGCGGAGTATCCACAGGGTGTAGAAATCTTTCGAAAAGAAGATGAACTGATAGAGAAGGCTAATCAAATTATGCCAGGTCAGTTTGGCGGTGAACGTTCTTTCACAAGTATCGTCAGTAATAGGGAAGACGCTGCTCACAAGTTCCTAATGTGGGGAAGAGGGACGTATATTTATCATCAGTTTGTGCACCCGGATATCGACTGGTTAGCTCAAGTACAATATCAGGCTCTTGATTTCTTATCAAAAGTGTCAACGGTCAATATTCATAAGTTATTCAGAGTTGTAAAAGAAGAGGCCATCGAGAGAGGAATCCCAAACGAGTATGCGCTTTATACTTTATTAAGGCAGCATCCCATTGAAGAAGTAGATTATTTGAAATTTCCGAAGATTTCATTAGCTGGAGTAGAACTAAGGAAGAACGTAGAATGGATACGTGAATTTATCCATGAATATGGTGAGCCAGTGCCTTATGATGTACTAAGAAATGAGTTTGTTCATGAAAGAGGATGGAAGGAGTTCACTTTACAACACAATCTATGGAATGATGATTCTATCATCCAGTACAAACATGCCCATTATACGTTAATGTCGTATTTTGAACATATTCCATATGATTTCTTCCGTCCTATTATTCAACGACTAGAAGAGCTGCTGGAAGACCAAACGATTATTCAAATTGGTCGAGTGTTCGAAGAGAAGAAAACGTATTTAGCTAGTGAGGGCATAGTGAGTTCTTATCTCCTTTATCAAACCTTAGAACGATTATATGAGGGACCGTTGGATTTTGCCAGGTATCCATATCTGACTAATGGCGACATCAATAAAGATGACCTTTCTATAACGTCTCTTGTAGAAGACTATTTGATAGAAGCTGGTGGAGAAGTACCAAGAGAAGAAGTGTATCAGTGGATTACAGAAGAACTCGGAGGTCACGAGAAAATATTAGATAACGTACTACAGAAATCAAACGATATCTTCTACTACACTAGAGGACAATATGGGGAGTATGTTCATCGAGACGTGATTGATTGGAACGAAGAGAAACAAGAACAGTTGCATCAGTACTGCCTGGCTCGTTTGAATGAATTACTGGGAGTCAGAGACCTTCCTATAATAACGATCGGAGATTTATTTAATCCTAATGATCTCCCTCCATTAGACAATTATGTCCCATGGACAGAGGATTTGCTAACGGATTGCTTAAAGAATGACCATCGATGGGAGCTTATTGGCTCTTACAACTGGATTGTAGCAGCATTTGAGACAGTGATGCCTTATAGTAGTAATCCTGAATTTATAACATATATCTTAACGTCTCAATTTAACTCCAGTGCGAAAGTCCACGACTTTTATCGTTACTTAAGGCAAGTTAAATATTCACAGGATGGAGCACTATTGAGCGAAGCGGAAGACCTCTTGGAAGAGGATGAAGCACCTTTTACAATCGAAGGTGATGAAATCGTAATGAAATTGTTAAAGGAGACTACTCATGAATCATGAACATGATTTAATACAGAAGATGAAAGAACTTGTCGACGAGGAAGATCCCCTCGTCAGACAAGTGGTATCCCTCACATTGGATGAAGTAAACAATCGGTCATTATCGGTCGAAGCAACAGCCAAAAGAATGGAACGTAAAATCGATGGAATGTTGCAACAGGACGGGAGGGGCTAACTATGATTATTTCTAAATTAACGATGAATCATTTTCGCCAATTCTATGGAGACCAAACCATTGACTTTGCTGTTGATGAGCACCAAATGGTTACCGTTATCCTTGGGGAAAATGGCCGGGGAAAAACGGGAATTTATAGAGCCCTGTTATTTGCCTTATTTGGGGATCGTTTCTTAGAACAGGATGCAAAAGGTGATGGGCTGCTCTTAGCCAATAGCAAAGCTCTAAAAGAAGACCAGGAGAGAGAGAATAAAGGGATTGAAACATGTGTAGAAATTCACTTTTCTCACCAGGGAAACTCTTACATTTTACATAGAAGTCAAATTGCTCGCATCGAAACAAATGGGAAGGTAAAAGAAGAAGATCACGATCTATGGTTAAAAAATGTAGAAGACAATGAAACCCTTACGAGAAAAGCAGACATAAACGAACTTGTCTACTCCATTCTAGATGACAGAGTGAAACATTACTTCTTCTTTGATGGAGAACGTATTGAAAGGTTAACCAGAACAAATCAGGATCAAAAAAATGAGATCTCTATGGGAATTAGGAACTTATTAAAGATTGATCAAGCTGTTAAATCGAAACAAGTTCTCCAGCACCTTTTAAAGAAAACAAATAAGGAATTGCAAAATCATTCCACAGGGGAATATCGTCAAGCTCTTCAAAAAAGAGAAGATCTACAGAAACAAAGGGAAGAGTACAAAGCAGAGAAAGAAAACATAGAAAATACCCTTTCAAATGACGCTCATCGATATCAAGAAATTGAAGATGAGCTAGAACGATTTGAGAAAGAGAAAGAACTCATACAACAGAGGAGACAACTTGAATCAGACCTTGATTATGCTAAGGAACAGGTAGGACATTCTCAGCACGCACTGACTTCTTTCAGTGATACGCTGTCTCTTCTTATGTCTAGAGATATTCTATTTGATGTGAAGAAACAATTAGACCTCTATCTTGGTGAGAAACGTCAAGAAGACGTGATGAGTTCAAAAGGAATACAGGAATTACTGGAGGACTTGACTTGCATATGTGGTCGTGATTTTGTTGAAGAATCTACTGAATATCAGCAACTCCAGTCTCTTTATCATGCTGTTCAGAACCAGGAAGCTAACAAGGATTACCATCAATTAAAAGCGAAGGTTATGCAATTAATTGGTTTTTTAGATGGTAAAGAAGAAGATTTAAAGAATCAGGTAGAAACCATAAAAAATGCTGAACAAAGTGTGGACGACCTTTCTTATCAGGTAGAAAAACTTAATCAACAATTAAGTGGTACGGGTGAAGAACAACTTCAATCTCTCAATGAAGAGAGAGAAGATCTCCTTAGAAAACAGACTCACCAAAGACATGAGATGGACCAGGTCAAAGAAAAACTAGACGGGATCGAAAGTGAAATCCAGAAAGTTAACCTCCAAATTAAAGACTTAAAAGTGAAAAGCGGAGCTCACCAGCAGCTAGTGAAGAAAGAAGAAACTCTATCAGCCTCTCTTGAAGCTATGAAGAGAATCATTAGTAAGTTCGAGAAGGATGTTATGGAGGATTTAGAAATTGCTGCTACTCAAAATTTAAGCTATTTATTGGATGAAAGTGGACAAGAAAACTTAAAAGAAGTGAAAGTTCGTTCCGATTATTCACTTGATGTGCTAAATGCCTTCAATCAGCCGTTCCTTGCGAACATTTCACAAGGACAACGACAAGTTCTTTCATTAAGCTTTATTACAGCATTAGCTCAAGTAGCGGGTGGATCGAACACTTTAGAAATGCCTTTATTTATGGATACACCATTTGGTCGCCTGTCATCTACCCACCAGGAGAACCTAATGAGCTTCATTCCACAGATCACGTCACAGTGGGTCTTACTCGTGACAGATCGCGAATACGATCAGAATGCTCAGAACAAATTTGAACAAATGGGGGTAGTTGGGAAGTACTACATTCTAGAGAGTACTGAGCCAGGCGTCACACAAGTTAAAGAGCAGCTTTACACGCAAGGAGGGTACTCATCATGATAGGAGAAATTGGTTCACTAAGAGTACGCGTACGTCCAGAGTACTTGCCGTTATATAAACAACTTCTAAGAAACAGTTTAATTAAACAACATAGTGAGTTCTTCACACTTTGCTGCTTTATGACTAATTCAAAAGGTCAACTAGATGAACAAGTTAACCTCACAGAACTGTGCCAGGCGAATTCGTTTACAGAGTATCAACTTACTTCTCTATCTGCACTAGCTTATAAACATAACCAGGAGTTACTATTTTATAAAGAACTCTTTCAACAAATGGAGCAAGAAGCGGATAAAGGGTTCACTTATCTTATAGAAAACGTCTGGAGTAACCTTGTTTCTTATAGTGAAGGTGGAGAGGTAACCATTATCCCAGGGAGGGAATTTGAGGCTCAGTATTTGTTGGCAGCTCATGTTAGTCGTGAGATGGAGGAAGTGCCGTTTTAAGTGGTTTATAAGGTTCCCATTAAATAAGCTCCTTGCTCCATACTACGCTGCCGGCATATCCTAGCTGCTGATGAGGGATAGGTAATGAACCCGATCATCAACAGGTCTTTATTAAGTTTTAGAAACTCCCCCCTCAAGTTCTCAGTTTGTTGACGATAGCCGCAAGGGTCCCTAAAATTATATATTATGCAGCAGGTGGTATGAGAGATTAAGAGTAAAAACAATATCGGTTTAAATGCAGGAGATTTGTTTCGATTTAAATAGATGTTTGATTATAAATTAACAACAAAGAATGTCCATGGGAGGGCAAAAATAGAATGGAAATGACAAATAACAATGAATATGTTCAGTTTATATGGAAAAATGCCGAGATCCTAAGAGGGCCTTATCAAAAGGAAGAATACCGTGATGTGATTTTGCCATTGGTAGTGTTACGTCGTTTTGACTCATTATTAGAACCAACTAAGGATCAGGTTCTGGAAAAAGCTAAAACCGTCAGACACGACGCAATTTTGAATCGGTTGGCAGGATATGACTTTAATAATACAAGTCCATTTACATTCAAAACACTTCTACGGGATCCGGATAACATCGCCGCGAATTTACGCAACTATATACAAGGATTCTCTCAAAATGTGCGCGAAATCTTTGAGCATTTTGATTTTGAAGATGAAATTGAAAAGATGGATCAGTACAACCTACTTTATAATGTCTTAAAGTTGTTCGCGAGCATGGACTTTAGTGTAGAGAAAGTATCCAATATGCAAATGGGATACATTTTTGAAGAACTTATCCGTCGTTTTTCTGAAAACGCAGAAGCAGGGGACCACTATACCCCACGTGAAGTCATACAGCTTATGACTAATCTCGTATTAAACGAAGACCAGTCAGAATTGATGGAAGACGGAAAGATTGTACAGATTGGGGACTTTGCTTGTGGTACAGGAGGTATGCTTTCAGAGGCTTCAGAATACATTAAAGCTTTAAATCCTAGTACACAGGTTGAAGTGTTTGGTCAAGAGTTCAATCCGAAATCGTACGCGATTGCCTGTGCCGACTTATTGATTAAAGGACAAAATGCAGGTCATATTGCTTTCGGTAACTCTCTTACAGATCAGGATGGTCACCAAGGTCGTGAAGTCCGTTACGCGCTTATGAACCCGCCATTTGGCGTGGACTGGAAGCATTACAAAGCCCCAATTGAAGAAGAGCACGAGGAAAAAGGATTCGGGGGTCGTTACGGAGCAGGACTACCGCGTACATCTGATGGGTCTCTTTTATTTATGCAGCATATGGTGTCTAAAATGAAACAAGACGAAAAGGGAAGTCGTATGGCAATCATCCAGAGTGGTTCTCCCTTGTTTACAGGGGATGCAGGAAGTGGAGAGAGTGAAGTGCGTCGCTGGTTGTTAGAGAATGACCTTGTTGAGGGGATCATTGCCTTGCCAGACCAGTTGTTTTACAACACAGGTATAAACACGTATGTCTGGATTCTGTCGAACCGAAAAAACGATGATCTTCAAAAAGGCGCTGTTCGAACGGGTAAGGTTCAGCTCATCGATGCACGGGAATATTACACGACAATGAAGAAAAGCCTGGGGCAAAAACGTCATGAACTCACAGGTAAGCACATTCAAGAACTCACACGTCTGTACGGTGAGTTTAAAGAGGGTGAAAACAGCAAAATCTTTGATAACGAAGACTTTGGTTACCACAAAATCACCGTGGAACAGCCCTTGCAATTGAACTTCCAAATTTCTAATGAGCGAATCGAGGGTTTGTACGGAGAAGCAGCGTTCTCGAGATTATATGATGAGGAGAAATATCAGGAGTTGTTAGGTAAAGAAAAGAAGACAGCTGCAGACGAGAAAAAAATCACAAAGTATGAAGAGGGCCAGAAACTTCAAGAGGTGATTGTGAACATCCTGAAAGCGAATCGCTCCGATACTGTTTACAAAAATCGCGAAACGTTCTTAGGTGTCTTAGAACCCCTATTCAAAGATCATCCAGACGTGAAAGCTGGTTTGTTTAAATCTATTCTAATGGGGTTAGCTGAACGGGACAAAACGGCTGATGTCTGTAAGGACAAAAAAGGGAACAAGGAACCTGATCCTACGCTTCGGGATACAGAAAACGTACCGATAACAGAAAATATAGAAGACTACTTTAAACGTGAAGTCTTGCCGCACGTTCCCGATGCTTGGATTGATGATAAGAAAACGAAAATAGGGTATGATATCCCGCTCACTCGCCACTTCTATAACTATGAGTCGCTTCGTCCGGCAGTGGACATCCAGCACGACATTCAGAGAGAAGAAGAGGAACTACTAGGTTTAATGGAGGGATTATTCGATGAAGCGATACAGCGCGTATAAAGACAGCGGGATCGAATGGATTGGCGAAATTCCAGAAGACTGGAGTGTGACAGCCTTAAATAAGGTGGCTCAAGTAATAGACCCGGAACCAAGTCATAGAGCTCCTTCTATGGTGAGTGATGGGGGGATGCCATATGTAGGGATAAGAGACCTAAATAAGGATGGAAGTATTAATGTTGATACTTGTAGAATGATTAGTGAAAGTTCTATAAAGGCACAAGAAATGAGGTTTACTAAAGAAAAAGGTGATATTGTTTTTTGTAGAGTAGCTACATTAGGCAACCCTGTCATGCTAAATAAATATAGAATGAGGTTCTCGTTATCGGCTACTCTATGTCTAATAAAAACTGATAGTTCACAAGTAGTTTCTAGGTATATCTATTATTACCTTGACAGCCTTCCGATTAAGTTACAATCTGATCTATTTTCAACAGGTTCTACAAGAAAGTCTTTAGGTATGGAAACAATACGTAAGTTCAAAGTTCATATGCCTAGTCTAAATGAACAATTGACGATAGCCACTTATCTCGACCAACAAACGGCGAAAATCGATGCGGCGATCGAGAAGAAAGAGCGGATCATCGAACAACTGAAAGAATACCGACAATCGCTGATAACAGAAACGGTCACCCGCGGGCTAGACCCAGAGACGTCGATGAAAGATAGTGGTATTGAATGGATTGGGGAGATTCCTAAGGGTTGGGAAGTCAAAAAGTTAAAGCACTTAGTTAAAAGAAGGGCGAAAAATGCGAGTAAAAAGGACGCTGATTTACCTTACATTGGATTAGAGCATATAAAGGGGGGGACCGGCGAATTAGTTCGTAATAAAGAGGAGTCCACAGACGAATCAGGTGAAACTTCTATTCTGTTTAAAGAAGGTGACGTATTATTTGGGAAGTTAAGACCATATTTAGCGAAAGTTTACAACCCAAAATTATCGGGAAAATGTTCATCAGAATTTTTGGTGCTAGACTCTCATTCCTTATCGAGCACATATCTTCAAAATGTGTTATTAAGTAACGATTTTATTCAATTAGTTAATTCTTCCACTTTTGGCGCTAAGATGCCCAGAACAAATTGGGGATTTATAGGTAATGTAAGATTTATGGTCCCTTCTTTAGATGAGCAAAAAGCCATCACAGACTTCCTTGACCAAAAAACGTCCCAAATCGATGCCGTAGTCCAAAAAAACGAAGGGATCATCAAAAAGTTAAGAGAATACCGCCAATCACTCATTTCAGAAGTCGTAACAGGTAAAATGGATGTGCGCGAAGCTGTGGAGGTGGACGTATAATGAATACCCCTGACATGCTGAAAGAAAAAGAATTTCAGGCGTTGGTTAAGAATCATCTCATCGGCGAGCATAGCTATTTCGAGGGGACGAATGCGGATTACGATAACCATTACGCTATCGATACGACGCAATTGTTCGCCTTTTTAGAGGATACACAACCGAAAGCGATGCGAAAATTAACGGAGATTTATAAAGGACAAACCCGCAAAAAAATCCTCTTCCGATTGGACCAGGAGCTGAAGCGTCGCGGTATGATCGATGTCCTCCGAAAAGGGATCAAGGATTATGGAGTCCAGTTGCAGCTCGCTTATTTCCAGCCCCCAACAACCCTTAACAAAGAGTTGCTGGAGCTTTATAAGAAAAACCGGTTATCAGTCACTGAAGAACTGGTTCATAAAAAAGGAGAGCGTATCGATCTTGTGGTCTTCTTAAACGGACTTCCCGTTTTAGCGTTTGAACTGAAAAATGAGTTTACAGGTCAGGACGCTGCCTATGCGAAGGAACAATGGAAACAAGATCGAAGCGGACAACATCAGTTGTTCCGTTTCAAAGAGCGAACGATTGCCGTATTTGCAATGGATACAAGTGAAGCATTTATGGCTACAAAATTAGACGGGGAGAATACGTATTTCCTTCCGTTCAACAAAGGACAGAATGGCGGAAAAGGCAATCCAATTGTTGAAGGGAAGCACAGCACTCATTACATCTGGGAGGACCTCCTCGCTCCCGACCAGCTTCTTGAGGTGCTCGATAAATTTGTGTTCCTCTCTGTTGAAGAAGAGGAAGGGGACGATGGGAAAATCCGACGAAAAGAAAAAGTCATCTTCCCTCGCTATCATCAGCGGGATGCGGTGAAAAGTGTGGTGATGGATGCTAAGGCTAATGGGCCCGGCGCATCCTATCTCATCCAGCACAGTGCCGGAAGCGGGAAAACCAATTCGATTTCCTGGTTATCGCACCGATTAGCGACGCTTCACAATAATGAAAATGAAGCTGTTTTTGATGGTACGATTGTTGTTACAGACCGTAAAGTCTTGGACAAACAATTGCAAAAAGCCGTCTACCAACTAGAGCATAAAGCAGGTATGGTCGCTAAAATCGAGGAAGACTCCTCCCAGCTAGCAGACGCGTTAAATAACGAGACGAAAATTATCATTACGACGATTCAAAAGTTCCCGTATATCTTAGATAAACTTGGGACGCTTAAAGATAAGAACTACGCAATCATCATTGATGAAGCGCACTCCTCAACAAGCGGGAAGAACATGGCTGCGCTCACAACGGGACTGACGCTTGAAGAAGCGGCGGAACTTGATCAGAACGAGGAAAAAAACACACGAGATACTGAAGATCAGATCGTAGAAGATATCCGGCGCATCGGAAAACAAGAGAATATCAGCTTCTTCGCATTTACAGCTACCCCTAAAGGATCGACTTTACGCATGTTTGGAACCGAAGGGGAAGACGGGAAGCCACGGCCGTTTCACCTGTACAGCATGAAGCAAGCGATCGAAGAAGGCTTCATTATGGATGTATTACAAAACTATATGACGTACAACATGTATTATCGTGTTGCCAAACAAATTCAGGATGACCCTGAGTTTGAAGCTGCCAAAGCGACGAAAGCTATCTCGCGTTTTGTAAGTCTTCATCCACACAACATTGATCAGAAAACGGAAGTTATCGTAGAGCATTTTCGAAAAGTTTCTAGTACGAAAATCGGCGGTCAGGCCAAAGCCATGGTGGTTACTTCATCTCGTCTCCATGCGGTCCGCTATAAGCTTGCCTTTGAAAAGTACATCAAGAAGAAGGGGTATAAAGATTTAAACACCCTTGTCGCTTTTTCAGGTACCGTAAAAGATGGTGGGGAAGAATATACTGAGCCTGGCATGAACGGGTTCGCTGAAAAGCAACTACCACAAAAGTTTGATACAGATGACTATCAAATCCTTCTATTGGCGGAGAAGTATCAAACAGGCTTTGACCAACCGAAATTGCACACTATGTATGTGGATAAGAAACTCTCTGGGGTTAAGGCCGTTCAAACACTCTCTCGCTTGAATCGAACTTACCCAGGTAAAGAAAATACGTTTGTTCTTGACTTTGTAAACGATCCTGAAGGCATAAGGGAAGCGTTTGAACCCTACTATGAAGACACCGTATTAGAAGGGGACCTGGATCCTAATGAACTATATAGCATTCAACAGGAACTTGAAGCATATATGGTTTTAAAAGAAGAAGAGATTAATGGATTTGTAGACATTCTTTATAAGGATAGCCACACGAAACGAGATCAAGAGCTATCCAATAATTACATTGATCAGGCGAAGCGACGATATGAGGGGCTTACTGATGAAGAGAAAAGAGATTTTGTCAGCAAAGCTAAAAAGTTAAACAGTATCTATATGTTAGTATTGCAAGTCACGCCGTTTGAGGATCCTGATTTGCATAAACTTTGGGTTTACCTCCGTTACCTCTTAAAAAAGATTTCTCTAAAAAAGGGGGATAAGGTAGAACTCCAGGATAAAGTTGTTCTGGAATACTATTCTCTAAAGAAAAATGAAGAAGCTAATATCTCCTTAGGGGAAGATAATGAAGCTTACACCGTAAACCTTGACGTGAGTGGCGGGGGTAAACAAGATGAACCTCCAAAGGATCCACTCACAGCCATATTAGAACGGTTAAATACTAGAAACGGTACGGAGTTTGGAGAACACGAAAAGTTGAACATTCAGCAGATCGTGGATATTGCAACCGAAGATAAAACGCTCCAAACGCAAGCTCAAAATAACACATTTCAAGATTTTGAACTCGGATTCAAAAAACGTTTTATGGATTATGTCGTAGAAGGATACGATAAAAATCAGGGATTCTTCGATAAGATTTTGAGTGATGACTTCTTCCAGGAGCAAATACAGGAATATATCGGAGAGTACGTTTATGAAAAGTTGACAAAGTAAAAGGTCGTCCTGACGTTTAAGCACAAAACGTAAACAAAATGAAAATGTTTTATTTAGAGGTGGCATCGAAACACTAGGAAAAGCCTAAAGGTGATCTCTAGAATATATAGAGGTCACCTCTTTCAATTATACACGAAGAGGCTTTCATCATCGTGTGTAATTGTATAGAAAATTAAAGTCTAGTAGCAATATTATCTATAAAAGTATTTTGGATACTCTTACATGGTAGAATAATAGTAAAAATGAAAGTGGAAAAGAAGGTGAACAATATGATGGATAAGAAAAATATTCATGTAGTAGGCGCGGTAATCGTAAGCGATGGAGAAATTCTCTGTGCGCAACGAGGCCCTGATAAGTCACTTCCTCATTTATGGGAATTCCCAGGTGGGAAAATTGAAGAGGGGGAAACTCATCAGGAAACGTTGAAGAGAGAGATTGAAGAAGAGATGCACTGCAAGGTACATGTAGGTGAAAGAGTGGACCATACTGTTCATGAGTACGACTTTGGAATTGTTCATCTCACTACATACTATTGTAAGCTTCAGCAAGGAACCCCTACGCTAACAGAACATATAGAGTTCAGATGGCTTGCTCCTAATGAGCTAAAGTCTCTTGAATGGGCGCCAGCTGATGTGCCCGCAATTGAAAAATTATCACAAGCAACGCTATAACTACAGCTAAGCTACTCTAGAAATAGAGTAGCTTTTGTTAAATTATTGAAAGCACTGCCCCTTCATAATACAATTAGACTACAAAAGTGTTAAAGAATGGAGAATGTTTGTGGGAGATATTGTTCGTAATCTAGAAGATTCACTTCATAGAAGCTTCATCGATCATCGGCACCGGTATTCAGAAATGTATTCACCGAAGCTGCTAGTAAACAGGTCACCAGGCGGGGAAACAGTACTATCTAGTATTTTAGAGGAGATTGAGCACTGTCACTCTTTCATTTTTTCCGTCGCTTTTATTACAGAGAGCGGACTCGCCACTTTAAAGTCCCAGCTGTTAGATTTACATAGTAAAGGAATTAAAGGAAAAATCTTAACCTCTACTTTTTTGCAATTTAATAAACCAAAAGTGTTTCGAGAATTACTTAAATTAAAGAATGTAGAAGTTAGGTTAACGAGTCTTCCGGGATTTCATTCAAAAGGGTACATATTTGAACATGAGAATTATCACTCTCTTATCGTAGGCAGTTCCAATCTTACTGCACATGCATTAAAAGTAAATTATGAGTGGAATATTAAGTTAACCTCTCATGAGAATGGGGAAATTATTCATCATTTCAATAACCAGTTCGATGAGGTTTGGAAAGAGTCTGTACCTCTAAATGAGGACTGGATTAACCGTTATGAAATCGACTATCTAGCGAATCTCGATCGACCAGCAGAACAAATTCAGGAAATGCCTGGCGCTTATGAGATTAACCCTGTTAAAGAAGCAATAGAAATTGAACCAAACAATATGCAAGTACCCGCTCTTCAAGCTATTCAGAGACTTCGTGAAGAGGGCGAGGAAAAAGGGATTGTGGTTTCAGCTACGGGGACTGGTAAGACGTACTTATCTGCCTTTGATGTGCGCAGATATGCACCAAAGAAAATGTTATTTATCGTTCATAGAGAGCAGATTCTCAGAAAAGCGATGGCTGACTTTAGAAGAGTACTTGGTGGGGAGGAAGAGGACTTTGGGATCCTTTCTGGTACAAGTAAAGATACAAGTGCAAGATATTTATTTGCTACCATTCAAACGATCTCGAAGGATGACGTCCTTTCTCAATTTGAAGAAAAAGAATTTGATTACATTCTAATTGATGAAGTACATAAAGCAGGAGCAACCTCTTATAAGAAAGTAATGGAATATTTTAAACCAGAGTTCCTACTAGGAATGACGGCAACCCCTGAGAGGACGGATGGAGTAAATATCTATGAGCTATTTGATTATAACTTAGCATATGAAATTAGACTCCAAGAAGCTTTGGAGGAAGATATGCTTTGCCCGTTCCACTATTTCGGAGTTACAGATTACGAGACTCATGGGGAATTGGTAGATGACACTACTCAATTAGCAAACCTCGTGGATGAAGAAAGGGTAGAGCACATCCTAGAGAAGGTAGACTATTATGGTCATTCAGGCGAAAAGGTAAGAGGGCTTATATTCTGTAGTAGAAAGGAAGAAGCTCACCAATTGTCTCGGCTCATGAATCAGAAAGGATTGAAGGCAGTAGCGCTAACAGGAGATGACGATTCTGCTAAACGGCTTCAAACGGTTGATGACCTTGAAAATGGACTGCTCGATTACATCTTAACGGTAGATATATTCAATGAAGGAATTGATATCCCATCGATTAATCAGGTTATTATGTTACGTCAAACTCAATCGAGCATTATATTCGTTCAGCAATTAGGTAGAGGTCTAAGAAAACATAATTCTAAGGAGTTTGTATCTGTCATTGATTTCATCGGAAACTATAAGAACAACTATTTAATTCCCATTGCTCTATCAGGTGATAAGTCGCAAAACAAGGACAATATCCGTCGGCATTTAAAAGAAAAGAATTTTTTAAATGGAGTTTCTACTATTAACTTTGAGGAAATTGCTAAGAAACAAATCTATAAAGCGATCGATGACAGTAAATTAAATGATATGAGAGTATTAAAGGACGAATATAAACACTTGAAGAATAAAATTGGCCGTATCCCCTATCTACTCGATTTCATGAAGTTCGGCTCCATCGATCCGGAAGTGATTATGGAAAAGAACAAGAATTATATGGAATTCTTAAAGAGGGTAGAAAAGGATATAGGCACATTGAATGATTATAAAACTTCCATATTGAATTTTTTATCTCAGGAAGTGCTGGATGGGAAAAGAAAGCATGAAGTTTTGTTACTTACGATGCTAATAGAGCATGGTGATTGTACAATCACGGAGTATGAACGAATTTTAGAAGAAGCAGGATTATCATTCTCAGCATCAATGAAAAGACATCTACAACGCATCATGAATCTAAAATTCTTTACAATGACGGATCAGAAGAAATACGGGAATGAGCCTATTGCTACATTTGAGGATAACCAAATTGTTTTAAACCCTGCTATTAGCACCTCTCTTGCAGAAGATGATTTCTTTAGCGGAATGGTTAGAGACGTTCTTGAAGTAGCAGGTAGGAAAAATAGTGAATATAAGAACCCTCTCACCTTGTATAAAAAGTATACTCGGAAAGATGTGTGCAAACTATTAAACTGGGACAATGACGAACAAGGAACCATGTTCGGTTATAAGCCTAAACACAATACATGTCCCATCTTCGTGACCTATCATAAAGGAGAAGATGTGGAATCTAGCGTAAATTATGAAGATGAATTAATAAATAGAGATACCCTTCGTTGGTTCACGAGAAGCAACAGAACCCTCCAATCTAAAGAGGTGCAAGAAATCATCAATGCACCAGAAAAGGGAGCAGAGATTCATATCTTTATCAAGAAAGACGATGATGAAGGGAAAGGGTTTTATTACTTCGGAAAGGCTACTCCTAACATGGAGTCGATTCAAGAAAATAAAATGATTGATGCGAAGGGGAAAGAGATTCCTGTGGTGAAGATGGATATGATCTTGGAGAATACTGTGGACTATCAGCTTTATCATTATTTAAAAGACGCTTAAGCTTTGACTGCGTTATTGTACGTTTAACTTAAGAGATCGTCCCTGGAATGCTTGGATTCTACTTAAGGTAAGCTGTAAGTTAAGAAAGTAGTATAAATTAAAACGAGGTGATTAGATGCCTATATATAACAAACTAGTAAGAGACTTAATCCCGCAGGTCATTGAGAAAACGGGAAAATCATTTGACACGACCATTCTATCAGAAGAAGAATACCATTCTGAACTTCGAAAGAAATTACAAGAAGAAACAGATGAATACATAAATGCTGAAGACGACCAAAGTGCGGTGGAAGAACTTGCTGATATGCTAGAACTCATGAATGTTTTAGCTGAACAACATGGTTCCTCTATGGAAGAAGTAGAAAAGGTAAGAAAAGAAAAGGCTGAGAAGCGTGGATCATTTTACGATAAGGTGTTTTTAATTAGTGTTGAAGACTAGTCAGGAACCTAAGTTACTTACAAGCAATTTAATAGAGGATGTGCTCCATCATATTGAAGACTCTTCTACCATTTATCTTTTAAGTGCTTTTGTTATGGAGTCAGGAGTGAAGATGGTATTACCCGCGCTCAAGGAAGCAGCTGCACGAGGAGCGGACATTAAGATTCTTACTGGTGATTACTTGTACGTTACGCAGCCTGAGGCCTTATCTTTACTTAGCGAGTTACCTCAGAATCAGGTGGAAGTTCGTTTATGGCAGAGTAATGGGCGTTCTTTTCACCCGAAAGCATTTCTGTTCAGTGGTGAAGATCAAGGTTCTTTAATCGTTGGGTCCTCTAATTTGTCCAAATCAGCTCTAACTTCAGGAGTTGAGTGGAATGTTTCCATACCAAATGATGTTTCAGAAGAAGTATATAATGAAGCATTGGAGCAATATATCCACATGTTTTATGCTGAGAATACAATGAAAGTAAATCCAGAAACCCTTAAATTTTACACTCAAAAGTATGCTGAATTTAAACAGAAGTATCCAGATCTAGCCCAAAAATGGTCAGAGAAGGAAGAAATAGAACTCACCCTAGGACCTGATAACCCGCCAGATGTTATTCATGATCCAACAGAACCCTATGTACCAACTAATGAAAAACCAAGTCCAAGGTTCGCTCAACCTGAAGCTCTTGAATCACTACAGAACACTTATGAAGAAGGTTACGATAAAGCGATGGTGGTGATGGCGACTGGACTAGGGAAGACGTATCTGGCTGCTTTCTTTGCTGAACATTTTAGCCGTATTCTATTCGTAGCTCACCGTGAAGAGATTCTACATCAGGCAAAAGCTTCTTTCGAACACGTGAACGAAGGAAAGCTTGGTGGGATCTATAATGGAAAAGAGAAAAATGCAGAAGCTGATATGATTTTTGCATCGATCTTTACGTTAAGCATACAGGACCATTTGCAAAGATTTAATGCGGATGAATTTGATTTAATTATTGTTGATGAGTTCCATCATGCTTCAAGTAGATCATACCAGAAAGTGTTAGAGTACTTCTCACCTAAGTTCCTAATGGGCGTAACCGCAACACCTGAACGAACAGATGGACAGGATATCTTTGCTTTATGTGATGGAAATGTAGCTTATGAGATGAACTTTATACAAGCTATTCAAAGAGGATGGTTATCCCCATTCCATTACTATGGCGTATACGATGATATTGATTATTCACAAATTACGTGGCTTGGGGGCCGTTATGACGAAGAGGAGCTCGCAGAAGCGCAACTTCAAGAACATACGGCTAGTAATATCTTGAGTAATTGGGAGAAACATAAACAAACAAGGACTATAGGTTTTTGTTCATCAATTAAACAAGCAAATTTCTTATCGCAATACTTTAATCACAATGGCTATCAGACGATTAGTCTCCATTCCAAAACGGAGGGAATCTCTCGTAAAGAAGCTATTGAGAAGCTTGATAGAAAAGAAATTGATGTGATCTTTACCGTGGACTTATTTAATGAAGGAGTGGACATCCCTTCAGTTGATACACTTTTATTCGCAAGGCCAACGGAATCTCTTGTGGTCTTTACGCAACAAATAGGTCGTGGTTTGCGTAAGCATTTGAAGAAATCACATTGCACGGTTATTGACTTAATTGGGAATTACCGAAATGCAGATGTCAAATTGCAGCTGCTTGGGAAAGATAAAGGGGAGGGGAAGAAAGGGAAGATTCAACCTATTACACCAGCTGATTGTGAAATCAACTTGGACGTGAAGACTATACAACTGCTGGAAGAACTTCTGAAGAAGCGCAGTCCGAGAAAAGAGCGGGTGAAGATGGCTTATGACCAAGTCAAAGAGCAACTAGGCAGACGTCCAACCTACTGGGAAATGCATCTTAATGGCACTGAAGCTATTAAGGAATTTAAGCAGATATGGAAAAGCTATGCTGGCTTTCTTAGCTCTTATGGTGAATTAACAACTGAAGAACAAACGATTTATGAGACTTACATAGACTGGTTAGAAGAAGTAGAACGAACCTCTATGACTAAGAGTTACAAGATGGTTGTATTGAAGTACATGTTGGATAGAGGGGAAATGGACTGGGTTCAGCCTGCAACACCGGAGGAGATGGCTCCTTATTTCCATTCCTATTTAACAGAAAAGCCTTACCGAAAAAATATTGATTTTACAAGTAAAAATACCAAGGCACTCATAGAGTACGACAAAGCAAAAGTAGCAAATCTCATTAGTACAATGCCTCTAACGAAGTGGAGCGGGAGTAGTAAAGGACTTCTTAAGTACGAAGATAATGTGTTTTCTCTTAATTTTGAAGTTCCTCTTGAAGATCGAGCACTCTTGAAAAAGATGACTGAGGAGATATGTGAATATCGCTTGAATTACTACTTTGAACGAAAATGGAAGAAAGAATGACCTTGATTTCCTACCACCATCCCCATTACAATTATATGTTGTAATAAATGATGGTAAGTGAATGTAGCACCTACTGCTACATCAATGCCTTATTTTTTATATCTGGGAAATATAAAGAAGAGGTGGAAATGAATATGGAAAATCAAGATTACCGTGTACTACTGTATTACCAGTACGTCACAATTGAAGATCCAGAGCAGTTTGCAAAGGATCACTTAACGTTCTGTAACGAGTTAGGCTTAAAAGGTCGTATTCTCGTAGCGGAAGAAGGGATTAATGGTACCGTTTCTGGAACGGATGAAGCGACTCAAAGGTACATGGATGCCATGCATGCCGATGAGCGTTTTGCGGAGATGCCGTTTAAGGTCGATGCAGCGGATAGCCATGCGTTTCAGAAGATGCATGTGCGTCATCGCCCGGAGCTTGTTACGCTTCGCTTAGAAGACAACCATAATCCAAATGAAATTACAGGCGAGCATTTAGAGCCGAAAGACTGGATGGAACAAATGCAGCGCGAGGACACAATCGTTCTTGATGCGCGCAATGATTATGAATATGACCTCGGACACTTCCGTGGAGCCGTTCGTCCAGATGTTGAGACGTTCAAGGACCTGCCGGATTGGGTTCGTGATAACCAAGAAATGTTTGAAGGCAAGAAAGTCATGATGTACTGTACAGGCGGAATCCGCTGTGAGAAGTTCTCTGGCTGGATGATGAAAGAAGGCTTTGATGTAGCACAGCTAAAAGGTGGTATTGCTACTTACGGAAAAGATCCTGAAGTAAAAGGCCAGCTATGGGACGGGCAGATGTTTGTCTTTGATGATCGTTTGACTGTACCTGTGAACCAGGTTGAGCATACCATCGTCGGTGAGGATTACTTCACAGGTGAGCCAGCTGAACACTTTGCAAACTGCGGAAATCCTGATTGTGATCGCCGTATGATTATGACTGAAGAGAACGAGCATAAGTTCATGCGCAGCTGTAGCCATGAGTGCCGAACGCATCCGCGTAATCGTTACGTGGAAGAGCATGGACTTAGTGAGGAAGATGTGCAGGCTCGTTTAGAAAAAATAGAAGAAGAGGCCACTGTAGAACGGTCCTAAACGAACAAACCCTAGAGAGACTCTCTAGGGTTTTATTAATGGTATGTTTTTTAATCCGTTCCACAATTTGCGTTCATGAAGACGTGTTTGAGTCCATGGTTTCATCTCTCTATTTACTTTTAGAAGACTACCACCAAGTATTTTCATCTACATCGGGTTGTACCGTATAGTATCCACCCGTATCATGTTCTTCATTACCTTCTATATAAGAAGGGCAAGAAAACCAAACGAGTTTCTCCGCAATAATGTCATCAAAGTGTTTTAACACGGGTTGGAGGGGTTTGTTGCATTTGTAGCATTCACCAGGGTCGAAGCCATTTGGTAGTTCTATAATTGCTTGGCGTAAGCAATCCTCGCATATTTCTTTTGCTTCTGATAGTTCTCCAAACTCATCAAATAAGTTCAGGTTACTTTCATTCATTTCTTTTTTGCAGTCTTGGCAATAGGAATGTTTTTTCATCATGGTGTCTCCCTTATGTATGTATAGATTCAGATTTTCAACTAGGTGATATTTTTATGGTTACATACCTACACCATTACATCAACTTATTCTCCAAATAATACTTCTCATACTCCAAATCCACTTCAACCCTAACCGTAAAGTCCATAGCTTTAATAAAGGTATAGATCTCTCGCAGCTCCTCATCGTCGTAGATCTCACTCATGTTTAACAAGTGACGTTCCTGTGCTTCTTCGACTGTTTGGGATGGGTGTTTTATGTAAGGGGAGTTGAGCGTTTCGTCTCGCTTTTCTTCTAAAAGAATCTCAAGGTGAGACTTCAGATACTCTTTCCCTTTCTGAATCGTTTCGATCATGGTCGGTCTGCCTTCGATCAGGTCAAGGTCCGGGAAGGAAAGGATGTAATGGTCTTCTCCTTCTAAAGCTAGTTTCTTCTCAGAGTAAATCAGGCCTTTAAATGTAAACGTGAACGACTGTAACTGGCTGTCTTCCACTTCTTCAGGGATCCCAACCTCGAACGCTACCACTTCTGCTGTCTTCAGCACCTTAACGGTATCTTCTTGTTCAAGGTCCCAATAGGTGAGGCGATCGAGACGTTGCTTAATGTTATAAATCAATTGTTCTCTTCCGTAGTGTCCAATAATCGCTTGCATGGTTTGGCCACTTCTTAAGTGAAAGTCTACTGGAAATCGTTTCATGCTATCCCTCATTTCTGTTGATCTATTGTTAGTATAGGGGAGAGGGGGTGCATAAAATTGTGCCCCCGAAGGTTGATATTTGCGAGTAAGGTATATGATGAACGATTTTTGGTGGGGGATATGTTACGGATTGACCACAAGAACTTTGTTGTCTAGTTTGTTAGGTATAAAGATCTTCCAAAAAAACACATTGTTTCATAATTTGCAAACTAGTATCATCGTACTATAGTAATTTATAGACGAAGGATGAACACACCATGACGTTTGCAACGAATGAGATCACCTCAAAAGAGAAAGCCATAAACTTATATTCTTATTTAATGGACTTTCAAAAATTAACGATGAAACCTGTTAAACATGTCTCGAAATATACATATACCCTTTGGTTACAGGAGGCTGTAAAAATCTCTAGTAGCCAATCTTTTCTTACTTACACTGATGCTGATGTTCTTCAATTGGACAAACCCGTTGAACCGATTCTTCCTCCAGTGCCTGAGTGCTTACAAGGGTTTGTTTCTTTTCAAGATGAACCAACCCTTAAACCTCAATTAAAGAAACGAAAACTCATCATACCGGAACAAGGGTTAGGTGATCAAGAATGGGAACGGTTTTATGCTTATCTCTTAATTGATCATACCCACGTACAAGAAGCCTTTAGAACCTATCTAGATGAGGTTTGGAACCCATGGCGAGAAGCGTACCAATCGTATCTACATCACCAAGCGTTATACTCTTACTTGTTTAAGATGCATCAGTTTATTCATAAAAACGAAGAAAGCTTTGAAGCTGTGTTAGGGCTAGGGCTACTGAATTGGCCTTTAAAGTCTGTGTCTCGTCACTTACTTACCCATCCAGTAACCATAAAGATTGACCCTGAATCCGGACAAATTGAAGTGTCTCTAGCAAATGGGAAATCGATGCAGCTAGAGGATGACATGATTGAAGTGAGAGAGCTTCCGGACCGGTCTTATATGGATTCATTGAAAGAGGAATTAAACGAGCATCCTCTTTCCCTAGATGAGTTCGAACCGATTGAGGCCGTGCTTAAAAGCTTTGTTCAAACGCTATCTTCAGAAGGGACGTACACGTACGAAGAAGAAAAGGATGGACAAAAGCAGCATCCAAACGTCTCGTTTACCCCTGGGATTATCATAAGGAAGAGATCGAATCAGCACTATATTCGGTCATTCCAAACGATTCGTTCTGAGTTAGAGAAGAAAGACCAGTTGCCGCGGAACGTGGAGCGTTTAGTAAGGATCATGGATGACCAGTCGCCTCGCTCATCTAATCAAACAGAAGGGCCATCTTTCCCGTTACCGGCAAACGACGAGCAAATGAAGATCGTGGAGAAATTAGAAGGACGAGATGGCGTGATTGTGCAAGGCCCCCCTGGGACAGGGAAGAGTCATACGATTGCGAACCTCATGTCGCACCTCCTAACAGAAGGGCAAAAGGTTCTGGTAACCAGCCATACAGCTAATGCCTTAAGTGTGTTGAAAGACAAGCTACCAGAGGACCTACAGCAATTATGTGTGAACTTACTAGGTAATGATAAGAAAGCCTTTCAAGACTTAGAAGCCGTCGTGAAGGAAATTACAAATGCGCGTGAGTACTGGGACGAGGATGAGAAGCAAAGAGAAATAGAAAAGATTCAATCGGAATTGAAAAGCCTAAAGTCCCGTAAAACTAAGTTTTCGCAGGACCTGCGCACACTACAGGAACAGGAAATTAGTTATCATGATAGGTTACATGATCCTTATCAAGGGAAGCTGCAGGAGATTGCGAAAATAGTAAACGCAAATCAGGATCAGTTTGATTGGTTAACGGATGAAGTAGATTCGAGTGTGCAGTCTACTTTCACCGTAAATGAAATGCTAACGTATGCTAGAACCGTTCGGAAAATCGATCCCTTACAAGAGCGACAACTGCAACAGTCCTATCCTCCTTCTAAGGAACTACTTTCACGAGAAACCTTTGAACGAATCGTTCACCAAGAACAAACGGTAAAACAGCAGCTGATCCAGCTTGGTCATCCATTTGAAAGTAAGGACTGGAGCGTCATCCGGGGGCTTAAAGAAAAAGAAGCGCTTCGGGGCAAAGAAGCCCTAGATGAATATGTGTCTTCTTTGTCTTCCATTAAACAGCATGAGAGTTCCTGGTTAAACCGAGCACTTCAAGACATATGGGCGGAGCGAGAATTACTTTGGAGACAGCTCTACGACCAGTACTACAAGAACCGAGATCGCGTAGATGAAGCGGTGGAGACGATACAAGTGGACCAGCTGTCTATTCCAGAAGATATGGACGAGCAGAAAGTGTTAAGGGATGCAGAGAGCTTATTGCATCACTTCCAAAAAAACGGTGCGAAAAAAGGGATTCCTGGCTTTAGGCCCAAGCCGATTAAACAAGGGTTTTATATCTTGAAGGAAGTAACGCTTGAAGGAAGTCCGTGTGATACAGTAGATCAGCTTCAGAAACTTGTCGAGGTCTTACAGACTAAGTCGATCGTTGAATCATTGAAAAGTGACTTTGAAGATCTAACGGGAGAAACCTTTGAACTTAAAAACAAACTCGCCTTCAAATGGTTAGAACTAAAAGTGATGCTTCGAAAGCTATCTGACTTACATAACGTCATTGAATGTTATCGAACGCTTAGAAGAGAAACAGATACCATTCACTTAAAGGATAAGGATTGGACCCATACGGATAACGTGTATGCGTATAGGGATTTATTTTGGGCTTCTGTATTGCAATCGAGGCTAGAAGAACTACAGGCGCAAGTAAGAGAATTCAGAGAGCAAGCGATTGTTCCTAACTTAGGTGATCACACGCATCCTCTCGTAGATGCACTTGACGAAGCGATTACGAATCGGGATGTAGCACGTTATGAGAGCGTGTTAAAAGACATTCGCCATCTTGAATTGTTGAGTAAAGAACAGCAACTAGCACATGCTTTCGAATCGAAAATAAGTGGCGTACTTCCTAACCTTATCCAGTCGATTAAGACGTACCCATACAATCAATGGGAAGAGCGACTTCCTGAAATTTACGAAGCCATCGATTGGAAGGAAGCAAGCATCTGGATTGAGAATTTGCTCAGTCAAACGCCGCAATCACTAGAAGACTCCATTAAGAGCCTAGAAAGCAAGATCAAAAACTTAGAGATGCGTCTCATTACTCTAGAGTCTTGGAGGAATTGCATTCAGAATATTACCACCCATGAGAGTTCTCATTTGAGAGCTTGGACGAGTTCAATTCGACGCGTGGGTAAAGGAACGGGTAAGAATGCGGAATATTATAAAAGGAAAGCTCAACACCATATGGAAGAATGTCGATCAGCCGTCCCAGCTTGGATCATGCCTATGTACCAGGTAGCCGAGTCGATCACACCTGAAGAAGGGATGTTCGACGTTGTTATTATTGACGAAGCCAGTCAATCTGGCCCGGAAGCTCTAATGTTTATGTACCTAGCGAAAAAAGTAATCGTGGTAGGTGATGACAAGCAGATTAGCCCTCACTTTGTTGGGATCAATGAGGACGACGTACACGCATTGCAAAAGCAGTACTTACAAGGTGTGCCCCATGGTGATAGTTTTGGGGTGAAGAGCTCATTCTTTGATATTGCCAATATCCTATTTGAAGGGCGCGTTGTGCTCCGGGAACACTTCCGTAGCATGCCGGAGATCATTGAATTCTCAAACTTAATCAGTTACCCAGATACACCACTAATTCCTTTAAAATCATATAGTTCCAATAGGCTTAAACCTGTTCAATCATTTTACTTGCCTGACGGAGTCAGAGAAGGGAAAAGTCCTAAGGTAAGAAATGTGCAAGAAGCAGATGAGATCGTTCGTCAGATTAAAGAGTGTCTTAATGATCCGAAGTACGATGGTAAAACGTTTGGCGTCATTAGTTTATTAGGGCATAACCAAGCGAATATGATTGAGAAGAAGTTAATAGAAGAAATTGATCAAAAGGAACTTTTAAAACGAAAGATCATTTGTGGAGATGCCCATAAATTCCAAGGGGATGAACGAGATGTGATCTTCTTAAGTATGGTAGCAGCCCCAGGTGAAATACGCGTGTCTCCCCTAACGGATAACAAATACAAGAGAAGTTTCAATGTGGCAATGAGCCGAGCGAAAGAACAGGTCAACCTAGTCCATTCGATTACAACGGAAGATATAATGAATAAAGAATGCATCCGTTATCAGATGCTGCAGTACTTTAAGCAACCGTATGAAGAAAAATATAAAGCGGATAAATCCTTGTGTGATTCTCAGTTCGAGAAAGATGTGTATGATCACATCAGAAGGAAAGGGTACAATGTTATCCCCCAATACAAAGTAGGTGGCTACCGAATTGACCTTGTAGTAGAAGGAGCGAATGGGAGGATGGCCGTTGAATGTGACGGAGATTATTGGCACGGAATTGATCAATTAGAGAATGACCAGAAAAGACAAAGTCAGCTAGAAAGAGTAGGGTGGAATTTCTGGAGAGTGCGTGGAAGTGAATTCTATCTCAATCCAGAGAAAGCGATGGAGTCCCTTTGGGAGACTCTAGATTATTTCGGTATACAACCCGGTGAGAAAGGGGCATAGAAAGAAAGGTTATGGCGAGTTTTACCTATCATATAGAACGAAATATTGCCGTTTTATCCGACACAGCAAAAGGGTGGAGAAAAGAATTAAATGTGGTCAGTTGGAACGGTCAGGAAGGAAAGTATGACTTGCGTAACTGGAGTCCAGACCACACCAAAATGGGGAAGGGCATTACGTTAACTGAAGGAGAAGTGGATCGGTTAAAAGAAGCATTAGGTCTCCTTGAAACATCCGATTCATCAAAAGAGGATCCTACCCCTAACCCAGACCGACCTAGTGAAGAGGCAACTAAATCTATAGAAGTTCCTGCAAAGCTTCAACAGAAGTGGAACCCATGCAATCGTAGACTAGTGTTAGAAATGAATACGCTCTTAACGTATGGCCGTAAACAAGGCCTTACAGTAAAACAGATCACCCAAGCTTCTGAACGCTCCAAAAATGTTTTTGAAAAACAAGTTTTCAACCAGCTAGAGCAGTTGCGCTTTGTTTATGGTCAGCAAGTGGATGAACTGTTGCAAGAAGTAGCGGAATCAATGACAAGGTTGGATTTCAAGGATTAAAATTTTGTACCCTTTCAGGTGTTTTAAAGCGCGAATTATAGTCCACTAAATGTGGAAAAACCCTTATAGTAAACTAAATTTTAAACTGTAGGCAATAGTCCGCCTTCAGTAGAAATAGATTATAAAGATTAATCCCCTAATTAGTTAGCTGAATATAAAGAAGGAGCTGGTTTTAAAACTAGCTCCTTCTTTATTATATATATTAATAAAACAGGGGAAGATGCTTCATTTGGATTTCAACGCTGGGTGGTATAGGGTGCAAGATATGAATTCTTGGATTCTTTCTTTATGAGCTATCTGGTTAGGCGAATTTAGGATGAGTGAGCGGTCCCTTCCTCCATATTACTAAAACTTATCACCCCCAATAATAATTAAGTATTTTCCTTATAAGTCATGAAGGGATAAAATGTAAGTAGACTTTAAAAGAAAAGATCTTAAATAAGGGGGAGATTCAATGATACTCGGATTACATCATGCTCAAATTACGATTCCTAAAGGAGCAGAAGAAGAGGGTAAGAAATTTTATTGCGGTGTTCTTGGTCTACAAGAGAAGGAAAAGCCTGAATCCTTAAAAGGGCGCGGGGGATTCTGGTTGGAAGTTGGAGATCGGGAGGTTCACATCGGGACAGAGGATGATTTTGATCGGCTCACGACAAAAGCTCATTTAGCTTACCAGGTGGAGGACCTGTCCTACTGGAAGCGTGTGTTCGACCAGCATGAAATTGAAATCATGGAAGGCGTTCCGATTCCAGGTTTCGATCGGTTCGAATTTAGAGATCCGTTTGGGAACAGGGTTGAAATGATTCAAGAATTAGATGGAGGGGTGTTATGAATCTAGTCATTCGGAACGCGGTAGAAAGCGATTACGAGTCATTGGTGCCTTTGTTTAGCCAGGTTCATGACTTGCACGTGTCGCTCAGGCCAGATTTGTATAATGCTCATTCAAATCCAGTTGGGCAAGAACTCTTTGAACAGCAATTGAATGATGATACCCACCATATTTTTGTCGCTACAATAGACGATGATATCGTCGGAGTGATCGTGACGAAGGTAGAAGAAATAGCCGAGAATTCTTTTGTAAAGGCAAGGAAAGTTTTAATGATCAACAGTTTAGCCGTTGAAGAAGGGCACCGGAAGAAAGGGATTGGAAGAAAGCTAACCGAGTATGCTTTTGATCTTGGTCGGAGTCTTTCTGTTGATGGGATCGAACTCGGAGTTTCTGAGGCAAATACAGCTGCAATTGAATTTTACGAGTCCTTAGGAATGAAAACGAAGAGTCGGAAAATGGAAATTCTATTTGATTAGCAGATATGGGGACGTTGAGTGAAAAAAGAAATCTGGTGTGTGCTTTTCTAATTCGTATATAAAATACATACTGTAATTTGAACGATGGAGGTGACGATTGTGTCTACAGAAGGAATTTTCATATTATCAATAGCATCGATTGCACTTTGGGTTATCGTGTCTAAAGAAGCTGTAAAACCTTCAAAGGAAATCAACTGGTGGAAAATGATCCCGTTATTATCTGCCGGTTCTTTGTCTACATTGATTATAACGTTCACGCTATTTCAAAGTCTATTTTCATAGTTTTGTTTATTGATGCGTTTCCTGAAAACAATGTTATGAGGTGATGTAGTGAAAAGTAATCCATTTAACAAAATTGGTTGGCTTCTGGTCTTGGTCATGGGGGTTTCGTGGATCGTGGTTGGTTATTCAAGCTGGTTCTTATTATTAACCCCGATGGTCTACATATCTTTTTCCATTCACGACGGCAGCATAAAGAAATGGAAAAAGATCAAACAACTGTCCATACGACAAATAATGCTTCTATTGTTTTCATTTGTGTTGGCCGTCAGCCTAGTCTATGGCCTTTTTCAATTAGCTAGTTACATAATCAATGATGTATTGCATTTAATAGGTGGAATCAAGACCTTCAGTGTGATTTTGGCGATCATTCTTTCCTTATATCCTGTCAAGATTGCGTTTAGCAGCCTTGTTTATAAAGTAACAAGCGGATTGAGTGCGAGGAGTCATTAGGATAGGGAATGCGGTAGATTTGTAAAAAATTTTGGTTGTTTTAAAATCGCTTGATTCTTACGCTCAAGTTAGGTTAACAAGGTATTTGGGGGGGAGATCTACATGGAAAAAAACACAGAAGATCAAATCTTGAATGAACTTAAAAATATTAATCATTCATTACAAGAAATAAACGAGATAATAGATAATGAAGAAAGTGGAAGGAAAGGGCCTTCTTTAACGGACATCTTGAGATCTCTTTTAACAGGGGTGTTTATTGTTGGTCCTGCAATCGTTGTAGTCATCTTGATTTTTCAAATTTTAGGGGCGTGGATATTCAACTGACGGGTGCGATAGTTGAATAAGAGGAAGCACAAGGAGTAACTGGCTTAACGCCAAACTACATATGCAGACTATGAGAAAGAATGTACTTATACTAGGGGGCAGGTTTGTTAAATAACATTTAGAGGTGAAGAAAATGAATGAATTGCTTATAGTCTCAATTTTTGTATTTATTTTGTTGACTATTAAACAACTGAGAGTTCTAAGAAACAAAGAAGTTCCACGAAGCAACCGAAGAATTGCTTCGTCATTGTATATCTTTTCGATAATAGCCCTAGTAGGTGTAAACATTTATTTTTCATGAATCTCTTATTAAAGTGAAGGGTGCGATAGAGCTGAATAATAAAATAATTCTGTATAAGACTTCCAAGTAGTTGGAAGTCTTTTTTATACTATTATGATATTAGGCTTCTACTAAACCTTCTCATTAGGGAAGATCAGGGATGGTTCTAGTGCTTCATCAGAATAATAAACGGGGATCTGTGACCTTTTCTATCCATTTAAAACCGTACCCAGACCTCTTTGATTAAAGACTATTAGCCATTTCTACTACCTGTATTTCTTCGTTACCTTCAGTTAGTGCCTCCCAATCACTTATCTTTTCTTTATTAAGGATTACCAACCGGAGTTCAGGAAGAACTTTCAATTTCTCAATTTTCGTGATGTTTGTATCTCTTATATCAACAGAACTGAGCTTTTTTAGAGTGGTGATTGTTTTGGTGTCTGACACTTTAGTCCCTTTTATCGATAACAGACGTACTGACTTATCAGTTAGAGGAGATAGGTCTGTTATTGGGTTATTATTTGCATATAAACTTTCAAGTTCATTCATATCCAAGAGAGGTCTCAAGTTTTCTATGTGGTTACTCTCGATATTTAAGTATTTCAGGTTAGTGAGGTTGGACAAAGGTTCGATAGAAGTAATGTTATTTGAACGTAAGTATAATGCACTTAATTCTGTTAGATCTCGAATAGGTGATAAATCATTTATAGAGTTCTGGTCGAGAAGAAGACTCCTTAAATTTGTTAGTTCTTGTAAGAATGAAAGGTCGTTTACAGAGCAATTAATTAGATCAAGGTGTTCCAATTGAACCAAGTTTGAAATATCAAGAGTATTTTCGATATTCACATTCTCTATATTGAGACGTTTTAGGTTTGATAATTTACTAAGTAGATCTTTGTCTTCTGACTTTATCGGAAAGTTAACAGATAGATTTTCTAGATTTGTAAGTTCTGAGATACCGGAAATGTCTAATGGTTCAGCGACCTCTTTACTGGCATTTAATTCTAGGCTTTTTATTTCTTTTAAGTCATTCTTGGTTATGTCTTCAAAATCTTTATTTAACTTTTCTTCTAATTCTTGTTTAACAATACTCGATACTTGAGAATGACCAGCCTCTTTCGTTGCTTCATTGTTTGTGCAACTCGTCAAGATAATACCTAATAATACAAGGTACAAGATAGATCCTTTTTTTAGCACTCTAATGACCTCCTTACTATAAAACTGTAATTTACCTTTAATTTTAACAAATTGAGCACCCGGTTCCTATTTTTAGGAAATATCTAAATAAAGCAATAAAACAATTGCTATATCCAGCACCCCTCCTCTTAGTTATATGAGGAGGGGTTCTTCGTATGTTCGGTGTTATTGGATAGATCATACTATATTTGTAAAAATAGGTTGTGATGATAGGTCTGCAAAAGTAAAATTAAATGGGATTATATTACAAGTGTAAATTGATCCAACTTATTTTTATATGCTTTAGAAGGTTCGGATGACTGTCGAAATCTATAACTTAAACACCTTATATAGAAGGAGGGGGCTGAAGTGAACAAATATATCAAGTTACTTGGGCTTATCCTTATCATTACCTTTTTAGTTCTCTTAAAAAGATACATGAATAAACCTGAAGAGATTAAAGTCTATAATGAAGATGATGAGGTAATTAAGGTAATAAAAGAAGAGGATAAAGTTCGAAAGTTAGATAGGGTAACAAGTGAATTGAAAAAGGTCGATCTTGAAGTAGCTATCAACCTTGGATTTGGTGGGGAAATTCCTGTTGATGAGGTATATGAAATAAGGGATAATAAATGGTTTATTTCCTACAACACCAATGGAGGTGTAGTTAGGAGGAACGAAGATACATTCTTTAAGGTGTCTGTTGAGCAAGCTGAGACTATCAAGAAGATAATAAATAATTGAAGTTCAAAAGGAAGCACAGGGACGGTTCGGTACCAGTGGAACAGTCAACTTAAAATAATGTCAACTAGCGGGCAGAAATGTGCAAGGAGCAAAATGCAAAAAAGGGAGATAAGGATATGAACCGAAATGAGAAAGTTAAAACTTATGCACTTATATTGTTAAGTGGTGTACTAGTAATAATTTTTTCACTTTATTTCCAAAAAATCAATGAAGAAAAAAGGCAATATGAAGCCTATTTAAACGAGTTTTATGCCCATCTTGATAATACAGATCAATCTGTTCAATATCTTTTATCTAGTACAGAAGAAATGGATATATCAGGTATCTTAATGAGTATAGAAAACAACCTAGAAACCACCAATTTATTACTGAGTATAGGGAATAGAACAGTGGATAGTAACATTACTTACCACCCAAGATTTTTTGTAGGAAGAATAACAATTGAACCTGCTAATGATGATGGAAGATTAACAAAGGAACAAAGGAATGAATTGCAGAAAGTTGAAAAAGGACTTGAATATATGAAAGAGGGATTATATTCGGAACAAACTGGTCAGGAAAATAAAGATTTATCTGCAAAAGAATTTAATGAAATCATCGAAAAAGGTGCAAGTTTAGGTGAATAATATTATTGAACAAAAGCGGGTGCGACTGCTGAAAAAAGGCACTAGTCTCTTTCATTAACGGGCAGTCTTGCTGGATATGGGGTTAGGAGGGTTTTATGATAAAGAAAAAGGCATTACTACTCATTACGCTTCTATTACTCACTATTTCTTTAATAGGATCCTTAAAAGAAGATACAGTTAAGGGAGAAATTAAAGGTACAATCGAAGAAAAGCTTCCGCAGCAAAATATGATAGTAGTACAGGATCAGTCTAATATCCGAAACCACATTCCTGTTGATGATATTGAAAAGTATGAAATAGGAGACAAAGTAGAAATTACTGTGTATATGCATCCTGATAAAAACGGTGCTACAACCTATGAGA
Source organism: Pontibacillus sp. HN14 (assembly GCF_021129245.1). Classification (NCBI taxonomy): domain Bacteria; kingdom Bacillati; phylum Bacillota; class Bacilli; order Caryophanales; family Bacillaceae; genus Pontibacillus; species Pontibacillus sp. HN14. The sequence continues at coordinate 126,993 of NZ_JAJOLR010000003.1, read as the reverse complement.
ATTCAAGAATTGTAATAAAAAAGTAATGGTGGTTTTTCTTTAGGAATGCGGTTGTTAAATAAAGAGCTTTGCTTCTACAAACGGCCAATTACATAAGGAGTTTCGCAATGGAAATATGGGATTTATATGATAAACATCGGAATAAAATAGGGAAGCAAATAACTCGTGGAGCTGAAATGACATCAGAGGAGTTTCATTTAGTCGTACACGTATGTATATTTAATTCAAATGGTGAGATGCTCATTCAGCAGCGTCAGCCCTTTAAGCATGGATGGTCAAACCTTTGGGATGTTACTTGTGGTGGGAGCGCAGTTGCAGGCGATACTAGTCAGCAGGCTGCTTCAAGAGAGTTATCCGAGGAACTAGGGGTTCATTATAACTTTGAAAAGATACGGCCACACTTTACGATTAACTTTGAACGTGGCTTTGACGATTTTTATTTGATTGAGTATGACTTAGATCTGGATGAATTGGAGTTACAGGCTGAAGAGGTACAAGCAGCCAAATGGGCTTCTAAAGAGGAAATCTTAAAGCTGATCGAAGATAAAAAATTCATACCTTATTATGAGAGTATGATAGCGTTTCTTTTTGAGGGTCGACATCATTATGGCTCTATCCGGATTTAAGATAGGTAGGTTTGTATTGATAACGCATGCGTTCACTCCTTAATTAAATGTTGAAGATGAAGGAGAGGTGAATTTGAGTTGAGAATCCGCTCAAAATTAATATTTAGCTTGATTGGCATAATGGTTCTATTCCTATTAATAATGACTTGGTTTTATCCATATTCACCATTCAGTTTACATAAAAGCTTTACTTATAAACCAGATCAGAAAGTTGTTCAAGGTTATGTGAAAGATATTGAAGAGTTTAAAACGTTCAAGAAAAAAGTTGATGGGACAACAGATCAACTCAGGTATGTTTTAGAAACGTACGAACAAGATTGGTTAATGAGTGAAAGTAGTATGAAAATGGATGAACAACAATTAAATTTAATTCTATTTGAAGTAAAAGAAACAAGACAACTATTATTGGATCTTGTTGCTCAACAAGATTATACAAAAGAGGAGAAGGAATATTTAATTCATACGATTCAAACATTGTTAACAATCGAAGATTCCATCACAAATATAAAAGCTCAACCGATGTTGTCTAAAGGTAAACTAGAAACACAATTTGATAATCTACATCAGAAGTTTATTAGCAGTTTTTTTGTATTTCGTTCTTTCTATGAAGTAGCACATGAAGATTAAATTGTAGTGCAATACCACTAATGGGTGCGATAGCTAAACAGGAGCAGCGTTTATTTTACCAACCATACCAATTTAGTGGAAAAGAAGTAGGAGGCACGAGAATGAAAAGGAAATGGTTTTTAGCCATAGGTGTTGTCATCATAATCTTTTTTTCCGTTAAGCATTTTAATGATTTTAGAGAAAAAGATTTAGATGATGTTATCCATTACGATATTTCTAATGTCGAATCGTTTTCAATAAATGGGCTCACAGGGGAATATGAATGGAGAACGGATCAAAAGGCACACGCAGAAGAGTTTAAAGACTTCCTGAGCAACTATCGTGTTAAAAGAATGAAGGATCATGAGTGGGACAGTGATGTTTCAAAAGAAGATGGCTTCACTCTTACTATCTACTCAAAAGATAAAGAGATTCCAATAGAGGCTTCCATTTATGAAAAGCGCGTCCTTTTTTACAATGAAGGGGAGTATTATCAGGTTGTAAATGACCGAATTGATGTAGATTGGATTCGAAATTATAGTAAGGAAAATAAACTATAATAATCGTTTTTCTTACATACTCAGGGAGTTAAGTTTAATAAACAGTATAGGGGCTTTTAAATGGGTGAAAAGATAAAAGTGATTCGTTGGACTGGGGGAGGATTCATAGGGATCATTGTCCTTTTTATATCTGTGATGACTTGGTTTTATCCTTATTCCGTTTTTAGTGTAGATAAAAGTCTTGCCTACCAGCCTGACTCGCATTTGTATAATGGTAAACAATATGCAGAAATTTTGAGTGAGTTTAAAGATTCATATCAGAAGGATTTAGAGGCAGATGTGAGCAATAAAAAATACAAGCTTAATCATAAACCGGACACAATACATTCTTCCTATTTTTGAACAGGAATGGTTAGTTAGCACAAGTTCGGTACCCATTGACGATAGGAAGCTGAACAACATGATAGTCAAACTAAAGAATGCTAGAGATACCTTGTTGGAACTCCTCATTCAAGTAGATCTAACTCGTGATCAACGAGATGAGTTAGTACATAACCTGAAAAGCGTTTCATCATTAGAGGAGCGTATTACAGACATCGAACATAAAAATTATGCTACTAGAGGACAGCTTAAACGACAATTGGATCGTATCCATTCGCAGTTTATATCTACCTTTAGAACTTATATCGTTTTTTATGAAAGGGCAACTTAAGGGGCCTATTCAGGACAATTTTTTTATATGTCATTTTAAGTAGGACTCCGTATTTTCCCCACTAATTTATTAACGACTTGTATGAGGAAGAGCCCTTTCATCCCTTTGCGTTTACCTTTCTCCCCCTTTGGGGTATAGGACCTAAATACTAAAGAACAGGTGAGTACCTTCCATCTGCTTTGCAAGACTAGTAGGAGGTGTGCCTTATGTACAGGGGCGGTTTGGAATTTGAAGGAGGAGCGCTCCTTTATATTGCTCTAGCGTTTGTGATCTTGCTTATGGCTTCTTTATTTCTCGTTTTATTCAAGACGTTTGCTCCAAGGAGCCAGGGTAATTTTGCGGTTATGGTTGGCATTTTCTTATACTTCTCCATTAGTTCAATAATCGCGTCATTTTTTCTTTCTGTAATGATGGGGATCATTTCAGTGGTTATTTATGGCGTTACGGCTGTCGTTATGTTTCGTTTAAAAAAGAGGCATCCGGATTTTGAATTAACTTAGAAACTCCATAGTGGGGCTTCTCGTGCAACAAATTAAGTATATGAAGAAACTGAACAGCTCAACTTCTCGATTCGAAATTACAGAGAAGTTGGGCTTTTTCTTATGGAATATTCCTATGGTTTTAAATCGACTTCATACAGCCTATGTGATAAATATGCTTGAACAGGTAATTGGTATATTATGTTAAACTAAATGTAGGTTATGTGAAATAATGTTCTTAAACTAACAGTGCAAATTTGTTGATCAGGAGGTTATGATGAAAATTATTAGAGATACAGGTAAAAGTTTTGATTTAGAAAATTTTCTTACAAAGCCTTTAGTAGCGCATTTATCAACAGTGGTGGAGGATGAACCGAGAGATTCACCAGTTTGGTTTTATTGGAAAGATAATAAAATTTGGATAATAGGTACAGCTTCAGATACATTCCCAGATCGAATAAAGGAAAATCCAAAATGTGCGATTGGAATAGTAGATTACAATCAGCACAGTGGCCTTTTTTTACATGCAGGATTTAGAGGTACAGCAACGGTAAAGCCTTTTGATCAGATCATAGCTAACCAGTTAATTTCTCGTTACTTAGGTGTTGAAATAGAAGAATGGGATCCACGTTTTAAAAACTTAGATGATCGTAATGTTTTAATATGCTTTACGCCTGAAACAGTCGTAGTTCGTGACCAATCATTTTGTCTTTCCTAAATGACCAGAAAATGTAGTTGTTCAAAGGAAGCGTTGTTTTTTGTATCAATGAACCTTCCCCTGTGGTGCTTACTGTCAATGGAGTAACTGTTATCATATGATATAATATAAGCAAGAATAACGATGAATTAGCTGGTGAAAATAAAATAATTGAATGGCCAAATGAAATTATAAGGTATTGAATCCATTAGAGGTAAGGGGGGCGATTTTATGAAAAAAATAGGTGCTGAGGCTGCAAAGGTATTGGAAGAAATTTTCGAAGATAAAGATCAATCCTTTGAACTAAATGGACAAAAATATAAAATAGTGGCTATTGATCATAAAGATAATGAAACAACTGTAGCTGAAGATGTAGAAAAAGACCAAAAGCTAAAACGAAAATTACTACAGGCTAAAAAGGATATTAAAGAAGGTAATTCCTATACTTCGGAAGAAATGAGAGAAATGATACGGAGAGGCCAAGTATAAATGAGGTTTATTTGGCTGGAGTCCACAAAGGAAGCATTCGAGAATATTAAGAGTGAGCACTATTCTTATAATGAAACCATTGAATACAAGTTAACTTTATTAGAACGTATTGAGAAGAAAATTATAACGGTTGGAACTAGTATGAGAGCAGATAAACCTGAATGGAAAGGAAGTCATAAAATACATGTAGATAGATTTATTATTTACTACTCCTTTTCTGATGACAATCAAACTTGTTTTTTAGAATATTTTAAGCACTCTAGTCAACATTATTGAGCTATCCTTTAGATAAATAGGGATGGCATTTTTTTGTATATAATCTAGTGCGTAAGGGGCGGGTTCACTGGAACTTTTATTCATGTGCCAAGGGCCCTATCCCTGTGGTACTTTACGAAATAATTTAAATATCTTAAATGGGGGAAGAAAAGAATGAAACAACTTATACGATTAATCTTGTTTTCTTCAATATTGTTGAGCTTGACTGGATGTAACTTCAGTAATGATTTTTCCAACGAGATTGATGAGGATAACCCTACTAAGACTAAAGAGGATAACGAAATACCTGAAATTAAAACTTATAAGGGTGAAAAGTTAGATCTATTAGTGGTAGGAGATAAGCCGACTATAAGAGAACAGAAGAAAATATCATTTACAACTATTGATGTTGAAAATTTAGCAAAAAAGAGCCTGGATCGTTATGATGCGGTTGTCATAATGCCTGAATATCTTTCTGAAGCAGCAGAAAAACGATATAACAAAATTTATAAACAAAACAAAATCCCATTTTTCTTTGTAGGTTCTAGAGCTGCACATATCCCTTTTGTTGATAATGGTGAAGTTACATACGAGACCTATGCTGATCGAGTAGATGAATCTCAAAATTATATTTCTGGTCTCCTTTATAAAGAAGACATCGAGAAAGGCTACTACGCTTATAAATACCGTTATCAACACGATGGGGAGAATTACGTGAAAGATAATGTGAGCAGTATATATTCAAATGTATTTAGAACGATTGACAACATTAAGTCAAACCAACCTCTAAATCATCTTAATTGAGTGAGCTGTATGAGTGCTGTTTTCTTTTCACGAAGCCTAGAAGAGTCTCTTCAAAAGCCCAATATTAATAACATAATAAATTAAGATACACACTACCTGGAGTAATAAAGTGGAGTGGATAGTATTTGAAGAAGATCGCCATAAGAAGTATTCAACCGTACAAGAATTATATGATGCTTGGACGTATGAATTACCACTATACCACTAGATAAAAGGATGACTGAATTCAGTCATCCTTTAAATGTTTGAAGACATGTATGTATTTAAAGGTGAACGCTTAGCGTTTATATGCTTATAATTCTATTATTTGTTTGGAAGGTGTATATTTTGAAGAATGAAGACGATCGTTTTCTGGGGAAGTGGGCTGTTCAAAGAAGAAAAGGCAAACAGTCTTATATGGCAACAAGGAGCTTATTATTCACGCTATTTTATTTAACAATATTCCTTTTATCTTTTGATCATTATCTAGAACCTACAACTCCTATAGGAGAATGGGTATTAACAGGTGTCTGGTACCTTTTAGTTGCGTTCTTCCTTGGTACGTTTACTGCAAACCTAAGATGGAACCTAAATGAAAAGAAATACAAAAAGTGAACTGAACTACCATAGGGACGGGTTTACTGGAACTTCTATTCCCTATTGGTTCATTTAATCGAAAAAAGGTAAGAGATCCTATGTATCTCTTACCTTTTTCTTGTTATAGCAAGGGGGAAGGTCCTGCTAATAGAAATTTGTTCTTATAAGGTGCGTTAATGCAATAAGCCAATATACCAAACAGAACGTCCATAATATTGGAGGTTCTGTTTTTTTATAATCTTTAACATTCAGCTTTAACAGAGCCCTAATTACAGAATGAACTGTTCAATTTAATTACTGAATTTTCAATCAAATAAATGGGATTTAATGTTAAAATGAGTTGGGAAGTTTTAAGTTTTATGCAAACAGGACAGTTGTACTAAATGAAGTTTATTGGAGGAAACATCAGAGGTTCGATGGGTAAAAAGAGAGAATGTACTAGATTTTATTTCAGCGCCAGCAATTCGAACCAGGTTTAAAGCTTATTTGGACTTTGAAGTAAGAGACAATTATATGGAGTACGGGACTAAACCTGAATTTGAATGAAAGGGGAGAATGACGGTATAGATATCCTTTACTATGGTAAATTACTACGTAAAAAGGAGAGGATTTCTCATAAGGAAATAGGAGTTACTATAATCAAGTTTTTGGAGGGGGGAGATCATATGCAGAGATTTTTGATAAGTATTGGGTTTCTTATTATTATGTCTTCATTAGTTGGTTGTACCAATGATGAAAACCAAGAACAACTAGAATTTTCTGTGAAGACCAATTGGGGAAATAAAATGTTACATGAGCGAAATTTCTATCAAATAATTATAAAAGAATTGTCTTCAGAAGATGTGGATAGAAGTTATTTAAAAGGTGTGGGTGCTAATCAAAGGGATTTTTATAATATAAGCCAACGAGACGATAAGAATTCAATCCAAAATATAATGGACCAATATTATGAGGAAAAAGAGATAAATAGAATTATTGAGGTTCTTAAAAAAGCAGAAGATACTTCATCTGCTTTAGCACAACATTTGGAGAACGGAGATACATCTGTCCTATTCCATAACAAGCAATTTCTCAGCTCATTGGATGTTCTTATAAAAGAGTATGTAGATGGTAAGGATGCTGTTGTTTCGACCGAAGATTTAACTTTAATTAATATCATAAAATACCCGAAAGATATGTCTGAGAATTATTCATCAAATGAAATATTGAACTTACTGATAAATATTGAAGATCATTTAGAGTTACTTTCTCAAGAAATAGTAAATGTGAAATGAATGGGCTGATTTTAAAATATAGGGGCAATTGGTGAACAAGGGCAATTGTTTCTTTTATTACCGAAACAGAAAGGAGGATTAAATGGCACAATCAAAAGTTCATTCAAAAATCTTTTTATGGTTATCCATTATAAGCAGTCTCTTCTTCATAACTCTGAAATTTTTCCAATGGAAGCTTGTTGAGATGTTTACAGTCTTTGTTATGCCTTTTGTATGGTTATTCTTGTACATATTCTTTTTAGTTGTTTTTATCCTGTCAATCATTCGGCTATTTAAGAAGAAGGAATGGAAGCCACTTTTTATACAGGCAATTACTATCGTTTTACTCCTTTTTATTCCGTTCAATCAAGTCGCATTAAACGTAGATTTCAAACTTAACAAATCGGAAAGAAACGAAGTAATTTCGAAAATTCAGGATGGAACTTATAAACCAAACGTTTCCCACAATAACTCCCTCATACATTTACCAGACGACTATACTGATCTATCGAAGGGCGGAGGAGACATAATAGTTGAAAAAGATGGGGAAGATTACTCGATTTTATTCTTTACTTTCCGAGGAGTGTTAGATAACTTTTCTGGTTTTGTCTTTTCACCAAACGATAAAAAGCCACACGCACATTTATTTGGGGGAGACTTCAAAGAAGTAGTGAAAATGGAGGAGAATTGGTATTTCGTTTCTTCTTCTTAAGATACTGAGTACTTTTGTTCAATACGCGTTTTGCAGAGGGAGGGGGATAGGATGATTGAAGAAATCATTAATAATTGGAATAGCTATTGTACAGAAGAGAATTTTATAGGGATCGGTTCTACGCGAAAAGTATATAAAGTATCTGGTTATGTAGTCAAAATAAACTTGCATCCTATTGGTAATAGTCAGTCTAAAAACGAGTTAGAGATTTTTAATGCGATGATGGATAAAGGGCTGCACCACCTATTTGCTCAGACGTATTATGTAGATGAGTGTATCTCTATTCAGAAATATTATGAGCCATTAGAAATGAAGGGTAACCAAACGTTTGAAATTGATCGGAGTAGAGAAGAAGAACGGATCCCAAATCGATACCAAGAAGTTCTGACTCTTTTAGACCAGGAATTCGATAGTTTTGATCTAAAAGACAGCAGCAATTATGGTTTAAACAGTGAAGGGAAACTTGTTTTTATCGATTATGGGATGAATAAAACATTGTATGAGGAACAATGGGTGCCCTCAGCTGAGAATGGAATTCTACCACAGATTGACTATGATTTTTGTACAGTTTGTGAGAGCAAAAAGGAATTACGTATGTACGGAGATCACGACAGGGATAAACGGTGTTATTCGTGTGGGAAGGAATAGGGAGAAGTTACTAACCAAACGGATGTAATTATGAAACAAGTAGTTGCTTCTTTCATAAATTGGACCGGTTGTTTAATAAGAAAGGAAGGGGAATATTGCGTTCTATTAAGTTAATGTTATTAGGTATAACGTTCATACTTGTCGCCATATATATATCACAAGTTGCTGCTTTTAGAACTGATGGTTGGGAGTTCGTTGTTTTAGTATTTGGTCTTATTTTTGTGATCATTGGCTTTTTTATAGACGGTGTTTTTAAATAACGGGGGCGAATGGTGCACAAGAGCAGGGTCTTCTTAATTTACTTACCAGGATCGGCGAATCGAGTAGTTACATTAAAGATACATAAGGAAGCTGACATGAAATATTAAACAAGGTGAAGGGGATTGATTATGGAGGATTGTTTGTTTTGTATTCCGAGTTTGGAACCAACCCAAAACATAGTGATGGATAATGAGTATTGTATGTTTTTACAGTTAGCACAAGCTCAAATAAAGGGGAAACAGCTTGAAGGTGCAGGGTTAATTGTCCCTAGAGAACACAGGGAAACGGCATTTGATTTAACATATGAGGAGTGGAGTGCAACTTACAGCCTGCTTCAAGATGTTAAAGAATACTTAGATGAAAACTATGGACCACAAGGCTATAACCTGGGCTGGAACTGCGGGGAAGTTGGCGGGCAGCATATTTTCCATGCCCATTTTCACGTGATACCGAGATATTCAGATGAACCAATGGCCGGCAAAGGGATTAGGTCTTTGTTTAAGGGTTCAGAAAATAATAGAAAAAGTAGGTAAACTACCAGTCGCAATAAAGTAAGAAGGGAAGTTCTTGTTTTTTGCGATTGTAGAAGGGAAGAATCATTTTGCTAAATAAGATACACGAAGTACTTAGCGGGCTCTATCCAGTGGAAATAAATAAAGTTGAGGCAGTAACAGATGAGATGTTTCGATGCACGAGTGCAGAAGAGGAGTACTTTGCAAGGATTACAAATTATAAAAGTTATGATGAACAATTAGAAGAGGTTCACTATACAAACTTCTTATTTAACGAAGGGTTGGGTGTGTCTCAAGCAATACCTTCTATTAATGGTAGAGCGGTAGAAAAGGTGATTCTTGAAGGTCGTGAAATCTTTACGGTTCTTTATAAATCTGCACCTGGGGCTCACTTACCAAAGGAAAACTGGAATACAGATGTTTTAAAAGAGGTAGGGCGGCAAATTGGGAAAATGCATCGATTGTCAAAAAAATATGAAGAAGTCCATCAAATCCGATCGATCAAGGATTGGCATGAAAACGAGGAATATGCCTTTTTAAAATATATCCCTGTAGAGGAATCTATTATTAGAGATATAGCGGATGAGGTACGATCCTCGATCAAGAAAATCCCTAGAGACCCTTCGAATTATGGGTTAATACACGGTGATATATGGTTAGAGAATATACTCGTTGATGAAGACCTGAATTTGACGATGGTTGATTTTCAAGATTGTGAGAAGCATTTTTATATTTTTGATTTGGCAGTCCCCCTTTACAGTGCGCTTGAGTATTCGTTTATAGGTGGGGGGAACATAATTGAATATGGAAATCGTATTACGGGAGCCATGATCGAAGGATACGAAGAGGAACATTCACTCTCTCCAGAAATGGTAGAAAAACTTCCGCTATTTATGAAACTAAAAGAGATATTTGAATACAGTTTAATGCACATGTACTGGGATAAGGATCACCTAACTGAAGAACAGGTAAGAATAATGAATCATGTTAGAATGAGGATTGAAGGCAATCATTCCATACTTAATACATAACGAGTCTATTGTTGGACTTACGGCTGAATGAGGAGGAAAGGGGCCTATATTTTGTTTCAACAACTTCTGTTTGTGATCATAATTTCGGTTTTCACTATTTTGAGTTGGTTCGATTTTAGGAGAGATATGAAGAAGGCTCAAGGAGAACAGGAAATAAGGAATGTGTTTGTTCGCTTCTTTCTTGCGCTTATTCTATTGATTCTATCTATTTTACTGTTAATTTTTTAGCTTAAACGGTGAACTCGAGGGTATTCGCTTTATTCACATTAGGAAAGAGGGATCATGATGGGATCGTATCCAGATGAAAGTTTGCGTAAGAAAGTTTTTAAGATCGCTTCAGCTATTCCTGACCTTTTAGGACAATTAGTCTTAATACCTCTCAAAATTTTAGGGAACCTACTAAAGCTTCTTTTGAATTTTATGCCTTAGAAGGAGGAGAACCAATGACAAATAACAATAATGACGAAAGTGGTGAGAAGTTAATCCCTTGGCAACCCACAACTGTTCTAAAAGGAGAACGGGGATTCGATTATACGATCGAAGAGGTGTTGCGCCACAATGATTATTTTAAGATCACGATAAAGGACCTTCATGGAAACGCCTTAGACATCCTATATGATGATCCAGATAATATTTGTCCTTTAGAATACTACGTATGGGGATTTATGTATCATACCGAACTAGGTTCTTTATCCAGGAGCTTTGAACAGGATGAAAATCAAACCATTAATAAAGACACCATTTGCTTATATAAGGTGGAGCATTCGGATTTTATTAAAGAGTTTAATCATAACCCTGTAGCAAATAAAGAATTATATCCCACTCTTGAACATCATTTATTTATGACGGGGGATGAAATGGTTGAGGTTCTATCGAATTATGAACCTAGGTTTGTTGAGAGAAAGGGGGAAGATTAGTTTGATATAGATTAAAATGTTGATCGCTAATACATAGGCATCAAATAGGAAGGTTAGACCTGTCACATAGTAAAAAATAGTTGAACAAGAAGAGAGGAATTGCATTGCGTTCTGTGAAATGGATGTTATTAGGTATTGCAATCATGCTTGCAGGGAACTATATCCCCCACGAATTTAGAAGTCGCGGATATGAGGTATTCATTTTAGTATTAGGTTTTATAATTGTGGTTATTGGCTTTTTCAAAAAAGACAAGAAGGAACTACAAAAAGGATGCGATCGTTAAACATGAATAAACGCCTCTTCTATTAATGGAGTATTTACTAGAAGAAATAGCAATGGAAAAACGGGAGGAAGTTATTATAAATAAACCGGTAAAAGCAGTGTTGTTTGCAACTTTGACATTATTTTTACTTGCAAGCTGTGGTGTAGCTGATGGCGGCAGAGTAACGGCAAGAGATGTGTTGAAACAGGACAAAGATGCGGACATTCTGAAGTATAACGGGAGAATCTTTAGCAATGTGACAAGTTTAGAGTGGTTCGAAGATGATAAGCAGAACGTTCCATTTTCTAAAGACCACTATGTAGCCGAGGTTAAAAATCAGACAAAAAGTATTCGGCGGTTTAGTGATCTCAGTGCAACCAAGTTACCAAAAGGGACGAAGGTTTATTCGGCTGCTAAAAACGAAGAAGGTATTTTATTAGTGGAGTACGAGGGAGAAGAACTTTATTATATGGAGCTACTTGAAGGGGGGTAGGTTGGAGTTTGAGAAGGACAGCATTAACAGGGACGGCTCAACCATAAAATGATAAGTCGTAATATTTTGTTAATAGAGGTTGAATGTGAAAAAGAATGTAGAAGGGAAGGTATTCATATGAAGCCAACGATCCTGTTAGTTGGAACGGACCATTTCTCTGATCAAGCAAATGGAAATCTGTTTAATACCAACAAAGTGGATGTTTTATCACAAGAAAGGCAAAACGAAATGAGAGAAATCATTCACTGTCTAAAGCAATTCGAACCTACGAAAGTAGCTCTAGAGGTGATTCAAGAAAACGAGGAAGAATTGAATGCGCAATATGCTTCTTATCTCAATGGAAATTATCCGCTAACAGTTAATGAGATTGATCAAATCGGTTTCCGTTTAGCGGGTGAGTGTCATCTCAACCACGTATACGCAGTCGATTGGAACGAGGAACAAAGAGACATTCCTAATAGTGATGATGGAAAGAATTCCGTTATGTTTAAAGAAGTGATGCGACTTGGAGAACGCATAATGGCTGAATCCAATACATATCTACATAACCATACATTGAAAGATTATTTGCTTTGGCTTAATGAGTCCGAGAATGTATCTAGAGGACAGGAATTTTATATGAAGCTGGCTCTAGTAGAAAAAGATGGGGATCCCGTTGGGGCAACATGGACAGCGAAGTATTGGTATTACCGCAACCTATTAATTTATAAAAACTTAGTAAGCTTGATTGAGTCTGAGGAGGAACGCATTTTCGTCTTATATGGCAGTGGCCATCTTCACTTACTTTTAGAGTTTTTGAAAGAGAGTGGGATGTTTGATGTGAAAGTAGCCAGTGACTATTTAATATAGCTTTGTTACGTATAGCATCTTTTCTGTGGAGCTGAACCATACTGGATTTTGCCTGGTTCAGCGTTTTATGGTTCGTGAGAATGGAGTAGTTTTTCGCGTTTTTTTACAAATCTTTCTATGAAAAATCTAATCGTAAACATAATTAAAAGGCTTGGTAAAATAATTACAGACGCTATCGAGAGGTTATCAATATATTTTGTGAAACTTAAAAATAAAAAAGCAAATACAATACTAATTGGTAAACCCAGGTAAAGCGATGCCTTTTGTAATTGGTTTATCTTAACTGTATAATATTTTTGTTTTTCATTGAGCCCACTTTCCTCAAAACAAGTATTGAATACATCATCGCTTTCAAGGTCCTCTTTGTTTTGATGTAATCTTTCCTTAGATGAATTGGTGAGCAATTCTACTATTATGCCATAGGCCATCATAAACATCATGGTGGAATTGAGCAGGTTTGTAATAGATATTCCAAAAAAGAAATATTGGAGTAGTAGAGCAGTTAGAATAGAAGCTATAATAATGATCACATTATAAAAGCCTTTCGGACGATGTTCAGACAAACGATCACCTCTTTTCTCTTGTAAATTGCGGACTTCTGAAATGATAAAAATAACTTCCCTTTTCTCATTTATTTGATCGTTTTTGCAGAAACAATCGCATCAGAGGTAACGGTAGGGGAGGTCTTGAGCGTGTGTCCGTTGCCTACATTAAAATAAAAGGTTCGTTCTGGTACATGAACAGAACTTGCCAGGTTTTCTTCTTTATGGAATTGGATGGAGTATTCATTCTTAGCTGTACTCGTAAATTCCCATCCCATCCCGATGCCCCCTCTTAAAGAGGTTACTCCAGAGATCGTGATGGCTTTGTACTTCCCTTCTTCTTCAAGTAATTCCCCAATGATATATTCATTTCGATTATATTCTGCTATTAGAAGTTGCTCATCTTTGTTGGTTTGGGCCATGATGATGTGGCCTTTCAGTTTCTCTTTAGCAACGAAATCATCGATCGCTTCTTGCTGTGAGGAGAACGTTTCACCTTGAAAAAGATCATTTTGCGCGGACTCACTACTGCAACTCGCTAACAGCAAAACGAGAGGGATAGCGAGTATCCATAAAGTTTTCTTTAGAATAGGTCCTCATCCTTCCTGGTTAAATATATACATCAGCGTTACCCACCAAAGGAAAATCCAAATAAGAAGAGCAACATAATTCCTATAAATAATAGACTGAAGCCGATCGTTGCGATGGGGATGAATGTGTTATCTTTTTCCTTCTTTAAGCTAATTCCGCCAAAAATAATTCCGAGTATCCCTGTTATGGAAGTGACCTGGATAAACTGAACCATCGCGCCTAACCCGTTCACAGACATCATATTGATAAACCAAACGAGTTGAATAAGAAATACGGCTAAGATGAGTAGGGATAGCTTCCCTGAGACTGTTTTTGCCACAAGATCCCTCCTTTTGTTTTCGTTAATTGTAGCACTTATTCCATATTCATCCAAGTGAAGTTACGCTGTGTCATTTCAATGGAATGAGCGGAATAGGGGGCCGGTGAGGTGTATAGCAATGGTTTTGTGGTATGAATTTCCCACGTCAGCGTATTGTCATTTTATGTTAAGATGGAAGCGGATTATGAGTATTCGGATACATATAGGTTTTTACAGTGTAACGTTACAAAATGGGGAGTTATGACATGAGTAAAGGAATATATGTGCATATAAGTGAAGGACAGTTAAAGAAGTATGCAGAACTTGCTGTAGGTGCAGGTGTGAATCTGCAAGAGAATCAATTAGTGGTGATCCATAGCGATATTCAACATGCTCCGTTTGCACGTCTGATCCAAATGGCGGCTTATGAGGCTGGGGCTTCAAATGTATGGATAGATTGGACAGATGAACAGTCTACTAAAGCATTTTACATACACGCGGCCGACCGTGCGATCGATCATATTCCGGATTGGAAGGCTGCCCGTTATAAGGAGTGGGAGGATGCAGGTGCTGCTTACATCCATATTATTTCTGAAAACGTCGATATCTTTGAAGAGGTACCTACAGAAAGGATCAACCGTTTCGATAAAGCTTCTCGGACTAAATTAAAAGATCATCATGCGAAAATTAGATCCCATCAGGTCCGCTGGTGTCTTATAGCTGTTCCAAACGTTGTATGGGCAACGGAAGTTTTTCCAGATCTAAGGGAGGAAGAAGCCTTACAATCATTGTGGCAACTCATTTTAAAAGGGTCACGAGCAGACGGGGAAGACCCTGTGAAAGATTGGGAGCGTCACCATAGAGCCTTCGAGTCTCGAAAAGAATACTTAAATGAGAAACAATTCGAAGCCCTGCATTTTACAAATAGCCGTGGAACGGATTTAGTAGTGGGTCTTCCTAACGATCACCTTTATATCGGTGGGGGTGTTACAGATCCAAATGGCATACCTTTCTTTCCGAACATTCCTACGGAAGAAATATTTACAGCTCCTCATAAAGATAACGTGAATGGCAAATTGGTAGGGACTAAACCTCTTATTTATGGAGGGAGTGTCATCGATGATTTTCACCTTATTTTTAATGAGGGGCGGATTACTGACTATTATGCTGCTAAGGGGCAGGAAGTGTTACACCAACTGATCGAAACAGACGAAGGTTCTCATTATCTCGGTGAAATTGCCTTGGTCTCGAGTCAATCTCCTCTTGCCCAGGCAGATACTCTTCTATACAACACTTTGTTTGATGAAAACACGTCCTGTCATATCGGCATCGGAAATGCATCCCCCTCCAATATCCAAAATGGCGCTGGAAAATCTGAGGAAGAGTTGAAGGCAGCGGGGCTGAATACTTCGCTCCTGTTAGTCAATGTGACCTTTGGGACTGAAGATATGAAGGTAGTGGGTAGGAAAGAAGATGGAGCTGAAGACCTGCTCATGAAGGATGGGGAATTTGTTATTTAAATGAGCATACGTGACTTTTTGGGAGCTTTCTATCTGCAAAAGGTCACAGATCGCTTTATTCAATGACGTTTTCGTTCATAGAATAAGGAGAAAGGTAAGAGATTCGCTGTATGCTGAAGCACGATACTAAGGGGGGGATAAGCTTGAAATTAGGGCTTAAAAGGGATGAAGTGAGAATAGTGGAATATACTCCTGGATGGCAGGAAGAATTTAATAGAGTAAGAAAAGAACTAGTGGAGTATACAAACATGGATGAACATCGCATTCAACATATTGGCAGTACAGCCATTAGGGGGATGGCTGCAAAACCAATAATAGATTTAGTGGTAGGTGTGGATGATTTAGGTCAGGTTGATAAGCCTTTATTGAAAAATTTTAACGAAGCGGGTTTCTTAAGATTGAAAGTGGAGAGGCCAGAAGAGATTGTGTTAGCCAAGTTTACGGATGATACGTATGAAGAAAAAACACATTTTATCCACTTGGTTGAATATCAAAAGGAACTATGGAACAACCTGATCTTCTTTCGGGATTATCTTAATTCAAATGAAACAGCAAGAAAAGAATATTTAGACATAAAGAGGGAGTATTTGAAGAACTCTTCCACTGGTGTCAGCGAGTATACAAACTTTAAAGAAGCGTTTGTTAGAAGTATTTTTGAAAAAAGAAGAAGTTGAATATGGAACGAGTGAGGGATTTAAAGGACATGAGGCTGTTTCTGTGAGACCTAAACCAAAAGGGAGTTGGAACAAGAACTAGTCGAGACAAGGAACGACATAAAAAAAGAGTAAGCAACACTAGGTTGCTTACTTGGTTGGCGTAACTGATGATGTAGCTTATTTATTGAGGAGGATTATTCCTCTACCATGAGTGTAGTATCATTTGTGCCGCAATTCGAGCACTGAACCCATAACCTGGTGGCTACTTTATCCGTAAACTCATTCGGGTCTACCTTTAGAACCGTTTGTTTATCATGAAAGCAATTCGCGCATCTCTTTATGATGGTATTACCTATGGAGAACTTTGAATCCACATTCTCACCTCATTCATTTAATTTTTCACAAACATTTACCTTACAGCAATTTAAATACTCAAACAATGGTGGTTTTTGGTAATGGTTATAAGCGTACTTTCAAGTGAATCATAGGTTGCATAACACTCTACTAAAGAAAATAATTTCATCTTTTATTTTTTGTTTTATACAAGGATTATCGCAATACATATACTCGATGGAGATTTGTTTCAGGTGTTTAGTGAACATGAGCAAGTCAAAGTCTGTCATCCTGTTTACACCTCCTAAAACTAGTATGGAGGTTGGTTGATAGATAAGATATAGCTTCGACAAGACCTCTTAAGAATCTGGTTATTTTTTTCTGTAGTTAATAAGGAAAACACAGTGAAAATCTATTGTCTCTTTGACCAAAAGAGATGTTTGTTGAAGTTTGAATTTTAAGTTCCTAACTAAAGAGCGTAGTAAACAAACATCGTTTTATTCAAATGAAAAAAAGATTGGTTAGAATAAAGTTCTTTAAATGAATGGTAATAAGTAAATGGAGAGAATTACTCGTAGATGGTTATTTAGTACACAGTAATAATTGCTTAGACACTTTTTTAAGGAGGTACATATGAAAACTCATTATTATTTAGGTTGGTTTAACAACTTTCTCCCGGAGACTCTGGTTAGGTTGCTGCAAGAGGATATTACTGATCGTAAATCGATTGCTATGATTAGCTCAAATCCTTCTGTGTATGAAGATGATGGGGCTACTGAGCGTTCTTGGCTTGATCAGGCTGGCATTCTATTTGATGAATACCATTTAATTAATCACGGTGTAACGAAGGAAGATGCCCAAGCGAAAATCCAACATGCTTCGGTCATTTTTTTGCTGGGCGGGGATGTTCTTAAACAAAATGATTTTTTGATGAAATATAAATTAACGGATTCGATCAAAAATAGCAGTGCTGTTGTAATGGGAGCAAGCGCTGGTGCCATCAATATGTCCGCGAAATGGCTGTGCTCGAATACATTTGGATTTAAAGTGGAAGGAAGCTCTGTTTACAACGGAATCGGTCTTGACCATTTCTCTGTCCTATCTCACTTTGATCTTGAAAATAATATGGAAATGGTCCAAAGCGAACTTTCACACCTATCCGAGGAAATCAATATATATGCGTCGAATAAAGATTGCGCTATACGTGTGAAGGGTGACAAAATGGATGTTTTGGGCGATGTATTTTTAATTTCTAACTCCAGGATTCAGAAATTGGATGAGACGATAGGTACTTACTAAATTAGTAAGAAAGGCGCGTTGTGATATGAATGATTCTTTTTCAATCCTAGAACTACGATCACAAGAAGAGATACTAGAAGCTTTTCCTTTGATGAAGCAACTGCGGAGCCACCTGGATGAGGAAACTTATGTTGATTTAGTTTTAGATGCAAAGGATAAAGATCGGTATAAACTGTTTGCTCTTATCAATGGGGGAGAAATAGTTGCATTAACGGGCTTTAAGCCAATGATAACTCTATATTACGGTAGATTTGTCTGGGTTTGTGATTTAGTGACGGATTCAAAACAGCGCTCAAAAGGATACGGTGAAAAACTCCTAACCTATGTTCATGAGTGGGCAAAGAGCAATAATTACGAAAGTGTTGCTTTGTCTTCAGGATTACAACGTACGGATGCTCACCGTTTTTATGAAGAGAAAATGGATTATAGCAAAGTGAGTTATGTATTCAAATCGAAATTACAATAAGTAGATCCTTAAGTGACGGGGGCGATTGCTGAACAAGAGCGATCGCTTTTTTTATTAACCGGTAGTTTGGCCCTCCTTTAGGTTTTTTGTCATTTTCTGTTAAAATGTAAGTAAGCAACTAGTAAGGGGGATAAACGTGCTCAAAATCAGTAGGCTACTTATTTTGTTTACAACGACTCTTATATTAGTGACTGGATGTCAATCAACAGCCAATAAGCAAGTAGAGATAAAAATGAAGAGCAAAGAAGAACAAATGAAGAGGTTGGATACCTATACTTACGATGATTACAAGAAGGTTTTTGATAAAGCAGTATCTGAAGCAAACCGATTAGAAGAAGATGATGAGCAGTTAAAGAAATGGATCATTAGAACATTGGCTCAGGAAAAGTTGTATTTCGAAACGGATTTAACGGACAAACAAGTAATCGAAAAGTCTAAACAGGCGATGGAAAAAGATAAGGTGTGGAAGGACATTGCGAAAAAACGATACAGTATTACTGTATCGGAAGAAGAGGTTAATCATTTTATTGAGGAAGGACCAGACACCAGCGAGTTGCCAGAGCACCGAGCCTTTGCGAATGCTTTAGGTCTTTCAATAGAAGAATTAAACCACACGTTCGACAGAGATATTTATGTGAAGAATGCGATGTGGTTGAAACTGAAACCTAAATTAGAAAAGAAATATAATGCTACTGACAATAGTACACAGCTTGAAAAATATGAAGAGGAGGTAGAAAGTATGTTGAATAGGTAAAAATTATTTCGAGGCAGGATTATTTAAATAGAAACGTATACTTCCCGTGTAGCTTAACTATTATGTATATTCCCCTGGTTCACGAACTAAACTGAACAGAGAGTATAAGTTTTGTGTAAACATTAAGAGGGGTGTTAAAATGATGAGCAAGGAGGTACTTGTTATGTCAACTAAAATTCAAAAATTGGGGGATGGGTTAGCAATAAGAATACCACCCCATGTTGCTGAGCAGCTCCAAGTACAACAAGGAAGTGAGGTGGAAATCAAAATCGAGGGAGGCATCGTTACTTTACAGCCTGTAAATAGAAAGCTTGATTTAAATGAATTGCTGTCTGAGATCACGCCAGAAAATCGTCATGACGAGATTGATGTTGGCTCTGAAGGGAACGAAAAACTATAGTGAATGCTCCGAAAAGAGGAGATTTAGTTTATTTAACATTTGATCCCCAAGCTGGTCATGAACAAAGGGGAAGAAGGCCTGGTATTGTTTTATCTCCTCAACCTTTTAATAATAAGACAGGCTTCGCCCTTTGTTGTCCCATTACCAATCAACAGAAAGGTTATCCTTTTGAGGTCTCTTTACCTGTAAATCGGAAAATATCGGGTGTTATCTTAACAGATCAAATTAAAAGTCTTGACTGGAAAGCCAGGAAAATATCTTTAGTAGATGAAGCTCCAAATAGCGTAGTGCAGTCATGTTTAGAATTGGTAAAGACGTATTTAGATTGAAGGAATAGATTGTGAAAATAGAATCTATTTTTGGTCTTCTGTTATTTAGGCATCTCCCCTTCGCTCTACCACCTTTATCTCCATCATAAAAAACTCACTTATTTATAGCCCCCCTATCTCAAATTTTTTATCTGATTTTATTAGAATAAAGTTGACTTCTAGTCACTAATGAACGATGGAAGTGGTTATAGTGCTAGATTGAGCAAGCATCTAGTACTTTAAAATGATCCTCTGTGACTTTTTTTAAAATCTACTTCTTCAAAAGGTCACAGATCGCTTCATTCAATGACCTTTTGGTTCGTTTACTAGAAAGAAAGGTAAGAGATCCTCTGTATCTCTTACCTTTTTCTTGTTTTGTAAGGGAGAAAGGGTACAGATAGAGCGTCTCTCTGACCTTTTGAATCCATTTTAATAATGAAAAGTCAGATAGGAATACTTCCTTTCTTTTATAAGGGGAAGCGTGTGGCCTATTTGCCTTGTTGGTTATAAGTGATGCGGATTCGGGAACCTTTACTCATAGGAATCAGTAGCCATAGCTGTTTTGGTGAGAGAGGAGGGATTGGATGATTGAAGCCAGTACGAAAGAATTCTGGCGCAATACACTTGCTTTAAGTATCGGGTCTTTGTTCGTCTTTGCGAACGTTTATTTCACGCAGCCGATCTTACCGGTTTTGTCAGATGAGTTCGGGGTCTCTCCTCTGACCGCGAGTATGTCTTTGTCGCTTGTTATTCTAGCGATCGGAGTATCGTTAATTTTTTACGGACCGGCTTCTGATAGTCTTGGTCGAAGAGGGGTTATGATTGTGGCAATGGGTCTCGGGGCGCTTGCGACGATTCTTGCCTCCTTCTCAACTACGTTCAGTTTCTTCCTGACGATGCGCGTTCTGCAGGGAGTGTTTCTGGCTGGGTTGCCTTCTTTAGCCCTTGCTTACATAGGAGAAGAGTACTCTCAGCATGCGCTACCGCTCGCAGTTGGGGTGTTTATTGGTGGGAATACAATCGGCGGGATGTTCGGTCGTGTTTTAAGCGGGGTGCTGACAGATTTTCAGGGGTGGCATTTTGCATTTATGACGATGAGTGTCATTAGTGTGGTCTGCTTTGTTCTCTTTATCTTCTTATTACGTCCCTCTCAGAACTTTGAGCCAAAGACGTTCAGGTGGAAACAGGCGATGCTTGATTACAAAGGCCACTTACAAAATAAAGAATTGCGCTATGCCTATTTCATAGGAGGCTTACACTTTCTCGTATTTGTGGGGCACTTTAATTACATCACATACAGACTGACCGATGCTCCATTCTCCCTGCCATCAAGTCTTGTAGGCATTCTTTTCTTAACGTATATTGCGGGCACGATCAGCTCCCAGCTTTCAGGTCCCGCGTCCAAAAAATACTCCCAGTCCGGCTGCATTAAGATCGGGATTGGTATTATGATGACGGGTTTTCTAATCACACTTATCCCCTCAGTGTGGACGATTATCCTCGGCCTGTTGTGTAATTGCTTTGGGTTCTTCTTCGCCCACTCCACGGCTAGTTCATGGGTGAGTGGGAGAGCGACGTATAGTAAGGCCAGTGCCTCTGGGCTTTATTTAATTTCCTATTATATTGGTGGGGGAATTGGGCCGGTTTATTTGGATCCGTTCTGGAATTGGATGGATTGGAGTGGGGTTGTCCTAGGGGTGTTTCTTATTTTTATTTTGACGGGGATTGTAGCGATGAAGATGGGGCGGTTGGAAGGGTAATATCACTTAAACCGTCCACGCGCTTCTTCATTAAACAAACGTATTCCGGAATCGGTCTATTTTTAACAGCATAATAGAATGGTTGTTTCTCTAACATATTTTTGAAATAATCTTCTGAGAGATATTGATTAGAAAGAGGGGTAGTATGAGGAGAAACATATGGAAGACCGGCTTTTTCGTCCTACTCATCATATGTATTGTGATGGGTTACTTTTGGTATTCGGAGACCCAAAAGGTAGAAACGATGAAAAAAGATGGTGTCATATATATTTTGGATAAGCAAATTGATATAACAAAGCGTTTAGAGTGGGCTTTAGATAATGTGGAAGAAAGGGAAAAGTTCAAGAAAAGCTTGGTAAATATTGAAGATGAGATAGATGATCTATCCAGTGCAATGGGAAATGTTAGATATATCGGAAAGCATGTTGATATTCCTATTGGCTTTTTTGATTTTTATTTTAGGGAATCCGATCCTGTTTATAAAGCCTTAGATGAGCTACAAGATCATGAGTTATCAGATCAAACGTTGAAAGAACTAAAAGGCTATTATAAAAAACATTCTGATTTGACTGCCCAAGTAAAACTAGAGGAATTTGAGAATATGAGTTTCGATGAATATATGGAAAAGTTAGAAGAAGTGAATCGTTATATGAACAAGTATGAAGATTGGAGAACTACAAGGGGGGACAAGGGGGAAGGTTGATGGGAATAAGGAGTCGGATGATTCATCCTTACTATCAAGCCTTCTGGTCTTCTATCCTTACCCTATATGCGAGAATGATTAGCTCATAGCTTTCACTGGGTCCGCGTTAAAAATAAAGGCAGGGAGTCTATAAAGAGATTCTCTGCTTTTTGCTTCAGGTAAAGGATGCGTTTATTTAATAACGCATCCTTTGTTTTGGTAAATGCACTGCTTTTACCGTCTTCTATTAAGTAACTTCTTAATTGTTAGAGGTATTTGGATATATTTGGAGAAATTGAAATAATAAGAGAAAAAATATGTGAATACATGAGAAGCACGGGAGGCTGGCTTTAGTGCTCCCGCATTGGAGGTGCGTGGAACATGAAAAAGGGGATACTGCTCCTTTTTTTCGTATCGTTCGTAACAACAGCTTGTTCTGGAAATCTAGGAGAGCTTACGAGAGTCGATGTTCAACAGGTCATGTCAGATGGGAGCCCCGCGGAGGCTGAGAGGATAACAGATAAAGAATCAATCCAATCGATCCGAGATGTGATGAAAGAGGTGGATTGGGAGGATAAGTCTGTTGATATGTTGAGGGAACCAGAAGCGAGGGCGGTGTTTTACTACCAACAAGGAGAGGATAGTCAAGAACATTTAGTGGAATACGACATTTGGTTTACCGATGGGCCAGGATTCGCAGTGCTGATGAGTGAAGAGGAGGGGCGGAAGTATGGTGTGGTCCAGTCGGAACAGACGGCGATTTTGAGAGAGATGTTTGTTGAGTAGGCAGAAATTAAGGGATACTTAAAGAGAGGAGAATTCGGTGGAAAAGAAGGCAATCGTGAAAAGGTGGTTTGGGGAAGTTTTTACACAAGGTAATGTAGAAACGTTGAAAGAAATAACTAAGAAGGATTTCATCAGCCATGTGCCTGGGCATGATTTTAATGGTCATGAGGAGTTTATTCATGATTTCATGAATTGGTTTCGGGAAGTATTTCATAATGATGTGTGGACCATTCATGATTACGTAGAGGATGGTCATAAGTTTGCAGTTCGCTATACAGGTCATATGACATACAAAGGGGGATGGGATTCCATTCCTTCGAGTAATCAGCGAGTAAAGGAAACGGGGCTTATGATTATTTATTTCGAAGGTGGGATTATATCTGAAATGTGGTGTGAAATGAGCGATCTGGATGTGATGAACCAACTCCGTTCCACTCCATAAGAAAATGAAGTCTTACATAGAGTATACATAAACAGTCAAAAGGAGCGGATGGAATGTATTCAATTGAACCATTACAAGCACAGATGGAAGCCAGTCGGAACGAAGAGAAAGCCGAAAAGATGGCCAAGTATATGCGGAATCAATTTGCCTTTTATGGCATCCAGGCTGAGCCATTGAAAGGAATTGTGAAGGAGCATGTCAAACAGGAAGGCATCCCTTCACCAGATGAGATCCATGATGTTGTGAAGACGCTATGGTCAAAAGAAGAGCGGGAATATCAGATGATAGCGCTGAGACTCATGGATCGTTATATAAAGAAGTATGGAATAAGAGAGATTGACGCTCAGTTAATCGAGTACATGACTGTAAATAAATCCTGGTGGGACACCGTTGACCACATTGCCAGTAACCATGCATTTCGTTTGTTTGCCAACCATCCACATCTATTAGAGACGGTAGGGAAAGAGTGGAGAGCATCAGATAATATTTGGCTGCGTAGGGTGATGATCTTATTCCAACTGAAATACAAAGAAAAGACCGACCTTCCATTACTGGAGGAAATCATAAAAGAAAATTTGGGGTCCAAAGAGTTCTTTATCAATAAAGCGATTGGATGGATTTTAAGAGAGTATTCCAAAACAGATGCTGAGTGGGTGCAGCGTTTTATTGAGGAAAATGATGAGTTATCTAACTTAAGCAAACGAGAGGGATTGAAGCATATAAAAAAGCAACAGCTTCAGTAACGGGTTCGGTTTTAGAGTACAAAAAGCGAATTCACAGATGTTTTCACACCCTAAATAGCAGAACAATCACAACTAAATTCACACTCGAAAACACACAGATATTGGTTATCTGTGTGTTTTTATTGAGAATTCATTAACATGATTACAATGGAGGGTTTTGGGATTTAATGTTAAAATAATTGCAGATTATGTTAAGGGATGTACTTAAACTAACGGGGCAGTAATGTGGAATAAGAAAGATTTATTATTAGAGGGGGGAGTTGTATGGCTTATAATTTTAGTATTTTGACACAAGAACAAGCAGAAGATATTGCATTTAATTGGCACTATGATGGTGAATATTCTTTTTATGATATGGAAGCTGATAAAGAGGATTTAGACGAATTTTTAAATCCAGAAGAACGAGGAAATTCAACATTTGCTGTAACCAAAGAAAATGAATTAGTTGCTTTTTTTAGTTTTAGTGAGGTTGCTGATGGAACTTTTGATATTGGTTTGGGAATGAGACCAGATTTAACTGGAAAAGGTAATGGATTAGAATTTTTAAGGGCAGGTATTAACTTTATTCAAACAGAATATAAACCTGAAAAGGTCACATTATCAGTAGCAACTTTTAATCAAAGAGCTATAAAATTATACAAAAGAATTGGATTTAAAGATGTAGAGATATTTTCACAAGATACAAATGGTAGCACATTTGAGTTTCTAAAGATGGAATATAAATGTTGATACCTCTCTTAAGTTAAAGGGTGCAAGAGTGGAACAAGGAGTTGTTGATGCGGCAGTTGCTATTGTGTTTAAAGAAGCTGGATAATTGAAGAGCAATTTATATAACTACAAATGAGTGAGGTGCTGTAATGATAAGTTGGTCTACCTTATTCCATCCACTTGCATTGGATTTATTAGTAATTCCTTTTGCTATTGTTATAGGTATTCTAGCATCTTTATTTTTAAAAAAGGTGTTAGTAGGTGTAGTGATTACTGTTCTGAACTTAATAGTGTTTGATGTATGGTTTTGGGGGTATTTTTATGAGTCAGGACAATATGGTATGAACATATCTTTTGATGACTTCATATTTTACACAGTTTTTGCAGGGATAACTTTTCTTATTTCTAGGTCTATACATAGTAAAAATAATCTGAAGCACAAACCATTGTGAAGGATTACACTTAAACTAGAGGGTGCGATTGCCGAACAAGAGCGGTCGCTTCTTTCGTTAACGGGCAGGATAGATGAGATGAAGAAAAAGGAGTGTATGCGTTTGGGTAAATATCTTTATTTAATCTTCAGTTTTTGCGTACTTTTATTTATTGTCGGATGTAACCAAGACTCAGCTTCAGACTGGCAATCTTCAAAAGATGCAGCCATTGAATCGGGGCTAAAACAAGAAGAGGCAGACCGTGATTCTATCTTATCAATTGAAGAATTTGAAGACGAAACATTTGTGTTTTACGAGTATATGGGTGGTTTGGGTGTAGCAAACATAATTAAGAGTGAAAAAGGATATGGGTGGAAAAGAAGCAAGCCTTATACTGCTTTTGAGACTGGAGGAGATTTAGCTTATTCTACATCTGGTTTTGAGGTCAAAACGAAAACAGGATTATCTGCCTCAGTATTAATTGGTAGGACTTTCGATTCTTCTATTAAGGAAATGAAGCTTTTAGGGGATGGAACTGAAAGAAAACTAAAAGTATTTGGTGATAACGGATTCTTTTATGCTATACATAAAATTCCTACTGATTCAGTCGACGTTTCTCCAGTAGTAAACTAAGAAATTTTTAAAATCAATGCATATTGGAGTAACGGGTGCTTTAGTAGAATAAGAAAATACCTGAATTAAAAGAACCGATTAAGTAATCGGTTCTTTTTTTCTCGCTGCATATAGGTTTTGTCGCTCGTTGGGTTTGGTTTTTTAACCATATTGATCCACTGACTAAGCCAAAATACGTTAACGAATTCGCGTGCGTTTTACCACATGAATTCGCAAGAGTCTGTCAGCCAACAGACTCCTGCGAATTGAGGTCCGATTATTCATATGCGAATAGGACCTCTATTTGGGGGGTATTTTATTGTTTGTACTCCAAAACCGAACTCGTTACAGCTTCAGTAAGAACTTTTTGTGAAAATTCTCTGTGACGTATTACGAGTTGTAATTCTCTAGTGCACCGTTACCTAGATCAAATCGCACAAGAAGAAGCAGAGGTTTTGACGGCCCTCTGCTTCTTTTATATATTGATGAGCTTCTACTAAAGACATTCATTAGGAGAAGAAAACTTACTTTTGTACCTCTCCATAAGCCCATATTAAGGTGTTAAAACCCTCTGAATCCACCGAATAAGTTCGTTAGCCAAAGACCTAGCACAGCTAATTGATCAAAATATAATGCTATGCCGACGATGATCATGAAAAAACCACTTATTTTCATGATCTTGTCGGAGTATTTCATTAACCAGTTTGCTCTTCCGATAAAAAATGACATGACTAAGAATGGGATTGCAAAGCCTAACGTATAGGAGAAAGTATATAAAATCCCCTTATCTGGGTTACTTGCAGACATGGATAATACGGAAGTTAGGATAGGTCCTATACACGGTGTCCATCCTGCTGCAAAGAAAATCCCTACAAATAAAGATCCTATGTATCCCCAGGTTTTTTCGCTAATTTGATGACTCTTTTTTCCTTCAACATGGAGACAGGCTGGAATATTCCAGTTAAGAAAAAGCCCATTGCAATGATAAATATAGCGCCAAGCATTCGGATTAAATCCTGATACTGATAGAAAATATCTCCTATCAAAGTGAAGGCTGAACCTAAGATAAAAAACACAATCGATAATCCCAAAACGAACATTAAAGTATGAAGCATAACTTTGTTTTTTATTTGTACCGATTGATCTTTCCTGTTTGAAATTTCTTTTACTGATAAACCTGTAATAAAAGATAAATAGGATGGATATAAGGGGAACACGCAGGGAGATATAAACGATAAAATGCCTGCTCCGAATACTAACATGATGCTTAATTCCATTTTGCACTCTCCTTAAAAATCTAAGCCAAACTAATTAACGTAAAAGGTATCCTGCCGATTCAACTAACTACGCTTTAACGTAATCCATAAAATCATGGTAACATTAAAATCCAATTATTTGGTAAAAATATGTAATGAGATGGATCAGGTATCCTCTGGCTATTTGTTCATTCTATTAATCTGTCCTATATCAGTCTTGGAGTGGTTGTAGAACATTTAAAAATTGTTCAAGTTCTTCCAAATCCGACTGAGGATAGCTCATCCAAGTTGATGCTAAAAAGTAAATGGAAATCCCTAATAAAACTATACTATACCAACGCTTGTACCCAGGTTTAATCACCCACTTGTAAAACGTAGGAAAGTCCTCTTTAAGCTCTCTTTTCATCCATTCGCTTCTTAAAAACGAATTGATATGCCGCGGTGGAACCGTAGAAAGGACTAAAAGAGCTAGGAAGACTAGTAATACTTTAGCAAAATCGCTATACCATTCTTGGATGTGGTAGATGTCTATTTTTAATCGTATGAACTTCCCGGGACCATCTTTGTCTCCTCCGAGTTGGGTAATTAATTCATCATAAGTCCCTGTATACGTTTTGTGTGGATTAGAAAACACATCCAATTCTTGAATTTCTATATTTCTATTAAAGGATTTGTATTCAAAATCGTAGCCATTAGGATAAAACTCATATTTATCAATGATTCCAATGGGGCCCACTAGAAGAACTGCGAGCAAAATGAACCCTGCTATTAATATCCTCTTTAAGCGCATCGGTATTTCCTCCCTGAAAGTTATATGATTGTTGTTTGTCCTATTGAATGTAATCGTATTTTTTATTCTGTCTTTTAGAATGTATGAGAGTTATATATGGATTTTATAACATTTTTTGGTCATAAACTAGGAGGTGGAAGTAATTTGTAAGGTAAAGCATTTTATTATGAAGGAGAACGTTGCGTTATCAAAATTAATTTAACGGAGCGGATTGAGGTATGTAAAAAAGTAAATTAATTAGTAACGGATCGGGTTTTTGATCAGAGAGCAAATTCATAGTCGTTCTTTGCATCCTAAATAGCAGGGAAATCATCACTAAAATCACAGACGAAAACGCACAGGTAGAGTTATCTGTGCGTTTCTTATTTAAGGGTTCAAAAGTATGGTTTCAATAGAGGTATATGGAATTTTGTGGTAAAATAAACGGTGAGTTTGTGAAGGGATGTACTGAAACTAACGTGGCAGGATTGTTGAATAACCAAGCAACGATTTAAGGGGGGATTATTGTTGGAGAAAACGATATTAAGTTATGATGATTTGTTAGAAATGTTGGATGATTATCTAAGAGAGCCAAAGGAATTTTGGGAAGGCTTTTACGAAGACAAAACGAAAGACATTCCTTTTTTTAAAGTAACTGGACCTGATGAAAACTTAATGGAGTATTTTGATAAAGGTCTTAAACCGAAGAAGGTATTGGAATTAGGTTGTGGACCTGGAAGAAATGCTATTTTTATGGCTAAAAACGGATGCGAAGTAGATGCTTTGGATATCTCTGAGAATGCCATCAGCTGGGCAAAAGAAAGGGCAAATGAAGAAGGAATAAATGTTAATTTTCATTGCACATCTTTATTTGATTTTGAAATTAAATCTCATTCTTATGATTTTGTATATGACTGCGGCTTATTTCATCATTTAGCACCCCATAGGCGTTTAACCTACATCGAAATGCTAAAAAAAGCTCTAGATAAAGATGGTCATTTTGCGATAGTTTGTTTTAACACAGATGGAGCAATAGATACCCCCGACTGGGAAGTATATAGACAAAAAAGCTTAAACAGAGGTCTAGGTTACACGGAAAAGCGATTTAAAGAAGTTTTTGAAAATGATTTCACGATTAAAGATTTTAGGACGATGAAAAAGGTAAGCCAACCAAATGAAAAATTTGGAGAGGATTTTCTATGGACGAGTTTAATGCAAGTTAACAATTGAATTTTTATTCAACAAACGGGTGCGATTTTTTGAAAAAGAACAGGCGCTTCTTTCATTAACGCGCAGGTTACTTCAATAAGTAAACATCCTATTGCAGGGAGGTCATATCTATGAAAGAAAGATTTTTACCCTCAGCAGAACAAGTCATCAGTGTATTTATCTTCGTTTTATTTTTTTTATTTTACTTTAAGGTCTTTAACTGGCTCATATATGCACTCCCTTTCATGAGTGCAGGCGCTATAATTTTTATGAGTTGGGCATTATTTCTTGTTAATTTTCCATTGTCAGCAATATCAGCCATATACTTACGAAAATATATTAAAAGTAATTAAACTCGAAAGAACAAAAAATTAATAGCAGTCGTTGCTTCACTAATGCGATTGTGAATAAGCACAGTCGCTTCTATTATTATCGGAGCAGTTTTCTTTAATAAGAGCTAATCTATATAAAGGAGTCGGATATATGAGTAAATTAGATATCGCGATGATTATATATATTATTTTTATGATTGTAGCGACTTTTGTAAGTTTTAAATATGGTTCGACTATGATTAAAAAAAAGGGATTGTTTTTACCGTCAACCTTAATTGCAGGAACCATTAACTTGGTATTAGGTGTATTTGCTATTTTAGTATGGGTTTTCTTCACTTGGGGTGTAAATGAATTTTTATTCTTTGGAGGATTAGTTTTAGGTAGCGGTTTATTAGTTGTAGGTGAAGCCGTTCTGCTTACAACCTTATTTTTGAAACGAAAGAAATGGATACACATTTACAATGAAACATTTAATTAAAAGGACCCTGATACTTCACTAACGGGTGCAATAGTGAAAAAAGAAATTGTGGATGTGGCAGCTCCTTTTGTGTTAAAGGGGCAGGTTAGTTAGAGAAGTACGGGTGGCATCTCAATGGGAGGTGTAGGTGTTTGTGGAGAACTAAGGTTGGGATTAGTCTAATTGTTATATCGATAATTATATATGCGTTTAAATATTTTATTACCTCAATGTTAGGTCCAAATGTTTCCTTATATATTGGGGAAAACCTGAGAATTACGATGAGTGCTTTTAAATTAATTACTAACATTAGTTCAGTACTGTTCTTAATTTTAGGAGTTACATTAACTTTTTTGGTTACACAAATTAGAAAATAAATTAAGACCTTCTGCAATAGGGTGCGATTGTTGAACAAGAACAGTCTCTTCTTTCATTAACGGGCAGGATAGTTGAATTAGCTTATTTAGAAAACGTTCTAAATAAAAGTTACGTCTATAAAAATAAAAAGGGGATTTTATGAAACCAATATTGTTTTTCTTAGGGTTGTTGCTGATGGCTTTTACTATAACAGCTTGTAATAATCAAAACGGAAATACTCAATATAATTCAACTAATGGAGAAGCACAAACTGATTGGGCCTTATTATCATTAGAAGAACTAACTGAAAAAGCTGACCTTATTGCATTTGCATCAGTGAAAGATACAGAGGGAATAGAAAAAAGTAATGGTATGAATGCCCAAATTTCAACGTTGGAAGTTCTTGAAATTATTTCTGGAACTGCATCTAAAGAAATAAAATTAGACCAAGCAACAAACTATTTGGAAGAAGGAGAGGAATATCTACTCTTTCTTACTCAAAACGAAACAGACGGGTACTATTATGTCTTGAATCCTTCTGGTGTAATTCAGGAGAAGGATGGGGTATATGCAACTGGATTGGTTGAGGGTAACGGAACATACAACAAAGATGAAGTAAAGGATTTGCTCTTCAACTAAAAAGGGTGCGATTGTAAAACAAGAACAAGCGCATCTTTCATTAACGAGCCAGGATAGTTTAAGAGCCTTTTAAGGAGGGAGAAGAAATAAATATATTAAAAATAGTGAATGGTACCCTTACTGTCGTAGTAGTTGGGCTTGTTGCGTCTTACTATTTTTTGGCCTTCAATATACCTATTTATATTATTATAGCCCTTGTATCTCTTTCATATATGCTAACAGCAGTCAAACTCATTAAAGGACGCCAGGATAGAGGCGGCGGCTATATGTTAATTGGTGGTGCCATTGTTATGCTTTTTTCGGCATTAGTTACGTTCTTTAAGGGGTAATGTAGGTAGGATTTAGATTTAAATGGTTGGTTTTGGGCTAAAAAACTTAATTCTTCTAATGAAGGTTGGGGACCAAAAGAAAATGTGAAATTATATAAACAAGATTAACTTCTTATTCAACTAACAATATGAAGGGTGCTCTAGTAAAGAAAATACCTTAATCAAAAGGACTGATTAATCATATCGGTTCTTTTTTTGTGTTTGCTGCAATAGATTCTGGTGCTAGTTGGTATGTGCGTTTAATATGGATGAAAATTTTTTTGGAATTTTTAAGCTAAATCAGTAACATGTCCGTCTATAAAGAGAAAAGGTCATGGAGGTGAGGATATTAAAGGTTTAGTTAAAAAAGCCCAAAAAGGCGATCGAAAAGCATTTATGAAGCTAATCGAGGAGTATCAGGATGATATTTATCGAACGGCATTGTTTTATACCAAAGACCAAGATGATGCACTAGATATTGTTCAGGAAGCAGCCTTTCGTTCATTTAGTAGAATTCATACCTTAAAAAATCCCCAGTTTTTTAAAACGTGGTTGATGAAAATAACAATGCACGCAGCGACTGACTTATTAAGGAAGAAAAAGAAAGTGGTCCATTTAAAACCAGAATACACGGAATATATAGGTGCTGAAGAGGGAGATCTCTCCTTGTCCGTTACATTAAAAGACGTAATTAATAACTTGGACGAGCGAGAAAGAGCCATTATTCTGTGGAAGTATTACTCAGATTATACGTTTGAAGAAATATCTACCATAATGGATATTCCCTTAGGTACTACAAAATCGATTTTATACCGAGCCTTAACGAAAATGCGTTTAGACATGAAGGAGGATGATGTTTGTGAAAAATAAATTTAAAGATGAGATGCAAAATGTAAAAATCCCTAGAGACAAGATTCAACAAAGGGTTACATTAGGGGTAGATCAAGCTGAAGAGACCATGAAACATAAAAAGAATAAGAAAAAACCTAAGTGGATGATGAACATAGCTGCTTCTGTCATTTTAATTGGATCAACGTTCGCTTTGGGTGGCTCCTACATAACAGAAGCTGCTGGTACGATCATCGGACAAATGTTTGGTTCGGAAAAAGAATTTACTGAGAATTTTCCTGAAGAAAGTGACAACTTATCAGGAATAGAACGATACTTTGAATTGATTGAAGAGCAACTTACGGCAGAAGAATTTGCAGATTTTAAGGTGTTGATGAAAGAAAAAGCAGAAATCTTGTCTAAAATAGATTCAGAAAATAGGACAACCTCCACTGCTGAAGAGGAGGAGAAGTTAGGGGAAATACGAGAAAACCTCTTGCCTTATAAAGATCGAATCATTGCGCTTACAACCCACACAGTAAAAGAAGCACAACAAATGGTGAGCTATCCTATTTATAGACCATCATACGTACCAAAAGGCTATGAATTGGAATCTGAAGAAGCAAGGACAGACACATTGAACGTTGGGGAAGATCCTGTTGTTTCATTTAGATATGGGGGAGGACCAAACGGACTAGGGTTTGATACCAGTACCCATAAGTTAAGTGATAATAAAGGTGAATTAGGAAGTTATGAACATATCAATTCTTACACATTAAAGGGTTTCAATTTTGAATTCGCCTATTCTGATGATAGCAATGTTCAAGGAATGAGAGTAACAATACCAGAAGAAGAATACGAGATTACCATGAATGCAGATATTTTGTCGAAAGAGGAAATGGAAAAAATTCTGCTATCAATGATTGAACAATAAGCGGATCTTTCACACAATAAGGTATAACACAAACATGTGTTTTAAAAACTGAGAGAGTCCTTTGTGTCTTTTTGCGAGTTGCAGAGCTTTAAAAGGTCACAGATTGTGCCTCTTTGTTCCTTTTGATTGGAAAACGTCGTAGATCCCGTACTTCTGTTCCCTGAGGGGCGAAAGGGACTCCTCTTTAACTGGATATATAGGCTAAAATGGTGGTGGATTTTGTTAAATGAATGAAAGCATATCAGAGATGAACAAATGAGTTCTTAAGACCTGAATAAAATAACAAATACGAGCCAAGAATTCATTCATGATCTAGAAGGACAAAGAGGTAGGAAAAGGGAATTACTTGTAATACCGGAAAAAGGAGAGGTTGATGATGAGCACTTCATTTATTGAACAAGTTCATTACATAAGAATTCCCGTGAAAGATTTAGAGGAGTCAATCCAATGGTACAGGGATGTGTTGGGGCTTCAATTGGTAAGCATTACGGAAGATCCATTTGCCATTTTTAAAGTAAATGACGGACCTTTTTTACTTACTTTAGTTCCAACGGACGATGAAACCTTTGTCCACTTTACCATTCATAATGAATCCGCTTTTAGTATCGGCTTTACGAGCCCTGACCTATTGAACTTTCATCACCACTTACTCAAGAATCAAGTAAGAGTCGAGGAGATTCAAGAAGAGAAGGGTCATGCGTATTTCCACTTTTACGATCCGAGTGGGAATCAGCTTCAGGTGCACTGGTGATTGTGTTTAGGTGAAAATCCCTTATTTAAAGAATGATTCTTTAGGAGGGACATGTAGGATCGCAAGAATTATTTTACTTTTTCACCATATTCCTTTTCCTTCTAATTTCAGGATGTAAGTCAAAGTCCATTGAGGAGGCGATGGAAGTTGAAGTTCAAAAGACGATAAAGAAAGTAAAGCTAGAAGACGACAACGTTTTAGTGTTTTACTTACTAGATTCAGTAGGGGAACAAGGATATAAATGAAAGAATTGACGGGATTTATATACTTTACAACACCGATAAATGAGGAGGATAAACATATCTACTTTCAATAATAAAGGGATACTATTTACTATGATTGTCATTTTTGTCTTGTGGGTGTCGTTGCAACTCTTTCTAGATATGACGATCTTCAAGAATCCGTTCAATTACTTTGTAGCCTTTATAATCTTTTTCTTTGGAATTAAATTTGTGCTAAGCAATCGCTCGGATTAATATATCTTAACGTTGGAAACGCACACATTAGTTATCTGTGCGTTTTTAATTTATAGGAGTCCTTTGTTGAGAATATAACAGAGGGTTTTGGGATTTTATGTTAAAGTGAATGTATGAAGGATTGTACTTAATTTAAATGAAAACATTTAAGGTGGTTTTTTAGTGAAACACGTTATGGAAAACGATAAGTATTCAGGTTTGAAGAAGGTAGAGGTTGTAGATGATTATTTAGATGTAACCTTCCCGATGTTAGTTTTGTACCCAACGGAAACGCCTGAAAAAGAAGAAAAGATAGGCCCCTATCTAGTAGACGTTTCACTTGATGCAAAACTAGAAGATGAAAGGTATCCGCTAGTTGTTATCTCTCATGGTACAGGGGGGACTCCGCTTGTTTATAGACATTTAGCTAGGGATTTAGCTAAAAGGGGATTTATAGTAGCCATGCCGGAGCATCCATTTAACAATGTAAAAGACAACCAGTTAGAGCGTACGACAAAATTATTAAGAAGCAGACCTAAAAATATCACACAAGTCATTGACTGGTTTGATCATAGCGATTCATTTAAAGATCATATTAACTTTGAAGACATTTCGATAATTGGACACTCAATGGGTGGTTATACCGCAATAGCGGTGACCGGGGGAACGCCAACAACGCTTCCATGGGAAACGGGGAATGAAACACCTGAAAGAATTGATGTAGACGTTGACGAACGAATTAAGAAAGTAATTTTATTTGCACCTGCTCTAGGGTGGTTCAGAAACGAAGGGGCCCTTGAAAAAGTTAATGTACCCATTTTCATCATGACAGGGGAAAGAGATGAGATCACTCCTTCTTTTCATGCTGAAATTTTATTAAATGGGGTAATAAATCGTGAAAAAATTGTGCACAAGGTGTTCGAAAACGCTGGTCACTTTTCCTTCTTGAGTCCTTTTCCACCAGAGATGAAAGTCACCTCATTCCCACCTTCCCAAGACCCTGAAGGCTTTAATAGAGAGCTCTTTCAGCAAGAGCTAGCAGCTGATGTTTTATCTTTCTTATTAAGCTAGCGGGTTCGGTTGCTGAACCTTTTCCAAAGGAGGAAATCAAATGTCCTACTTATTCATGACAGGGATTATTACCGCTAGTTTACTAGGCATTTCTTTGATATTTAGAAAGAATAACTCCAAACTCCACTATATCATCTCACCACTATTCATAATGGTAAGTGTTGTATTATTACTGATCAGTTTCCTTGTAGGAGGGTGGGAAGGATTAGGGATTGGAGCTATAAGTCTTTCAATTTTGATTGCCTCGGTTATCTCTTCTATTGTTATGGGGGCCTTAGTTGTATTGAAAAGAAATTAAGGGTCTGATCGTAAAAAGTAAGTGACCTATCTTCAACTCTCAGTCTGTGACTTTTTAGAGTTCCAAGGCTTCAAAAGGTAACAGACTGAGCTTCTCTATTACATTTTGAACCAAATACGATAGCAAAAGGGCAGAGATTCGCATCTTCTCTGCCCGTTTGCTAGGTTTATCGTATGAAAAGGTCACAGAGCAAGTGTCTCTGTGACCTTTTTCGTTCCGAAAGATTGTAAAAGGTAACAGAAGCGGCATTCTCTTTTACTCCATCTCGGATAACAACTTAACCTCTCCACTTCGTGCATCCACCGCATACTCACAGTCAAGCTTCCCATATAACCTGTAACGTGCTTCTCCGTGATCCAACACATAAACAGGCGTCAGGGTGATTTTATCCTTTATTAGGTGGTAGGCTTCTTGCTTTGATAGAACCGCAGGCTTCGCTTCTTCGAAATGAGACGTCATTTCACGGAACAAATCATTCTCCATATAAGTAAGGACTTTTGTGCCGTTCTCGTTAAGAAACACATTGATTTTTCTCTTATAGAAATCATTCGTGGTCTGAGCGATCTCAAGGCGCGCTACTAGATATCCACTCTCTCGCTCTACCGATTGCCAGATCCACTCTCCGGAATCCTTTGGATATACCACTTGGAGAAATTCAGTGAGCGCTTTTTGCGTATCTTCAACCATTTCATCTTTAATAGGCAAAAGATCGGGATGGGGTTCACGTTGTTTGGCCTGTTCCCATGTGACCTCATCGGATAGGTTAATCTTTTCTTCATGGAATTCTTCATCTAAGCTGGGCTCATAGGTCATCACTTCCCCAATAGAAATGAGATGAACGGCATCTGTCAGCCGAAAAGGGCGGGTGCTTGTGCCATCGTTTGTGACATAAATTTCTTCTAAACTAAAGGCCGGCTCAAAACGGCTGCTACTCATCAATGGGAAATTCACAAGCATGAATTGTTCCATAATAAGGTCCGGAATGTCTTCTAGAGTTAAAGAAAAAGACTCAGGGATCACCTCATGGATCACTGGGAAATGGCCATGAATGGTGAAAAAGATGAGCAGATTGTCTTCATTTAGCTCAACTGAAATCATGCCAGATGGACTGGTGGAGATCCCGTTAACTACGGATGAGAACATGTACTTCCGGTCCTGTTTACTTTTAAACTCGAAGTGTTCACCGAATGTCAGTCCTGTCTCAGTCTCCACCCAGCGGATGACTTCTTGTTCAGTCTGTAATGTAGCGGTATGCGCTTCACTCCGACCACCCACGAAAACCAGGCTTTTTACTCTTTCTGTATGTAAATCAACATCAATGGAGGCGGTACCTTCTGGGTTCAATTCGTCTTCTGTGGGTGCTGTTCCTTTTGGAAACCACTCCATATTAAACACGTAGTGCGTTTGGTCGAATGAACCGGCCTCCCGGTGAAGGTGCGTTCGTTCTAGGGTGTACCCATCAAGTCCGAATTTCTTTTTGACTCGTTCTGCAATTGCTTGAGAGGTTTGCTCCATATAAGTTTCCTTCTTTCATTTTTTGATTGGCAGAAGCGCTTCATTCTTCTGCTTCTGATCAGCCCGCCATGCGGTCAAATCCTTTAAACCGGGTCCCCTGAAAAGTGAGGGTTCCGATATCTCCTTCTGCTAATAGGCCCTGCTCGCGCCCATCCATTGGGAGCTCCATGCGGTCCCCGCTCTCGACTTCAAACGTGGTGTAATAGTATGTACGCGTCCTAGAACCGTGGTCATCCCCAGCGCTGCCTCGTCTTTTTACTTCCGTTCTCTTTCCAATCACTTTCGCATTCACGGCCAAGACCGGTTGTTTGTTGTTGTAACTCCACTGTTTCACAGAAGAGAAAATGGCAAAGAGGATGCCGCCGATTACAATAATAAATACAATCGCGATAAAATAAGGCCCGATTGAAAATATAAGATCTGATGGCCCTTGGTTGATTCCTGTTCCCAATTGACTCATCTCCTTTCTATTTTACATACGATTGTGACGGGGGAACGTTTCAAGATAAATAGCAGTTAAGGAAAAATGAGGTAATATTTTCATTTTGTTTTTCTTTAGTCTGTTACTTTCTTGTTAGAAAGAGTCCCTATTCATATGCAAAATTATGTTAGGGTTAGGTTGGTAGAATTTGTTGTATGAAAGGGGGAGAAGAATAGTGAAATTACATTTAGAAAAGCTGCAGGAAAACGATTTTGACAAGTATTATCGTTTGGTTTCAGATGAGAAGGTAATGGCCCAAATTACGGAGAGAGCGACGCCTCTTGAAGAAGCCAAGGAGAACTTTAAGAAGTTAATGGATCGTAATAAGAAGCATGTTATTATAGGGTCTTACAAAGTTGTTGATGCACTTACAAGCGAATTCATTGGTCTTGGATACTTGACCTTAAGTGAAGAGGTAGCTCATGAAGGTGAAATTGGATACATGCTATTGCCTGCGCAGTGGGGAAAAGGATATGGCACAGCAATCGCTGAAAGGTTAATCGATTTATCAAAACAAGCCAATCTCAGAAGGCTTATCGCAACCATTGATCCAGAGAACCTGGCTTCAAGAAAGATCTTACTCCATCACAAGTTTGTTTCTGAGAAACTTTGTGAAATGGATGGTTTACCTGCTGAAGTTTTACGTAAGGAATTGTAAGATGGGACGTGGACTTTTTAACCTGCGTTTCCTTGTAATATACTATTTTTTGAAAGGAGTGGGAAACATTAAAATGAGTCTGAGTAATATTTCTTGGAAAAATATTTTGTTGGTTGTGGTTTTCTTAGTGGTCCTTTCTTTTACAATGCCTTATTTCGGCTTTGGTCTTCTTTCCGTGTTCTTTTTTGTTTTAGGTGTGGTTGAGTGGGTAACAAAGTTTATTCTCCCGTGGATTGTTTTATACTGGGGGATTCGATTCATTAAGAGCTTCGAATTAAAATAATGTATAGTGATTTTCATGGTGTGAAGATTACATAACGAGAAGTCAGCATAAGGTGCTGGCTTTTTATTATGTACAACAATAAGAAGGTCAGTGTTAATATTCAACCTCGAAATAAAGCAAATAATCATATATTATATGTATGGAAGAGAAATTATCGAATGTTTATAGGAGTGTAAAATAGATGAACGATAAAAAGGTAGAGAGGGCAATATCTTCTACGATCTTAGAGCAGAAAGAAAGGCTGGTTCAAGAGGCTGCTTTACCAAACGACATAGGCGGAGATATTGCTGATCAGTTAATGGATTGGAGACGCCAGTTAATAAATGCCTATGCAGAGTCGGTCACACAAGGTGCAGATGGTGTCATCGATGAACTCGAAGAATGGAGCAAACATGTCTCTGAGAGACTTGTAGAGTTAATGCTGCCACTAGACATAGCTTTGGATGAAATTAGTAAATATCGAGAAGTTATAGGTACCCTTA
Source organism: Pontibacillus sp. HN14 (assembly GCF_021129245.1). NCBI lineage: Bacteria > Bacillati > Bacillota > Bacilli > Caryophanales > Bacillaceae > Pontibacillus > Pontibacillus sp. HN14. The sequence goes on along the minus strand of NZ_JAJOLR010000003.1, from coordinate 87,896 downwards.
TTAAAGAGGAAGCTGAATTACAACAGTTTTCTATAGCTGATTTTTATCAATTGGTTACAAATTTTAACAACGCAGTGGATCAAGCCGTGCAATTGGTGAGCCGTTCTTATATGGAAGATTATAAAGATACGATTCAAAAAGCGCACTATGCGATAAATGAACTTTCCATTCCGATGGTACGCATTACTGAAGAGGTGGGTGTGATCCCTATAGTCGGTGAGATCGACACCTATCGAGCCCAGCTTCTGATGGATAATGCCCTTAAACAAGGTGAGGAATTTAGGTTAACAACAGTCATTATCGATTTATCTGGAGTCAGTATAATCGATACGATGGTTGCTCACCAATTGTTTAAAGTGATTCATTCCTTAGAATTAATCGGAGTTCGTGGTGTGCTAAGTGGAATCCGTCCAGATATCGCTCAAACGATGGTGAATTTGGGGATAAATATGAAGACGGTTGATACGTTCAGCAGTCTTCATAAAGCGATTGGTTCCATTCATTAAGGCCGTATTGTTCTATTCCAAATAGTTTGAGCCTTGCAAGGGAAGTCTGTGACTTTTTAAGAGAAGAAAGTATTAAAAAAGGTATAGAACGAGCCTTTATCTGACATCTTGAATTGAATAAGCAAGTAAAAGGGCAGAGATGAGGCTTATCTCTGCCCTTTTACTAGTTTTAAGGGAAGGAAATGTCATAGATGAAGGGATCTCCGTTCTAGAAATGGTACACTTATCAAAAAGGAGAATTTAATTGAACAATCAAAAATCCTTACAAGACCATTTGCATTCATTAGAAAACGCACTCCTTCAGGCAGATGTTCGTAAGTCTTCTGAGCAATTAAGTGCGTTACTCGCTGACGACTTTATCGAATATTCCAGCACGGGGAAGATCTACGATAAAGAAAATATCTTAACACGCTTACCGGGAGAAGATGATCCAGGCATTGTCATGCGTGACTTTAAGGTGAAGTCCCTATCCTCAACATCAGCCCTTGCAACGTTTAAGGTGTTTATCGAAAGCACGCAGAAGCATTCCCTGCGGAGCTCAGTCTGGACACTTAACAATGGACAGTGGCAAATGACGTTTCATCAAGGGACTGTCACGGATCTTTATGAGTAAGTGAAAGCCAGAATGAGGTATTGCGAAGGAGTATTAGAGTTTAGAAAAGGAGCTCTGTGACCTTTTGGGATCTGCTGGGTTTAAAAAGGGCACAGAGCAAGCGTCTATCTGACTTTTTGGATCGAATAAACAAGTAAAAGGGCAAAGATGCGGCTCATCTCTGCCCTTTTACTTGTTTAAATATAGAGAAATGTCACAGATAAAGCGATTCTCTTCCCTTTTGGATTACTCAAGATGGTAAAAGGAAAGAGAAGGGCGCTGTAGAGCTCACCCTTGTGTCCCGCTCGTGAAAAGCTCATCTACTGTCGTATTTAGCACGGCGGCGATATCGAACGCTAATTGTAAGGTTGGGTCGTACTTATCGTTTTCGATCGCGTTGATCGTTTGCCTCGATACCTTGCAGCGTTTAGCCAATTCTGCCTGAGATAGCTTAGCTGAACTTCTGAATTTCTTAATTTGATTTTCCATTTAATCACCATATTTTTTTCTGTAAACGAGTAATGTCCCGAGGTAAATAACCGCCACGACCGTCAGGAACATGATCGGCGAAATCCCAATACCCGTATAAGAAGATTCCCCCTGGGCGGTTCGATAGATGGATTCTGCCACTTCTAGTATAAGGATCCCGATGACGACGATAAAGGCATATGATTGAGCTTTCGTGTTGATAAACTTCCTTCTCTCATCACCCTTTTGCAGAAATGGTGCAACAAAAATCCAAGCTCCGCCAACTAACAACAAGATCGCATAAACAACTTTAACCGCATCCATTTTTCCACTCCTCATTCAGAAAATGTAAAAAGTATTTGACACTTTTTATTGTAGCATTAGTTTATGGGATGTCAAAAACTTTTTACATTTTTTAAAGATCGATGAAAAAGAAAGGAAGGCTTCTGTGACTTTTTTGACCGAATCGTACTTTAAAAGGTCACAGATCGAGGGTCTCTTTGACATCTTGCTCCGTAACCATAAGAAAAAGGGCAGAGATCGGTCTGATCTCTGCCCTTTTTATCGTTTAATGATGGTGAAACGTCACTCATCAAGCGCTTCTGTTCCCTTTTTAGCATTTCGAAATGGTAAAAAGTCAGAGAGGAGCGTTTGATGATCGTGGTTCTACTGCAGTTCGTGTCCTTGATATTGAACGTTCTTGTAGTAACGACCTAGGGAGTTCGTTAGGCGCTGGGCGATGCTTTCAGCTTCTTCTAATGGGATTTCTTCTTTAACGATAAGCGATTCAAATTCTTGTTTCGCGTTCGTGTTGTGTTTGATGTTTACGTATACATCAAATACGGAATCGTCGTCTTCTGTTGTTTCTAGATAAGAAATCGTGATCGACTGGATCGCGCCCAAATTGTCTAGCTTGCTCTTTATATTGTTGAAATTCATGTAACCACCTCTAATTTTTGCTTTTCATTTCATTCATTGCTAACTCATCTGCCTATTCAGCAGTTCCTTTAACTACTATACAGTAATTCAATTTATAGGTAAACTCTCTTTGAAAACACGGGGACCATCATTTGTTTTGTCGCTTTTTTCTGGAAAATACAACAATGAATACGGTAACCGCTCCCAAGAAGGGGACGACCATCGCAACAAAGGTAGCGTTGTCCATGCTTCACAGCTCCTTATAAGTGAGATTATTGTACCAGGAAGGATGTGTGCCTTTAAAAATATATCGTTATTTTTGTTCTTTCTTTGGTACAAAATTACTCCCAATGATCACGAGTAAACCAATCACGAAAAGAGCGATCCCAATAGGCCGATACGCATCAGGATAATCCACTAAGCCGAATACCTCTGTTGCTCCCATTGCAAAAAGAATGATACCGAGGGTGTACAATATAGATTTGTTCAATAAGGTCACTCCTTTACATTTAGACCAAGGCTCAGCCGAGGATGCTGGTCACTACGATGATATAACCGGATGCTCTCTTGTGTGTACACTTTAGCATAAAATTCCATCACCCGCCCATTGATATCTCTTTATTTCCAGTATATTTTATTAAGGATTGTCACTAGAACCTCCCGGAAGAAGCTTCTTTTGTACATAGAAAAAGGAAGGTGTACTGGTTTATTATGTTAAAATGTACGAATCAAATCACTGTAAAAATGATGCAGTCGCAATCCATTGCTAAAAAAAGGAGATCAAAATCATGAGGATAAGAGAAATCGAAACGTCTGATGCAGAAGGTTTAGCCACACTCACACAACAGGTGGAAGGAAGCTCTCAATTCATGCTTTGGGAAAAAGGCGAAAGAATGATTGGTACAGACAGTCAGCTAAAGATGATTGAGCGTATGAAGAACAATGAAAACTCTACGATCTTGGTGGCTGAAGATGAGACTAGATTAGTTGGGTATTTGCTCGTGATGGGCGGGAATGCCAAGCGAAATAAGCACGCTGCTGCTATTGTGGTTGGAATCCTTGAAGGGTATAGAGGCAAAGGCATTGGGACTCAGTTATTCAAAGAACTAGAACAATGGGCATCAAAGCATCGTCTGCGTCGATTAGAGTTAACGGTCATCACGCGCAACGAAGCGGGTTTGTCCCTGTATAAAAAGATGGGGTTTGAAATAGAAGGGGTTAAAAAGGATTCGTTAAGGATTGACGGGGAATACGTTGATGAATACTATATGGCGAAAATTCTATAGAGAATGACAATCACACCCAATGCTAAAAGCTTAAGAGCATTGGATGTGATTAGACTACTGGATTAAGAGCTATTTAACTGAGCAAGGCATAAATGTTGTACAGCATTATTATTATAAGCGTCGGGATCTCAATGGTTTTCGGGATAAAGTTCAGACGGTTTGTGTATACCCTCAAGATTAAATAAATCATGAAAATAAGGTTGGCTAAAGGTTGTAAAATTGGTTAAATTCTCCTTTTTTAGTTTATTCTACGATAAGTTTACTGAAAATGAAAGAGCTCTCATCCACACAAACCTTCTTTCACTTCCTCTGCTTTCGTTTGACAACTATTGCCAACATCGATTACGATAAGTCTAATCAAAACGGAAAAAAGAAGGGTGGAATCGCTAGAATGATTCAATAATCCTATGTTTAGAAGACGTTCATGAATAGATGTGTACCACTTGGGTTCTGGGAGATTTTTGTGCTCTCTTGAGGCTTATTTGGCGTGTCTGTTTGTGGATGGTTCTGAGATAGGATTGAATCATGCACCCTTTTTTTAAAAGAACACGAATGGACTCTTAGAATAGTCTGTTTGGCGTCTCTTTTTCTGCATGTCTCCTATCTCAGCAACATGAGATAGGAGACTTTTTTTTGTGAGGAGAGGATACGATGACCGGAAATATTCTTATACGAAATATGACGTTTCAGTACGAGTCCATGCTCGAACCAATCTTTAAAGATGTGAATGTGAATATCCATGAGAACTGGAGACTAGGGCTTGTAGGCCGGAATGGGAGGGGGAAGACGACGTTCTTTAAAATCCTCCGAGGTCTGGTCGACTATGAGGGGGAGGTAGAGACGACGCTTGAATTTACCTATTTCCCTGTTTACCCTGATGCTTCTTCTGAGGAAATGGCGCTTGAGGTCTTGCAGAAACAGAATCCACACAGAGAACTCTGGGAGATTGAACGGGAGTTATCCTATATGAACTTGCCGGCTGAGATTCTGTATAAGCCGTTTCGAGTGCTAAGCGGAGGCGAGCAAACGAAGCTTCTTTTGATCGAGCTTTTCTTAAACGAGAATGCGTTCCCGTTAATTGATGAGCCGACCAACAATCTAGACCTAAACGGCAGGCGCGTCGTGGGCCAGTATTTAAAGAATAAGAAGGGGTACATTGTGGTCAGTCACGATGAAGCGTTCTTAAATCATTTCGTGGATCACATTCTTGCGATCAACAAGGAGTCAATCGATCTGATCAAGGGGGATGTAGAGACATGGAAGGCGGAGAAAGAGCTGGCTGACGAGCGTTCGGAGGAACAGAATGCTCAGTTGAAAAATGAGATTAAACGCTTAAACACCGTGTCGAACCGGGTGAATACGTGGGGTAACAAACGAGAGAGCAGCACCCATGATTCCACAGAGAGGCGGCTCGCGGCGAAGCAGATGAAGCGGGCGAAGGCCATTAAGAAGAGGACCGATGAAAAGGTGGAAGAGAAAAAGCGTCTGATTCGGAACACAGAAGAAGTGGAGGGGCTGAAGATGAAAGTGAAAGAGCCTCGAAAGCGCCTCTTATATCTTCGTCATTTCTCTATTTTGCAGGACGGTTTTCCATTATTTGAAGACCTCAATGTCGAAGTGTTTCCAAATGAACGTCTCTTTATAGAAGGGAAGAACGGAGTGGGGAAATCGACGCTCTTGCATTTTCTGACCGCACAGGAAGGGTTCGAAACAACAGGGGAGTGGGAGGTCAATCTTCCGGAGAATCTCTCCATCCTCGATCAGAAGAACCAAGGAGCCTTTGATTACGTTTCCTACGTCCAATCGTTAACAGCTGAAGAGAAAGAAGACTTCTGGCATCTTTTGCATCAATTAGGCATGAAGCGAGCCCGTTTCTCTAATCTGCCCACCAATCATCAGTGGAGTGCGGGAGAGATGAAGAAAATCTTTCTGTCCCAGGCTTTGTTAGGGGAAAATGCGCTGTTTGTATGGGATGAGGTGACAAACAGCCTCGATCTCCATGTGATTCAACAGCTGGTGGAGTCGATTTTGCACTATGGCCCGACCATGATTGCCGTTGATCACAATGAATCTTTTGTTGAAGCGGTGTCGACTAAAAAGATCGAATTGGTAAAGGTTGAGTGAATTATCTATTAGCCTGACGTTTTTTTCGAAAAGCGATTAGAGATGTTTTCAATGATGCGTATCCTCCAACAGCTGCATTGCCGTAGAAGAAGCCCATAAAGATTCCGGCTACCAGGTTATGAGGATGCGCGAAGAAAATGGAGAGGATGAGCCCCACTGCATTCGCTACGGTTGGGACCGCTGGTTTAGGGATGGGAAGAGTTATTTTCAATACTTGTGTAAGGATAATGACGATCGGGACAGCTATGACGGCATCCCAAAAGTTTGTATGGATAATCGGGAAGGGTTCCATGTAACGTTTCACCTGACTTTTTTAAAAATGAGTCCCCCTGGAGGGGGCGGTGCGTTTTTATGAGTCTTTTACCTGATCGATGTAGAGCGTTCCGTCCTTTTGAACTTCTGCATAGAAGACGTCAGATAGTTTATTCACTCCTGCTTGCTGAAGCTGCTGCTCAAGCCAGCTGTCGGTAACGTGTAATTTATCGAGGTTCTTATGAAGCACTTTGCCGTCAGATATAATTTCTGTCGTCGTTGGAAAGACCGGCGATGTAATCGCTCCAGAGGCTAGTCCCTTTTTCGTTAAGGGCTGGTTCGCTTCTTTCTTTGATACAGAAATCTTGCCATCTGTCTCCAAAATAGCATAATCCACTTCTGAGATAGAAAAGGCATTTTTCTTCCGAAGCATCGCTTTTAAAACATCAAGGTCAATCCGTGCTTTCCTCATCTCTTCGTCCATAACTTTACCGTCTTTAATCAAAATGATCGGATCCCCGTCCAATACGAGGCGCAGTTTCTTCGATTTGATGTCGAGATATCCCATTACAATCGTTAAAATAGCCCAAACGACCAAAGCATAGAGTCCGTAGGCGATGCTAAACGTCTTGTCGATCGCAAGGCTCGCGCCAATGGTTCCTAATGAAATCGCAGATACAAAATTAAAGAAGGTCATCTGCCCGATTTCCTTGCGCCCCATGATTCTCGTTAGGAGAATCAGCACAAAGAAAGCGATCAGAAGCCTTAAGGTCAGTTCGCTGAATGACAATGGAAACACCCGTTTCTAGTTGGAGTTGGTATGCTTTGGTTAGGTTTTGTTAATCTGGTGGGGATTATTCGTGGGGATGGGGTTGAGGGGCGACTGGGATGGGGGGACAGGTTCATTGTCCCGCGGGACCAGGGACCTGAACCCCTGTCCCGGTCCCATCGGGGTGAAACCTTTTTTGCTAGCTATCGTCTATAACGATGGAGGTGGTAAAAATGATGAGGATGATCTTTCTTGCTGGTGCTCTGCTACTAGCAGCTTGTTCCAATGAAGCAACCCTGACGCGGGTAGATGTTCAACAAGCAAGCCAGGATGATACATATGAAGATGTGAAGAAGATAATGGACCCAGAAGTCCTTGAATCCTTGGAAAAGGTTATACAAGAGGTGGAGTGGGATAACACCATTACTGTGGATATGGCGAGGCAACCAGATGTCAAAGCAGTGCTTTTCTACCAAGAGGAAAAAGAAATGCCTGAGCGCTTGGTTCGGTTTGACGTTTGGTTCAATGAAGAAGCAGGGACAGCTACGATTGTCAGTGACAAAGAAAATCAGGGATATGGCAAGGCGGACCAGGAACAAGCGGAAGTGTTGAGAGAACTCTTGTTGGAGTAGGAAAAGGGGATGAGGAAAGTGCATGTGCATGTTCGTGATCTAGATTATACGAATAAGGAGATCGTAAGAAAAGTAAAGGTGAAGCCCGGGCAAGAGCAATTCATTGAAACGGTGGATGAATGTTTACAAGAAGCAGCCACCTATCACCAGTGGCATCCGGTCGCGATTTATGCCGATGGTCGTGTGGTTGGGTTTGCGATGTATGGATCTTTTGGGGCGAACAAAGATACGTGGATCGACCGCATCATTATAGACGAACAAGAGCAAGGAAAAGGGCTAGGGAAAAAAGCGATGAGGGAACTGATGGATATTGTTCCGAATGAGTACGGGGTGAGTGTGCTCTACTTAAGCATTATTGAAGAGAATAAGGTGGCCCGGCGGTTGTATGAGAGTCTTGGTTTCGAATACATACATGAAAAAGACCCGAATGGAGAGTTGATCTTTAAATGGGAGAAAGGGGATTGGGGTTTCTGACTCAGGTGATTCTCTCAGTCTCGAGCTCTGTGACGTTTGGAGAGGTCAAGCACGTAAAAAGGGCACAGATAGATCCTTTCTCTTACATTTCAAACCAAATAACAAAGCAAAAGGGCAGAGATTCGGTTGATCTCTGCCCTTTTGCTTGTTTTCTAAGGGAGAAAAGTCACAGATAAGCTGTTTCTGTGCCCTTTTTCCCCTTTTGGATCTAAAAAGGTCACAGAGGGCTGCAGTGTTGAGTGTAGAGGCGCGAGGGATGGGGACAGGTTCGTCGTCCCGCGGGACCAGGGACCTGACCCCTCGTCCCGCGGGACAAGGAACCTGTCCCCCCCATCCCACCAGGAACCTGTCCCCAAATCCCAACTTTTTTGTTGACATATGACACTGTGTCACATACAATACAATCTGTGCACATATGACACCGTGTCATAAGAAACGGAGAGATGCGAAACTATGCCTAATCCTACTTTTTTTAATCTTGCTGAAGAGAAGCGTCGTGAATTAATTCGAGCTGCTTACCAGGAGTTCTCGCGAGCACCTTTTGCTGAGGCGTTAATCGCCAATATCGTAAAGAGTGCGGGGATCTCGAGGGGGAGCTTTTATCAATATTTCGAAGATAAAGAAGATCTTTACTTCTATCTTCTCAATAAGCATGCTGAGAAGAGCAAGGAGCGCTTTTATAAAAGCTTAAAGGAACGTGATGGTGATCTGATGGAGGCGTTTGTGGATATGTTCCAGCAAATGCTTGAGAAGTTCGATAATGCGGAATACCGCGGATTTTTCCAGAACACGTTCTTGAACATGAATCACCGAATCGAGAATACGTTTACTCGGTCCTTCGATGAAGGGAAGTACCATGCTGAGCTTGTTGAGATCAGTGAGCAGGTCGACCGGGAAAAAATCAATTTCTCATCAGATAAAGAGTTTATCCATATGGTCAACATGACGAGGGCGATTACTTTCAGACACATGATGAAGCATTTTGCTAACCAAGAAAGTTCGAAGGAAGAGGCTATTGAGGACTACCGTTTTGATATCGAATTGTTGAAGCGGGGATTTAGCAAATAATAGAGAGAAAAAGGAGATGACACCATGGCAGAGGCGACTCAGGAAAAGGTTACACAAGAGGAAGAACAACAACCAAGCTACAACCGAACCGCCCTTGTGGCTGTGCTGTTAGTCAGTGCGTTCGTGGCTGTATTAAACCAGACACTGCTTAATACCGCATTGCCGAGTATTATGAACAGCTTAGACGTTACGTACAGCACCGCCCAGTGGCTGATGACTGGGTTTATGCTCGTTAACGGGGTAATGATCCCAGTTACAGCGTTTTTAATTGAGAAATTTACAACACGGAAATTATTCTTCACGGCGATGGGGTTATTCACACTTGGTACGCTCATTGCTGCGCTTGCACCAAGCTTTCCGGTCCTATTGATGGGACGCTTAGTGCAAGCCGGCGGGGCTGGTATTATGATGCCTCTTATGCAGACCGTGTTATTAATGGTCTTCCCGATCGAAAAGCGCGGAGCTGCGATGGGAATGGCCGGACTTGTTATTGCGTTTGGTCCAGCGATTGGGCCAACATTATCCGGTTATCTTGTCGAGAACTATTCATGGCGCTTGCCGTTTATCGTGATCTTACCAATCGCAGCAGCGTCGATTATCTTCGGGATGTTCGCCCTGAAGAACGTTACGAAACAATCCAATCCACGCATTGATATCCTTTCTGTTATTCTGTCCACGTTTGGTTTCGGTGGGCTGCTCTATGGGCTGAGCAGCGCCGGAAACAAAGGGTGGGATAGCCCGATTGTGTATATCAGTCTTATTGTAGGTGCCCTTTCGTTAACGGCATTTATTACGAGACAGTTCAGACTTGAAAAACCAATCTTAGAATTCCGCGTCTTCAAGCATAAGATCTTCGCCATTGCAGCGAGTACGACGATGATTGTGATGATGGCGATGATCGGTGCGGAGCTATTGTTGCCGATCTATATTCAAGATATGCGCGGATTCACAGCGCTTGAGTCAGGGCTCTTGCTCTTACCAGGTGCGATTGTAATGGGGATTATGTCGCCGATTGCCGGTCGTTTATTTGATAAATTCGGTGCGCGCTGGCTGGGCGTGATCGGACTCACGATCGTAACGGTGACAACCTATCAGTTTACCAATCTGACAGCAACGACGTCTTACACGTTCATCCTCGTGATCTATGCGATCCGCATGATGGGGATTTCCCTTGTGATGATGCCTGTTTCAACAGCCGGTTTAAACCAGCTGCCAAAACGCATTATCGCTCACGGTACCGCGATGAACAACACGATGAGAACCGTAGCCGGATCAATCGGTACGGCACTTCTTGTTACTGTAATGACGAATGCGTCAAAAGCGTATGAACCGAACATGCAAGAATACGCAAATGCCTCAGCTGAACAGGCCAAAGGCTTAATCGCACGAGATGCCGCCATTCACGGCATGAACGTAGCCTTTTGGGTAGCGACAGGGATTGCGTTTGTAGGGATCATTCTTTCTCTATTCTTGCAAAATAAAGCTCCGAACCGAGAGGAGTAAGGGACGAGGAGACGGTTTCCTCGATCTCGTTAAAGAAGGGCAGAGATATGCTGAATCTCTGCTCTTTTTTTGTTTTTGTTTGGAGTGGGATGGGATGGGGGGACAGGTTCCTCGTCCCGCGGGACCGGGGACCTGACACCCTGTCCCGGCTGGGGGAGGAGATCTGTGCCCTTTTAGGCTGCAAATGAAGTGAAAAGGTCACAGATCGAGCTTCTCTGTGACTTTTTGGAGCTATTAACCTTTGAAAAGGGAAGAGATAGGTTCTTTCTATGACCTTTTCCTTGCCAAATAGTGTGAAAAGGTAACAGATGATAGTTCTCTCTTACTTTTTGCCGCTTTTTAGGTTGCAAAAGGGCACAGAGCATCTAGCGTTGCTGGGCCGGGGGACCTGACCCCTCGTCCCGCGGGACAATGAACCTGTCCCCCGGTCCCACATCCCCCACAATTCTTGTTGAGGGGGTCTTTTTTTATATCGGATATTGTAAGATAATGGTAAGGGAGCCTGCTATGAAGATTGGTTAGGCTGCAACAAAGAAGAGGGGGAGCGGGATGGTTAAAAAAATTATGATAGGTCTGATCTTGATTGTTGTAGCGTTTTTTGTCGGGAATCAAGCCTGGCAAATGTACATGTTTCAATCGTTTAAGGAAGAGATGAACGAAACGGTCACCAGTTCGCCTGAATATTATATGACTTCTGATTCGATTACGATTAAGCATTACGACAGCGGGCGTTCAGAGTACATAGAGGACCCGGGAAAAGTTGAAGCGTTTCTTGAGACGTTCAAGGAGATGGATTTGGAGCGGGTCTGGTTTCCTGGAGATTACGAAAAGAAATTGTATTGGATTGGTTTAGAGGGGCCATTTCAATTTAGGTATATAGGGGAAGACCGAGTTGAGATTGGTAAAGGGAGCCGCGTGTTTGTGGCAAAAATTACGAATGGGGAGAATCCTTTTGAAATGATTTATAATGAATGAGAGCGGGGACCTGGGGTCAGGTCCCGCCGGAAAGGAAGTGAGCCCACATGAAATCATTGAATGAAGCTTACCGAGAACGAATCGGATTGCCGCTTAACGAGGAACTGACCGTGAATCATCTTAACGAAGTGCTTGAAAAAACAGCCCGGGCCCTTCCGTTTGAGAATTTCAGAATTATAAATAAAACGAGTCTGCCTGTTTCAAAAGAGAACCTGCAATTCAAGATTCTCGAGCAAGGAGAGGGCGGGCTGTGCTATGAACTCAATCCTCTTCTTTACTATTTCCTTCTCGACAATGGATTTAATGTTTCACTTGTGCGAGGGGAAGTATATAACGCGGAGAAGGAAGAGTGGTCTGATACCGGAAGAACCCATGCTGCGGTTTTGCTGCATGATCAATCACAGGATTACCTGATGGATGTAGGCTTTGGTGGCAACCTTCCGCTGACGCTCGTCCCGATGTCAGGAGAACCTGTCACCTCATGTAACGGGGAGTACAAAGTGAGTCCGCTTGATACTGACTACGGAGACCACGTCCTCGAAGTGAAGGTGCGGGATAAAGATGCCGAGAGAAAGATTGGCTATGCCTTCAGCGCCAAGCCCCTCGTGGAAATCGATGAGGAAATGAACGACATTCAGCACCTCATAGAAACGCACGAGAAATCCAAATTCAATAAAGACCCACTAGCCGTTCAGCTTCTTCTAGAAGGAAGTCACACCCTGACCGCCTCTTCTTATACGAAATGGCAAAACGGGGAGAAGACAAAGGATACGATACAGGAGGGTGAGTTTGTTCGTCTTGCTGGGGAGAGGTTTGGATTAGTATGGAAGGGCGGAGCTTCTAATTAAAGAGCATTAGAGACTCTGTGACCTTTTGAAAGTATTGTTGCTCGAAAAGGTAACTGAACGCTCTTTTCTATGACGTTTTCATTTGTTCTATATAGAAAAAGGTAAGAGATCCTCTGTATCTCTTACCTTTTTCTTGTTTTAATCCTTTGAAAGGTAACAGATCAGAGCTTTGTGCGGGACAAGGTACCTGACCCCCGGTCCCGCGGGACGACGAACCTGTCCCTCCATCCCACTACCCCCCACTCAAAAAAATTTCCAACCAACAGGCACCTCCCACTCACTTCTTTGCGATTATAGAAGTGAAAGGAGGTGATCGACATGGCAATCACAAACAAAATGAAATCTCAGTTGCAGATTGTACTTGAAGATGGTCTTGATGAAGAAGGCAACATGACGTTTAAGAACAAGAACTTCAACAATGTGAAAACCGATGCAACAGCTGATCAGCTATTTGCTGTAGCGAGTGCGCTTGTTCCACTTCAGCAGCGTAGCTTAGCTGGCATCGAACGTAACGACTCAAGTCTAATTATTGGAGCGTAAATTATTCTAAACGAAAGGGGAGGTCAAGATGGCGAAGAAGCTTGAAATGAAATTTGAAAATGAATTAGGGCGTACGGTGACGATCAGTCTCGATGACCCAGTTGAGCCAGTTGACGTCGTTCAGCTAAACGCGGCGATGGATGAGATTGTGGCTCAGAATTGTTTTACATCAAGTGGAGGCGAACTATTGAGCAAAAAGGAAGCAAGGATCGTTGAACGAAACGTAGCCGATATCGAACTATAATCTAAAAAAGGGAGAGGGCTGCCTCTCCCTTTTTGAGTATAGAAAGGAAGTGTCTTAATGGAGGAGTGGATGACGTGGGTGCCCGAAGTGGGCTTTCCGGTTCTTGTAACCTTTTACCTGTTGCACAGAATGGAAGGGAAACTCGACATGCTCGTAGCGAGCATCCATCACCTGGCTGAACAGATGAAAGTCGGATAAAGAAAACGGACGCGAGAAGGCTTAAAGCCATTTCACGTCCGTTTTTTGTGAGGGAAGAGCCGGGACGAGGGGACAGGTCCCTAGTCCCGCGGGACGGGGAACCTGTCCCCCAGTCCCGGTCTCAAACGCCTAATAAATATTAGGCGTTTGAACTTGCTCATGCTGCTTAATAATCTGGATTTTTCCGCTGCCATCCATTTGAGCGAAGGACACTTCTTCCACGTTCTGAACGGCGTGGGTCCGGAGATGGGTGAGTAGCCAGTTTAGGTCCTTCTGTAGGAAAGTTAGGTTTTCGTGATTCACTTTTCCATCGATAATTAAAGGAAAGCTTAAGGAAACGGGAGTGGGTGGGATGGCCATATCTGATGGTTGTAAAGGTCTTGCTTGAGAAGTGGGAACAACCGATAGTTTTCCACTTGGTTCAATGATGGCATACCTGACGTCACCGATATTTTGATATCCTTTTAGTCTTAGTTCTGATAATAAGAGGGGGATGTTCATTTTTGCATATCGCAGTTCCTTTTCCTGAATGGTCCCATTTGCCACGATAATCAGAGGTTTTGAATCAATATTATAGAAGAACTTTTTTAATGATAGATACCCAAGTAAAATAGTAACGATCATTAAGACAAAGACGCCTACTGTCGCTTTAGATGGAATCTTATATACGAGTGGTTCTGCTGCTACGGTTGTGATTAGCATAATGGCAGCGAGGTCATAGGACGTCATGTTTGAAATGGACTTCTTTCCAATGATTCGGACGGCTGTCCATGTAACGAGTAACATAATGATACATCTTAAAGCATAGGCAACAACGCCCATTTCATCACCTCCTACGGTTCAGGAACGACCCGGTTAAAATTTGTCCAAATATCTTCTGCCATCTTAGCCCTTCCGTAAACCTCAACATGGTCTTTGGCTTCTGTACCAGCCAGGACAAAACTAAGAGACTCTTCAAGAAGCGAAAATTCAGCTTCCCCAAAGTTTACAAGAATCACTAACTTCTTTTTCTCCCATTCGCTATGTATGTGCTTAGCTAATTTTTCTGCTTCCTCCCATTGATCATTTCGTGCGTATTCTTCAATTCGGTTCAGATTTTCAACCATATGAACATCTCCCCATACAGATTGCTTGATCCAGAAATAGCCCACAAAAATAACGATGACGATCCCGACCAACAAGATATCAATCGTCTTATTTTTCATCATGCCCCTCCTCGCTCTAACCCCGATCGAATTCTATTTGTGCTTACCTTGCCCTTATCTCTTTTGATTATGTGATCGCGGGACTGGGACTGGGGGACAGGTCCCTAGTCCCGCGGGACGGGGAACCTGTCCCCCAGTCCCGGTCCCGCATCACTTTACAAACCCACCCCCGCTTGCTATGATTCAACTATTCATTAGAAACAGAAAGCGATCCATCCACTCCACTTATAAAGGAGAAGAGAGTATGAAAGATGACAATCAAACCCCTGAAGAATCCATAAAAGAATTATCGACTGATCTGGATGAGGAGACATTGTTTGTTGTTTCGCAAACGTTTAAAGCATTAGCCGATCCTACGAGGATCCGAATCCTTCATTTGCTTTGTAAGAAAGAGCAATCGGTGAACCAGATCTCAGAGAGCTTAGACCTTCGCCAATCCACCGTCTCCCACCAGTTACGCTTTCTCAAAAATTTACGCCTTGTAAAATATCGCCGTGACGGGAAGACGATGTATTATTCGAATGATGACCAGCACGTTATGAATGTTCTTGAGCAGACGATCAACCATGCCTTGCACCATTAATTTTGAAAAAAGCTCACTACCTTCATGGCGGAACGTAGTGAGCTTTTTTACATACGATAGATTACTTTACAATGTGATTTTGGATTGCACATATGAATATATGTGCATATAATGAGAGTAGATAATAACTCGCCTTTTACGTATGGGTGTGAACTAGAGGAGGAGTTAACGTGGACGAATATAAATTGCAGGGTCTGTCTTGTGCGAATTGCGCTGCAGATATGGAAGAGCAGATCAAGAAGTTAGAGAACGGGGAAGACGCTCAGATTAAGTTCAATTCCAGTAAGCTCGTTGTTTCTGAGGGAGTGGACCTCGATCAAGTAGAAGGAATTTTAAAGTCGGACGGGGCCGCGATCGTGAAAGAAAATCACGACCACGACCACCATGGTCATGACCACGATCACGATCATGCACATGGTTCCAATATGAAAACGCTACTTGTGACATCCGGTTTGATTTTCGCTTCGACGTTTGTGTTAGACAGTATGGTTCCGACAGCCGTCTTAATTGGGTTGTATGTAATCGCGATGGCGATCAGTGGATACCAGACGTTTGTGAAGGGTGCGAAAAACCTCTTTAAGCTGAAATTTAATATTGATACATTGATGACCATCGCTCTTGTTGGGGCCGTTTCCATAGGAGAATGGCGTGAGGCTACGATCGTTGCGATTCTGTTTGGTTTAAACGAATACCTAGAAGGCATGGGAATGGAAAAAGCGCGGGACTCAATGGAGAAGTTAATGAAAGTCGCGCCGAAAAATGCCACCCTACTTGAACAGGATGGCAGTGAGCGTGTCGTGCCGATTGAGTCTTTAAAGAAAGACGATCTTGTTCTTGTGAAGGCAGGCGAAAAGGTTCCTTCCGATAGTGTTGTTGTGGTAGGGAACAGTTCTCTGAATGAAGCAGCCATCACAGGGGAGTCGATGCCAGTTGAGAAGACCACAGGCGATGAGTTGTTCGGGGGAAGCATCAATAATGAAGGCCTCTTAAAAGTACGGATCACAAAGGAATATGAGGATTCGTCATTAGCAAAAATTCTTCACCTCGTCGAAGAGGCGCAGGAAGTGAAGACGCCAACAGAGCTGTTCATCAACCGGTTTGCGAAGTATTATACACCGCTGATTATGATCATCGCAGCACTCGTCATGGTCATCCCGCCGCTTCTTTTAGATGGAGACTGGGGAGCTTGGTTGTATCAAGGGTTGGCCGTGTTGATTGTAGGGTGCCCTTGTGCGTTGATCTTGTCTTCACCAATCGCGATCGTATCGGGGATTACGAAGAATGCGCGTAACGGAATCCTTGTAAAAGGCGGCGTGTTTCTCGAACAGCTTGGCAAGATTGAGACGATTGCTTTTGATAAAACGGGGACGCTCACAAAAGGCAAGCCGGCTGTTCAACAAGCGATTGTCTATGATGAAGACTCCTTCTATCAGATTGCGGGATCCGTTGAGAAGAATTCCTCTCATCCGATTGCCAAATCCATCGTAGCAGAAGCGGAGAAGAGAAAAGAAACGCTCATAGAACCTTCCAACGTCGATGCCATTCCTGGTCAAGGAATGGTCGCTACGATCAACGGGAAGTCATACTATGTTGGCAACGAGAAGACATTGAAAGACCTGGAGCTGACAGAAAAAGAGCAAGCGGATATCGAACGTCTTAAAAATGAAGGGTTCACGTTAGTCGTGGTCTCAACTGATGAACGAATCTTAGGCATGTTCGGCGTTGCTGATGAGATTCGGGAGGAAAGCTCTACATTAATGAAAGAGCTCCATGACACAGGCATTAAAAATACCGTTATGCTCACAGGTGACCACGAGAAAACCGGTGAGGCCGTGGCTTCGAAGATCGGCGTGACGAAAGTATTCGGCAACTTACTTCCTGATCAAAAAGTGGAAAAGGTGAAGGAGTTAACAAGATCATCGAAAGTCGCCATGGTCGGAGACGGCATAAATGATGCACCAGCCCTAGCAACAGCAGACTTGGGCATCGCCATGGGGAAAGGAACTGACAGTGCCATTGAAACGGCGGATATCGTCTTAATGCAAGACCACTTAGGTAAGCTACCAGGTTCAATCCGTACGGCAAAACAGGTGAACCGAATCATCAAAACCAATCTTTCCCTAGCCCTTGGTTTGAAGCTAGTCGCACTCCTCTTAACCATACCAGGCTGGCTCACCCTTTGGATTGCGATTCTGGCCGATATGGGAGCAACCATTTTAGTGACGCTCATTAGCTTAACCGTTCTGATTGAGAAGACTAAAAAAAGAAGTACAGAAGATGATGATCCTCAAGATTTGAAGGCAAAACAACCAATCGCATAGCAAATAGAATGAACCTGGAAAGATGATTTCCGGGTTTATTTCATGTCTATTGTGGAGTAGATAGAAAAGGTATAATAAACGAGAGGTGATCTTTATGAGTTTAGAAACATTTCTTCCTTATACAACATCCGGAGCACTGATTATTGGGGTTGTTTTCTCCCTCATCTATAGTTTATATATTAAGAAATCAGAATCAAAAGGATGGACGTTTACGGTTTTTACTTTCCTAATAGGCGTCATTTCGTCTAGTGCTGGGGTTATGATTTTAAAAGCAGTCGGTACGATTGAGTAGAGGATAAAAGTAGAAGAGAAAGTTTTAACAAGCGGATCCGCGTATGGGTTCGCTTGTTTTAGTGAGCGCGGGATGAGGGGACAGGTTCCTCGGCCCGCGGGACTAGGGACCTGTCCCCTCATCCCACGTCCCGGAGAATAAATGGAGCTTTCTTTACAAACACTAAGGAAAAAAGGGAGGCTACTTTGTGAAAATAGCGATTATCGGGGCGGGACTTGCTGGCCTTTCATGTGCATTGACGCTGGAAAAGAACGGACAAAAGGCTGATATTTTTGAACAACGGAAGGAAATCGGTTTAGGCTATGATATTGCGGAACTCATGACGCCTATTCTACACGCGCCTATTGAGGACGCTGTGAAATTCTTTTCAGAAACCTATGATATTCACTTAAAACCGGCCAGTAATGTACAGAAGATCTATGTTCATTCAGAGAACGAATCGGCCTATGTAGAAGGAAAAATAGGGTTTTCCAATATGCGCGGTAAATACAAAGAGTCCTATGAGAAGCAATTAGCCGATCAATTGGAGCATAGCAAAATTCATTATGACAGCCATGCGACTTATGAAACCATCTCGAAAGAATATCCCCATGTGGTTGTCGCCACTGGGGACCCACGGGATACTCAGGAAATTCAGCCATTTGATGTGGCCTTTCCTTCAGCTTTTGCTGGTGCGATCGTAAAAGGGGATTTTGTTCGTACAGAAGTCCATACCTGGTTCAACAATAATCTCGCGCCAAAAGGGATGGGCTACTTAATTCCTCACTCCACAACAGAAGCCACTCTCGTCAGTGTCTACCCACAATATAAGGATGAGTGGTTACAAAAAAGAGGAGAGTTCTGGGAC
The DNA here is from genome assembly GCF_021129245.1 of Pontibacillus sp. HN14. NCBI lineage: Bacteria > Bacillati > Bacillota > Bacilli > Caryophanales > Bacillaceae > Pontibacillus > Pontibacillus sp. HN14. The sequence goes on along the minus strand of NZ_JAJOLR010000003.1, from coordinate 69,251 downwards.
GCGCTCGTGAAGGACGCTTCTCGCATTCTGAAACAGGAAATCGAGATTACTCAATCATTTACCATTGATGATTACATGATCGGGAAATGCCGTTATCCAAGAATCGGGAATACGTTTTTTGCTGGGAATTGTGTTGGAGCCATTACGCCATTTCTTGGTTTTGGACAGACGGGTTCAATTCTTAGTGGAATCTATGCAGCGCAGGATATGTGCGGGCTTGGGGATTATGAAACGCTTTGTAAACCACTCTTAAAGGATTATGATCATTCCCTGGTCCTACGTCGAACGATTGAAAAATTAGACAATCACCAGCTGGATTTGGTGACGAAGTCTCTTCATAATTCGGTGGTACGAAAGGTGGTTACTCAGCCGAATATGGGTGTTCTAAAAGGGCTGAGCTATTTGTTGAAGCCATTTACGTCGAAATAACTGAGGGGTGGGATGGAGGGACAGGTTCCTTGTCCCGCGGGACGAGGGACCTGTCCCTCCATCCCACAGTCCGAGTCCAGTCCAGCAAAAAAAGGCTTAGAGACCACGCCGTCTCTAAGCCTTTTGTAACTTATTTTATAATCTGCACTCTCTTAATAGAACGGCCTTCCATCTCTAAGATCTTAAAGGTCAGGTTCTCTCGCTCTAGCACGGATCCTTCCTGAGGGTGGTCATCGAGTTCATTTAAAATGTAAGCGGCTAGCACGTCTTCATCTTCTGGAATATCGGTGTCAAAGACGGCGTTGACTCGGTAAAGGGTCGCTTTTCCGTCACAAATGAGTTCAGTGTCGGACACTTTCTCGACAATGGCGTCATCATCTGGGTCTAATTCATCCTCGATCTCGATTCCGATCATCGCCTCAATCAGGTCCTCGTGGGTGATAATGCCTTCAGTTCCACCGTATTCATCCAACACAATTGCCATGTGCTGTTTGTGAAGGCTCATCTTTTGTAAGACTAAATCCACCTGCTGAAATTCATAAACGACTATAGGATCGTTAGTACAGAACGATTTTAACGATTGGTCCCTGTCGGCGTCCCAGTTTAGGAGATACTTCGAGTGGAAGACAGCAATGATGTCGTCCATATCATCCCGGTACACAGGATAGCGCGTGTAAGGGTGCTGCATGACGATTTCTCTTACTTCCTCAAACGTAGCGGAATGGGGTATGGCTTCGACATCGACGCGCGGTGTCTGTAAGATGTCTTTTACATTTAAGTTATGGAAATCAAATACACCTTTAATACGGCTTGATTCTTCCTCGTTAAACGTTCCCTCAGATCCCGCGATATCGATCATGGTGCGAAGTTCTTCTTTAGAGATCGATGCTTCTTCTTGCTTTCCTTTTGCTAAGATATTGTTTAAGGAATCGGTCAGTTTATTTAACACGATCGTGACCGGCTTAAAGATGATAATGAAGAAGCGGATAATCGGCGCCACTGTTGTCGCAATCTTATCAGGATAGGTTGCAGCGAAGGATTTCGGGATGACTTCTGAGAAGATAATGATCGTAACCGTCAGGACAGCAGAAGCGATCCCTACGTTAATACCATATTCCACAGCGAGTATCGTGACGAGGGTCGGCAGCAGAATATTAGCAATATTGTTTCCGATCAGAATGGTTGTAATAAATTCACTCGGCTTTGAAACGAGGTTCAATAACTTCTCGGCCTTTTGGTCGTTGTTGTTGGCTTTGGTTTGTAATTTCATTCGGTTTGTAGCGGTTAAAGCGGTCTCGCTCCCTGAGAAGAAAGCGGAGACGAAAATCAGTATAATAATCGCGATGAGCACGATTCTGTTCCTCCTTGTCCTGTTCCGTTCAAATTCAAATACTTCTACAACTATATCAAATTCAGTTATGAAAAGAAATGAAGACGACCGGGCATGCGTGTTTGTCTGAAGCTGAAAGGTGACGATCCGCCTCCTGATTGAAGAAAAGCTTTCTGCATTTACTTATGGAAAGCCTTTTTAGTATGTACGATAGAAGCTTATAAAAAGTTCCTTTTGTGTTGAATAGATATCCAAATGTAAGTCCTATTTCGAATCGTAGGAACCAACAGGGAGAGGTGTATCGTGCTGAAAAGACGAGCCTTTCTGAAGATAAGCTAGGAGATTATTACGGGGAGATTGAACACCATTCTCCTGATACGATGGTACAGGTTATTAATGAAGCGAACTTGTTCCAGGTGGGGACGGAGATTTATTTTAAGGAGGGGTCGAAGGAGAGCTTTTTCATTCTGTTTCGTGAAGATGTATATAGTTTGGAAGAGGTAGATTTGTAAAGATAAGGTGTGAGGATTCCCTATGTGCCAATTGAAAGAAATGATAGTGTTAAACTTTGATTACTATTTTCACACTAATGGGGCGATTGCTTAATGTAGCATTCGCCCCTTGTTAAGCTCCTTCAAAAAGTCCTCGTGTTGTCTCATATTGTGAATAACGTAATGTTCGTGGCAACCAGGGAAGTATAAGTTCCAAAAAGCTTCCCGGGCCTGCTCCTCAACGACTCTGTAATCCTCTGGTTGTTCAAGTCTAATTCTACTATTCATAATGACTCTCCTCTCTTTATTCACCGTACTTGATTCAGGAAAGGGTTGAAGAGCCCTTTTCCCTATTATGTCCATTTCCCTCACGGTAAGTAAATCCGCTGCTCGAACGGGGCGGAATCAGGTAGGGTGTGGATGCTGGTATTTAGTGATCTCCTACACTATATTACATTCTTACTAAGCATCAAAAACCTTTTCTCAACTACGAGTTTTCCCTAACCCTGCTCTTATTTTGTTAACCAAGAACATCATAAACGACTAAATGCAATATATATGTTGCAAAAAGACTTATTTATTATATAATGTAAGAAGAAGGAAATAAGGGGGAGTTGGATGGGATTGTTTAATCCGGGCAGGGTGCAGGATGAGCGGGTACGAAACTTGCAAAACCAGGTGTATAAAGAAATGTACATGGTCGTATTGATTGTTTGTGGGTTATCAGTGGCGTTAAAGGTGTACCAGCAAGGTGTTGTAGAAGCCAATATAGGGACTGAATTGATGATTGCCATTGCCGGAGGGGCTTATTATTTGATCCGGGCATCCAAACTTGGGATCTATTCCTACGAAGTGGAAACGCATGATCAGAAAAGCAGAGTGAGCCATGATCAGAAATACCTGTGGGGCGGTATTCTGTCTGGGTTACTAATTTCCTCGCTGTTTGGGATTCGTAGTGTGATCGAATACGCGGATAGCACAGGCGAGGGGGTTCTGTTTTTCTTCTTAAGCCTGTTTGGAGGACTGATCATTTACTTGCCCCTTTTTCTTATCATCGTCAGCATGCCTATGCTCGCTAAGAGAAAGAGCGATCGAACAATCGAGAAACAACTAGAAGATGAGGATGACGGTGATGAAATGTGAAGAATAAGCGATTAAAAATGGCTCGGGTGGAGTACGACTTATCCCAGCAAGGATTAGCAGAAAAGGTGGGGGTCTCTCGTCAAACAATCGGTTTGATTGAACTGGGCAAATACAATCCGACCCTACAGCTGTGCCTTGCGATCTGCTGGGCTTTAGGGAAGACGTTGGATGAGTTGTTCTGGCAGGAGCCGGAATAGTCGAAAGGACTGAGTTAGAGTTCTGCTAGCAGATATCATAATTAAAAAGTTGGAGATCAAGAGGATCTCTGACTTCAAGTGATTGAGGAGCAGGCCAATCTGGTAACGTAAGGCAGGTGAGTCTATGAAGAATCTTTCGGCAACGCAACTGTATCTCGCCTTTTTTGTGACAGTGCTTTCGTTTCTTCAGGCGTATACATACTGGGGCGATCAGGTGGCGTTAGCGTATTTCTTTCTGATCGCTGGCGTTGTTTTATTAGCGCTTGATTTTATAGCTATTTATAAAAAGAAAACTTCAGATAAACGTTAAAAGCAGAACGACCTAATCAAAGGCCGTTCTGCTTTTTTTACCCATTAGGCGAAAAAGAAAACGATCGATAGCGTTAGAATAAAGGTTAATGCGAACGTAATGATACCGATCATAAGCATGGTTTTGTTGAGCGCTTTGTAGTCTGCATTCCCGCTGTCAATTTTCTTCGCGCGGGCATGCATGCTCCAGTTTATTGTGGGGATTAGAATGAGCATAAGAATCACGAGTACCCACCACATGGTTTCGGAGAACAGAAAAGGATCACGATCGGCCATCAGAAATTGAAGTCCGATAACGACGAATAAGAACCCTTGAGTGAAAAGGGATTGCTTTCGTTCTTTCTGAAACGCTTCGGCACCAAGCTGGTCTCGTTCATATTCCAGTAATTTCTGCATGTCTTCTGTCAAAGCGTACCGACGGGTGAAATATCGAACCAGTTCAATCGCGAATGCAAGGAAAAGAAGCATCATTAAACCGAAGTAAAATTGTTTGAAAGTAACGTCCTGCATGGAAAAGATTCCGAATATAACTGGGATAAGAATAAGCCATAGGTTGGCAATGAGATATTGCTTTTTCCGGAGTCGATGAATTTCTGCTTGGTTCATAGGAACCCTCCTGATTTTGGTCTTAGTCTCTATACGTTTTTAGAGGAGGGGAGGTTTCGGAGTTTTGTGGAAGGATTGTCTTATAAAAAACGCTCAGGTGTCTAACCCGATCGCTGCCTTATCCACGTAACGTCAGGAAAGTTTATTAATCAGGTGTTTCAGTCGTTACAATCTTCTCATAGGGGATCCCTAAACATTGATACTTAATCGTTACTTTCTCAATACTACTTTGATGTCCCAGTGTAATAGCATAAATTAAATCATCATCTGTAAGGGTACCTTCGTTTAGCTTATCTAATTGTTTCTGAGGATGGGTATTCGGCTTTAGCTTGGCATTTTCTAGGTTTAAAAAGTGATATTCTTCAGCCTCTTTACCATTAAAATCGGTGGTGATGATGAAGCCGTTTGTAGGATGGCTAACCTGTACTTTTGCCTCAGAAGGCTTGAGGTTCTCATTTACTAAAACGTCCGTTAATTTAATATCACCGAAAGGGTACTGGTTGCCTGCTTCCAATAATATGACCTTTTTCCCTTTTTGATAGGCCAAACCGTCCGCCAATGCCAAAGGGGGATTTATTTTTGCAAAAACGTAACTCCCGACTGTTAGTAAGACGACTATCGAAATGAAAGGAATGATAGATTTCTTCAAGACGCTCCTCCTCTTTCTATTTTTTTCCGCAAGGCAGTTTGTCTTTACAAGTATATTAACATAAATATCCAATTAAGAATTCAAAACTGAACATTTCCCGTGCAATGTTTAATCAAAAACTCTAAAATCGTTGCAACTCCTCCCAAACTGTAACGTCCAATATAGAAAAGGGGGGAGACGGATGTTTTATCGATTGACTCTCGCAATGGGTCTTATACTCCTGATTCTGGGCGGCTGCTCTAGTGAGAGTTATGGCGAGCGTTCAGACATAGCAGGATATGTGATGGAGAAGAAAGGCGATGAAATTCTTGTCGTAAGTCCAGAGTCTGAGGATCTTGGTGGGAATGAGGAGTTCTACGATGCGGTATGGGCAAAGGATGCGCCAAATGATATCAAGGTAGGAGATCGTATCGCGCTTTGGTTCAAGGGAGGACTCGAAACTTCTTATCCCGGTCAGGCGACAGTAGGAAAAATAGAGTTGCACAACCGATCGACTCCAAAAGATGCCACCATTTCAGAGGGAGAAGCCCTTCGCCATGCGTTAGATGAGGTGGAGAGGGACAGAAGCCTTTTTACAGTGCAATCTATTAAGTATGATCAAAATCAATGGTCGGTTATTTTAAAGGATACGAAAAGTTATGAGACCCAAACGGTGACCGTGGAGGATGAAAAGTGAAAGATGTATTGTGATTATAAAAAGTTTAGAGGAAATAGATGGAAAATTATGATAAACTTAAACAAAAGAACCGGATGAGAGAGGAGTTGAAGAAATGACCTACACGGCCAGAACTCAAAGAGGAGTGTTGGCATTTTTCCTTGCGATCGCAGTGGGGTCAATTACTTGGGTCGATCTTTACGTTCAACTAGTGATTGCGCTCGTTATTCTATTTTGCATCTGCCTGACATTCAAACTTGAAATGAACGAACGATCTTTGACATTCCAGGTCAGCTTTTTCAACTTTCGAATCTACAAAAGAGAACAAACAGCAGACCAAATCTCTCATATCACATTGAAGCGAGTGGGCTGGACTACAAAAGGAGCGGTCGTTCAGATTAAGAAAGGGATGAACTTGAGAATCTCTCGTTTCGCTCCAGAGAACGTGTTTGAGGATTTAGTGGGATTTGCGGATCGGAATGGCATTGCGGTGTCGAAAACGAAGGATTATGAGGTGTTGGAAAAGTGAAGAGGTTTTAGAACGCTTAGGTGAAAAACACCTAAGCGTCTATTTTTTATGTTGGCTGATTCATCAAACAACCCAATAGTAAAGGAATTATTGCTGATTAGAGTTTGATAGGGGCGTATATTTCTTCCAATCTCCACCGCCTATGCTTTCCCAATAATCACCTGTCTGTTTATCAAAAATTCTAAAATAATCATTAACGATCACGATATGTTCGTAGCGGTTTTCGTTTTGTACTTTCTCATTTGGCTTTTCAACAACTTCACGATCCTTCGTCTTCAAAGCATCAGAAATAAACCACGAACTTATAACAATACATACACCTAAAAATATTATAGAGAATGCCTGTATATTCTTATTCATTCAACTCTTCCACCTTCTATCATTTATGCTTTGTATTCCCTATCCGTTCTGATGGCTTTGATCCATCTTCCTGGCTCGAGATAACTCTCTCCAGGTGGCTAGAGGGAGGATAATCATAAGAAATACGAACATAAAGGTCTGCAGATTATTGTAGAAAAAAGGAGACTGCGCGCTTTCTTCAACGTATTGAAGGCCCATCACGAAAACCAGAAAACCTTGTGCAATCAAAGAGAGATTGAGTTCTTTATTATAAGCACTCGTCCCTAATTGCTTTCGCTCGTATTCTTTCAGTTTTTTCATATCCTTTCCCCATCCATCAAACCCCGTCATTCTTCTATATAAGGTGAAGACGAACGAAATGGAGATGATGAGGAAGAGAGACAGGTGAAATTGTTTTCCCGTTGTGAAGAAAGAAAAAATGATGCTGGCACCGACTGTCAGGGCGATCAAAGATACGTTGATTCCTATCAGCTGTTTACGCCGCAACCGTTTCAGTTCTTGTTCTGTCATAGAACGACTCCTTTCTTGAAAATAGGTTCCGGTCAGGGTAACGGAAGTTTTGAGTATAATTTTACCATTTTTGGTGCAGATGGCAAGGAGAATAACTGGTAAAGTTCAGTTCATATCGGATTATTTTTAAACTCATCTTAAACTCCTTTTTCCGCTCCATTAACCTCTGTTTTGTATGATGGAAATAGATCTTCACAAAGGGGAGGGGTTCATATGAAGGAAGCATTACTAGTCGTTTCGATGATTTGCTTATTTACAACGTTTATCTTATTTTTGAACAATCTGATTAAGTATGGTTTAAAGGAAGGGCTAATAAGAAAAGGGCGCCGTTCAAATTGGTATATGATGGGGCTTTTCGCAGTTTACATTTCTACATTTGTCGTCTTTCTCATACTGAAAAATAGCTAGGCGGTGAGTGATCTCATCGTCTTTTGTTTTGGTGGAGAAAAAGGGATTTCTCTTAAGAAATCGAATACTAGGAAGTGTAGATGAAAGGGAAAAGGTGATAGGAATGGAACAGTGGATTGATGCATTATTTAGCGAATCGTTATTAGAAGAAGCGGCGAATCGGTTCGGCACAACGAGTGCTGAAGCAGAGAAGCGTGGAGATTTTGAGAATTATATCTATGAAGTGCATAAAAAGGGGAAGCCTTATATTTTAAGATTAACGCACAGCTCTCACCGCAGCGGGGAGGACATACAGGCAGAGTTAGAATGGGTGAATTTCCTACATAAAAATGGCGCGAACGTTTCGGTGGCCTATCCTTCTATTCATGGGGAGCTCGTGGAGGAGATAGGAGTAGAAGGGTCTTCCTTTTCTATCTGTTTGTTCGATAAAGCACCCGGGACTTTAGTGAAGATGGACGATGAGCGGTTTGGGCCTGAATTGTTTCAGAGCTGGGGGCAAGCAGTTGGCCACATGCATAAAGTGACAAAAGGCTATAAAGCTGGCAATCATAAGAGAGACCGGTGGGATGAGGATGATCTTCTAACCTTTTCGAAGTATTTAGATCAAAATAAGGACAAAGCGATTATCGCGGAGGGAGAAAAGGTGGTCCGTGAACTGCAGAGTTTCCCTGAAACAGAAGAAAGTTTCGGCCTGATTCACTCAGACATCCACCCGGGGAACTTCTTCTATCATGAAGGCGACATTCACATCTTTGATTTTGATGATAGTACGTATCACTTTTATGTGAGCGACATCGCGATTCCTGTCTATTATCCTATCTGGTGGAAGCATCGTGAGGACGCCCTTTCCGTTCGGTCTGCGTACGGAGAAGAAGTCTTGTATGATTTCTTAGTCGGCTATCTTAAGGAGAACCGACTCGATCTTGACTGGATTAAGAAGATTCCATCCTTCTTGAAGCTTCGGGATATTGAGCTGTACACCGTATTTCAAAAGAAATGGGAACCAGAGAATCGAAATGAGAAAGAACAACAACTAGTAGACGGCATCCGCGATCGAATCGTTCGGGATGAACCACTGATTGAACTGGATTACGAAAAGATTTATCAGCGGGCTTTAGGAGAGGCAGCGAAGGTTCAGTGATGAGTTGCTAGGAAGGGGTGATTCCTGTATGGGGAATCACCTCTTTTTGGTTTGGGCATGTTGTTGGTGGCTCGGGCGGGGATTAGTTGAGTCGTTTTGTTGTGGACTTGAGCCGGTGGGAGCTGAGTTAAGCCGTTATGGCTCGACTTGGGCCGTCGAGCGCTGCCGGCCGGGCCGAGCTCGAGCCGCCTGCGCCGGACTTGAGCCGTAGCGCGCGCACTCGAGCCGTTCGCTCCTAACTTGAGCCATTCCGCCCCGACTTGGGCCGTCGGTCACTGACTTGAGTCGTTAAAATCAATGCTTGAGCCGAAATCGCTCAAACTCGAGCCATTTCAAGCCATCTAGAGCCGCGCGCGCCGGACTTGAGTCGTAGCGCGCCAACTTGAGCCGTCCGTGCCGGACTTGAGCCACCCCCGTCGAACTCGAGCCATTCCGCTCCGACATGAGCCGTCGGGCGCTGACTCGCGTCGTTAAAAATAGTGCTTGAGCCGAAATCGCTCAAACTCGAGCCACGCCGCGCCAACTTGAGCCGTCCGCTCCGCACTCGAGCCACGACGCGCCAACTTGAGCCGCCCGCTCCGCACTCGAGCCAAAGCCGCGCCAACTTGAGCCCTCCGCTCCGCACTCGAGCCACGAATCGCGAACTTGAGCCACCCGCTCCCCCGCCTTGCCCCGCACCCCACTGACTTTTTATCTTTCTTTTCTGAAAATTAAGTATTGTCATGCAACTCCGGACCTACTATACTCAACATCATATTCTTTTTAACGGAATCCCCCTTGGGAAGGATTCCAAAGATCGTCTTTATACATATTCTTTGAAAGTAGGTGGAACGAATGAACGCAGTTGTAGCAAGTTTAATTATGGTGGGCGTTTTGGCCATTGGAGAGATGGTGTCGTTTAAGACCCGGGCGAAGCTTCCGAGTTTATTGGTGGCATCGGTGCTCTTCTATTTATTAGTTCAATCCGGAGTGGTTCCATCGAATATTATTGAATCATCCACATTAACCGCAATCGGTACGGTCATGATCCCGGTATTGCTTGTGCATTTAGGGACGACGGTGCCGCTTGAAGGGTTGAAGCAGCAATATAAAGCGGTGTTGATTTCACTAGCTGGTCTTTTATTTTCGGTTCTATTAATCTTGTTTGTCATCCCGATCTTCTTTGACTTTGAATCGGCGTTAGCGGGGGCTGGGCCTCTTACGGGCGGATTAATTGCTTACCTTGTCACGTCTGATGCGCTTAAAGAAATGGGCTTTGAGAACCTCGTTACGATCGCGATTTGTGTGTATATTTTACAAAAGATTATGGGGATGCCGGTTACGTCGTTCTTATTACGTAAATATGCGTATCACTTTAAAGAGTCAGGCGCAGCGGAGCGTCATATGGCAGCTTCTGTTGCGGCGGATGCGAGTTATGAAGATGAAGAAGTGGAGGCGACGGAGCAGGAATCAGAGAAGCGCTATCTGTTACCGAAGCATTATTTAGACAGTCCGTTCATCTTGTTATTCATGATTTTAATTGCCGGTACGATTGCTTATGGACTGGGCGAAGTAACTGGGGTTCACCAGAGTATTTATGGACTAATTCTAGGTATTGCCGGGTCTTACTTTGGTATTTTCCCGCCGAAGGCATTGGAGAAGGCGAACGCATTTGGCCTTGCGATGGTCAGCTTGCTTTTAATCGTATTGAGCTCGCTTGCTGATGTGACGCCTGCTCAAATTTGGGACGTGCTTCCGGTGATCGTATCTATTATTGCGATCGGAACAGCGGGTCTTGTTGTTGGCGGATTTATCGCTTCGAAACTATTAAAATGGCATCCGTATAAAGGGATTTCCGTTGCGCTAACGGCCCTGTACGGATTCCCGGCGGATTATCTTTTAGCTCAAGAGGTAAGCCGTAGTGTTGGGGAGACGGAAGAGGAGCAAAACGCAATCTTTGATGATATCTTATCTCCGATGTTGATCGGCGGGTTCGTGTCTGTATCGTCTGCTTCGATCATCATCGCAAGTATCTTAGTGAAACTACTGTAAGAGGAGTGTCTAGAAATGGAATTAACGCTAATCAAGAATGGAACAGTCATTGATGGAACAGGCGGGGAACCGGTGAAGAAGGACATTCTCATTCGTGATAATCGAATTGAAGCGCTTGGTCAGCCGAGCCAGCTCCCTGAGCCGAGTGAAGGGAAGGTCATCGATGCGGATGGCAAATACGTATTGCCCGGGCTGATTGATACGCACGTGCATTTAATGTTCGAGCTAGAAGACGGCAATGATACGGTGGAAGAGCCGTTTTCTCTTAAATTTTACAAAACGGTTCATAACATGAAGAAGACTTTGGATGCTGGCATTACAACTGTCCGCGACTGTGGCTTCACCGATGCAGGTGTAAAAGATGCGGTGGAAAAAGGTCTCGCAGAAGGCCCTCGCATGCAGCTAAGCATTGTCCCGATGACGATTACAGGCGGTCACGGGGATAAATGGATGCTTTCTGGAATCGATAATTCCCAGAGGAGTTATCCGGGAATGCCTGATGGACGCTGTGATGGTGTGGAGGAAGTGCGTAAGAAGTCTCGTGAGATTTTACGTGCAGGAGCGGATGTATTGAAGGTCCACGCAACAGGTGGCGTCTTCAGTCCGACAGACCATCCTGAGTTCACGCAATACACGGAAGAAGAACTCCGCGTTATGGTACAAGAAGGAGCTTATCGCCGTGGAACGAAGGTGATGGCTCATGCTCAAGGGGCAGAAGGAATTAAGAACGCGGTTCGTGCAGGGATCCACTCAATTGAACACGGGATTTTCCTCGATGACGAAGCGATTGAACTGATGCTTCAAAATGGGACATATCTTGTTCCGACGTTACTGGCTCCTTTATCCGTGATTGAAGCTAGTGAGCGTTCCGATAAGATTCCAGAATACGCTGCAAAGAAAGCAAAAGATGTGTACGAGCAGCATAAAGAAAGTATCCAGAAAGCGTACAAAGCCGGCGTGAAGATCGCCATGGGGACTGATGCAGGCGTGATGCGTCACGGCACTAACCTTCGCGAACTTGGCCTGATGGTGGATGCAGGAATGTCACCAGAAGACACGATCAAAGCCACGACTAAAACAGCGGCTGAGTGCATGGGCTGGGGCGATGAACTTGGCACGCTAGAAGAAGGCAAGCTCGCAGACCTTATCATCACAAAAACCAATCCGCTGAAAAACATTCGAAATTTAGAAAAGCAGGACAATATCGCTTTTGTTATGAAGGATGGAAAAGTGGAGAAAGATCGTTTGAAGAAGCCAGTGAGCGTTTAATCGAGAAAGTTTAATAGACAAGCCATTTAGGGGTGCGAATCGACTATGATTTTGCATCCCTATTTTTGTGGGGAAATGGTTGTTTTGTCATGATGATTTTTGAAAGGTATAGGAGGTTGTTGTGGTACACTTATTATGAAGTTTTTGGTAATTGTATTCTTTACCTATCAGGGCAAGGAGTGTGATGCTATGAGTGGTTTGATCAGTCTGTTGTTTGGTGTGGGGATTGTCTTTTTTATATTGGTATCGTTTATGATTTATACGAATATTAGAAATAGGAACTAGTATATGTCTCGTTCAAGTAGTTGATGAGTCCATATAACTTTAATCTGCACGTAGGATTTCCGTGAAAACGGAAGTCCTATTTTTCTGCTTATGATCAAATATATATTTCCAGTAAAAAAGAATTAGCAAAACAAAAATGGGACTTTTTAGAAACGGAATCGTCTAAATAGAAAAGGAGTATAGGGAGGGTAAAAGTGGAGAGGGAACAAGCAAATCGTTATGAACAATTGAAGGAATTACCCGCAGAGGAGATTATTGAAGTAGTTTTCAATGATTATGGAGGAAATATTAAGAGTGTAATCTACACCTATGTTAAAAGCGGTGCTCAAACTGAGGATATTTTTCAGGAATTCCTTATTAGCGTTTATAAAAATAGTCATTTATTTAAAGGGGAATCGTCTTTTAAAACATGGCTTTACCGTATTGCGATTAATAAGTGTAAAGATTACTTAAAGTCACCCATTCATCGAATCTTCACTACATATAATGACCAACTTTCTAATAAGAGTACAGAGGCCTCTCCGGAACAACGAGTGGTGGAAAAAGAATTAGAAGGAGAGATTGTTAAAGCAATCATGTCTTTACCAATAAAGTATCGAGAAGTTTTTGTTTTAAGATACTATCAATCATTTAGTATTCGTCAGATTAGTGAATCCATTGGCATTAAGGAATCCACTGTAAAATCAAGAATCATGAGAGGGAAAAAGAAGCTTCAATCAAAGCTTGGAGGTGACTATTTTGAAGAGAACTAACCAGCCTGTAAAACAAGCATTTGACGAGTATATTGGTTCTTACACTGAAGTTACTTCAGAGGATAAAGAGAGATTTTACAAATGGTTGGAAGGGGCGGAGGAAGAAAAATCTAGTAAGAAAATGTTTATACTTCCGAAAGTTGCGACCGTATTCCTGATGCTAATGGTTGTGGTAATAATCTCTTCTTATATAAATATGGACCAAGGAGGAAGTGAGAACGTCACAAAGGTTGAGCAGAAAGAAAAAAGAGTCTCTTTCCAAAAAGTAAGTGCGGTAGTGGCAGACATTCAAACGAGTTTTTCTTATAACATGACAAAGGAAGAGGCAGCGAGACAATTTGGAGAAGGGGTCTCTTATATGGGGCAAGAAAGTTATTTAGAAGAGACAGAATATCACCGATTAGGGGACTATAAGGAATTGGAAAGGATAGAAATAAATGAAGATACTTTCCTTTCAGGTGATGTAGGGGTAGTCTTGGTTATTACATGGGATCAAAACCAGGCAGCTAGTGCAGATGTACTGTATTTAGATAAAGATGAAAATATAGCTACTCTATCTTACAAATCGAATGGCATGGTTTATGAGAATGGGGAATTTGTAGAGAATCGCCTCTATCCATTAGATGCTTCAACTTTATTAGTGAAATCAATAGCAGATTCTATTCAGGTTGATCCAGCTTCAGTTAATGTAGAAAAATTAGCAAACATACAAGACCTTACTTTACAAAAGAGTAAATCGAATGGTTTTGAAGAATTAACCTCTAAAGATCTAGAGGTGATCCGATCCATGGGTCAGTTGAGATCCTTAACATTAAAAGGAGTTGCGCTTCCGATTGATACCATACTCACACTAGAGTCTTTAGAAACACTAGTAATATCCAATGCATTCATTACAGATGGAAGCGTAGCAAAGTTAGCAGAGATGCCCAATCTGGAAAAGGTAACGCTTGATAAGGATATGGTGATAGGGTGGAAAGAGTTAAAGGAAGAAGGTATTGAGGTTGAAAACTTAAGCAAGGGAAATGGAAAGTAAACTTAATTAAGGATCGTTCTCCCCCTACAAATTTATAAAAACGACGACATACAAAAACGCTTGGGTCACTTCCTTACCCAAGCGTTTTTATTAGGACTCTGAATCGACTTTATGCCATTTTATATCCTTTGTACTTTGGTGAGGCGTGTTAGTTTCAGGGAAGCCATAATAGTACAGTTTTTCACCCTCTTTGTTGTACGCGACGGGGTTTAGGTTATTCGAACGGTTTTTTGGAGTGAACGTGAATGTAATGCGCTTTCCCTTTTCGGTTTCTATTCTCTTTCGATTTGTCCCATTCCCTGCTTCAATATACGCAACGTCTTCATCGTGAGAAACAACACTTAGTAACGTACCCGAAGAGCTGCTCAGCCAGCCAACAGTCTCGATTTCATCTTCATGATAAGGCCAATAGACTAAGACCCTGCTTGTATAAAGGAAACCAGATTTCGTGGCTGAGGCGGTTTGGTATTCCTCTTTTTTGTCGCTTTTGAATAAATAAACGTCATCTGAACCTAGTTTATAGTGATCGATCAGCGACACGTCATCAGCGATAAAGTGATTGCTTTTAGCAGCGCCTAAGGCGGTTACACGATAGCCGTCAGCGTACACCTTGTAGAAGGTGATCAAGAGGACGACGGGAATTAAAAGTAGAATCCATTTTTTCATTGGGTACCGACTCTCCAAATTGTATGTAATTGACAGTGTTTATCTTACCAAAAAACGTATAGGAACAAAATGACTTCTTCTGAAGTGAGGAGGAATTATATGGGTGCGGGTCGAAATGATGAAGGAGATCGCTGAAGGAGGAATAGAACGATGCTAACGTTTCCAAAGCCAGATGTAGAGCAATTCTTTCAAACGTATGGAATCCAGACGTTTGCTGTAAGTCCTGATGAGAAGCAGGTAATTTTGAGCACCAATCTTAACGGCCATTACAATGTGTGGGCCATGGATCTGCCGAATACATTTCCATACCCTTTAACCTTCCATAATCAGAGCAGTCATGCTCTTCTTTATGATCAGAACGGGGAGTTTATCCTGACGGTCGTCGATGAAGATGGCGATGAGAACGGGCAAATTTACGCGATCCCGAAAGAGGGCGGCGAGCTGAAAACAATCCGGATGGCGGAAGGGGCTAAGCACCTTGCTCCGCTTCTTTCTGACGACGGGAAGCGCCTGTACTACACGTCTACAAAAGAAGACCCGACCTGTATGAAAGGGTATGTGTACGACCTTGAGACAGGCCAGGAAGAAACGCTTGTCCACGGGGAAAAGGCCATGACGGTCTTGATCGATAAAAGTCCAGAGGAGAAACAGTTCCTCTATTTAAAGATGTTTGCCAATACGTACAGCCTTGCATATGTGAAGTCTGGTGAAGAGGATCTCCTCCTTACACCTGAAACGGATCAGCAGCACACCGTGTCTGAAGCGGTATTTGTGTCAGAGAAAGAAGTTTATTTGCTGACAAACTATGAAAGTGATTTTTCCTATTTAGCTAAGTTTGATATCGAAACGAAGACGTTTGAACGCGTCTTTGAGGTGGAGAAAGAAGAATTAACCCAATTGAAATACAACAAAGCGACCCATTCCCTGTATCTCGTCAGCGAAAAGGGTGTGCAGTCCTTTTTGTATTCTTATGATTTAGGAACAAAGAGTAGCAAACGAATCGAAACACCGGTTACGATCATTGATGAGCTTGTCGTGGCTCGTTCCGGAAGGTTGTACATTCGGGGTAACAGCGCGAGTGTACCCATGAATCTTTACAAGCAGACTGAGAAAGGATGGGAATCGCTTACGAACTTCGGCGTGCCTGGTGTGAAAGAAGAAGAACTGGCTACACCAGAGGTTGTGACCTATCCATCCTATGATGGCCTGCCAATTGAGGCGCTTTTATACCGTCCGAAACAGGATGTGGATAATGGCCATGTGATCTTGTGGCCTCACGGGGGACCTCAAGCCTCCGAGCAAGCGAAGTTCCGTTCGTTGTTCTCATTTCTTGTCTATTCAGGATATACGCTATTTGCGCCGAACTTCAGAGGCTCAACGGGTTATGGACTCCAGTTTATGAAGCAAGTGGAGGGCGACTGGGGCCATGGGCCTCGCCTTGATAACGTAGCGGGATTAGACTGGTTAATTGATCAAGGCTACGCTTCTCGTGACAAAATTTTCTTAATGGGCGGAAGCTACGGCGGTTATATGGCGCTATTGTTGCACGGCCGAAACGGAGACTATTTCAAAGCCGTGGTCGATATCTTCGGTCCGTCCGATCTGTTCAGCTTCATCAATTCTGTGCCCGAGCACTGGAAGCCCGCTATGGCCCAGTTCGTTGGCGACCCTGTTGAGGATAAAGAGAAGCTAACGGAGGACTCTCCTATTCAGTACATTGATTCTATGACAAAACCAATGCTCGTCATCCAGGGAGCAAAAGACCCCCGCGTCGTTCAAGCGGAATCGGATCAGCTTGTAGAGGCCTTGAAAGAAAAAGGCCGGGATGTAGAGTACATTGTTTTGGAGGACGAAGGACACGGCTTCTCGAAAAAAGCAAACGAGATTCTTGTGTACCAGAAAGTGCTTCAGTTCTTTGAACAACATGTGGGTGTGCTGACAAGGTAAGTTGGTTTTGTGTGCGGCGTGGTTTGGGGTCTCGACGCTGTGGCTGTTGTTCCGACAATAAGACCCAGGCCGGGTGCTTGTTTGGACACTATTTTTGGTTAATCCGCCACGATGAGATGGGGTTCGGACGCTTTAGGGCTGTGTCCGGCCACTATAGGTCGGCGTTCCGCCAGGTTTGTGTTTGGTCCGGCCACTATAGGTCGGCGTTCTGCCAGTTTTGTGTTTGGTCCGGCCAGTATAGTTCGGCGTTCCGCCAGTTATGTGGTTGGTCCGGCCAGTATAGTTCGGCGTACTGCCAGTTATGTGGTTGGTCCGGCCAGTATAGGTCGGCGTTCTGCCAGTTATGTGGTTGGTCCGGCCGCTATAGGTCGGCGTTCTGCCAGTTATGTGGTTGGTCCATCCACTATAGTCCTCCATCCGGACAAGCTGGTGTGCAGTCCTGACGCTTTAAACAGTCGTCTGGCCACTAGAGACCTAAGTCCTGACACTATAGCCATTGGTTCCGCCACTTTAAGCAACCTCCCTAGACAAACGAACGCTCAAGATCCCTACACAGGATCTTGAGCGTTTTTGTTAGGATGTTTTTTCCATTTTGTACCACTGGAGGTCGTTTGGGTTTATGGACTGTTTGTCTTTCGGGTAGCCGTAATAATAAAGCTTTTCTCCTTCTTCGTTATAAGCAACGGGGTGGAGCTGGTTGGGTTGTTCGCTGAAGGGGAAAGAGAATGTGACTCGCTCGCCTTGATGGATTTCTTTTTTCTTACTATCCTTAGGAGCCCCAGCTTCGATATAGGACACGTCGTCATCGCTTGAGACGACGCTAAGTAAGGTTCCGGATTCTTGTTTATTCGTGAAGCTCATGGCTCCGATGGTTTGAATGTTAGCCGAGCGATACGGTGTGTGGGTGGAAACGCTGCTCTGGAAGAACCAGCCCGCTTTCTCGGAGAGTACGGTTTGAAACACCTCTTCCTTATCGCTCTTAAAAATAAAAACATAGGAAGACCCGATCTTGTCCTTTTCGATTAAGGTGGCATCTTCCTTCAGGAAAGGGTGATCCTTCGCCGCGCTTAATGCGGTAAATCGGTACCCATCTAAATAATAGTTAAATAGAACAAATAGGAAAAATACTGGTATGAGTATGGGGATCCATTTTTTCATCTATGATGCTCCTTCCTCTAGTTGAATTTACTTGCTTAATAGGTGATGATAACGGCTAGAACAGTCCCGGTTGGAATTGGCAGCCATCGGTAATCAATGAATCGAATGTTTGTCTGATGAACTGCGTTATATTTTTTGAAAGGCTTCCTATGATAAAGAAGTAGTTCAGATAAATTAATGTGTTTGAGAATAAAGGTGACCAGATGATCGCTCAGAAAATAATCGCTCGGAACATCGGTGATTTCAGTAAGGACATGGATACGTTCTTGTTTTATAGATAAAGTGGAAATCGAAAAATGCTGGAAAGTTGAATCTTTAATCCCAAAAATATGTAACATTTCCATCGCAATGTTCTCAAATTATGGAACGGATTTCAATGTTGTATTGGCCTGAAAGGGGAGGAGAGGCCGGGAGGAAGAGGACCATCAGCCTTCCAGGTAGGGGGAGATCCTCTTTTTTTCTGCGTCATAGAATTTAGTTTTCCCGAATAGTTTTTCGTTTTTCTAGCTTACCGAGAATGAATCGTGTCATAAAGAAGACCCAGGCGATGATTAAGAGCTCAGTTCGTACCTCTTCTAGCGGGGAAAAGCCGAATGTCCCAGCAAGTATTCCGGCTACGGCCGATACATAAATCACTTCGAGTATTATTTTGATGAGTTTCATTTTCTCATTCCTCTCTCTATGTTCTTCTTTTACCGTAAGGGAAGAGGATGTACAGAAGGTAACGGGAAGATTACGAGGTCATTAATCTTTTCTTTTTTCTGACGATTTTTGCGGTGAAAAATGGTTCTTGTCATACAAGATCTTCCTCTTTATAATTTGTATGTACCTTTTTTGCTAGATTTATCTGAAGTAGAGAGATAAAAGGCAAGGTAGGATTGGATAACAAAGATCTCTTGAAGGGATGAGGTCCTCTTATAGTGGGGGTCTGATGGATTTCTGGAGAAGGACTGGTTATAGAATTGAGGAGGAACAGGCTTATGGCACGATCGAATCAGGGGAATTGGTTCGAAAAATTTGTACATGTATTTATGGGCGTCATCGGCGTTCTGTTTGTTTCCGCTGCGTTAGATGGATCGATTAAACTATCCATCTATGAAATCATTGGATATGTAGTAGCAGCGATTCTGTACATATGGGCAGGTCGGACTTTCGGTGGGCGAGAAGAGACTGGAAAATCATTCGCCTACTACGGTGCTTATCTGTTACCTGTTGTAATCACGATTGTGACTTATTACACAGATCAAGCCATCGGCGGAACGGTTCTTGAAATAGAAGAGCCTTGGAGTGCCGTCACGGCTCTTATTATGGGTGTACTATTAGTCTTGTATTTCGGAAGATGGATCGGTGTTGCTTACAGCGTCATTATTCTATCGATCGCATTCGGATTCGAATTGTTCGTCGATGCGTTTGACTTCGCAGATGATGATTGGAACGTATATATGTACGTCTTAGCACTCGTGCTCATCTTCTTCCTAATCGGGAAGACCAACGATGGGAACCAAAGCGCAGACGCATAACATAACCCCGTTAAGGCTTAGACCTTAACGGGGTTTCTTAATGCTTTAGGAGAGTGAAGCGTGTCTGACACCCGTCATTGCTTTAAAGCAACGACGGGTGTCAGACACGCAGTAGTCCTTTAGAGCATTGCAGGGTGTCAGGCACGTAGTATGATTCTTTTGGGTTGCGGGGAGTGGTGAGAACGATTATACTTTTTCCTAATTCATTGGGGAGGAGTGGTTATATTGGATAAGGTGTTAAAGACGTTAACGGAACTGCATGGACCTAGTGGTTATGAGCAGGAGGTATCCTATTACATACAAGAGGAAATGAGATCTGTTGCTGAGGATGTGAGAGTGGATGGAATCGGCAATGTGACAGCACGGATCAAGGGGGAGAAACCAGGACCGACCGTGCTCGTCACCGCTCATATGGACGAAGTAGGGTTTATTGTGAAGAAGATTGAATCAAATGGTCTTCTTCGTTTTGAGAAACTTGGAGGCCACGATGATCGAATCTTACTTGCTCAAAAAGTGCGGGTCAAAGGTCGGTACGGATTAAAGCGCGGGGTTATTGGCACCATCCCGGCGCATTATCAGAAGTTTGATGAGGCCGGTCGCGTCAGAAAGCATCATGAACTTTATATTGATGTAGGAGCTCGGTCGAAAGAAGAAGTCGAAAAGCTTGGCATTGATGTTGGCAGTACAATCACCTGGGCGTCAGAGCTAGAGTACTTAGGTGATGAAGAAACCGGTCGCTATGTTGGGAAGTCCCTCGATGATCGCGCAGGCTGTGCGGTTCTTATGAATCTGATGCAATCTCTTCAGGACCAACAGTTTGCAGGGGAAGTGATCGCTTTATTTACCGTTCAGGAAGAAGTAGGCCTTCGCGGAGCTCAAGTAGGCATGGCACAGGTCGACTGTGACGTCGCCATTGCCCTTGACGCAACGGTAACAAGTGACACACCAGAACCGTTGCTTGACGACACCCTCCGCCTTGGAGATGGAGCCGGTGTGAAGGTCCTCGATATGAGTTTAATCGCTCATCCGACAGTCAAAGAACACTTCATCCAGCTAGCTCAGGAAGAGGAGATTCCCTATCAACCAGAACTCTTCACAGGAATCGGAACAGACGGAGGCGCCGTAGCCCTAGCCAATAAAGGCGTCCCAACAGGCGTCCTATCCATCCCATCCCGCTATGCCCACGCCCCTGTAGAAGTGATCGATTTAGAAGACCTAAAAGCTGTCGAAAAGCTCCTTCTCGCCTTCATAAAAAACAACGACGAACAAACAAGCTTCGCCTTTTAACCCAAGACCCAGTAAGTCTCTCGTAGAGACTTACCGGGTTTTTAAGTATTTATATATTATTTAGTAAGAAAAGCCAAGCTGAGAGGAGATTTCCGTTACATTTTTATGAGCGTAAGGAGGGCCTGGAAACCACTCGTTTTCCTGTCCCACCTTATTGATAGTAAGAACGGAATCAAGCCTTGACCTTTTAGAGGGTTCTAAAGCGTGAAATACGTAGGTCCGTTACTCCATATTTTGGTTGGGTTTGATGGGGGACTGCGAGACTCCCGCGGGGTAAGGAGCCTAGGGGAGACCCCGGAAGACGGCTTGCCGTCTGAGGAGGCTTCCCAGCTCCCCGCAGGAAAGCGAGTTGTCCCCCAGCAAACCCTTTCTCACTTTTGGAAACGGACCTATCTCACCCTTGAAAACCACCAAATATCTGGAGAAAAAACAATCTGAAAGGTTCATCCTATAACGGGCAAGTAGACACCTTCCCCTCCTACCTTTACAATAGAAGCAATACCCTATTAAAAGGAGAACGGATATGAGATTAAACGACAAACAAGAAGAAGCAGCGGGGCATTTAGAAGGACCGATGCTCATCATTGCAGGAGCAGGGAGTGGAAAGACGACCGTTTTATCTCACCGAACGAAGCGGTTGATCGACAAGGGAGTAGACCCTCGTTCGATCATGATGCTCACGTTTACGAATAAAGCTGTGCGGGGACTTCAGCAGCAAGTTACAAAGCGCGTAGGAGAAGAGGCGGCAGAGGCAACGTGGATCTCGACGTTCCACCGTCTTGGTCTTTACATTACAGGGGAAGCAGATCCTACCCTTGTGACCCTGCACCCAGCGGGATCTCGTCAGGTGCTCAAGAAGATCGTTGAGGGAATGGAAGTCGATGCAGAGGATTTAGATTTTGTAAGACCGGCCAAATTGCTTTCTCTTATTTCGTTATTCAAAAGTGAGCTAGTTCTCCCTTCTTATTTATATGACGGAGAAACGCTCGATGACTATATTGATAGCAGCCGCGTGAAGCGAATGATTCGGGATGAGATCGGAACCAGGGGGCGGTTTGATCTGTTCCGTAAAATTTACCATACCTATCAGTACATTCTGGATGAGTACGGACAGATGGACCTTGATGATATTTTGTTAAAAAGTGTGTGGTTCCTAACAGAAAGTCAGGATCTGTTAGAGGCGCTTCAAGCGCGCTTCCGCTATTTCATGATTGATGAGTTTCAGGACACGAACCGCGCGCAGTATGTATTGGCGCAGCTTTTATCAGATCATACACGCCATCTAGCGATTGTCGGGGATGATTTTCAGTCGATATATGCATTCCGAGGAAGCGATATGCGAAACATATTAGATTTTGATAAACATTATCCTGATGCGTTTACGATCAGGCTTGAGGAGAATTACCGCTCCACTCCTGTCATTCTAGAAGCGGCTAATCAGCTGATTGCGCATAACAAAGACCAAAGGGAGAAGACCCTTTTCACCGGACAGGAAGAAGGCGAACCCATTACGGGCTATCGCGGGGAAACGGTTCAAGATGAAGCCAAGTGGGTATCAAATGAGATAAAGCGACTTGTAGAGGAAGAGGGCTATTCGTATCAGGATATTGCGATCTTTTACCGAAGTCATTCTGATGGAAGCTTGTTTGAGGTGATGCTCCCTGAAGAGGAGATTCCGTTTACGGTTGTGAAGGAAGGAAGCTTCTTTGAACGGGAGGAAGTAAAAGACCTTCTCGCCTATGCTTCTTTTGTTACCGATCCCCATGACACCTATTCCTTAAGGAGAATCATCAATACGCCAAAACGAGGAATCGGCAAAGCGTCTGTTGATCGGATTGTTGAGGCTAAGACGGATGATGTCGATTACATTTCCCTCGTTACGGAAGGCGCGTTACCAGGTGTGAAAGGGAAGTCCCTTGAGCGGATACGAGCTTTCGGGGCGCTTCTTAAACGCTTAGAGGACGGTATGTCTAAAGTTGGCGTTGCGAAATGGCTGAAGGCGTGCTTACAAATCAGTGGATATGATGAAATGGTTGAAGGACTCGAAGAAGGATCGCGCAGAGAGAAGCGAATTCACCTTGATAAGTTGGTTGAACTGGCTGGGGAGTTCGAAGCAAGCGAAGACGAGATGACGCTTGATGACTTTATTGAACGGGTTAAGCGTACGGATGTGGATGCTACGCTAACTGAGGATGAAGACTTTGACCGGGTCCAGTTATTAACCGTGCACGCATCGAAGGGATTAGAGTTTCCGGTTGTATTCGTTGTTGGCATGAAGGAAAGTGGTTTTCCTTCTCCTTATGCAGCGAGTCCGTTTGCGATCGAAGAAGAGCGACGCATCTGTTACGTAGCGTTCACTCGTGCGAAAGATCGCTTGTATCTTAGCTATCCGAAGAAGAAACAAGAGAAGAACGAAGAAGGGGAGAAGGTGGAAGTCGAAACGACACCATCCAGATTCCTAAATGAATTTGATGACAGGCTGATTTCCTGGAATGAATAAAAAGAGTCCCTGTCCTAGTCGAGTGGGTAACGCGACTGGGACAGGGTTTTTTTTCGTTATGATTTGGTTTCAGGGTGTTTTAAATATTTAGAGTCAAAAGCTATCAGAACAATCCCTAGCTGTTCCTCCAGTTTCTTAATCTCCTGCAATTTTTCCTTAGGCAACTCAGCATAATCAAAAGCCATGGAATCCACTCCTTCCCCCATAGTATAAGTCGAACCATACCCGCTATACATGGTTGCTTTCATGCTGTAGAGAAGTGACGCGTGCCAGACACCCTTTCATGCGGTGAAGGGCTGCAGGGTGTCTGGCACGCTTTCGTTTTGTAAAGCAGCACAGTGGTGATGAACATAGGGTCCTTGGTTGTGACAAGAAACGGGAATAATCGATATCTTTCTGCATTTTTTGAAAATTTTATAGATTCTGTGGAAAACGATTTGATATACTAGTTTTGGATGGGTTTTTCAATATTAGGGAATTTTGATTTGAAAGACCAAATACATAGAAGGAAGAGGGAGAGTTAAATGGGGAAATCTCACAAGATAGTCGCGTCTTTAGCTGCGACAACAGCTGCCGTGGCAGCAATGGCAGCTCCAGTTTCTGCAGATGCACAAGATTTTAGTGACGTATCAGAGCGTTATACGGATGCGGTAAACTTCCTGCTCGAGATGGAGGCAACTAATGGGTATTCTGAGACGGAATTTGGCACTCAGATGGCTATTAAACGTGTTGATGCAGCGGTTTTACTTGCGAATGTTCTAAAGCTTGATACTGAGGACGTTGAACCTTCTGGCTTTACAGATGTACCAGATCGTGCTGAAGGCGCGGTTAGTGCTCTGAAAGCTGCAGGCATTACAAATGGTAAGTCTGAAACAATGTTTGGCTCGAAAGATGAAATCACTCGCGGCGAACTTGCGATTTGGATTGAGGAAGGGTTCGGCTTAAAAGGCGTGAAACAGCTTCCGTTTACCGATGTAAGTGACCGTTATGAAGATGCCGTTGAAGCTCTTTTGGCAAATGACGTTACGCAAGGTGTTTCTAAAGATGCGTTTGGTACAGATCAAATGGCTAAACGCGGCGACTATGCTATTTTCCTTAAGAGAGCATTTGACGTGATGGACGAGCAGGACGGCAAGTTTGAACTGTCTCTAATGCACACGAATGACACTCATGGCCACATTGAAAACATTGCCAAGAAGAAAACAGCTATCGATGCGTACCGTGACGACAACCCTGAAGCTCTACTTCTTGACGCAGGGGACGTGTTCTCAGGAACGCTTTACTTCCAGGAGTTCCTTGGACAGGCGGACCTTGAGTTCATGAACAAGCTTGATTATGATGCGATGACATTTGGTAATCATGAGTTCGACCTTGGAAAAAGTGAGAACGGTCACCAGGCGCTAGCTGATTTTGTGAAAAATGCAGACTTTCCATTTGTGTCAGCGAACGTAGACTTCTCAGAAGATGAGTTGTTTGATGGTTTACAACATGAGGACGAGATCGCGTCTACTCCTGAAGACGGTGAGATCTATGGCGGCATTGTAGCTGAGGTGGACGGTGAGCAGGTCGGAATCTTCGGATTAACGACAGTGGAAACACCAGATATCTCAAGCCCCGTCGATGTGAAGTTTGAAGATTACGTGGCTGAAGCTGAGAAAATGGTCCAGTCCTTTAAGGATCGTGGCATCAACAAAGTAATCGCGCTAACTCACCTTGGCTACAACGATAACATTGACTACGATAACGACGTAGCCCTTGCTGAAGCGGTTGAAGGCATCGACGTCATCGTTGGCGGTCACTCTCACACCGAGCTTATGCCAACGGTTATAGGAGATGAGGAGCCGACGGTTCTTGTTCAATCAGGGGAATACAGTGACAACCTTGGAACGCTTGAAGTTGAATTTGACGAAAATGGCGTTGTGAAGAACTATGCGGGTGAACTTATTGAGCTTGAAGGTGTTGAAGAAGATGCATGGTTCGCATCTAAACTGAAGCCTTACACTGAACAAGTAAATGAAATTAAAAACGAAGAAATCGGCGTTTCTACAGACGTGATGTTAAACGGAGAACGTGCGAGTGTCCGTACAGGTGAAACGAATCTTGGGAACTTGATTGCAGACGGCATGCTTGCAAAAGCGAAAAGCGTAAACCCAGATACACAAATCGCTGTAACAAATGGCGGCGGTATCCGTGCTTCCATCGATGAAGGGCCAATCACTCTTGGTGAAGTGCTAACGGTTATGCCGTTTGGTAACGCACTTGGCATCATGACCCTGTCAGGTGCGGAATTGGAAGAAGCGCTTGAGCATAGTGTGGCGATGGCTCCTGAGAAATCAGGCGCGTTCCTTCATGTAGCAGGCATGAAGTTCGAATACGACAGCAGCAAGCCAGCTGGTGAGCGTGTTGGAGAGATTCAAGTCAAAACGGATGACGGCTTCGTTTCACTTGAAGCTGACACCGAGTATAAAGTTGCAAGTAACCTATTCACCATCCAAGGTGGAGATGGCTACACAACATTTGAAAAAGCGTATGAAGAAAACCGCGTAAGTGAGCCAGGATTCATGGACTACGAAATCTTCGTAGACTACCTACAATCAAAAGGCGACACCATCGCACCAGAAACAGAAGGCCGTATCACAGACACATCCGGCCAGTAAAACACAAGCTCGTTATCTAAGAAAGGCCTCTCCGTGACGGAGGGGCCTTTTTCATGCTGTAAAGGAGCAAAGCGTGTCAGACACCCTTTTGCGCGGTAAAGACCTGCAGGGTGTCAGACACCCTTTCGTACGGTGAAGAGTTGCATGGTGTCAGGCACGCTATCCTTCTGGGAAGTGATGGTTGACGGGTATAAGTGGTGAGGGTATAGTAGAGGTAGATTTAAGAAAACGCTTACGTAAAAGTGGGTGATGGAGTGAATCCGACGATTCAAGATGTGGCGAGGTTAGCAAATGTATCCATTGCGACGGTTTCAAGAGTACTGAATGATCAGCCAGGGTATTCAGAGAAAACGAAGCAGAAAGTGCTGAAGATTATTGAAGAGCTTGGGTACCAGCCGAACGCCGTTGCCAGAGGTCTTGTAAATCAGAAAACGGGTACGATTGGGGTGCTTTTCCCGAGTGTGTCTGGCTTACTATCAGCTGAAATCCTTCACGGGATTGAAACAAAAGCTCACGAACACAGGTATAGTGTGATCGTGTGTAATACAGCCGAGAACCGGGAAAAGACGATCAAGTATCTGCAAGTTTTGCGAGAGAAGCGAGTGGATGGACTGATCTTTGTCAGTGAGGCTGTGACAGAGGAGTATTACGAAATATTCTGTCGCATGGATATCCCTGTCGTGCTCGTCTCCACCCAGTCCTACCAGTATCCCCTTCCATTTGTGAAGGTGGATGATCGCAACGGGGCTTATGCGGCGACGAAGCATTTAATTGATAAAGGTCATGCTGCTATCGGCATGATCGCAGGGAGTGAGGATGATCCAATCGCTGGATGGCCTAGAATCGAAGGCTACCGTCACGCGATGAGAGAAGCGGGATTGTCCCTTGAAGAGACGCTCGTGCAGTCACGAGAAAGCTTTCACTATCATGAGGGGCGACGCGGTTTTCAGGTACTGATGAAAGACCATCCAGAGCTTACAGCCATTTTTGCAGCGAGCGATGAGTTGGCGTTAGGGGCGATTTCAGCAGCTTATGAAGCATCGATTACTATTCCAGAGGACGTATCCATTATAGGGTATGACAATCTGATTCTCGCTGAAATGTCTGTGCCTCCGCTCACAACAATCGCTCAGCCTTTCAAGCGAA
This sequence comes from Pontibacillus sp. HN14, assembly GCF_021129245.1. Taxonomy (NCBI): domain Bacteria; kingdom Bacillati; phylum Bacillota; class Bacilli; order Caryophanales; family Bacillaceae; genus Pontibacillus; species Pontibacillus sp. HN14. The sequence goes on along the minus strand of NZ_JAJOLR010000003.1, from coordinate 42,243 downwards.
TGGGGTCTAAAGCCGTTAGAATGATGCTTGATCTCATAAATGGGAAAGAAGCAGAGTCGACCATTTTACCTCATGAGCTAGTCATTCGAGATTCTGTGAAAAGCAGGTAAATTTTTTAACCAAAAGAGTAAACGTTTACGTAAAAAGGGGAGAAAATCTAGTATGGCGAAACAATGGTGGAAAGAAAGTGTAGTCTATCAAATTTATCCGAGAAGTTTTAATGACAGTAATGGGGATGGAATTGGTGATATCCCTGGTATTATAGAGAAACTTGATTACTTAAAAAATCTGGGGATTGATGTGATCTGGTTATCCCCTGTTTATGATTCCCCGAACGATGACAACGGATATGATATCCGTGATTATAAAGCCATTATGGACGAATTCGGCACGATGAACGATTTTGACAGATTACTAGAGGAAGCCCACAGTCGCGGCATTCGTATTGTGATGGACCTTGTTGTGAATCATACCTCTGATGAGCATGCGTGGTTTGTGGAGTCGAAGTCTTCAAAAGACAATCCGAAGCGAGATTATTATATTTGGAAAGAAGGAAAAGGCGATCAGCCTCCAACGAACTGGGAATCTGCCTTTAGCGGCTCAGCTTGGAAATACGACGAAACGACAGGCGAGTATTTCTTACACATCTTCAGTAAAAAGCAGCCAGACTTAAACTGGGAGAATGAAGAGGTTCGTCAAGAAGTGTACAACATGATGACCTGGTGGCTTGATAAAGGCATAGATGGGTTCCGTATGGATGTGATTAACTTTATTTCAAAAGATCCTTCTTATCCCGACGGCGAGGTCCATCCCGGGAAACAGTACGGAGATGGTGGCAAGTATTTTATGAACGGGCCACGAATTCACGAGTTCCTTCATGAAATGAATCAGGAAGTGCTGTCAAAGTATGACGTTATGACGGTAGGAGAGATGCCTGGTGCTACCCCTGAACAGGGGAAACTGTACACCGCAGATGACCGCGAGGAACTGAATATGGTGTTCCACTTTGAGCATATGGATATTGGTGGCGGTGAGCTTGGCAAGTGGACATTGAATCCTTGGAAGCTGACAGAGCTTAAGGGCATTTTGTCTAAATGGCAGTATGAACTAGAGGAAAAGGGTTGGAACAGCTTGTACTGGAACAACCACGACCAGCCCCGTGTTGTTTCCCGATTTGGGAATGATGGGGAGTACCGGAAGAAGTCGGCTAAAATGTTGGCGACGTGTCTTCATATGATGAAGGGGACGCCTTACATTTACCAGGGTGAAGAGATCGGGATGACGAACGTGGCTTTTGACCGTATTGAAGACTACGAGGATCTTGAGTCTTTAAATATGTATGAAGAGCGCGTGAACGATTTCGGTGAGGACCCGGGTTCTGTACTTGAGCGCATTCACCACAGAGGCCGCGATAATGCCCGCACACCGTTTCAATGGAACAGGGAGAAGAATGGGGGATTCACAGATGGGACCCCTTGGCTTGCAGTGAATCCGAACTATACAGAAATCAACGCAGAAGAAGCCGTGAACGACCCGGATTCTGTGTTCTACTTTTATAAAAAACTGATCGAGTTACGGAAATTGAATGACGTGATTGTGTATGGTCGTTACGATCTTCTTCTTGAAGAGAGTGAAGCGATTTATGCATATACACGCACACTTGGCGAGGATCAGTTACTAGTGCTATGTAATTTCACAGGCGAGACCCAGACCATTGAGCTTGAAGACTTCGACGGGAAGCGTGGTTCTGTCTTCTTAACGAATCGTGAAGGGGACGTAGTGGACACGGATAACTTGAAAGAAGTTGAGTTAGAGCCCTATGAAGGGATTGTCTTTACTGTAAAATAAACATGAAAAACGCCGCATTCGCCAGAGAGCGATGCGGCGTTTTTTTATTTTGCGAAGGCGCTCACTAGTTTGTTCGAGACGCCTTGGATTTGTTGGGTTTGTTCATTTTGTGTGGCGATCATGGTGTTAATCTTCATAATATGGGTGTTGCTTCCTTCAGCGCGGGAGGTGACATGTTCGATGGCTGTTGTCACTTCCTGGCTTGAAGAGGTGAGCTGGTTGATTTGGTTTGTCGTTTCATGGATAAGCGATGAATTCTCGAGCACCTGGTTCAGGATGGTTTCAAACGTTTCGTTCATTTCTTTAACATGGTGATCGTTTTGAACAACGAGTTCAGCGCGGTCTGCTGAAAGGTCGACGTTTTTCTGGACTTCTTCTAAGATTTCGTTCGTCAGGTCTGAAATTTGCTGTGTCGTACGAAGGGAGGTTTCAGCTAGCTTACGCACTTCTGTCGCCACCACTTCAAACCCTTTACCAGCTTCGCCAGCTCGAGCTGCCTCGATGGAAGCATTTAAGGCAAGCAGGTTCGTTTGTTCTGAGATGTCGTTGATCGACGTCACCACATCCTGAATCTGTTCTACTTTTCCGGAAAGGGCCTGGAGTTGCTGATGTCCTTCATCGGTTTTATCCGTGATCTCTTTAAAACGCGTTGTCACTTTTTGAATATTTTCCATACCGGCCTGTGAAGAGTCTTTAATCGCTTGGAACGAAGAATTCACATCGCTAAGCTGTTGGTTCATGGACGTCATATGATCATTCATCTCTTCAGTGATGCTTGACGTTTCTTCATATGTAGCAAGCTGTTCTTCTGTTTGAGAAGCAATTTCCTGCATCGCGCCTGAGATGGAATCAGAGCTATGGCTTAACTTTAGCAGGCGGTTGTCGATATCATCAGAATGCTTGATGGCAATATCCGATCGATTTTCTTGTGCCTTTTGTGCTTCCTGAATCGTTGAAAACAACCGATTTAGCTTTATGCCTAAAGTGGAAAGTTCATTTAAATGGGTGATCGTAATGCGCGTATCTTGATCACCTTGCTCAAATTGTTCAATTTTTTCCATGATGTGAAATAAAGGCTTGAGCACGAGATAATGAAGCAACACGCTTATTAAAATCGTAGCGATCAAAATGCTCGTTATATTACGGGTAAGCTCCCCGGCGATCCCAAGGTCTACATTAGCCCGTTCCATTCCTCCTACAATAATACTCGTTATACTTAAGTTGACGGTCATGACGACAATAATAGCTGCTAGAAATTGAAATCGCAGATATTTCCAGTATTTTTTCTTCATCCCTTCACCCTCCGTTAGAAAAGTTTTGCTACTTTTGTCCTATTCTAGCAGAAGTCATAAAGATATCTTAATAAAACGATTTGGCGGATGTGCTAGGTGGTTTTGTGTAAGCATTAAAGAAAAACGTACAAAGGCGAATCGGCCTTTGTACGTTTATTAATAGCTTCTAGGTCGAACCAGGCTAATATGATTCGATAACCATCAGATAACTTAGTAATGCTTGGGACTTCAGACTGTCCGAAGTAGAAAAAATCATTTTACTTGATATAGCTTCAGCATCAGGTGAAAGGGGATATGCATTTTATAGTCACAACTATTTAGCATTTCGGATAGGAAAGAAAAGTACCGCTTCAATCAAATCCATTTTGCACTCTCTTAAAAAGAAGAAACTAATTTACTGGGAGGTTGGTGGGGGAGATCTAGGAACAAATCATTATATTATGAATGACTTGTATAAAAATCCTTATATAGTATTGAGTGAAGCTGTACAATATTTTGTCGACAAGATACTAGCTTCTTTTAGTAATAGAATTCCTTATGAGAAATTGTATGGAGCGATGCTTAATTTTGTACAAGTACCTAAAAGTCAACTTTATACTGAAGATGACCTATATGGAACTTTCATTAATCATTTAATTGATAATCCCTATGAAAAGGATTGTCTACCTATGTACATTGATCTTTTTATGTGTTTGTTCAATGTATTGAATGATAATGGTTACTATATAGATGATGAATGGCGAGAGTGGTTCTACAGTTCTTTTAAGAAACATTTTTATAAGGTTGTTTCAAAGGAACCTAAATATACCTTAGAGATACCTGGATCACAAAATAATGCGTTATTACACCTTTGTTGAGATGCTGCTTTCTATGGGAATCTTCAAATGAAGGTATTCACTAAGTATGAAGAAATTGCTTGAGAGCACTTCATAACTATAAATAGATATCCGTACCGTAACCCTCACCCAGGATTACGGTTATTTTTTCTGAAATTAACTGTAAATAGTTTGATACCCCTCTGCTTTAATAATGCCTAACCTTGGTCAATAATTTGTCTACATATGGGTAATTAATTGGCAGTGGTGTATCGTAATTTTGTCTGCTGTAAGCCATTTATCTGACTACAAATAATAAAAGATTAAATAGTAAAAGTGATTGTTAAAATAAGAAATAAAAGTTATCTGTAAAAGTCTTAGTTGTCCCTAAGGGACAACTTTAAGATCGAAGGTTAGAAGTAAAGTTAAGAATAGAACTTGTTAATAAATGGAGTCTGTACCAAAATACATAAAAAGTCTTAGCACCTCTCTCTTACTATTCATAAAATTTTGGTTCGTGTTGCGGATACCCTCAAACTTAAACGATAGAAAAACACACCAGTCCACATCATTTTTTAATTTCACACTAAAATTAGATCATTTGTCCTTTATTTAAGGATAATAGTATAATTGAACCATCCAAAATATGTAAAGGAGATTCAATATGAATATATCTAATATAAAGGTAAATAATTATCGTAATCTAAAAGAAGTTGACATAGACACAAATGAAGTTGTGGTCTTTATAGGGGATAATAATAGTGGGAAGAGCAATCTTCTTAGAGCAATAACGCTTCCTTTTATGAATCATGAAATTGGTTCGATAAATAAGAATCTTGGTTGGCAAGACATTAATAGTGAAACAAAACAAGACTATTATTCTTTCATAGATGCCCATTTAGATGAAATTAAAGATGATAAGTGTAATCTAGACCAATTTATTTCTCACATACCTTCCGTAAGTGTAGAAGTAACATTTACTCCACAAGAACTTGCGGAAGAGTATTATGTTCGAAATTGGACTACTAGCTTAGATACTATCACACCCACATTCACCATAAGATATGAATATAATGTCGAAGATCCCAAAGATTTACTACGCCACATCTCAGACATATTACAAAATGTTGATTCCATTGATAACTTAAAGATGAATTTACTACCAATTGAATTTTATAAATACCAAACTATCATACCCTCAACCAATGAAAAGGTTTCATTTACGGATCTGTCTTATTTTAAATATAATGCACTAGCAGCGGAAAGAGATGATTTTTCAAATAAAGCTTCTCAACTAGGTTCTAAATCATTAGTGTCTCTTTTACATAGTAAGATGAATTCAGATGATAAAAAGAAGGTGGAAAAATCATATGAAACTTTTTTCAAAGACTTAAAGGACATTAGTAGTTTAGAAGAAGTATTTAATTGGCAGGATTCATCAGAATTAGAAAATGCTAAAGATTTCTTTGAAAAAATCACTTTACTACCCAATATTCCTACAATGAATTCTCTATTAAATAACGTTCGCCTAGGTTATGGTGACGAATTTTTAAATGCCCAAGGATTAGGGTATCGAAACTTAATTTACTTATTTGTTATGTTAAATTCGTTAAGCGTAGAAAGTGATGTAGCTTTAAACATACTAACAATAGAGGAACCAGAGGCTCATTTAAGTGTAAGTAATGAACAACTTTTAGCTAGCTTTATTAATACAACAATGAGTAACAATAAGCAACTGCAACTGTTTATTTCAACACACAGCTCTGAATTCCTTAACAAGTTAGAATTAAGTAATGTATCTATAGTATCAGAGGGTAAAACGTTTGCTTTAAAAAACGAACTCGATGCCGACCATTTAGATTACTTAGCTAAGAAACCGAATCTTGATTTTCTCAAGTTTCTCTATTCAAGAAATTGCATTTTAGTTGAAGGCCCTACAGAAGAAATGCTCATTAAATCTTATTTAAGTACACAAACTGACCAGTTGAATGATATTGAAGTAATCTCTTTGCATAAAGGCTTTAGAGACATGCTGGATATATGGCTTAGAGTGAATAAAGATACCGAATACAAAATTGGTATTATAAGAGACTATGACAATCAGCCAAAGGCTCAAAAAGATCACGAAGTCTATAATCAGTATTCCAACATATATGTAACAACTACCCAAGAATACACACTGGAACCTGAATTCGTAGGAACTGGTGATAATTTCGATAAGTTGAAAGCATACTTTACAACCGAACATGGGTGGGAAAATGTAGATACAAAAGAAGAACTCTCTGAGAAATGGAAACATGCAAAAACAGATACAATGCTACACTTTTGCAGGGATATAGGAACTGACGCATTAAAAGATATAGAAATGCCAAACCACATTTCTGAGGTCATTAAATTCTTAAAAACAGGTGATAAATCATGAACATTGTAGTGGCAGGTGCTGGTGCAGGAAAAACAACTTCAATGGCTGAAGTCGTTATTTCAAGGCTTCAAGAAGTTACAGATGGTAAAATCATTTACGTTATTACATACACCAACTCCGCAAGAGATAGAATAAGGAATAAAATTATAGAGAATGAAGGAAAAATTCCAAATCAACTAAAGATTGAGACTATCCATACATTCTTATTAAGGGAAGTGATTTATCCATTCAATCATTTAATTTATGATAATTATTATAAATCTGCTTCCCAGATACCTCTTTCATCGAAACCAGCATTTAAAGCAAAAAAGAAAAAGGAGTTAAAAGAGGAATGTATAATACACGTAGAAGACGTAACCAAGACAGCCAAATACATTTTGTGTGGTAAAAGCAAAGATACCAAAATTATCAAATTTAGACGTGATAAAGCTTTGCAGATGATGTTCAGGTACTTAGATTCAATATACGTGGACGAATCACAAGATATAGACAGTGAGTTTTTAGACGCCTTGACTATGCTACATGATAATAATATCAAAATTAACCTCATTGGGGACCCAAAGCAAGACCTTAGAAATAGAGGGGCTTTTAGGAATATTATTGAGAGTATTCCATCTGTTCAGTATAAGTCTGAGAACTATCGTTGCCCAAGAATTCATGTTGATTTTTCAAACAGCTACATTGTTAGAAAAGAACTCCAAAACACCACAAAAAAAGGTGGTAGCTTACAGTACATATTAGAATCTAACACTAACATTAAGAAAGACATTGAAAGTGGAGTGTATGATTTAGCTTATATTTATCAAAAGAATGCTCGGTTTAAAACTCATAGAGAAGACCAAACAAAAGTAAGCAATCAATTGTTTTACGAATTAAAGTCATTAGTACGGAAAGTTTCTTCTGATAAAGTGAGAAACATAGATCAGGTAGCATATGTACTATTAAAAAAGACAACTCTCACAATTAGAAGAAAAAGGAATACCAAAATAATCTTTGCAGGACTTGAGCATGATCTTGGGCTAGTTATGCAAAATGAAGACAAAGGTAAAATTGGTAATGCTGTAGATGCGTATAGAAGCACATTATCAAATGAACCAGGGGTTTTAGTGAATTCTATAGATAGTATCAAAGGGTTAGAAGGTAATAATTGTCTGTTTATAGTTTCTACTCAGCTTGCGCCTTATCTATTTAAAGATGATGTTAATCATAATAAAATGATGAACTATTTATATGTAGGTCTTACACGTTCTAAGCGTGATTTAACTATTATGGTTACAAACGAGGTGGAAAATAAGTATGGCCTTAAATATATCCATGACAAATTTAAGGAATTAGGTATAGCAGAGTTAAGACCACCAAATAACTAAAGTAAGTAGTTCAGTTTTGGAGTACAAAAAGCGAAAATGTATACTAAAATGAGCGTTGAATTGCATGACAATTTGATGCTCATTTTGCAATGTTTATAAGTGTTTTGAGTCGATTTTTCACAATAAAATGCAAACCAAATAGCGCGTCTACAATAATTATTGAAGACCTTCAATTTTAGGTGAAAAATGCCATTTCCACTACAAAAAAGAGCAAATTCCTTATCGGAAAATGCTCCTTCTTCTTCAACTAACGCACCCGTTAGTTGCAAAAGTATTGTTCATAACCATAAAAGAGCCACGTGCATTAGTAAATACTAATATATGTTGCTCTTTTCATTCTGTTATTTCTCTTCAAGTTCAGCAAGATTGACTTCTTTCCAATCTTTTTCTTTGTCGCTAAGCTGTTTATCATAATAGTTTGACTCTCTTTCTCTGGCTTCTAACTTAGTTATCACCCAAGAGCTATTACGTTTCTCAATCGTTACTTTTCCATTAGTAGCATAAGCCGGAATTATAAATTGATAATTAACTTTTTTATCTCCATCGTCTTTATTGCTTTTGAAGTAGTATGTGGTGACTTTTCTTTTGTACGTATCCACTAAATGTTTTGGTACGTGTTTGGTTTTATCCTTTAGTTCTTCATTTGTCAAACTGTCTGTTAATTCACTAGCCTTTTCAAAATTTTGCTCTTGCACCCATATTGCGTGAGAGAATTTGAAGAATAAGTCTTCAGGCGTGCTCTTCTCAGAACAACCTTGTAGCATAAAAATAGAAAGTATGGAAATAAGAATAACTTTCTTGTACATCTTTTCAGCTCCTATAAATAAATAGAGATTTACACACACACACACACTTTTTTCTTCTTCCACTAACCTGCCCCGTTAGTTGAATAACGCTCTTTAATTCATTTTACCATATTAATACCAAAATCCTCTAAACCACATAATTAGTGATGCAAATTAACGTGCAGTTCACCCTACAAATTTGACTACATTTTCCTATGAAAAAGTAGTTCAATTAAGGGGTACAAATTACAATATTGTACTCCAAAACTGAACTACTTAATAACTAAAGGGGAGGGTTTTCATTTAGAGAGACATCTTAACATTCTAGCCCATTATTACTTTAGTAATAATATTTAGAATGAATTATCTTGTAAAATAGAAATTGAGCATCTACTTATCAAATATTGTATAATTAGTATGCTGGGCGGCAGAGTTAGGTTACTTCTTTTGATAATGAAATCTATCTCATGCTGAAAAGCCTATCCACAAGCAGGATAGGCTTTTATATTGTCTTCAAACTTATTCATGAAGTGTGTGTATTAACTCGAGTGCTTTATCTTTTATGTCCCATATAACTCTCTTCTTCATATTTCCTTCGTTAAACTTGCTGATCACCAAGTATACTTGCTTTGTTAATAAATCGTAATCAGGTTCAAATACTTTTTGAAAAGTATTTTGTTTGGAATGGTAAACAATCTCCTCCAACATAGTAATCAACTTTAGGGACGTTAGAGTTACTTCTAAGAAGTCTTCATCCATTGATTGTCTATATTCACCCACCACCTCTGTTAAATACTCTAATGTTTCAGCTTTACTCTCATTCATTAAAATTTCCTCCAATTAGGTTATTTCTTTTGAGCTTGTCAAATAACCTTCTGAGGACTTTTATGTTTGGTACCGAATTTGGTGCCGAAAATGGTACCATTCAATGTATCAGGTCTTTCCTTTAATATTTATTATTCAAATGATTTATTAGAAACCCACGAAAAGTAAGGGCTATTAGGTGTTTCCTATATCAAATAAAATTCTTTCCAGTCTCATTTTTACTCTAACACCGTAGAGGTATTAATATGGTGTGTGAGTCCGTTCATCCCTATTAGACAGGGCTTGTTCGGGGACGACGAGACTCCCGCGGGAAGAAGAGCCTAGGGGAGGCCCCGCAGAGAGAGTTAGCGAACGAGGAGACTTCCCAGCTCCCCGCAGGAAAGCGAGTTGTCCCCGAACAAGGCCAAGCACTCTTATGGCGACGGACCCTCTCGAAAAAAATATGAAAAAGTTGAAACCTCATCCCGCCCTTTTTCGGTATGTAATACTAAGAAACATCCAAATTTTCCAAATGATCGGTCGACTGTCAGGAAAAGGGTTGCTACAATGTTGTAAGGAAAAGTAAAAAATAGGGAGGGCTTCGATGTTACAAGGAGCAGTAATTTTTATTATTCTAGGAATATTAGGGGCGTTGTTGTTAATCGGCGGAATCGTCACCTTTGTTATTTTCCGGATTCGGTACAAAACAGCGAGTTCAAATGAGGCACTGATTGTGACTGGACCGAAACTAGGGGATCCGGAACAAGAAAAGAACGTGTTTGAGGATGATAACGGGCGATCGGTTAAGATCATCCGTGGCGGTGGGTACCGTCTTCGGATGTTCCAAACGGCAACACCGATTGATTTAACCTCATTCCAGCTTCAAGTCAATTCGGATAAAGCTTATACGAAAGAAGGTATTCCGGTACGCGTGCAGAGTACTGCTGTGATCAGTATCGGTAGTGAACTTGAGATTATGGCGAACTTCGCTGAGAAATTCCTCGGTAAGAAGCAAAATGAGCGTGAATCTGAACTGAAGGACGTATTGAACGGTCACCTTCGTTCAATTATAGCATCCCTTCCTATTGAGAAGATCTATAACGACTTTAAAGAAGTCAATACACAGGTGAAAAATATCGCAGAAGCTGACCTGAAGGGCATGGGCTTTGAGATTACGTCTTTTGCCTTAAATGATGTAGAAGATGTTGATGAAGAGAATGGTTACATCGATGCTCTGGGTCGTCCACATATTGCGGAAGTTCAGAAGAATGCGGATATGGCTGAAAGTGATGCTCGTAAAGAAACGCGTATCTATCAGGCGAAGAACGACCAGGAAGCGCAAGACGAAGAGAACCGTCGCCTAACGGCTGTTGCGGAGTCTACGAAAGAGAAAGATATTCGTGAGGCAGAGTTCCAAAAAGACACGAACAAAGCACGCGCCAATGCCGATCAAGCTGGTGAGCTAGAGAAGCAGAAGATGGCGCAACAGGTCAAGGAAGAGGAGTTAAAAGTTCAATACATTGAGAAGCAACGTGCGGTTGAACTAGAAGAAGAAGAAAACAAACGCCGTCGCTCAATTGCCGATGCGGAAGCCTATGAGTTAACGAAACGTGCTCAGGCTGAAGCGGACCAAGAGCGCATTAAAGGTGAATCAGAAGCAGAAGTCATTCGTCAACGTGGTATCGCAGAGGCCGATTCGAAAGAACGCATGGCAAAAGCGATGGAATACTACGGCGAAGCAGCGATTATGGAAATGCTGATCTCTGTATTGCCTGAATACGCTGAGAAAGTATCGGCTCCACTGTCTCAAATTAAGGACATGAAAGTGATCGACATGGGTGGCTCGAACTCTCAAGGAGGATCTTCACGCGTTGCGAATAGTGTCACCTCTACGATGCTAGGAATTCAGGAATCTTTAAAAGAAACAACAGGTATGGATTTAAAAGCGATGCTTGAAAGCTATGTATCTCGCGGAAATGTGAATAACTTTGATCTCAATCCTGACCAGCACAAGCAGGAAGCTTCTGCTACGAAGGAAAGAGAAGAAGAAACGTATGATGCAGAATCGGTAGAAGAGAATGAAGCCCCGGGCGAAACGGAAGAAGAGAATAAATAATGAGAAAAAGTTGCCTTGCTTAGGAGCGAGGCAACTTTTTTATATTTACTAAGAGTGGAAAGCACCTTAATAGATAAGTTTAGTTCAAGTGCATTGTATTTGTTAGGGTTGATCTTTGGATGGATTGTGTCGGAGGACATAGTAGCGAATGGTTAAGATATGATCCACGATGGTAGGATCCATGTGCTCCTGCTTGGCCAGCTCTTCGAGGGTATCGAGGAGATCCAAGAATTCGTCGAACGCTTCTTCTTTAGACAATAAGCGTCCTCCTCTACTAATAGACTCATACTAGTGTATGCGGCAGCAAAAAGTCCGTATGTGCAATCGCCTTTGGTGTTGGAGGAAAGGGCATAAAAAAGACTTGAACCTGTTCGGATTCAAGTCTTCTATCGTGCTCCTGATAATGATGCGAGAGTATGTTCAGCTTCTTTTCGTTGTTCTGTCTCAGTCTGCTGCAGGTGAATCGTCTGTTGAATGGTTTCAATAAATTCTCGCTGAGCTTCATGCAGTGACTGCTGGTTGTGTGGATTGGACTGCAAGCTGGACTGATACAGCCGCGCTGTCCGCCGGAAGAGCTCGTCTGTTTTTCGATTGACGTTACGCTGTGATTTGCTTGCTTCCTGTTGTTTATAGTGAGAAAGCGCAATGGAAATCTGGTGTTTCCAGATCGGTAAAGTCGTTAAAACAGAGGACTGAATGTGATCCGCTAAACGCTGATTGCCCTTTTGAATCATTCGAATTTGCGGTGCTGTCTGCATCGCAATCTGCTGACTGATCTCAAGGTCATATAAACGTTGTTCTAAGTGTTCTGTAATGGTATCAAGATCGCGAACTTTTTGATCTGTGAAATCATCAGGATTTTTGGTAAGCTCTTCTTTTAAACGAGGCAGCGTTTCCTGAAGCCACGTTGCCTTCTTCAGTTCTCCAGCAGCAAGAAGCACTCGAATATCTTCGTAATAGGATTCGTTCTGCTGATAGAGCTGTTCGAGGATTTCATTATCCTCGAGTAAGCTCTCTCTCGATCGGCGCAAGCGAACGCTTGTCTTCTCCATTTGAGCCCCTACCTTCTGGTACTTCGAGAGCGTTTCATGGATCGAGGGGGACTTAGAGAACCATTTGGCGAGAAGCCCTTTCTTTGGTGAAGAAAGCTCGTCCGGCTCCACTTTAGTCAGGTTATTTAATAACTCGTTCATGATCTGGCCGGCTGTTACCATGTTGTTTTGCTTCATTTGTCCAAGAATATCGTTGGCAAATGAGCTGATTCTCTCTTGAACGTCTTGTCCAAAATTCATGGGGCCACTTTCTAAATCGAGTTCCCTTGCGATCTGTAAAGCCTCTGGTTGCTGTGAGGAAGGGAGTTCCTGAAACTTCGCAATGTCTTTTGAGACCATTTCGACTGAAAGGTTAGTCATGGTGTTTGACCTTTTCAGGAATGGTACTCTTCTGCAGGTGAATCGAGTGTTCTGCGATTTCCCGCTCAGCGCTTAAGTCTTCAAAGTCACTAGAAAGAATCGTGGCCAGTTCTTTCTCAACGGCAAACGTCAATTTGCGAATCAGGTCTTCTGTTTCCTGTAAGGCTTTCTTCGATTCCTCATCCTTTAAGGAATGGGAAGCAAGAAATGTGTACTTTTCAGTTAACTGAACGACGGAATCAAGCTGGTAGAAGAAGAAATGATCAGCTTCATAAAAGCGTGCTGGTTCTTTCTTCACAACTTTAAGTACACGCGAGACGGAACGGTTTAGTTGTCCGATCTCCTTTAAAGCGTCAACAGAGCGAACCCCGAAGAGTGCTTTGTTGAGTCGTTTTTTCTTGGCTTGTGCTTCTTTTAAGTTCTTCATAATGTATTGGTAATCTTGTCGGGATAATTGATTGGTGGCAAGTTTCTTCCGGTTACTTAGGTACTGTAGGCCAAAATAGGTGCCGAAACCGACAATCGTGGCCCAGAAGCTTGATGAAATAAAACTCTGATCTCCTAGGAAAAAGATGAACCAGGAAATCACCATCACGTGAAAAGCCAAAACGCCAAACAGGAATTTGATTAATATAGACTTCATGTGATCGACTCCTTCAAGAGTTTCCTTGTATCTTCTATTATATGACATCTTTACGATTTTTCAGAGGGGTAGGTTTCAAAAGTTGGGGAATTTTCTCGATTTGATGGGGGAGATGGGGCCGTCACGGTAGAAAGAGGAAGAGCTGACTTGGGGACAACTCGCTTTCCTGCGGGGAGCTGGGAAGTCTCCTCGTTCGCTTACGCTCTCTGCGGGGCCTCCCCTAGGCTCCTCTTCCCGCGGGAGTCTCGCAGTCCCCCAGTCAGCTCTGCCGTAAATGTCAATCAACGGCCCTACCAAATGGTAGAATTAAAATAATACTTTCATGGCACATTGAACAAGTGACTTTTCTAGAACCGTAGGTATATTCCCGTTTTATTTCAGCTGAGAGTAAAGATGGCCTTGGGAATTAAATTACTCGATTCCCGTGGCGAGCCGGGATCTCACCTATTGCCACAGGCGGCTCACAATTTCACACGGTCTCAATCGGATGGGCTGTTTCATCTATACTTGGCAAGGGGTGGCTGGGGAACGGGGAGACTCCTACGGGAGAAAGAGGTCGACGAGACCCCGCAGGGCATGAATTTTGCCCGAGGAGGCTCGACAGCTCGCCCGTGGAAAGCGAGTCGTTCCCCAGCCACCCCAAGCATTCATCAAGCAGAACAGCCCTATAGATCAAAAAATACACTCAAAGGGCACCTTTTCAAGGTGCCCTTTGTTCATTATGCAGAGTAGGTGCTGGATTGGGATTTGTTTTTTTGTTGGTCTAGTTCTTTTTTGTCTTGCTGCAAGGCCTTGTACAACGACAACACCATAAAGATCATTATGAAGGAGAAGGGCAAGGCGGCGGTGATGAGGGCGTTTTGTAAGGCGGTTAGGCCTCCTGTGTATAAGAGAACGGCTGCGATGGTGGATTGGGATACGCCCCATGCGAATTTGACTGTTTTCGGTGGATTTAGGGATCCGTTTGTTGTTTGCATGCCGAGTACGAAGGTTGCGGAGTCAGCTGATGTGATGAAGAAGGTTGCAATCAGCATCATCGCAAGGATTGATAGGACAATGGCAAATGGGAACTGATCGAATACACCGAATAGGGCTTGTTCGTCTGGTAGTTTGGCGATATCTGCGCCGTCTTTTTGAGCTTGAATTCCTGAGATTCCGAACGTCGTCATCCATAGGAAACTGACCAGGGATGGGACGAGAAGAACGCCTGATAGAAATTCTCGTATTGTTCGTCCTTTTGATACGCGGGCAATGAAGATACCTACAAATGGTGCCCAGGCAATCCACCATGCCCAGAAGAAGACCGTCCAGTCCATAATCCATTTGCGTTCTTCATCGTTGTTCGGTGAAATTCGTAAACTTTCATCAGGAAGCTTTTGAATATAGTTACCAAGTGTATCAACAAAGGAATTGAGGATGTACATGGTCGGTCCAATAATAAGCATAGCGACAAATAATACACCGGCAATTCCCATATTTGCATTACTTAAGTACTTAATCCCTTTGCTTAGGCCCGTGTAAGCACTCAACATGAAGAGAACGGTTACAACAGCAATGATGACAAGCTGAATCCAGTATTGTTTCTCAATACCAAGAAGGTAGGTGAACCCGCCATTGATCTGAGCGGCACCAAATCCAAGTGTTGTAGCGACACCGACAATCGTTGCGAATACCGCGATGACGTCAATCGCTTTGCCAAGTGGTCCTTTCATTTTATCGCCAAAAAGTGGCTCAAGCGTCGCGCTAATGAGGCCTGGTTTTCCATGTCTGAATTTAAAGTAGGCCAGAACAAGGGCCACAACTGCATAGATCGCCCATGCGTGTACCCCGTAGTGGAAAAAGGTTGTTCTCATCGAGTCTCTGAGAGCTTCTGTTGTCCCAGGTTCTGCTGTTGGAGGTGTGGAGATGTAGTGGGAGACAGGTGATGCGGCTCCGTAGAATACGAGTCCAATCCCCATACCGGCACTAAAGAGCATGGCAAACCAAGTGGAATAGCTGTAATCAGGTTTGTCCCCAGGTTTCCCTAGCTTAATTTTGCCAAATGGACTGAAAATCATATAAAGACAAAAGACAACGAAAATGGATACGAGTAATAAATAATACCAACCAAAGTGAACGGAAATATAGTTTTTGATACTTCCTGTGATGGATTCAAAATTCTCTGGTGCCAGTACCCCCCAGAGTGAAGCGGCTAGTGTAATCGCTAATGTGATCCAGAATACGGATGTAACTTTCTTCATACATTTCTCCTTTCAACTGCTTCGATTAGATTGGGCCGGCCTGCATCTAATAATCTATACCCATAACATTCCAGTCTAAACAAAAGCTGGTTGTTTGAGATTCGGTTCTATTCGTCGTTCTTGTATCCTGATATAATGGGTTCACATCGAATTGTGACAGGAACTAGAGGAGGAGAGCGACGTGGCAATTACAGACTTTAAAGAATTAACGGAATCAGGACTCTATTTTGACGGATATGCCCTGGTCAAATCAGCTCAGGAAGCAACGACAAAGGGCGGCGTTCCTTTTTTTAATATTACGCTTTCGAAACAAGAGAAAAGTATTTCAACAAAACTTTGGGAAAATAAATTTAACAACCATGATCTTGCGCAGCTTAAGAAGGTTTTCGAGAATGGAAATGTTCTTCACATTAAAGGGAAACTGAGTGAATACCGTGAACAGCTTCAGTTAACAATTGATGAGTTTGCTTTTCCGGAGGATGGTGTGGTTCAGGTTGAGGACTATCTGGAATCGGCACCGGAACCGATTGAGAGCTTGAAACAGGAGTACGAGAATTATATTGCAAACATTGAGAGCCCGGTGCTGAAGGAGATCTGTCAGCGTCTTTATGATGAGCATCAGGACAAATTCATTACCTATCCGGCTGCGAAATCGAACCACCACTGTTTCACAGGTGGACTGTTGTATCATACGGTTTCAATGCTTCGTCTTGGAGATCATATTTCAAACCAGTATAAAGAGGTCAAGAAAGATCTTGTGATGGCTGGGATTGCGCTTCATGATATGGGGAAAGTGGTCGAGTACACGAATTATTTCGCGCCAGACTATTCGAAGGTCGGTAATTTCCTGGGACATATTACGATTATCAATATGTTCATTGACCGAAAAGTACAAGTTCTGAAAGAGGAAATGCCATGGACACGTAAGGAAGCGGATGAAGTGTATGAACTCATGCACGTCATTAACGCCCATCACGGGAAACTTGAGTATGGTAGTCCCGTTGAGAGTAAGATCTTAGAAGCAGAAGTCGTTCACCAGGTGGATATGATGGATAGTCGTATTAATATGATCACATACGGGCTTCAGGATGAGAATTTACAGGAAAACGAAGCGAAACGCATTTATCCAATGGGGATGTATTACCGTACATCTCAATCTGATTAATCTGATGTTGGTGTAGCGCCTCCTCTTTGGACGTGGTACGCTTACTAGGATACATGGAGGAGGAATACTGTGGCTAAAAAAGCACCAACACCAAGAAAGAAAAAAGGACCTCTCTTTACGTTTGATGTTCAGGAAACGACTGAATTATTTCCGTTTTTAATGGATTCGATAAAGAATAAGAGCCGAAATTCAATAAAATCGTTCATGACTCGCGGCCAGGTGGTTGTGGATGATGAACCGGTCACCAAGCACAATGCGGTTGTGAAGAAGGGACAAACGGTGAAAGTATTGAAGACACCTGCCCCTTCTAAGGTTACGTTTAACGGACTAAAGATTTTGCATGAAGATGATGACATTATTGTGATTGATAAGGATTCTGGTTTATTGTCAATGGCTTCTGATAAGGAAAAGGAAGCAACGGCTTATAAGCAGCTAACGGAGCACGTGAAGCGTCAGCAGCTAAAGAATCGTGTCTTTATCGTGCATCGCCTCGACCGTGACACCTCAGGCGTAATGCTATACGCCAAGAACGAAAAAGCCAAAATGAAGCTTCAGGATCATTGGAAAGAGATGGTCAAGGAGCGTACCTATGTGGCTTTAGTAGAAGGATATGTGAAAAAGCCTGAGGGCAAGATTGAGTCCTGGTTGAAGGAAACGAAAACGTTCCGGATGTATTCAAGTCAACGTAAAGACGACGGGAAACATGCGGTTACCCATTATAAGAAGTTAAAGGGCAATAAGTATTTATCTTTAATGGAGCTTGAGCTTGAAACAGGGCGCAAGAATCAGATTCGTGTTCATATGCAGGACCTCGGTCATCCGATTGTTGGAGACAAGAAGTACGGAGCTTCAAAGAATCCGATCGGACGCCTTGGTTTACATGCGAAAGCGATCGTGTTTGAACACCCGACATCAGGAAAAGTATTGAAATTTGAAACGAAAATCCCGCAAGCTTTTCAGAAAGCTTTGCAGAAATAAAAAAGCAGGAAGCGAGTTCACTATGGAACTCGCTTCCTGCTTTTTGTTTATGTTTATTTGAAGACACGTTTTATGACTTTGCGAACCCCTTTCTCAGCTGCGCGATGTTTCAACCGTTGACCTCCACGTCCTTGCTTCACGGCGCTCGCATCGTTCTTTAAACGAGTAGCTTTATATGCCTTCGATAACAGTCCCATTTGATCAACAACTCCTTTTATTTATCAAATTATTTGTTCCTAATCAGTTCCCCCTCACCAACCTCTGTCAAACCTCAATCTCCAACCCGGTTTAGTGCATTAAAGAGCAAACGCGTGTCAGACACGCTTCTCTCCTTTAACGCAAAGAAGGGTGTCAGACACGCTTCACTTCACTAAAGGGGATTCCAATAAAATGGAGATTGACTTTTAGGGGGGAGGGTGTATAAAATATAGTGTTGTAGTAGTGATTATATGATTGGTTTCATTGTAGCCTAATTTTATATCCTGCAAATATAAATAGAGGTGGAATTAAGATGGAAAAACAAAATTATCAAGTATTGCTGTATTACAAATATGTTCAGATTGATGATCCGGAACAAGTAGCGAGCGAGCACTTAGAGTATTGTAAAGAGCTTGGCTTAAAAGGGCGTATCTTGATTGCTGGTGAAGGCATTAACGGTACAGTTTCTGGTACGATCGAACAAACGGAAAAGTATATGGAAGATATGAAGAATCATCCATTATTTGAAGGAACGACATTTAAGATCGATGCAGCTGATGGCCATGCATTCAAGAAGATGCACTGCCGCGCGCGTCCTGAACTTGTTACCCTTCGTTTAGAAGATGACATTAACCCACATGATTTAACCGGCGAGTATTTGGAGCCGAAAGAATTCTATAAACGTATGCAAGAAGAAAATACAATCGTAATCGACGCTCGTAACGATTACGAGTACGACTTAGGGCACTTCCGTAATGCGGTTCGCCCGGATATCGAAACGTTCCGTGAGCTTCCGGACTGGGTGCGCGAGAACAAAGAAATGCTTGAAGGTAAGCAAATCCTAACGTACTGCACGGGCGGTATTCGCTGTGAGAAGTTCTCTGGTTGGTTGAAGCGTGAAGGCTTCGACAATGTAGGACAACTTCACGGTGGTATTGCAACGTACGGAAAAGACCCTGAAGTACAAGGCCAGCTTTGGGACGGTCAAATGTACGTATTCGATGAGCGCATCAGTGTTCCAATCAACCAGGTTGAACACAACATCGTCGGAAAAGATTATTTTGACGGTGAACCATGTGAACGCTATGTAAATTGTGCGAACCCTGAGTGTAATAAACAAATTATTACGTCAGAAGAAAATGAGCATAAATATGTTCGTGGCTGTAGCCCTGAGTGCCGTTCGCACCACCGTAACCGCTATGTAGTCGAGCAAGGCTTAACAGAAGAGCAGTGGAACGAACGCCTTCAGGCTTTAGGTGAAGGGAAAACACAAGCATCGTAATGGATATGTGGAGCTATCATACATTTTGTATGATAGCTTTTTTTATGCCCCTTTTCGACACAATCTCCTATATAATAGGAGTAGAGTATAAAAAAGGAGGCAGTTATGCAGCATTTTATCAAGAAAGTTATGGTAGCAATTATTTTTCTAGGGGCGATTGGAACCACTCAAGTGGTGGAGGCGGCGATCGTCGATACGAACAGCACGTATACCTATGAATCTATGAAAAAGGATTTACAGGAACTAGACGAGGCATATGGGGATTTGATCGAATTGTACACGATCGGCCAATCCGCATATGGGAGAGATTTGATTCTTGTCCGCTTAGGAAATGGAGATGCGGATACGTTTTATAACGGTTCTCACCATGCGAGAGAGTGGTTAACGACCATCTTAAATATGAAGATGATCGAAGAATATGGGAATGCGGCTTATACCAACAGCAGGATGTCTGGCTATAACGTCAAAGACCTTTTAGAAGAGACGACCCTTTGGTTTATTCCGATGGTGAATCCAGACGGGGTGACCCTACAGCAAAAGGGGCTTAACGCTTTCCCAAAAGAAATCCATAGCTCTTTAATTTCGATGAACAATGGCAGTTCAAACTTTGATAGATGGAAAGCCAATGCTCAGGGGATCGACCTGAACAGACAATATCCTTCAGGTTGGGCAGAGGTAAAAGCGACAAGTCCTAGCTGGAAGAATTATAAAGGAAAATATCCCTTCCAGGCTCCAGAAGCAAAAGTGATGCGTGACATTACATACTTGTTAGAACCTGATCTTTCTCTTGCTTATCATACGTCCGGAAGAATTTTATATTGGAATTTTAACGTAGAACAAGTTGACTTGGCCCGTGATCGTTCTATCGCAGAAACGTACGCTTATCTTAGCGGATATCGGATGGTTCCGACCTATTCAGGTGCCGGATATACGGATTGGATCAATGAGGTCTTTAACCGACCGAGCTTAACGCCTGAGTTGGCCCTTTTCGCAGGAGAGAAACATGTGAATCCTGTGACATTCCCTGAAACGTGGAGACGGAATAAAGGAGCCGGTTTAGCGATGGCGGAGGAATCGATTGCTTTATCTTCAGGTGAATCCGTAGGTGAACAGCCGGTTGTATGGGGAGATAAGGCTTTAGAAGCTGCGATTCGTCCCCCAGGAAAAGGCGATGATTTGTATAAAAAAGCGCTTCGTGTGAAAGAGGATTTCGAGTTAACGCAGGAACAGACGGTTGAACTATACAGCTGGTATCAGCAATGTGAAACGTGCTCGATTAAAGATAGAGAGCTAGAGGAAGTATTTGATTCTCTGAATCATTTTGAAGAAATCCCTGAGAAAAAAAGCGTAAACACCGATAAATCGTGGACGATTACGCTCAATACAAAAATTGATCCTGACAGTGTAAACAGGGACAACGTGTATATCCAAGGGGAATATGGGAGCACTGTGAGTGTAGATTCAGTTGAAGTCGCAGGGGAGAAGATTACGATTTCTCCTTTGCCTGGAAGTTATGAAAGAGGACAAACCTATACGATGTATATCAAAGATCTTGCCTCCATCTATGGGAAAAAGATGGAGAAGCCTGTTGAGATGACGTTTACGATTCAATAGACAGAACGCCGTGCTGGTATGAACCGCACGGCGTTTTTGTGTGAGAGGATACAGAAAAACCTCTTCCCAAAAGGGAAGAGGTTATAATATCGAGATTATGTAGCCGTCCCGCTCTGCCGTCTTTCTGTTGCCTCAAAACCCGCGTAGGCAGGTGGGTTCTCGCATCATACCATTCAACGTCCCAACTTAATGGGCTTGTTGGCAAGTATGAAATGTAAAGATCCCTGAGTTAATGCATCGGTTTGAGACATACTGAAATGACGTACATGGCAGGGCCGGCTCCCTCGTTTGAACGAGGGGATCAATTTGTATTCTCTATATTACACCGGAACGGATTAGATTTCAAGGGGGTTGCTTATAATTTATTAAGCAGCTTTAGCGCAGTGAAGAATCGAAGGGTGTCAGACACGCTTCAGTACAGTAGTGCAAAGAAGGCTGTTTAACACGTTAGAAAATAATTATATAAAAATAATTAAATTTTCCTTTTAATGTGAATGGATTCGGGGTAGAAGGGTTAGGAATACGTTTACATAGGAGGGTAAATATGAACCGGAGAAAGTTAATTGATTATAGTATTTTTGTTCCTTCGTTACTGGTCATTATTGCGATCAGTATTCCGTTCGCGCTATATGAACAGGAGTCTCTAAGCATGCTTAATGGAATCTTTTCCTTTATTGTGGACATGTTTAGCTGGGGGTATCTTTGGTATGGGATTCTTTTAGTTGTAGCAGGCCTTTACTTTTCGTTTTCGAAATATGGACAGGTCGTATTAGGGGACCCGAAAGAGAAACCGAGGTTTACATTATTTGAGTATGCTTCGATTCTTATTGCGATGGGAGTTGGCTCCACAATTATGCGAACGGGGATGCTGCAGTGGACCTCTGTAGCGAACGACCCGCCAGCAGGTGTAGAGGCTGGTTCCGCTCAAGCGATCCTTTGGGGAAATGCGTATAGCATGTTCTTGTGGGGATTTCAGGTCTTTGCGATCTTCGTCATGATTGCTCCTGCGATGGGGTACATATTGCATGTAAAAAAACGCCCGCTAATGCGAATCTCTGAAGCGTGCCGCGTTCTGTTTGGGGACCGGTTTACGGATGGGTTTGGTGGAAAGGTGCTTGATGCCCTTTTCTTAATAAGTATCCTTGCTGGTGCGTCCGTGACACTAGGCCTTGGCGCACCGATTATCACTTACAACCTATCGGCATTATTTGATATAAATGTGACCTTTGGATTAACCATTATCGTTACAATTGTATGGGTGTTCTTATTTTCACTTAGTGCCTACTTAGGTATTGAAAAAGGGATCAAACGTTTAAGCACATTCAATATGTATTTAGCAGGAATTTTTGCGATCTTTATCATTGTGGCAGGCCCTGGTGTCTTTATCCTTAACTACTTTTCTGATAGCCTGTCATTCTTACTCTCTAATTATCTTAATATATCTTTAAACACCGATTCGGTTCACCAGGGAGAGGCCTCACACATCCAGAGTAATACAGTCTTCTGGTTTGCTTACAGTGCCACCTGGGCCATGCTCCATAGCGTTTTTGCTGCTAAGATCTCGAAGGGTCGAACGATAAAAGAGATGATCTTAACCTACTTATTAGCACCGACGCTTATTTCGTGGATCGCTACCGGCGTACTTGGAGGCCTTGGTGTTCACCGCTACTTAAAAGAAAACATGGAAGTTCTGAATCTTGTAAAAGAAGAAGAACGAATGGCTGCCATTCCAGAGATTCTATCAACCCTTCCATTCGGAGAAGTAGCCATCGCGATCTTCATGGTGGTAGCGCTCGTCTTCTTAACCACGACGCTCGACTCGACAACGTACACCGTCGCTGCTTACACGAGCACACGGGATATGAGTAAATATGAACCACCGAAAAACTTACGCATCATCATCGCAGCAGTCATCACGATTCTAGCACTCGTTCTTATGCGAATCGGCGGTCTTGCCCCACTCGAAGTCGTTTCCGGCTTAATGGGACTCCCTGTCATTATCATTCAGTTTATCTTGATTTACGCAGCCAAAAAAATGATCGACGAAGACAAAGCCTATTCCTATAACATCCGCTCTTCATAAACCAGAACCCAGGTGACCTCACCTGGGTTCTTTCTTATTAATAGGGTGAGTTAAAATTTAGAGGAGGGGGACTGCGATCTGCTCGAAGAGAAAGCGAGTGTTTCCGTTAGCTTTAGTTGAGTGTAAGGCTGGCCTGGAAACCACTCGCTTTCCTGTGGGGAGCGGGTGAGCCTCCTCAGCCGGCTCTGCCGGCCTCCGGGGTCTCACCTAGGCTCTTCTGCCCACGGGAGTCTCGCAGTTTCCAGGCCAGCCCTATCCAAATTATGATGAACGGAAACGCTCCATTTATAGAGGAATGGGATTTCCTATTCTATAATAGGCTGGTCCGTATACCCTCTTTACGCCAGGGCTTGATCGGGAATGGTGAGACTCCCACGGGGTAAGTAGCCTATCCAGTTCTGGCATGGAGGACCTAGCGTGATAAGTCATCTTTTTTACAAAGGCTAACCGCCTTTTCCAAAAAGCTGTCTTATCCGTATGGCCCTGAGCACCATGCCTGCACCTTTAAACTAGGGGAGACCCCGCAGAGAGCGCACGCGAACGAGGAGGCTTCCCAGCTCGCCGCGGAAAGCGAGTGATTTCCCGAACCACCTTCCCCCGAATGAAAGCTAACGGAAACACTCCCTCAAAGCTCTTTCACAAAAGATAAGACTTTTTCATCACAAAAAACTTTCGACAAACTAAATCGAATGAACTCGTAAAATAGTACTTTTTTTCGAAACACAATTGTAATGTAAGCGTTACCTTATTCTAGTTCAATAAAGCTTCTATAGTTGGGAAACACGGTTGGAACAGCTTCTTTACAATAGACTAGGAACATTTGCCCTGAGGGGATGTCCTGTTACTTTAATACCTATTCAACCGTTCGACAGATGTGGTACTCTATTTTTGAATTTTAAGAATATGAAATTAGGATCAATGAGTTCCTTTTTTAATGAAAGGAAACGATTGAAATGGACGAATTAAGGGATGAGGAGATTGGAGAGCGGATGCTTGAAGCACTTCAAAAAGAGAGTAAAGATGACTCTTTTATGGAGCTACTACATACGTTTGTCCAGTCTAAACAACAAGAAGGATTCTCTTTTGCAAAAATGGTGTATCTTCATTATCTTCTCTTTGGCGGGAAGGATCGATCCGTTGTTCTTCAAGGAGCCGCTGGAATGGAAGCGTTTATCCTCGGTCTGGATATACTAGATGATCTTGAGGATCAGGACGGATCAGAGCGTGACTGGATGGAGCAACAAGCTCTTTCGATGAACGGATCGACAGGCCTAATACTTGCAGCTGTTAAGATGGTGGGAGAGGTTGATTCGACGGGACAAGCGGTTGCGCAACTATCTCAATTCGGAATCGGTGCTGTGACAGGACAACACCATGATCTCTTAGGTGACCTTCAGTCGGAAGAGGCTTACATTCAGATGGTGGAGAGAAAATCGGGATCGCTGATGGCACTAGCGTGTCAGCTCGGTACCATTCTGGCTAAAGGAGAGTATGACTCCAGGGTTAAGGGTTACGGAGTAGAGTTTGGATGTACGGCGCAGCTTGCCAATGATCTAGAAGATGCGCTTCGTCTTGACCAGACGAACGATATTTTGCATAAGAAGAGAACGCTGCCTGTCCTAAAGTTACTGGAAGAAGAGGGGCCTTTTTCAGATCGGCTTCGTCAGTATTATGAAGGAGCGATCGGGCAGGATGAATTCCTTAAGAGGAAACAGGAAACCTTCCAATTTGTCTCTCAATCTACGGCACTCACCTATTCAAGGGTCAAGAAGCGTGTCTGGCAGTTAAGTGCGATTGACGGGGTGAAAAAAGTAGATGGGGACGAAGCGGTGAAAGCCCGGCTCGTTGCGTTTATGGAA
This sequence comes from Pontibacillus sp. HN14, assembly GCF_021129245.1. Lineage (NCBI taxonomy): Bacteria > Bacillati > Bacillota > Bacilli > Caryophanales > Bacillaceae > Pontibacillus > Pontibacillus sp. HN14. The sequence goes on along the minus strand of NZ_JAJOLR010000003.1, from coordinate 17,320 downwards.
AGAATTTAGGTATACCTCATGAGGAAGGCTTCATGAGTTCTAATAAACTATAGCGGAATTATAGGAGGAATGTGTGATGTTACAATCTGTAGTGGAAAAATTAATGGGGAACCAGAGTCTTTTACAGCAGTGGAAAGAAGGACAGGTTCAGTTTGACGGACTTACAAAGACAGAGGAACTGGCTCTAGCGGATGTGTTTAGTGAAAACACAGGCGAAGTGATGAAAATGTCATTTTGGAAGTAATCTTCATAATCGATTTTGTAGATGGAATAGCCAGAGCTGATCTGGCTATTTTTTCTCGTTAAAAAGGTGGGTCTTTAGCCGTGCAACATCAGCAGAAACGCTCCAATATATTAGTAGGGGCAGCGATTTTGGCCATTGCGTTTTATCTGTCCTATGTAACCATTACAGAGCCTTATGTGGGGCTTAATGTAAAAAAAGAGGGTGATCAGTGGGTAGTAACTAACGTGGATCCTATTGGTTGGGCAAGTGAGGAAGGGATTGAAAAAGGGGACGAAATACAATTCCTCAATGGTCTGCCTCCTGGGGCACACCGGTCGATTCGAAAATTTGGTGTCATTGATAGCTTTGATTATATTACAGTTAAACATCAAGTAGGTGACAATGAAACGTACTTTGCGGAAGAAAAGATCCTATCGAGTACGTTGCTCTATCATACGGTTATACCGGCTCTTGTATTTATTGTTCTTTTTACGTTTAGTGCATTTATCTATATGAAAAAAAGGGATGACCCCGCGGCTGTCATGTTCTCAGCGTTTCTACTCGTTGTTGGGTACGGTTATATTAGCGCCGGAGCATCTGCCAGGACGGATGATTTTGCCCGCTTTATTAATGGATTGTCGCTGTTACTCGTGCCAGCGATTTTTCTCCATTTTCTAAGCAATTATTTTAGGCGGTATTCGATTAAGCTGGTCAGTCGAAGGATGCTTATTTCCCTATATACCTTGACGATCTTGATTGTCATGATTGATACATATACCATCTTCGTCCCGTTAGGTGACTTGTATTCTTTTGTGAGGCAGCTTCAATTGTTTGGGTTTTCGTTTGGAATTTTTCTATGTTTATATGTCTTAGTGAGTCGATATATTAGTTACCGCAAGACCACGCATAAAGCTGTCTTTCAAAATATGATTTTCGGTCTAGTGATATCGTTTTTGCCTTTTATTCTGTTAACGGCTATGCCGAGTGGGATTATAGGGATTGATATTATACCGGCTTCTATTACATCGGTTTTCTTGTTATTTTTACCGTTATTTTTCTTATATCTGATCTTATCGAATCGATTATTTGATATTGACTTTATTAATAGTCGCATCCGTTACTATTCCTTCTTGTCTCTCGTATTTACTGTGATGGTTCTCGGAATTTTAGTGATCGCGACGTCATTTACGATTGTTCAGTGGATTCGACTTGCAATTTTGCTCTATGTTTTATTCGGACTATTGTTTTACCTAGAAGATAAATTACACATCCGTCCGAAGCTATTCGGAGAGAAGTTCAATTACCAGGTCAGCCTTGATCGCTTCTCGAAGGATCTGTCGAAGTTACTAAACAGAGACGAACTCGATGATCGGCTGCTTGAGGAAGTGAAGTCGGTCTTGCCTGTTGAGCGTGTTTCTCTTGTGGAGTACCGCAAAGATACGTGGGATGTGAAAGAAATTAAGGGGGATGAGAATATCTCCGTCATAGCCCTCAGGGAGAATGTGGATAAGCGTATCCGTATGAAGGCTCCGGGGGATTACGTGAAGATTTATCAGGGCATGTGTTTTCTTGTAAGTGAGAGCAATGATGCGCTTCACTTGTTATGGGTGGATCAGAAAGTGAACCATACACCATTTAATGAGGATGAGCGGGCTTGGCTTCAGACGCTTGCTCACTATACGAGTATTGTGTATGAGAACTTCCAGCTTATTGAAGGAGTAACAGAGGAACTGAAGCGGTCGATGTATCAAAACACGGACGCGCCACTCTGGCTTTCTCGTTTACTATTTAATTTATCGGAGAAAGAACGGGCGCGCCTTGCGTCTGATCTTCATGATGAAGCCCTTCAGGAGCAACTCGTCTGGTACCGGAAGATCGAAGCGATGGTAGAGGATGAGAAGATGCCTGATCATTTTGAAGAGGAGTTGTTTGAGGTCAAGGAGGGCTTGCTTGGCGTTGTTCAGCAAATCCGGGAGACGTGTACGTTCCTGCGCCCTCCGTTCTTACGGGAAACAGGGATTGTAGAAGCGTTGAATCAGCTTATGGATTATTACCGGATGAGGTCTGATTACCAGGTTGATTTCGATGCTGAAACGTTTAAAGCAACACTCGATCATGAGCATTCGCTCGCGATTTACCGGGTTGTTCAGGAACTATTGAATAACGCAACGAAGCACTCTGGTGCTAGTTGTGTAGAGTTTGAGTTAAAGAGTAGTCAGGGCATGATTGTGCTGAATTATAAAGATGATGGCGTCGGATTGCCAGATCAACAAACCCAAGACCTATCAAAAGGGATGGGACTTGCAGGAATCAAGCAGCGTGTCAAAAGTTTAGAGGGACACGTGGAGTTTCTATCCTCTGAAGAAGGTGGATTAGAGCTATCGTTGGCTCTCTTTATGAAGTAAATCGTAATAGGTTATGAAATAGAAGAAGTGTACACATTTTAGTTTAACTTGTTGGGAGCTGGAAACATGATTCATATTTTACTAGTAGATGACCATCCTTCTGTTGGGGAAGGAACGAAAGTCATGATTGAGAAAGAAGAAGATATGAAGGTAACCATTGTGGATGCGGCAGGAAAAGCGCTTCCCCTTGTGGAGGAACAGGAATTTGATGTGATGTTATTTGATCTTAGGATGCGAGGCATGAACGGTATTGAACTCGTCAAAGAAGTACGTGCTCTTGGGAAAGAAGCACCGATCTTAATTTATACCGGTTATGACATTGGTCCTTATTTCAATACGCTTATTGAGGCGGGGGCTTCTGGATTTATTAATAAAACCGAACCCCGGGATCAGCTCATTCTTTCAATTCGCTCGGTTTTAAAAGGGAAAGTTATTCTCCCAATTGGATTGTTCAAACAGCTCCGCCGTATGGAAGTCCAGGTGGAGCAGCAAGTGGTGAAAGAAGAACAGGAAGAGCAACCAGAAGAGGAGATTCAGGAAGATGTATCGATTAACTCGAAGGAACAAAAGATTCTGATTGAAGTCGCCAGAGGCAAAAGTAACCGAGAAATTGCCAGTATCTATTATAAAAGTCAGCGAACCATCGAGTACAATCTCACCGAAATATTCAAGAAGCTTCAAGTGAAATCAAGAGCAGAAGCCGTCCTGAAATCAAAGCAGCTCGGCATCATATCAGACGAAGATCTCATCGAATAAACAAGAGGGACAGGCCACATTGCACGAGTCATGCTCGCGCCATTTCGGGCCTGTCCCTCTTTTATGCGGTAAAGCAAAGCAGCGTGCCAGACACGCGTCTATGCGGTAAAGCACCGCAACGTGTCAGACACGCGTCTGTGCGGTAAAGCACCACAGCGTGCCAGACACGCGTCAGTACGCTAAAGCGCCACAGCGCCTTCTCGTGCTTATGGTTTGGCGTTGATCCAGTATCGGTAGGAGTGGACCATGGTACCTTTGTAGGTTGGGTGGTCGGATAGCTCTGTGTTTAGTTGTTTGAGCTCTTGTTCCATGAAGGAGGCTCCTTCTTCATGGAAGGAAATGTGATTGACGTAAGGGTTTTCTTTCATTTCAACGGATAGAAGGATGTCTTTCCCTAAATCCTTGGCGTGGTCGAGTTCTTCTTCTGCCATGAAGAGAATGCCTCCTCGTCCTTCAGTGAAGTCACGGAAGGCCATGACGGATGTATGATCCATCGTTTGAATCACCCAGCGATTAAACGGCATTCCTTTCCCTGGTGCCGGGTCTTCATCAAGCCACATGGCAAGATCCATACTCGCTTCAAGATTTGAATTCTTTCTTGTCTCTGAAGCGAAATACTCCAGGTTCCCGACCCATTGTCTCATCAGCTCTGTCTTATTGTCGTCCCAGCTTTGTAACACATAAGGTTCGATATCCAAATGGATCCCTTGGAACATGGCTCCGTCCTCGACAGATTGATTGTATCCTTTAACATAATCAATTAAATTCTGAATTCGGTACCGCTCGCTCTCCTCAGCCCACGTGGGATGACCGCCCATTGCGTGAACCTCGATCCCTGCCTCGTGTGCCTTCTTAACGAAAGGACTATAAGAGGAGTAAGGTTGTCGTAAATCGAGCCGAACATATAGAAAGTTGAGGTTTTTCTCTTTGGCGAAAGCTAAGATGTTGTCTCCTTCGTTGATTAATCGTTCGGCTTCCCATATATACGTTCCGCGCGTCTTCTCATGCTTAACCTCTGATTCTGTCTGCTGTTCTGCATCGAGATTCAGCTGGTCTTTCACATATTGATAACTTTGAAAAGCTGTGCCAGCGTAACTCGGATGCTCCCCGGCATGCTCTTCAAGTACCCCTAAGTGCATATTCATATCAGGAACGCCTTCCTCAGCGAAAGTTACATAATCAAGCCCCGTATCTTCCATCGTTACCCCGATTAAGAGTTTGTTCCCTGTGCGGTCTGCGGTTTCTAGTTCTGTTTCAATCAAAGACATAATGCCATTGTCTCCTTCAAGGGTTTCCCGGAAGGCTAAGATCGTTGTTTGATCATATTGATTCATTAACCACTCGTGGAAGGGTGTACCGTCTGTTCCTGGCGTTTCGAGGGTATCAAGCCAGAAAGGGATCGTTTCTGTGACGGTAAGCCCAGCTTCCTGCGCTCTGGCTGTTAGCGTCTGAACATTTTCTTTCCACCCCTTCAGAACCTCTTCTTGGTCTTCGTTCCAAAGAGGCAGGTGATAGGCTTTGATATCCACATTTAGCCCTCGGAAATGAGCGCTATCTTCAGAGCGATCGTTATAAGACTTTACCCATTTTACGAAGGCAATTCCTTCATCCTGATGAGTCGTTAGTCCCCATGAAGGTGACCCGCCCCAGGCATAAACGGCTATTCCTTCTGATTGTGCTCTCGTGATGAAAGATTGATAAAAGGAGTCAGACTGATTTTGATCAAGCTCCACATAGAGGAGCGTCACTTGCTGATCTTTCGCTGCTTTAAGAACCTGATCTGATTCTTGTTTAAGTTGTTCCTTCTCGACATACATGACGTGATCGTTGTCCGGGGCGTGTTTGAACCCCATTAAAAAGAAGACAACCCCTGTTAGCAAAACGACATACAAAGACTTTCTCATTGTGTTCCTCCATCCCGAAAATGATGTCGTAAAACGGCGACAAAACATGTAAGCGTTTTAGTGTTGGAATCGTTCTCTTGCTTCTCAGGCCCCCGCATTTCGGAACCTTAATTGAACCACGCATCCATAGTGGAAACCCGGTGTGGCGAGGGTTTGGCCCCTTTTTCGGTTTCCGCATATTCGAGATCCGAAGTCCGAATTAGGAGGGCACCGCAATCGAAATTCGTGGTTCCGAAACGGGTTTTTCGAAGATAGAGTTGTCGAACCGTGTTACGTTATTAACGTGCTAAGGCGAGTTAGCAACTTCAAGTTAAATGTTTGTCAGATAATTTTCAAGAACAAATCAAAGATCAATGAAAAACGAGAAAATGTGACTACACTTCTAATTCAGGAGGGAGGCAAGAGTCATCTCAGGTAAAAGAACAGGGGTGGGTGTCATTCTTTTAGCAGTTGTACTAGCGATCAGCTATACAGTGCTTTCAACGTCCCAACACGTCGAGAGCAAAACACTAGAAGACGGCACAAAGCTGAAATTTCGTACCCAACAACAATCCATCGAAATCTATCAAAATGAATCCTGGTCTCCCCTGATGATTAAAGGGGTGAACCTGGGCGCTACTCTTCCAGGCTATTATCCTGGCTCACTCCCTCTTGACCTTGAAACGTATCAACGGTGGTTTAGAAGTATGAAAGATATGGGAGTCAACACGGTAAGGATCTACACGATTCACGAGCCGGTCTTTTATGAAGCGTTGGTTGAATTCAACCAGAAGCATCCGGATGATCCTCTTTACTTCATTCAAGGTATTTGGTCACCGGTTAAGCAGCTAAGAGAGACAGAGGACGCGCTGTCCCCTGAAGTGACGGAGGCTTTCAAAGATGAAATAAAGAGAGCGGTCGGAGCGGTTTATGGGGAGACGACCATTAAAGAAGAGGCTGGGAAAGCCAGTGGAACCTATGAATCAAATGCTGCGCCTTATTTAGTCGCTTGGCATCTTGGAACCGAATGGGATCCGAAAATGGTTCAACAAACGAACAAGTTGCATGCTGGGGAAGATCCTTTTGAAGGAGAAAGGTTTCAAGCAACAGAACAAGCCAATCCATTTGAATCCTGGCTTGCTGAACTGCTTGATTACACGGCTCAACAAGAAAGAACACACGGGTGGGAACATCCGATGACGTTCACCAATTGGGTCACAACTGATCCCCTCAAGCACTCTGAAGAACCGCTCATTATGGAAGACAAGGTAAGCGTTGATGCTACCCATATAAAAGAGCGGGATTGGAACGGAGGATATTTTGCTTCCTTCCACGCTTATCCTTATTATCCGGATTTCTTACGGTTAGGGGAGGCTTATAAGGATGTCTTAAACAAAAAGGGCGAACCTGACGCGTACAAAGGGTACCTGAAGGAACTGAAAGCCTATCACAGAGACATGCCGATTATGATTACAGAGTTCGGATTGCCATCTTCACTCGGTGTCGCTCACTTAGGTCAATATGGCCGAAATCAGGGAGGCCACACTGAAGTTGAACAAGGCGAGATGAACGCTGAACTATACAAACTCATTCAGGAAGAAGGCTACGCCGGATCCGCGCTATTCACATGGCAGGATGAGTGGTTTAAGAAAACATGGAACACCATGCCTTATGTGGAAGACGGGAGGCGCGCTTATTGGTTCAACTATTTATCAAGCGAAACCTCTTACGGAGTCATTGGCATGTACCCAGATAAAGAAGATGATATCCGGATTGACGGTGAGATTGAAGAATGGGACAGCTTAGATGACCTCAAGTCATACACCGTTAGGGAAAACGGAGTGAAGGATATTACCTTCACCCACGATGAAGGCTTTGTCTACATCAATGCTCATTTATCGGAAGATTCTGATTTAGAGGGAGAAACATTCCAGCTAGGCGTGAACACACTGCCAGGCGGAACGAGCCAACCTCCATACAAGAAACCCCTTGAGGCGCTTGTGACCTTAAACGGGGACAAGGGAGAGGTTGTTCTTTCATCGGAATATGATCCTCATCACAGACTTTATAAAGAGGAAGAGGCTGAACAGCCGAAAGAAAATCAGGCGTTCGTGCCATGGAAATTACCCGTAAGCCTCCAATTTGAACCACCGAACACGAGGCATGCTCACCCGTTTGAGGATGTGGAAGTAGGTGGACTGAAAAGAGGCGATGCAGGAGCGTTTTCAAGTAAAACGTACGATCCGCAAATCTTTTGGGAAGCTAAGGGAAACGTCATTGAAATGAAAATTCCGTGGGCGCTCCTAGGCTTTGCAGATCCGAGTCAACGAAAGGTCATAAGCTATCCTGAAGAGGAAGAAGCTACGACCATGAAGACAGAATCAATAGAATCGATTCAATTCTTACCTGCTTTATCAGGGGAAACAGAGCAATCCGTTTCAGCGTTTGACTATAGCTTTGAGAAATGGAATCAGGTTCAATATGCAGAACGAAAGAAAAACAGTTTCTATCAAATGAAAGAAGCACTATCAAAATAACAGGAGGAACGTGTATGTTTTTCAGTTTAGATGCCGCTTTCTATGTCATTTATGTACTTGCTGGACTTATGGCCATCATGTCATCAATCATTATCGGTATTAAAGTCAGAAAGAAGCAACTTCATAAGAAAACGCAAAAAGTGATGCAACGTTATCAGAGTTATTTCACTTACCTCACACAGCAGTTAGATGCGAAGGAACCTTTAGAGGTGCCGAAATCGGAATTAACGACATTTGAGAAAAAGGTTTTCCAGCGTGAATTAGTGGAGCGATTAGAGCGCCTATCTGGTAACCAGCGCGACAAGCTGATTCAGCTTTGTAACGATCTTGGTCTTAAAGAATTCAATATGAAACGCCTTAAGAGCGGACGTCACTATGTTCGTCTTGAAGCGGCTTACAACCTAGGGGCTATGCGCGCGAAAGAGGCGGTGCCATCCCTTTGCAAAATGCTTTATAAGAATAAGAAAGACTCAACCAGGTTCATTGTAGCTCGTTCGATTGCTCAAACGGCAACATCAACAGGGCAGATCAATGACATGATTCATTATCTAGCAAAGGATCAAGAGAATAATTATCAGCTCATTGTCGACATTGCACAAGAGTCTGATCTTGATCTTAGTGGAGCATTCATTTCATTACTCAAAGAATCCAATCCAGAGTTAACGAAGGTAGGATTGTTCGGATTAAGGCATCAACCAGATTCTGAAATCCATTCCATTCTTCGTCCTCACCTTGACTCGAAAGACTTTGATATTCGCACGAATACAGCGAAATTGATGGTCGCTTCTGGTCAATGTAGTCAAAAAGAGATGGAACAATTCATGAAATTTAAAGATGAAGAAGTCCGTTTATATACAGGCGAATGGATCGGGCAAGCAGGTATGCGTCAGTATCAGGAAGTTCTTGAACTGGGTGTTCAAGATAAGAATCAACAAGTCGCAAGAACGAGTGCGAAGAGCTTGTCTCAGCTTGGCGAATCTGGTTTCCGTACCCTTTGTAAGCTTGCTGTTAGTAACTTATCAAACGGAACAGTCGCTTTTGAAGCTGTGCATGAACACCTGAAAGAAAGTGCTGCTGGCTATGCGACAAATCGTAAAATTGCAGATTATAACCAAAAGCTATCGATCTATGAAACGTACTTCGGCAAAGACCAACAGCTTATTGACGCCATGTAATTGGTAGAAAGGGGAGAGGCATGAGAGAAATATTACTCGGTTACGGCATTTTCGCAATGTATTATGTCCTAACCATCAACACGATCTACTTCGGGATTATCTTATTCTCATTTAAAGAAATCTCTAAAATCCTAAAAAGCACGACATTCTCGAAATACAAATCACTATCTGGATCAAACAACGTACCACCTATTTCGATACTCGTACCAGCGTTTAACGAAGAATTAACGATTATTGAAAACGTGCGATCCCTCCTGGCTCTTCATTATCCGAAACATGAAGTAATCGTCGTCAACGATGGATCAAGCGACGACACAGTAGGAGTAATGATTAAAGAATTTGAACTTCAATATTACAAACCAACATCGATGAAAGATGTCATTAAGACGGCCAAAGTAAGAGGCCTTTACTACAACCCGGATTATCCGAACCTTTACGTTGTGGATAAGGAAAACGGCGGTAAAGCCGACTCCTTAAATGCAGGGATTAACTTATCTAGCTATCCACTGATTTCATCCATTGATGCTGACTCTTTATTAGAAGAGGATGCCCTGATTCGCATTGCACGCATGTACATGGAAAAGCCAGAAGAATATGTAGCAATTGGCGGAAATGTACGCATTGCCAACGGATGCAAAATCGAAAACGGCGTTGTCAAAAATGTAAAACTACCGAAAAAGCTTCTCCCAATGTGGCAGCTAGTTGAATATATGAAAGCCTTCTTAGGCGGACGTATCGGCTGGAGTTCTGTAAATGGTCTGATTATTGTATCTGGTGCCTTCGGGGTCTTCCGTAAAGACTACGTTGTCGAAGTTGGAGGATACCGCGGCGGTTATCCAGGTGAAGACATGAACATTATTATTAAGCTTCATCGCCATATGCTTGAGAACAATTTACCTTATAAAGTGGCCTTTTGTCCGGACGCTGTTTGCTGGACGCAGGCGCCTGACACCTTCAAGATCCTTGGAAGTCAGCGTAAGCGTTGGGGACGTGGAAACTTGAAGAACATGATCGAAGAAGGACGCTTCATGTTTATGCGACCGAAATACAAGATCATGGGTTGGTTGACCATTCCTTATAACATTATTTTTGAAACATTAAGTCCTTATTTCCGAATTACAGGACTCCTTGCTCTTATTGGTTATGCGCTAATGGACATGTCCGGTTGGAAGATCCTCCTGACCTTTAGCTTAATTAACATTCTATACGGAACGCTGCTTGGACTAGGATCGATGCTTCTTGAAGAGATCGCCTTCCAGCGTTATCCGAGAATACGAGATTTCTTCAAAATGCTGATCTATACCGTATTGATGTTCTTTGGTTATCGTCAACTCGGTATTCTGTGGAGATTCCTTGGTCACATCGATTTCTTCCGCAAGAAAACGTCTTGGGGAACGATGGTACGAACCAGCTTCAACGAAGATAAGAAATCAGCCTAATCGATTAAAAGGGGGTAATCAGCTGTGGAACAGCATGTAGGGTCACGAATCATACAGACGTTTCATCATTTTCTTCAGTATTATCAGGAAAGTAACTTAGCTTGTGGAATGATTATTGCCCGCGCAGATCTGGATGCGAAACAACTCGAGAGAGTGAAAGCGCACATGGAAAGAATGGAGCCAGAAGTTGGCGTTCAGTTCAGCCATGACCAGGAAGAAGGGTTAGTCGGAATTCTGTTAGACAACCGTACGATTGGGTATTCTCACTTTTATTCCTTATATGTAAAAGAATTCTTAGAGGACAATGGCTTCTTAACGGGCCCCATACTAGTGGGGAGTTTCCCGGAGAGCAGCCCATACGCCGAGCAGATGCTTTTTGATATGATCACTGAAATCATAGAAAGTGGCGGAGAAAAGGGTGAGATCCGCGTCTTTAAAAAAGGAAACGAAAAGAAGAACGATTCGATCCTGATCGTCGATAGTGATCAGAAAGTATTAGAGCTTGTGACCTCGTATTTTACTCATAAAGGCTACACCGTCCATACCGCAACAGACGGGAAAGAAGGCGTAGCCCAGTATGAGTTGCATCATCCGAATTTGGTTATTACAGAGATCAACCTGTCAGCGCTTGGTGGGTATCAGTTTATTCACCATATAAAGCATTTAGAATCCATCAAGGCTGCGCCGATCATGGTGCTTACGAATAAACAGTTAGAAGAAGACGTAAAGCGAACGTTTGAATACGGTGTATCGGACTACGTTACGAAGCCATTTTCTTTAATGGAAATCGAACAACGGATGGTCAAGCTGTTACAACCGGTGCATTCCTAATCGAATCATTATTTTATAGGGGGATTTATTCATGAAATATGCAAATCATTTAGCTCAGAAAATCGAAGCGAAAAAAGCGAACATTGGTGTTGTAGGCATGGGGTATGTTGGACTTCCGCTTGCAGTTGAAATGGTGAAATCCGGTTTCAACGTAACGGGAATCGATCTTGATCCGAACAAAATCAACGCCTTAAAAGCTGGTGATTCCTATATCGGGGACATCACAGATGAAGAACTAACAGAGGCAATGGAATCAGGCCGTTTCCGTCCTTCAACAGACTATAGCCTAGTCAATGAACTAGATGCGATCAGCATTTGTGTACCGACGCCACTAAGTGAAAACCAGGATCCGGATACATCTTATATCACAAGCGTTATTGACCAGGTGAAGATGTATATGAAGAAGGGCACATTGATCACGCTTGAAAGTACAACGTACCCAGGAACAACAGAAGAGCTTATTCTTAGTGAGTTAAACAAACTTGGCTATCAAGCAGGAGACGACTTCTTCCTTTGCTATTCTCCTGAACGAGTAGACCCAGGTAACGATAAATTTAACACGAAGAACATGCCGAAAGTAATTGGTGGGGTTACACCGAAATGTAGTGAACTAGGTGCGAGCCTTTACAAGAACTACGTAGGGAATGTTGTGCCTGTTTCATCTCCACGCGTAGCTGAGATGTCTAAGCTTCTTGAAAATACGTTCCGAAGCGTCAATATTGCTTTCGTGAATGAAATTGCGATGATGTGTGAACGAATGGATATCGATGTATGGGAAGTCATCGATGCAGCGGCAACGAAACCATTCGGCTTCATGAAGTTCCAGCCAGGACCAGGAATTGGCGGTCACTGCATCCCGCTTGATCCGATGTACCTTTCTTGGAAAGCAAAAGGATTCCGTTTCTACAGCAAGTTCATTGATCTAGCTCAATCGATCAATAGCAACATGCCTGACGTGGTCGTGTCTAAGACGTCTCAAGTACTAAACGTATACGGTCGTTCTATTAATAGCTCAAACATCTTAATTCTAGGAATGGCATACAAGCCAAATATCAGTGACCTTCGTGAATCTCCAGGTCTTTACCTTTATGAGCTTTACAAAGAGAACGGGGCTAATATCGAGTACTGCGATCCACATGCTCACAGCTTCATTGATGATGACGGTGAAATTGTAAGATCTGTTCCATATAACAGAGAGCAATTGAAGAAATACGATTGCATGGTGCTTGTAACGAATCACTCTGACTTTGATTATCAAGAGCTTGCTGACTTAGGCGTACCGATTGTCGATACTCGTAACGCATTTGAAGAGTACGATCGCGATCACATTCACAAGCTTGGAACATCTTCTAAAGTTCATTCTAAAGACCATTCTATTGCACTATAAGTAGCACGTAACAGAGTAGGAACCATTACAACAACACAAAGGGAGATGAATAATATGTGCGGAATCATGGGGTATATTGGACAACAACAAACACAAGAGATCTTAACGAACGGACTGAAGAAATTAGAGTACCGCGGCTATGACTCTGTCGGGGTGGCGATCCATGACGGAGAATCAGTTCAGGTAACAAAAGCAGAAGGGCGCCTTGATAATCTGGCATCTCGTTTAGAGAATGCACCGTTACAGGGCTCTATCGGAATTGGTCATACACGTTGGGCGACACATGGTCGTCCTTCTGACCAAAACTCTCACCCACACACAGATGACAACACAGAATTCGCAGTCGTTCATAACGGCATTATCGAGAACTACATTGAGCTTAAGCAAGAGCTTGTGGCAGAGGGCGCAACATTTACATCTGAAACAGATTCAGAAGTCATTGCTCAGCTCCTTTCTAAACTATACGACGGCGATATGATTACAACGATTCAGAAAGTCATCGAAAAGTTAGATGGTGCCTATGCGCTAGGAATCGTTTCTGAACATGCACCAGGTAAGCTTTATGCCGTTCGTCAAGCGAGCCCGCTTATTATTGGCTCTGGAGACGGAGAGAACTTCATCAGCTCTGACATTCCAGCTGTTTTAGAGCATACGCGTGATGTGTACATTCTAGAAGACGGTGAAATGGCTGTATTAACAGAAGAGAACATTTCTCTTATGGACGTAACAACAGGCAACCCGATCTCTCGTGATTTATTCCGCGTTGATTGGGATATGGAACAAGCAGAGAAGAACGGATTCGATCATTTCATGCTTAAAGAAATCTTTGAACAGCCTAAAGCCCTTGAGAAAACAATGGCTGGTCGTATTGATAAAGAAACAAACGAAGTAGATTTCCCTGAGCTTGCATGGAGCGAAGAACAGGTAGCGAAGTGGGATAAAGTGCACATCGTCGCATGTGGAACAGCTTACCACGCTGGATTACTAGGTAAATCGGTTATTGAAGAATTAACACGCACACCAGTAGACGTTGAGGTTGCGTCAGAATTCCGTTACCGTAATCCAATCGTCACAGAGAATACGCTTGTCATTGCTGTGAGTCAGTCTGGTGAAACAGCAGATACGCTTGCTGCATTACGTCAAAGTAAAGAACTGGGCGCAAAAACGTTGTCCATTACGAATGTTGTAGGAAGCTCCATTTCAAGAGAAGCAGATGACGTCATCTTAACCCTTGCAGGTCCTGAGATTGCCGTTGCTTCAACAAAAGCGTACACGACACAGGTATTATCTTTCTATCTATTAGGCATCTATTTAGCTCAGAAGAAAAAGCAGATTACACCTGAACAGAACGCCCAGTACATGAAAGCTCTTCAGCACATTCCAGAGCAAATGGAAGAGATTCTGTTCCATAATGACGATATCAAAAATTACGGCGAATCCATTAAAGACGCGAAGAGCGTGTTCTTCTTGGGACGTGGAATCGATACCGCCGTTGCGCTTGAAGGGTCTCTCAAGTTAAAAGAGATTTCTTATATCCACTCTGAGGCTTATGCAGCGGGAGAATTAAAACACGGTACGCTTGCGTTAATTGAAGAAGGCACACCAATCATTTCCTTGCTCACTCAAGAGAACCTTTACGACAAGATGCTTGGAAACATTAAAGAAGTAAGTGCCCGAGGAGCAAATGTTTTAGGAATCACAATGAGTGGGAATGTAAAGGTAACACAATACGTAGACGAAACATGCTTTATCCCTGAAACGTATTCTCTATTTACACCACTACTATCGGTTGTACCATTGCAGCTGATTTCCTATTATACATCTCTTGCACTTGGCAACGATGTGGACAAACCTCGTAACCTGGCAAAGAGTGTAACGGTAGAATAAATCGAAGAAGGAGGGTTCCCTCTTGCAAAAGGAACGCCACCAAACAACGCTCGATGAATCAAACCTTAAAACGATTATGCTTAATCTGCAGGAAAAGATTAATGATCAAACCATCTCAGAAGATGGCCAGATCTTAACCACACTCATTAACGACCTGCGTCCTCACTTCAGTGGAGCAGGCAATGAATAAAATTCCTTTAACGAAGTAAAGCGTGTCTGACACGCTTTACTCTAATAAAGGATTAGGAACAAAGGGAGTGAAGTTGATGGAACGTACATATGCGGTTGTGTTAGCAGCTGGTAAAGGAACGAGAATGAAGTCAGATCTTCCGAAAGTCCTTCATCCGGTTTGTGGAAAGCCGATGGTTGAACATATTACAGATCTACTGAAAGACCTCTCTATGAACGAAATCGTTACCGTAGTGGGGCACAAACACGAAATGATAGAAGAGCAACTTGGGGACTCTGTCACCTATGCTCACCAGAAGGAGCAGCTAGGAACGGCTCATGCTGTTGGGATGAGTGCTGAGAAGCTGGCGGATCAGGAAGGGACTACGGTCATTGTGACAGGCGATACGCCGCTTATTACAAGTCAGACCATTCAGAACCTACTCGATCACCACCGTGAAACGAAAGCGGCAGCTACGATCTTAACGATGTTGCCTGAAGATCCAACAGGGTACGGACGCATTGTTCGGAATGAAGACGGAAACGTAGAACGAATTGTAGAACAAAAAGATGCCACACCAGAAGAACAAGCTATTGGTGAAGTCAATACAGGCATCTTCTGCTTTGATAACAAGTTGTTATTCGAATCCTTAGACCAAGTTGGAACAAATAACAATCAAAGCGAATACTATCTGCCTGATGTCATAGAAATATTAAAAGAACAAGGTTACACCATTTCAGCTAACTCCACGGAAGATGTAGCTGAAGGACTTGGCGTCAATGATCGCATCCAACTGGCTAAAGCAGAGAAGATTATGCAGGACCGAATCATTGAAGGCCATATGAAAAACGGTGTTTCCTTCGTCGATCCGTCCACAAGTTACGTCGAGAAAGACGTCACGATTGGACAAGATACACTGATAGAACCTCGAGCTCATTTAAGAGGAAAGACGGTGATTGGTTCTTACTGCGTCATTGGTCCAGATGTTGATCTTAAAGACTTCGAAGCCCGGGACAAAACACGGGTGCAGAACTTCTCAATGACCAATGACATTTGTAAGATACCGATTCACTCATAAAGGGTGGGTCAGACCATTGTGAGAAAGATGAAAAGGATCGCAAAACAATACAAAATCCCGGCAATTCTTCTTGGTGTGATTATTGTAATAGGAGTGGCCGTCATGAGTGAAAGTCATCCAAAGACCAAAGCAACCTGGATTTGGGATCTGTCTAAGATTGAAGGAGATCCGAGTCAGCCTGTTTCCTTCTTGGAAGAAGAAGGTGTCAACCGGGTCTATCTTCATATTGATTTCGAAACCTTCAAACCAGGTCCTTATCGATCCTTTATTAAAGAAGCAACGAAAGCGGATATCGATGTATATGCGCTAGGAGGAGACCCGAACTGGGCGCTTCTAAAAAACCGTGACAGCCTCGATCGTTTTGCTTCCATTGTCCATGATTACAACAACATGGTTGGGGAAGATGAAGCCTTCAAGGGTGTTCACTTGGATATTGAGCCTTACCTTCTATCAGAGTGGAAGGAAGACAGTGACAATGTGAAGAATCAGTGGATGATGAATAGCGTTCATTTTATTCGCCAGGTGAAAGAAAAGGCAAACCTCGCCGTAAGCGGTGATTTTCCTTTTTGGATTCACAAAGAAAAAGTGCCTTATAAGGATCAAACGTTGAGTGACTGGATGATGGAACATTATGATTCCTTAACGCTGATGGCTTACCGCAATAAAGCAGAGGGGCCAAACGGCATTCAATCCATCTCAGAACCTATCGTTAACGAGGCACGTAAAAATGGAAAGACCGTCGTCGTTGGTGTCAACATCATCGATACGTCAGAAGGAAGCTACACGACGTTTCATGGAGACGCACCAGGTGCGATGAATGAAGAACTAGATGTTCTACAAAATGCCTACAAACGCCATGATGGCTACGAGGGCATAGCGATACATGATTATTCGCATTGGGTTGACCAAGCGAAATAATGATAAATAGATAGACTTTGTGAAAAATGCATCTCCCCCTAATTTATAGATGCAAAAAAAACGCCATCCACTCTAGTGGATGGCGTTTTTGTGTCGTCCGCTGCTATATGTGGATTAGGGCTTGCTGGGGGACTACTCGCTTTCCTGCGGGGAGCCTAGGGGAGCCTCCTCAGACGGCAAGCCGTCTTCCGGGGTCTCCCCTAGGCTCCTTACCCCGCGGGAGTCTCGCAGTCCCCCAACAAGCCCAAGGACTCGTCCCTGATGTTTGGTGGTGCTGGGAGTGTCTGGGGAACGACTCGCTTTCCGTGGGCGAGCTGTCGAGCCTCTTCACTCACTTCGTTCCCTCCGGGGTCTCGTCGACCTCTTTCTCCCACAGGAGTCTCCCCGTTCCCAAGACACTCCCTTGCTTAATAAGAGTTACCGATTTCCATAAGAAATCAACCTCATCCCTGTGAGTCATATTAGGCGCATTTCCGTTTCTTCCCATTAGGCAAAGGTGGTCCTCAGAAATTGCGAGACTCCCGCGGGCAAACGGTCGGACGAGACCCCGGAGGCCATGCTTGAAGTGAACCCCAAATTTAGGACTTCTATTTGTTAGAAATTGTTAGTTATGCAGCTAGTTGATGCTTTTC
>NZ_JAJOLR010000021.1:0-505 GCF_021129245.1 Pontibacillus sp. HN14 | reverse complement strand
TAATTACTTCGGCATGCTCGTGTTGCTGGCACTCATTCTCGCGCTGGCGTCGGGCCTGCGCTATTTCTTCGTGATCTCGCTCGGCGAGCGAGTGGTCGCGGATTTGCGCAATGCGGTCTTTTCGCATGTGACGGCGCTTTCGCCGGAATTCTTCGACCGGTCACAGTCGGGTGAAATCGTTTCGCGCCTGTCGTCCGACACGACGCAGATCAAGTCGGTGGTGGGCGCTACGGCCTCTGTCGCGCTGCGCAACATGATTCTGGGTGTCGGCGCGCTGGCGATGATGGTCGTGACCAGCCCGAAGCTTTCTGCGCTGGTCATTGCTGCCATCCCGATCATCGTTGTGCCCCTGATCGCCTTCGGACGCTCTGTGCGTCGCCGTTCCCGTATGACGCAGGACATGCTGGCGAAGGCCAATGCCTATGCCAGCGAACAGATCGGCGCGATGCGCACGCTGCAGGCCTTCACCAACGAGAATATGGTGGTCGGGCGTTTTGGCAGCGCG
>NZ_JAJOLR010000015.1:0-1664 GCF_021129245.1 Pontibacillus sp. HN14 | reverse complement strand
ATGTGTGCCTGCTAGCAAGTCCCGAAGGACTCGCTAGTTCCGTAATATCCTTAGAAAGGAGGTGATCCAGCCGCACCTTCCGATACGGCTACCTTGTTACGACTTCACCCCAATCATTGGCCCCACCTTCGGCGGCTGGCTCCAAAAAGGTTACCTCACCGACTTCGGGTGTTGCCAACTCTCGTGGTGTGACGGGCGGTGTGTACAAGGCCCGGGAACGTATTCACCGCAGTATGCTGACCTGCGATTACTAGCGATTCCGGCTTCATACAGGCGAGTTGCAGCCTGCAATCCGAACTGAGAATGGTTTTTTGAGATTTGCTTGACCTCGCGGTCTCGCGGCCCTCTGTACCATCCATTGTAGCACGTGTGTAGCCCAGGTCATAAGGGGCATGATGATTTGACGTCATCCCCGCCTTCCTCCGGTTTGTCACCGGCAGTCACCTTAGAGTGCCCAACTGAATGCTGGCAACTAAGATTAGGGGTTGCGCTCGTTGCGGGACTTAACCCAACATCTCACGACACGAGCTGACGACAACCATGCACCACCTGTCATTGCGTCCCCGAAGGGAACTCCCTATCTCTAGGGATAGCGCAAGATGTCAAGACCTGGTAAGGTTCTTCGCGTTGCTTCGAATTAAACCACATGCTCCACCGCTTGTGCGGGCCCCCGTCAATTCTTTTGAGTTTCAGCCTTGCGGCCGTACTCCCCAGGCGGAGTGCTTAATGCGTTAACTTCAGCACTAAGGGGCGGAAACCCCCTAACACCTAGCACTCAACGTTTACGGCGTGGACTACCAGGGTATCTAATCCTGTTTGCTACCCACGCTTTCGCGCCTCAGCGTCAGTTACAGACCAGAGAGTCGCCTTCGCCACTGGTGTTCCTCCACATCTCTACGCATTTCACCGCTACACGTGGAATTCCACTCTCCTCTTCTGTACTCAAGTTCCCCAGTTTCCAATGGCCCTCCACAGTTGAGCTGTGGGCTTTCACATCAGACTTAAGGAACCGCCTGCGCGCGCTTTACGCCCAATAATTCCGGACAACGCTTGCCACCTACGTATTACCGCGGCTGCTGGCACGTAGTTAGCCGTGGCTTTCTGGTTGGGTACCGTCAAGGTACCAGCATTTCCTCTGGCACTTGTTCTTCCCCAACAACAGAACTTTACGATCCGAAGACCTTCATCGTTCACGCGGCGTTGCTCCGTCAGACTTTCGTCCATTGCGGAAGATTCCCTACTGCTGCCTCCCGTAGGAGTCTGGGCCGTGTCTCAGTCCCAGTGTGGCCGATCACCCTCTCAGGTCGGCTACGCATCGTTGCCTTGGTAAGCCGTTACCTTACCAACTAGCTAATGCGCCGCGGGCCCATCCATGAGTGACGGCCGAAACCGCCTTTTACCAGTGAACCATGCAGTTCACTGGGTTATTCGGTATTAGCTCCGGTTTCCCGGAGTTATCCCGATCTCATGGGTAGGTTGCCCACGTGTTACTCACCCGTCCGCCGCTCGATCCACAACAATCACCCCGAAGGGATCATGTTGATTCACGCGCTCGACTTGCATGTATTAGGCACGCCGCCAGCGTTCGTCCTGAGCCAAGATCAAACTCTCCATAAAATGTGAGTCTGCCTAGCATCAAAATAAATGATTACTGGCTTTAAAAA
>NZ_JAJOLR010000002.1:0-420110 GCF_021129245.1 Pontibacillus sp. HN14 | reverse complement strand
GGTTGCTTCTCAAAAATTGGCGAAGTGTATCCAATTCAACTGGTAAAATATAGCTAATCAACACCCGTATGTCAGACACCCTTCACTACTCTAAAGCACCGCAGCGTGCCAGACACCCTGCGGTGCTTTAAAAGGCTGCAGGGTGTCTGGCACGCTTTATTTCGCTAAAGTGATGTATGATCTATTTCTTTGTCCCTAGTTTTTGTAAAGGGATGTTTACAGATAAGGCTTTGGGATGATTTTGAGAATTCATGGAATCGGACAAATTGATCTGTGCAATCGGTTCCACTACTGACGCATCAATCGACTAGTTCTTTTTTCACTAGTAAAACACCGACATCTCTTTGCTTGCAACCGACGTAAAACGCCCGTATATTAAGAGGGCAATCGATTGCACAAAACAACTACATCAAACAAATCTACTTTTATGAGGTGACAGATTCTATGTACAAACCATCTAAACGCCTGACCCGCTTATTAGCTACAACGGCAATGGCTGCGACGCTCTTCACTGCAGCTGCACCAAACGTTCTAGCCGTGACACAACCACATCCCGACCAAGAACTGAATCAAGAAAATGTGAAGAAGCAATTAGAAGTTCAATCTGTTAAGCAACTAGAAGACGGCGTAAAGCTAACCCTAACTGACCAGAAAGAAGCTTACATACGCTTATTCGCTGAAGACATGGCGAAGGTATCGATCCTAGAAGCTGGTGAAGAAGAGTACTTCTCAGAAGGAATCGCGAAGAAAGAATGGGACACGCCTTCTTTTGACTTTGAAAACGAAGGAAACGTTGTAACCCTTTCGACAGATGAAATTACAATAAAGATCAAAAAAGAACCATTCGGCGTTAAGTTCCTCGATAAAGAAGGAAACGTCATCAACGAAGATTACATGCAAAACGGCGCTGGTTATGATGGGGATAAGCCCTACGTTTACAAGAAGACGAACGAAGACGAAGCGTTCTACGGATTCGGTGAGCAAGCTGGTTTGAACGTGAACCAACGCGGTGAAAGCATTGGTATGTTCAACACAGACGCTTACGCTTATCAGCCAGACACGAAATACTTATACACATCTATCCCGTTCTTTATGGGGCTTAAAAATGAGAAAGCATACGGCATCTTCTTCGACAACGCCAACCGTTCTTATTTTGAAATGGCTTCTGAGAGCGATGATTATTACTATTTCTACGCAGATGATGGAAAGCTAACGTACTACTTCATGTACGGCCCTGAGATCCAAGACGTGTTGGATCGTTACACAGAGCTAACAGGTAAAATGGAGAAACCAGCAAAATGGACGCTTGGCCTTCATCAGAGTAAATGGGGTTACACAGCTGATGAAATCGAGAGCGTAGCCAAAACCTACCGTGATAAAGAAATTCCACTCGACACGATGCACTTTGACATCGACTATATGGATGAGTACCGCGTGTACACTTGGGCAGATGATTACGCAAGCGACGAGCTTCACAACTCACTAGATGATATGAACTTCCACAAGATTGCGATCAATGACCCAGCCGTTAAGAAAGATCCTGGCTACTACATGTATGACGAAGGTACGGCGAATGATTATTGGGCTAAAAATCCAGACGGCACGAATTTTGTCGGTGAGGTTTGGCCTGGAGACTCTGTCTTCCCTGACTTCTCAAAAGAAGAAGTGCGCGACTGGTGGGCAGACAACTCGAAAGTCCTTTATGATCAAGGCATCGACGGGGTTTGGAATGATATGAACGAACCAGCCGTATTCGACGGGCCATTCCACACAGCTCCACTTGATGTGACATTTGGAGAAGGAGACAATGAGCGCACACACGCGCAGTACCACAACCTTTACGGTCATGATGAAGCTGAAGCAACGTATGAAGGTGCGGTTCAACACAACCCTGAGGAACGTCCATTCGTCCTTACACGTGACATGTACGCAGGAACTCAGCGCTACGCTGCATTATGGACGGGCGACAACGTAAGTGAATGGGATCACCTGCAGATGTCGATTCCAATGAACGCAAACGTAGGTCTTTCTGGACAGCCATTCGTCGGGAATGACATTGGCGGTTTCGCTGGACGTCCGGATGCTGAGATGTACGCTCGTTGGATCGAAGTAGGCGCATTCCTACCGTTCTCCCGCGTTCACTATGATAGTGACTCGAAAGCTGCTGTAAAACAAGGTCAAGAACCTTGGGCATTCGGTCAAGAAGTGGAAGATATCAGTAAGAAATACATCGAAATGCGTTATAAACTAATGCCTTACTTGTACAACACATTCGTTGATGCTTCTGAAACAGGCTCTCCTGTTCAACAGCCACTTGTGTATCAATTCCAAGAGGATGAGAACACGTACGACATTAGTGATCAGTTCATGTTCGGTGAAGCAATGATGCTTGCTCCTGTCGTACAAGAAGGTCAAACAGAACGTGACGTTTACCTTCCTGAAGGTGAAACGTGGGTGGATTATTGGACAGGTAAAGAATATCAAGGCGGACAGACGGTTCATACAAAAGCAGAACTCGACCACCTACCTATTTATATGAAGAAAGACTCTGTCATCCCGACTCGCGAAGTTCAACAATACACAGACGAAAAACCACTTGAAAATCTTGTGCTTGATACGTACTTGTCTGAAGAAGCGAGCTATTCCTTCTATGAAGATGACGGCGCGACGATCGATTACAAAGACGGAGAGTTCAACATCACGAACTTTACTATGACGCGTAAAGGCAACCATATTGAGTTCACACAAGAGAAAGAAGCAACAGGTTATGACAGTGAACTTGATTCTTACACGCTTAAGCTAAACAACGAGAAAGCACCGAAGAAAGTTCAGGCTGCGAGATCAAAATACAGCGAGGTGTCTTCAGTAGAAGAAGTGAAAGCAGAACAAGAAACGTACTTCTATGACACGGAAACAAGCACCCTTTATGTAAACGTACCAGCTAACGAAGATAAAAACGTGAAAATTTTCGCTAGCAAAGGGAAACGAAAATAAAAATCATGAGCATCCCCTTCTTCACATTTTTTACAGATAAAATGAAACAGGTGCCCCCTTATCGAAGCACATTCACGCGAAATGTATAAGGATTGCCTGTACCACTCACATCTGAAAAATGGTAAAGTGTTATAGGGAGCATATCATGCTTATGTAAAAGCCATCTTAAGACTAACAGGCCTTCCTGTTAGTCTTTTTCTTTCAAAAAAATGCACACAAAGGAGGGATTGGGATGAAAAAGAAACTATACTTGCCGCTTATTTTTTTAGGTGTCCTTATCCTTTTACTTATTCCGGCAAGATTTCTATGGTCTGATGACGAGACCTTTGAGCCCCCTAATGAAAAATCTCCAATTACCGATGTAACCGTAGATCATGTTCAAACAGACTTAGCCAGGTATAAGCCCGGTGAAACGATTACGTTTGAAGCCGAACTCTCTAAAAAACCGACGAACAGTATCGATATGAAAATTACTTACTATCACTTAAACGACGTCGTTCATGAGAAAATTATGCAAGTCGATCAGCAGAACATCAGTTGGGATTGGACCGCTCCAAAGGAAGATTTTACAGGATATTATGTAGAAGTTAGCCCCCTTCATAACCAAAAAGGGTATGCAACCATTGGTGTGGACGTTTCCTCTACTTGGGTTCAGTTTCCTCGTTACGGATTCCTATCAGACTTTAAAGATAAACCTGAAGAGGAACAGCAAGCTGTCGTAGATCAGCTTAATCGTTACCATATTAATGGTGTTCAGTTTTATGACTGGCACGATGAGCATCACCAGCCACTTAAAGAAGAGAACGGGAAACCTCTCTCCTCCTGGTCGAACATCGCAAATCAACCTGTCTCCTACGAAACCGTTCAATCCTATATTGATAAGGTTCACAACAAGAAGATGACCGCCATGTCCTATAACTTGTTGAACGGAGCTCTTTCTGAATCTGAAGAAGATGGGGTGAAAGAAGAATGGCGCCTCTATAAAGATGAAGAACAAGAAGAGTATGACGTTCATTCTCTACCTGATGATTGGAAAAGCGATATTTACCTAACAAATCCGGCAAACGGAAGCTGGCAGAATTACATTTTCAACAAGCAACAAACGGTATTCGATCACTTAACGTTTGATGGGTGGCACATGGACCAACTTGGCGATCGTGGCGATGTATTTGATTACAACGGTGATCCTGTGGCGCTTGATAAGACGTTTAAGAGCTTTATCAAAAATGCAGACGATACGTTTGAGGATAAACAACTCGTTATGAATGCAGTTAATCAATACGGTCAGGAACAAATCGCTGATTCACCTGTATCATTCTTGTATACAGAGGTGTGGAATCCATTCAAATCCTACGCTGAGTTAAATTCGATTTTAAAAGAAAACGGGAAGCTCTCAGAAGGAAAGAAAGCTTCCGTCTTAGCCGCCTATATGAACTACGACAAATCGGACCAAGAAGGAACCTTCAACACACCAGGAGTTCTTTACACAGACGCACTGATCTTCGCACAAGGCGGAGCGCACTTAGAACTTGGCGAACATATGCTTTCAAAGGAATACTTCCCTCATAACAAGCTAGACATGACGGAAGATCTTCAGCAAAAAATGGTCAACTACTACGACTTTATGGTCGGATACGAGAACGTTCTGCGCGATAAGGTAACGTCTGCTCCACTCGAGATTACAACCGAGAACTGGGTTCGCTTAACTTCAGAGCCTGAAAAAGGACAAATTTACACATTTGCTAAGAAGCAAGAGAACCGAAAAATCGTCCACTTCTTAAATTATTTCGACGCCACTCATATGAACTGGCGCGATACAAATGGCACGCAAACAGAACCTTCTATGAAAGGGGATCTGTCCGTGACCATTCAAGAAGAAAAAGAAGTCGACAACGTATGGATTGCCTCTCCAGACTGGAACAAAGGCCTTCCAACCAAACTTAACTTCACCCAAGAAGGAAGCGACCTCACCCTCACCATCCCCAAAATCAAATACTGGGACATGGTCGTCCTCGAATACAAATAACCGCTTTAAAGCACTAGACGGTGCCAGACACCCGTTCATCCTTTACAGCGGTAACGCACAAAACGGTGTCTGACACCCTTTAGTAAGCTAAAGAGTGTCAGGCACCGTTTTTTATAAGCTTTGCTTGAATGTCGGAATGGAATCAAGGGAAGGACCTTGTTCGATTTTCAGCGGTTTCAGCAAATTGTCCATACCAATTTCATCCCGGAGAGTAAGTAGTTCTGCTAAGGAAAGGTTCGTATCCATTTGCTTAGTTATATCCGTAGCAAGTTGTTTTAAAGAAAGCAGCGTTAAGAAAGACATGTGCGTCATATTACTAACCATCCCCCCAATATCCACGTTTTCCGGATTTTCTAGGGAGACTCCTTCCTCTGTCATGTTCTCCATGACTTCTTGTACGGCTGGGTTTTCCATCGTTTGTTCCATCATCTTCTTCATCGTTTTCTGATCGACACGCACATAGTAATCCATTTGTTTCCCCAGCTGTTGTTCAAAGGATTGCAGCATCTTCTCTGTAGAGGAACCCGCAGCCACTTCCTCTATGTTCGATACGAAAACGGTATGCTGATTCGGTTCATACGATAAGAGCGAAACGTTTGCTTTCTCGTCATTTACATCCTGAATCACCACGATCGACAAAGCACTTGAATCCACACCCGGGTCTTCTTCTAAATCAAGGGGACTGACCTGAGGAAAGTCATGGCTATACGAACGAGTTTGACCCTCTCCTGCCTCTTCTTCAACAATCCCATCATCCCCCTCTGTAGAAGAACGGGACCAGAAATCTTCATTGATCATCAAACCAGCCAAAAACACTAAAATCGCCAGACTAAACAAGGACCTCCCAAATCGCGGCCTCATACACATCGATCCTTTACCTTTTTACCCACCATTCTAGCCAAACTCCCACTCACTCATACCCTGGTATATCTACCTTTACTGCGGTGCTGTAATGCAGCGTGTCTGACACCCTTCAGTGCTCTACTGCAATGACGCGTGTCTGACACCCTTCACTGCTGTACAACAAGAAAGAGGGGCAGGTATAAGGAATCTTCCCTATACCTGCCCCTCTTTTTAGAGTAGGGTGTATTTGTTTTTTGGGCGGCCTTTTGAGCCGTAGTGGGATTGGATTTCGACGTCTCCCATTTCGACGAGATAGTTCAAATAACGGTGTACGGTTTGATAGGAGACGGGAAGATTTTTCTGGATTTCATTAATGGTTTGCGGTTCTGTCTGCTCATATAAGTAAGCCTTCACCTGGCGTAGTGTGTCTTCGTTGATGCCTTTTTCAATGAAAGCTGTTTGACCCTCGTCCTGCAGCTTCGCCATTTTTAAATTTAACTTAATGCGCGATAACAGATCAGCCGCTTTAATCGGTTTTAAGGCAAAATCATTCGCCCCTTCTTTTGTGAACGCCTCGGCTAATTCAAAGCGCTCATCCACCGTTAAGACGATAATCGGGACATGAGGATCTTTTTTACGGATAGCTTTTACCGTTTGAAGTCCGTCCCACTCCGGCATGTGGAAATCGACCAATACGAGCTGATGACGTCCAGATTGAAACTGCTCGGCGCCTTCTTTTCCGTTCACCGCAGTTTCAGCCTGCCACCCACCGAAATCACAGATCTCTTGTACCGTAAAACGTATATCTTCATTATCATCAATGACTAAAATCATAAGCTTCCTCCTCTACATAAACAGGTAAATAAACCGTTACAGACGTCTCCACATACGGTGTACTCTTCATATCAATCGTGCCTCCATGCTGATCAACAACGCTCTTCACAAACGGCAAACCAATTCCTGATGAACGCTTCGTACTGAACCCCTCTTCCCAGATCTCCTCTAATAAGCTAGGGTCTACGCCAGGACCATCATCTTTAATAGAAAAAGCGACCCCCTCAGCATAAGAATAGGCTTGTACCTTAAGCGTGCCTCCCGTTTCTCGTAACGACCGTAGTGCATTCTCGACCATATTCGAAAGGGCCCGGGAGAAGCGGATCTTATTCACCTCGATCATCGGAAGGTCTTCCTCCACTTTTACTGAAACCGTAATGGAATCGTCATCAATGGAAAGATGACTCCTCACGTATTGTATGACCTCCATGACCTCCATCTCCCGCTTCGTCTCCTCATAGAGAATCTCAGAAACCATATCTTTCATCTTGTTCACCGATCCATAAATCCGGTCAAAATATCCGTCCACTTTCTTATCCTCATTTTTTAATTCAATTAAGGACACAAGCCCCTCAACTGTCACAAGAGGCGTCTTCATATCGTGCACTAACGAATGAATCTCTTTATATACATTCGTCTCAAACAGTTCACCACGCGCCTCCTGTAGCTCTTCTGTTTGTTTTTGATACTTCCTTGTAATCGTCACTTGCTTGCTAAATAAGTGAAGAATCGTCGTGACAATGACTGCGATTAAAAAAAAGCCAGCAAATAGAATAATGGAAATCGTGCTAAACAACGTATTATCCGTTAAATATTCGTCAGCAAGCTTAATACTCACCGCAAAATCATCCGTACCAATACCAAAGACCGTAAGCCCTGGGACCATGTTTAACCACTGAACCGCAAAGAATAAAAATAAGATAATGACACTAAACATGCTATAAAAATATCGCTGCTCAGGAATAAAGTTATGTAAAAATAATAGAATCGCAAGCAATCCTAAATGGATCGAGTAAGAGTAATGTTCATGGTGAATCACGTTAAAGATATAAACGCTCCCCATAACAAGAAAAACAAGAAGCCCTTGATAGAATAGCGATCTGCGATTTTTAGAAACGGCATACGAAATAAACATACTCCCAATATAAATACAGTAAAAAATTAAGAAATACCAAAAAGCATAGGATAAAGCAGTTACCAAAAGGCTTCCACTATCGCTCATCGTTAAGCTCTTCTCAATGTTCTCATAAATCCACGCTGTCCACTCATGCGTAAAGCCAGGAAATGAAATACCCAACAGCAACAACACACATCCAGCCAATAAGTACCCAATCATCTCCTCACCTCCTTTATCACTTCACCGTACGAAACGGTGCCAGACACCAATCAATCCTTTACAGCATTAAAGCGCCCCGCTTATCGGAAGGCCAGGTTGAAGGGGGTTTTGGTGTCTTCGATGCCTTCTACAAGGGTGATGGGGACGGAATGTTGTTTGGCTTGTTCTAGCAAGGTTTCGTTGTATTCCAGGTCTTGGATGCCTATGATGTAATCCGCATGAGGGATAGAAGCTTGGTACAAGTCCCAAGTGTAAGGGTCTTCCCTTGAAGCTCCGCTTAGCTGAACAACAATAATAGGCGTATCCCTTGCTTCCGCTTCATCATACAATTGCTCAACACGTTCCTTCTCTTCCTCATAAGAACGGTAGGTTTGGCGCACACCGTGGGGGCTATAGCCGACTACAACAACAACGGTTTTGTATTCATATAAATCTGTAGCCAATGCCCGAGGACGATAGTCTCCATCTAAATTCAATTCATCTGCTATGTAAGAGAAGACTTTTCCTTCAATGGCTTGCCCCGCTGATGTAATAAGGATCGGTTCTTTTCCAACCGGAGCAGGAAGGTTCGGCCAGGTGTTCCAGTTCTCTTCAGAACTATCTTGATAACGAATCAAGACCAACAAACCACAAGCCACAATGAGTGCCAGGACGATAGAGTATTTTTTCATTGGATCCCTCCCTATTCTATTATGTTTCTTTCACTCAAGGAAAACATGTCATATAAGTAAATCTAACCCTGGGCCGTTATTTAAATTTTCGATAAGGGGTGGCTGGGGAACGGGGAGACTCCTGCGGGAGAAAGAGGTCGAAGAGACCCCGGAGGGCGGTTTCCCCGAGGAGGCTTTTAAAAAAGTGTGAAGTTCGACTAAGACCGTCACGTCCTGTGACAACGTCGAACGACCCCACCTCGTGTGAGGCCGCGGAAAGCGAGTCGTTCCCCAGCCACCCCTATCTCCCATTATACGCAAACGGCCCTTATCTCTAATTAAGCCAATTAAAAAAAGGATAAAGTTCGCCAAACTTTATCCTAAAGTGTACATGATTCCATGTGCTTAATAAATATATTTTTTGAAATTTGACACTATTGCCTCAGTCTTGGATCAAGAGCATCGCGAAGTCCGTCGCCAAGGAGGTTGAACCCTAATACAACAAGGAGAATCGCAAGGCCTGGGAACATGACAACCCACGGGGCCGTTTGTAAGGCGTCGACTCCTGCTTTAAGCATAGCTCCC
Source organism: Pontibacillus sp. HN14 (assembly GCF_021129245.1). Classification (NCBI taxonomy): domain Bacteria; kingdom Bacillati; phylum Bacillota; class Bacilli; order Caryophanales; family Bacillaceae; genus Pontibacillus; species Pontibacillus sp. HN14. Next base: position 410,842 of record NZ_JAJOLR010000002.1, on the reverse strand, counting down.
CACTCTGGCGTTGCCCCTTGAGCTCCAAGTCCAAGGAAGCTAAGACCGGCTGCATCTAAGATTGCCGTACCAATACTGAGTGTCGTTTGAACGATAATCGGTGCCATACAGTTGGGTAAAACATGCCGGAAAAGGATGCGTCCATTTTTCACACCTGTCGCCCTGGCGGCTTCGACGAATTCTTTTTCCTTCACGGATAGCACCGTCGACCGCACAATCCGCGCAAATTGCGGAACCCCCACGATCCCGACGGCAATCATAGCGTTTGTCAGGCTACGTCCAAGTACAGCCACCATCGCAATGGCAAGAAGGATACTCGGAAAGGCCATTAGGATATCAATAAATCGCATCACGACCATATCAACCCAGCGCCCAAGATAACCAGAGATTCCTCCAAGAAGAATGCCGACAACGGCTGAGATTCCGACGGCTACAACACCAATCTGAATCGAAATTCGCGCACCATATGCAATACGACTGAAGATATCACGGCCAAGAGCATCGGTCCCTAACCAGTGCTCACCAGAAGGCGGCTGATAGCGATCGATAACACTCCCGTCATCAATCGGATGGTAAGGGGCAATCAAGGGAGCAAATACAGCAATCACGACAAGCAATGTAATAATGACTAACCCGAGCAACGACGTTTTGCTTTTTACAATACGCGATAACGCATCTTTCCATAAACTTACTTCTTTCGGGTCAGACTGTTCCGATCGAACTTCTTCTTCCGATTGCACTTCTGCTACTGGCATAAGAGTCACATCCTTTCTTAATCAAATGAGATCCTCGGATCGATGTATTTGTACAGAATATCGGTCAGGAGGTTTACGAACACGAACATAATCGCAATGACGAGAATGGTTCCTTGCACGACCGGATAGTCACGTCCAAGAATCGACTGCAATACGTAACGGCCGACTCCAGGCCAGGAGAAGATAGTTTCTGTTAATACGGCTCCGCCTAGTAGAAAACCAAACTGCAAACCAATTACCGTCAGGACAGGAAGGAAGGCATTTTTTAAAGCATGTTGGAAGACAACAAGGTAACTCGCTAATCCCTTAGCATCCGCTGTACGTATGTAATCCTGGTTCATGACTTCAAGCATACTTGAACGGGTCATACGGGCAATAATCGCCATCGGAATCGTCCCAAGCGCAATGCCTGGCATTAACAAATGGACAAATGCATCACCAAATGCAGCCCAGTTCCATGTCAAAATGCTATCGATTAAAAAGAAATTCGTAATCGTCTCAAGCTCCGTCCCAGTCGAAAGACGACCAGAAGCCGGTAGCCACTGCAGTTTAACGGAGAATAACCAGATCATCATAAGTCCAAGCCAGAAGATCGGAATAGATACACCGAGCAAGGCCCCCGTCATACTCACATTGTCAAACCAAGAATACTGTTTAACAGCCGCAATCACGCCGGCTAAAACGCCAATGACAGTAGCAAGGAGCATAGCGAACAGGCTCAATTCAACTGTTGCTGGCAAGCGATTCTCTAACTCGTCCGCTACAGCCTCTTTTGACTTTACAGACGTACCAAGATCTCCTGTGGCCAGATCCCCAAGAAAGCTTCCATACTGAGCGATGTACGGGTCATCTAACCGTAGTTCTTGACGAAGCTGCATGAGTTGCTCTTCGTTCGCCTTGCTTCCTAGCATACTTCGCGCTGGATCCCCCGGTATTAAATGAATGAGTGAAAACGCCAGGATCGAGACGCCAAGTAAAACAGGAATCGTCATCAACAATCTTCGAACGATATAACTTACCATCCTACATCCCTCCCTTTCTTCTTTTCTAGTAAAAGGTGCCTGCCCTCCACTGAAGGAGGAGCAGGCTTTAGCTTTTACTTCAGTTTGATGTGGTTAAATTTCTCTGTACCTGTTGGGTGTGGAACATATCCGTCGATGTTGTTCTTCGCTGCAATCGGTGGTGTGGTGTGAGCGATTGGCAACCAAGGTGCATCGTCATGAATAATTTCCTGCGCTTTCTTGTAAAGCTCAGAACGTTTCTCCTGATCTTGCTCTACTTGCGCCTCTGTTAACAAGTCATGAATTTCGTCATTCTTATAGAAAGCGATATTTCCTGCAGAACCTTCTTTTGCATTATCCTTATCTAGTAGAACATAAAGGAAGTTATCAGGGTCACCGTTGTCCCCTGTCCAACCTAAGAACGCCATATCATGCTCACCGTTTTGCGTTTTCGTTTGGTGCGTTTCCCATTCGTTTTCTACGATCTCAACGTTTACGTTTACTTCTTTAAGCATTTGCTGAATCGCTTGAGCCGTTAACTTCGGCTGCGGAAGGTAAGGACGTGGGTTGGACATGGCGTAAAGTGTCACATCTAATCCGTCCCCGTAACCCGCTTCAGCAAGTAATTTCTTCGCTTCTTCAGGATCATAGCCATAAGGTTCTACGTCCTCGTTATATCCCCAAAGACTTGGTGGCATTGGGTTTTTCGCAGGTTTTCCTAATCCTTCGAATAGGGTAAGTAGTTCTTCTTTATTTACACCTAGATTAATCGCTTTACGCACTTTAGGATCTGCCATTGGGCCATCCTGATCGGTATTCATCGCCATGTATCCAACGTTCATAGAAGGACGGCGGAACACCTGAAGATCTTCGTTATCTTCTGCGCCAGAGATATCCTGTGGGTTCATCCCCTTCATCATGTCGATAGAGCCAGATTGTAGCTCAAGATAGCGAGCACCGTTATCCGGAATAACACGGAAAACTACCTGATCTACATGAGCCACATCGCCAAAGTAGTCTTCGTTTTTATCAAGGGTGATCTTATCTCCTTTAGACCATGAGTTAAACTTGAAAGGTCCTGTTCCAACCGGGTTCTTGAAGTAGTTCTCCCCATGCTCATCGACAGCATCAGGAGAGGCAATACCAAATGGAGGCATCGCAAGGGTATAAATGAACGGTGCGTTCGGCTTATCAAGCGTAAACGTCACTTCATAATCCCCCGTTGCTTCAACGGATTTCAAGAAACCATTCGGATCTTCTTCAGAACCACCGAACATGTAACCGAAGTAAATGGAATCATCCGTTTCCACCCAACGATCAAAGTTATACACAACGTCTTCAGCCGTGAAGTCAGTACCATCGTGGAATTTTACGTCCTCACGAAGCTGGAACGTATATTTCTTGCCGTCGTCACTCACTTGCCAATCCGTAGCAAGTCCAGGCTGTACTTCTGTTCCGTCTTCCTTGTACGTCACTAACGTGTCATAAATCTGTTGAGTTACATAAAGAGACTCTCCGTCCGTTACTTTTGACGGGTCTAACTGTTGAGAGTCCGCTCCTCTTGCGAATACGAGCGTGTTATCTTCATTCTCACTGCTTTTTGCATCGTCTTGACTGTCGTCGTTTTCCGTTGACGCCTGATCATCATCACCGCTACACCCTGCCACAACTAAAAGTGTCAAAAGTGCAACGCCAAGAAGCGTCCGAAGTAAATGTTGTTTCATCATGGTACCCCCTTATAAAATATGAAAAAATGTATGCATCAGGCCCTAAACAGGCGCTTCCACAACTTCTTTAACTAAATGACAAGCAGCCTGGTGATCCCCTGCTGCAACTGACTTTAATTCCGGATGCTTCACCCGGCATTGCTCTTCAGCAAACGGGCAACGGGTGTGGAACTTACACCCTTCCGGCGGAATCGAAGGACTTGGTAGATCTCCTTCTAACATAATGCGTTCCTTTTTCTTATGAGGATTGGCCTCTGGAATCGCTGATAAAAGAGCTTGCGTATACGGGTGCTTCGGATTCGAATAGAGCTCATCCACTTCACCGACCTCGACAATCTCACCGAGATACATAACAGCAACACGGTCACTAATATGGTGAACGACACTTAAATCGTGAGCGATAAATATGTAGGTTAAGTTGAATTCTTCCTGCAAGTCTTCCATCAAGTTCACCACCTGTGCCTGAATGGAAACATCAAGCGCAGAAACCGGCTCGTCACAAATAATGAGGTCCGGGTTAACCGTTAAGGCTCTGGCAATCCCAATCCGCTGTCGCTGACCTCCACTAAACTGGTGTGGGTAACGATGTTTATGATAGGAACTCAATCCCACTCGATTAAGAAGGTAGTCCACCTTTTCCTTTCGCTCTTTCTTCGGCGTATTGAAAGCCTTCATTGGCTCTTCAATAATTTGTTCCACTGTCATACGCGGGTTTAAAGAGGCATAAGGATCTTGGAAAATAATCTGGATATTCTGCCGTAGTTTACGGAGCTTCTCACCCTTAAGCTTTGATATGTCCTCTCCCTTATAGAAAACCTCCCCTTCTGATGGGTTAATAAGGTTTAAAATAGCGCGGCCCGTCGTAGATTTTCCACAACCACTCTCTCCAACAAGCCCGAGCGTCTCCCCTTTTTGAACGGAAAACGACACACCGTCTACAGCTTTCACAGCTCCAACTTTCCGTGGAATAATGCCTCCACCTTTAATCGGAAAATGTTTCTTCAGATTGTTCACTTCTAATAGCGTTGTCATGACGTCACCGCCTTTTCCTTCTCTTCATATAACAAGCAGCGTACGTGATGATCTTCGGATTCTTCACGTAAAGCCGGGTCTACTTCAAGGCATTGATCCATCGCATGTTTACAACGAGGGGCAAAACTACATCCCTTCGGAAGTGCCCGTAAGTCTGGCGGAAGTCCTTGAATCGGCTCAAGACGAACTTTTTCTTTTACAATCTTCGGAATCGATCCGATTAGCCCCCATGTGTATGGATGCTTCGGATGATCAAATAACTCATGCACATAAGCAAACTCAACCGGCTTTCCGGCGTACATGACCATTACTCGCTCGCACACTTCAGCGACAACGCCAAGGTCGTGTGTAATCATAATAATCGCCATCCCGAGTTCCTTTTGAAGACGTTGAAGAAGCTCTAAGATCTGGGCCTGAATGGTCACATCAAGCGCTGTCGTCGGCTCATCGGCGATTAAGACTTCCGGATCACACGAAAGTGCAAGTGCAATCATCACCCGTTGCCTCATTCCTCCACTAAATTCGTGAGGGTAGCTTTTTAGTCGACTTCTAGGTGAAGGAATGCCAACAAGTTCTAAAAGCTCCACCGCTCGATTGATTGCTTCTTTCTTTGAAACATTCCGGTGAGCACGAATCGTCTCCACCATTTGCTTCTCCACTGTAAAGACCGGGTTAAGAGATGTCATCGGATCCTGGAAGACCATTGAAATACGATCCCCTCTAATCGCACGCATCTCTCGATTGGATTTAGAAAGAAGGCTTTCTCCTTTAAACATAATGTCGCCTTTCGCGATCTTGCCTGGGTCTTTAATGAGACGCATGATCGACATGGCCGTGATACTCTTCCCTGAACCAGACTCCCCGACAATGCCGAGCGTCTCTCCAGGCTTAATATCAAAACTCACCCCATCAACCGCCTTCACAACTCCAGACTTCGTATGAAATTGTGTATGCAAATCGTTAACCGAAAGTATAGGTTCCTGTTCCATCGCAATCCCTCCTAATTCGGAAAAGGAAAATATCAGTAAATTCAGAAAGTATTGAAAACTTATGTTGCTTATTATAGCGAACATTCTCCACCCATCGACCTTTTTCTCATATTTCTCAAAAAAACATTTCAATCTCATTACACAATGATGCTTTAGTGCTGTGAAGGGATGGTGGGTGTCAGACACGCTTTAGTGCTGTGCAAGGATGGCGTGTGTCTGACACCCTTTAGTACTGTACAGGAACAGCGCGTGTCTGACACCCTTTAGTGCTGTGCAGGGAAGGCGCGTGTCTGACACCCTTTAGTGCTGTAGTAGTAAAAAGGGGTGGGGTTTTGTGTTGGGGGTGGGTTGTGCGGTACAATGACAGTATTGTATAAGTACGTTCATGGTAAGAAAGGGAGTCTTTGAGATGATTGATATTACATCAACAGAAGTGTTGGAACTTAGCGGTTGGTTAACCTACCAGCGAGGAGCCAACTATTATCAGGATGGATTGGTGAAGTCAATCAACCGCTATGTTGGGACGGATCCAAGCCGCACATTTGTGCACGCAACGGTTGAGGGAACACGCATCGACGACTATGAAGTTCATCTCACATTTTCCACTCATTATGGAAACTATGAGCGCGGGCGGTGTACGTGTCCGGCTTACGCGGATGGGCAACCGATGTGTAAACACATGGTCGCAGCGATGCTTGAGACGATCGATCGTTACACAAACAACAATACGATATGGAACAAACAGGATAATTCTCTCACAGAGCGGGGTATTTTTGCACAGCCCTCTCAGCATGATAAAACGAAGCAGCTGAACTTGGCATCTTCTTTTGTGGATGAACTGATGGACTACATGGCCGATCAAGAAGACGAATCCGGCCTGTTCCAATCCTCAAAAGAGCCGCTTTATCTGCAGTTCGAGCTTGAGAATATCGCTTCTCGCTTCGCTCAGCGGGACAGTGTGGAACTATCCATGAAAGCAGGGACATCAAGACTTTATGTGGTAAAGGACCTGGCTGAATTCATCGATGCCTGGTATGATCAAGAACCCCTTTACTTCACGCAATATTACACGTATGATCCGGAACAGCAGATCATGGCGCCTGAAGACGCAGCCGTTTTAGAGAAGCTGTATCCTTTAGTAAAGAGTCAGCAAATGTATTCAGAGAATGACTTTTACCGCTCCAGTAGCTCGAAGAAAACCATCCGGATTCCAGACCAGTTTTTGACGGAGCTTCTGACGCTTTTTGAGGACTGTGACTCTGTTGTTCTAAAACATCACAAAACAGAAATTCCATTTCGAGTTGTCCACAACACGTTCCCAGAGAGTTTTCTTCTATCAAAAGAGGACGATCATTTCTCACTTTCGATTGCAGATAACGGATTTTTGTCACAACCGATTGGAACAGCTCCTTACCTATATAAGAATGAGCGCATCTACAAGGTAAACGAATCCTTGCGGCCGACCGTGCTTCCTCTTTTTCATCATTTAAGAGAGCAAAGTGCCAATCGCCAACTGTTTGACCGGGAGCACATTGAGCAGCTAGCAGGTACGGTGTTTCCTATTCTAGAAGCCCATAATCTTCTCGAGGTGGAATCAGGAATCACAAGTCAATTAAAACGGTACGACCTTGAACCTGTCATGCACCTGAATGCACAAGACGGCAGTTTGCGGGCTGATCTTCAATTTCACTATGGGGATGAGATGATCAATCCTTTTACCGGAGGAAGACAAGATTCTGAACAACTCATCTCACGAAATATGAAGAAAGAACGCCAGATTATGAACCTGGTAGAACAGGCGAATTTCCATTGGAACGGTTCTGTTCTATCTCTATCCGGAAGCCAAAACTTGGGCCGCTTTTTCTATCGCATTTTACCCGAGTTAGAAAAGCGCGCTGACGTGTATAAAGACCCTGAAGTGGATGAAATGTACAGCAGTCTTCCAGAAGAAGTCCCTGTCTCGCTCGATGTGGATGAGAATTACGGCTGGTTCGAAGTTCGCTTCCCGACCGATGACCTTTCTGATGCTGACATTCAGTCCTTGTTCCAGTCATTAAAAGCAAAAGAAGACTATCATCAGTTGAGCAACGGGAAAATATTATCCCTCGAAGACGACGCATGGGATCAAACCCGGAACCTTTTCGAGGATCTTGACCTCGATGGAAATGATGTGCACGACGGCGTTATGCATTTGCCTAAATACCGTGCACTTCAGGTGGACACTTCCACTGGCGTTAAACAGAGTGAAGCCTTTAAGAAACTAATTGAAGCTGTCAAAAGTCCGGAAACCTTAAGCGAAACACCTCCGGACAAACTACAGGCAAACCTTCGCGACTACCAGATACGAGGCTTCCAGTGGCTTCGAGCGTTATCAAGGCACGGGTTCGGGGGCGTTCTTGCGGATGAAATGGGTCTTGGGAAGACGCTGCAAGGATTGGCTTACATTTTAGCAGGACGAGAAGAGCGCCCTGACGCCCATCCGTTCCTAGTTGTCGCACCGGCTTCTCTCATTTATAACTGGGAGCAAGAGGCGAAGAAGTTCACACCAGAACTGAACATTCGCGTTGTAGCCGGTTCGAAACAAGAGCGAAATGCTGTCATTGAAGACTTGAGCGGCGTAGACTTAATCATTACGTCTTACTCAATGATCCGAAGAGATGTCGAGCAGTATAAGCCGTACTATTTCCAAGGAATGCTTCTCGATGAAGCGCAATCGTTCAAGAACCACACGTCACTAACCTATAAAGCGATACAAGGGGTACGCGCGGAGACGGCGTTCGCCTTAACAGGTACACCTGTTGAGAACCGAGCGGAAGAATTGTGGTCCCTCTTCTCTGTCGTCATGCCAGGATTGCTGTACGACCGCAAGTCGTTCAAGAACCTTCCACAAGGCGTCGTGCAGAAGAAAATCACGCCATTTGTGCTCAGAAGGACGAAGAAGGAAGTTCTGACCGAGCTCCCTGATAAGATCCAGACGGTCCGCTATACCGAATTGACAAAAGAACAACGCCAACTCTATGTAGGCTACTTAAATGAAGTACAACGCCAAACGAAATCCCAGCTCCAGGGCGAAGGGTTCCAGGCGAACCGCATGCAAATCTTGAGTAACTTAACACGGTTGCGCCAGATCTGCTGTCACCCTTCCTTGTTTATGGAAAACTATCAGGGTGATTCCGGGAAGCTCGAAGAACTACGAACGTTCATTCAAGAGGCTCATGCCAATGGTCAGCGCATGCTGATCTTCTCTCAATTCACATCCATGCTTGGTTTAATTGCCAAGGTTGTCGAAGAAGAGAAGCTTACCTACTTTTACCTGGACGGCTCAACCCCGGCTCAGGAGCGTGTTCAAATGGCTACTCGCTTCAATGAAGGTGAACATGATGTCTTCTTAATCTCCTTAAAAGCAGGCGGTACCGGTCTTAACCTGACAGGTGCTGACACGGTTATTCTGTACGACCTATGGTGGAATCCGGCCGTTGAACAACAAGCTGCCGATCGTGCTCACCGCATCGGACAGAAAAATTCTGTTCAGGTTGTAAAAATGATTGCTCAAGGGACGATCGAAGAGAAAATTCAATCCCTTCAAGAAAAGAAACAAGACCTATTCGACACGCTGATCAAATCCGGAGAAGGCAACCTAACCGCCCTCTCCGAAGACGACATCCGCGAAATCCTATCCATCTAGGTCGCTTTATCACTCTAAAGCAACACAAGGTGTCTGACACGCTTCAACACTCTAATGCAACGTAGGGTGTCAGACACCCTTTAGTGCGGTGATATAGAAAAGGCCTGTTCTTCTCAAGGATGAGAGGAACAGGCCTTTTGTTATTTTTTGTAGAAGTATTCGTCTAGCCATTCTTTGAAGTATTGGAAGTCATCTTGGACGCGGTTTTTATAGAACTCTGACCAGATGTTGAGTTCTTTGGCGAAGCCATCAAAGTCTTCTCCAATGGCATCAAGTATGGCTTTTTCACTGTGATAATCTAGTATTCCATGCTCAAGGTCGGTATCTGCCCGGGCATGAATTTTGGCTGAAATTTTGCCCATCATTTTCACGGTTCTTTTCACCTGTTTATGTTCCTGCAAGTGCTTCTCCTTAAGATCCTTCTCATAAGGGGAGCGCTCGCGAACATAAAAGTCATGATTTTGCATCGTGAAGTATCCTAAATAAGGGTCTGACATGTGGTGCATAGCTTGTTGAGTTGTAATCACTCGCTTACCTTGATGCTTATTAGTTTGCCAGAATCCTTCATCGTACGGGAAGAAATAGGCTGGGATCGGTGCACGAGCTTCTTTGGCCTCTAAAATAATATCATCATGGTCTTCCTCATCTTGTTGACCTTCAATAAGGATATAGAAACGTTTCAGACCAGTGGAGCCAATTCCTGCCCCTTTTTTCTTCACAATATCCTTAATCTCATAGTGCTCGTCGGAGTGGAAACTCTCCTCTGCTAAGCTTTCCAAGTACATATCCCAAATCTTCAGGATTTCCTTATATTCGTTATTGGATACAGAAGCAAGCTTCGTTTTCTCACGGTCAAAGACGCGATTCCCTTCGTCATCCACTTTTGTTTGCTTATCTAGTTCGTGAGTAGCCTGGCGCTCTTCTAGTTTCTTCAGCGCCTTTTTAATCGGTCCTTTCGTATCATCAACGGTGAAGCGAGTTGTAACCGGATCTTCTTCACCCTTCACAAACTTTTTCATCTGTTTATAGTAAGCCTTAAGATATTTTTCTACGAAATCATCTTGTGCTTCTTGATCATATCCTTGTTGCTCAGCAAATAAACGAATGCTGACCACCATACGCAATACATCATAGAGGTAAGATCCCAGATAACCTTCATCGAAATCATCCACATCAAACACAATTTCCCCGCTCTCATTTTGGAAAGCACTGAAATTGTCAAAATGTAGATCCCCCATAATCCAAGTAGGCTTGTCATCAGGGGTGTGATAGCTAAACGGTATGTTCGTTACGTCATAGAAGAACAAATACGCACTACCTCTGAAAAAGCTGTAAGGATCCTGTTTCATCTTATTGTACTTCGCCTTACGATCCGTTTTGCTTAAGTTCATTAAATAACCATCAAACTGTTCTAAAATTGTATGCAACGTCTGTTTCCGCAGATACTTCTTCGTATCCTGAATACGTTCACCTGCATTTTGAACCATACCACTACCTCCTTTATAACCTATTCTGAAACATTCCCCGCACCTCTTAAACCAAAACAGCCAAAACCTGGTTCCCTTTACCACTGTTAAGCACAGAAGCGTGTCAGACACCCTTTCATGCTGTGAAGCAACGCAGGGTGCCTGGCACGCTTTCATACTTTAAAGCAACACAGGGTGTCTGGCACGCTTTCGCGCGGTGATGGATAAAAGATAAGGAGTTTGATCTAAACGGAGGTCGTTTTTGTATAATTATGGTACAATATAGTCCGATATTATTATGATTTGGTGGGAAATGTATGAGAAAGAAAATTTTTAAGGGGACTTTTATATTACTTGCATGCTTAATATGTAGTGTGATAGATTCAAGCTTTTTACATGCAGAGGAAGTACAAGTATCTCCGAGTAAGACGTGGAAGGTGTCGTTTCAAACTAGTATCGATCAGAACTCTATCAACCAGGATAGCGTATATATTTTAAATGATCAGTCTCAAAAAATAGACTCCCTTCACTTAGAGCTAGATGAAACAGGGAAAACGTTGGCGATTGAAAACACAGAGGACTATCCCGCCAGCAAGCATTACTCCCTACATATCACAAAGGATATTGAATCAGAAGATGGTGTTGCAGCGGAGGAAGAAGTGGTGCTTCCCTTTGAGGTGACAGTTACCAATTCAACTGCAAAGACACGCACGTTCACTCCAGAATCTAAGCTATTTGTCTATGATTCTTCTCTGGACAGCAACTCGATTATTGGCATTCTCTACAAAGGTCATACCTATACGATCTTGGATGAATCGACGGATTATTATTTTATTCAATACGGAAATGGGCGAGGGAAAATAGAGAAAACAGAAATCCCTGAAACGAAAGAAATAAGCCTGACCCCGCTCCAACAAGCTGCAACCTATACGAACAAGATGATGGTAACAACGAAGCGAGCCAACGTATATACAGCACCAAATGGAGACAGCGACGTTATGGCGTCTATTTCCTACAATATGCGCTACCCTGTTACGTCTCATCAGGGACAATGGTACGAAGTCCATGTAGGCAATCAAACTGGGTATATTAAACAAGATGCTGTCGCCGATGACCCTGGTATACCAATTTTGCTTTACCATCACATTATGGATGAACCTATTGAAGATGGTTATGGCAATAATAAAATGATTGTGCGAACAGATGCGTTTCAGTCTCAGGCAACATACATAAGTGAAGAGAATTATGAGACGATTACGCTCAGGCAGATTGAAGATTACCTTTATCACAAACAGAACCTTCCACGAAAAGTTGTGGCGATTACGTTTGATGATGGAATTGTCTCTACTATGACAAAAGCCTACCCTGCTCTTGAAAACTATGGTCTGAAAGCGACTCAATTTAACATTGCCGGTCGAACGTTTGATGACCTAAGTTCAGCAGGCTTTGGCACAATTGGATTTCAGGAAATGAATGAAATGGATGATGTGTACAACTATCAATCTCACAGCTATAGCGCCCATTATCGTCTGAGCGAAGACCACACTCCGGCTTTAGTAGACATGAATTATTCTGAAGTTCTTAATGACACGATAAAAAGCCGTGAAAAAATAAGCCAAGGATTAAATGAAGAAGACTACAAGGACGTACGCTATTACGCCTACCCCTATGGTCAATACGATGAGGAAGTGCTTCAAGCCTTCCCGAAAACGGGCATTACGCTCGCGGTGACGACACGCCCTGGTTATGTCCATATGGGAGATGACCCTCTTTTACTGAACAGACAGTATGTCTATCCATCCCATACGATGAAGGAATTTGCTCAAAAATTAGAGGCAACATACTAAAAAGAAGGACAGGCCAACATAGGCCTGTCCTTTGTTTTATAAAGGAGCTTTGTACTTCTCTTGCGTGACATATTGTCGATAGGTTAAGTGTGGAGTGTTAAAATATTGGAGCGTTTTCGAAGTGTTAATGTGATAGGGGTTCGACCGGGTAACATAAGCATTGTAGCTACTCCAGCGATAGTCTTCAGGGGACCGTACGAGGTTGGCCTCTACAGGATTCATGTGAATATAGCGACTACAAAACAAAAAATAAAAGATTGAATCGATAAACTCCGCGCCATATCTTCCTTGAAACAAATGTCCGCTTACATCGTGTCGATTGTTAAAATAACGGGCATACCGACTTTGAATCGACTTCATGATCACACTCGGTGAATCATCAATCATTTCAATTAAAAGATGAACATGATTACCCATTAAACAATAAGCATACAAATGAAACGGGTAAACCTGACGTGCAGCCGTTACATATTGCATATATTTCTTAAGGTCCCGCTCATCTCTAAAAATCTCCTGCTTCCGGTTCCCCCTTGCCGTAATATGATACATCCCTCCAGGGAACCAAGAGCGATTGTTACGTCCCATTCCTCTCACCTCCCTTCTCTCATACCTAACTACATTAGCCACCCCCACCCACAAATCCTCCCTCCCACTTAAAATAAACCTACCACCTTATTTCACTAGCGTACTAAAGGGTGTCAGACACCCTTTAGCGCGCTAGTGAAAAGAAGCGTGTCTGACACCCTTTACCGTGATGAAGCATTTGTGACTATTTTGTTAATCATCATCATTTTGTCACATTTTTTATCATTTGATTGGTTGTATTTAATGAAGTTGAGTTCTATTATTTAATGTAGATGTTAAAGAGAGGTGAATCGCTATGCTACCGGTAGACCGAAGGAAAAAGATTCAGGAGTGGCTTGAGAAAGAGGAGTCCCTTCGTGTTAGCGATATTAGCAAGAGACTTGGAGTTTCTGAAATGACGATCTATCGTGATCTAAAACCTTTGCTCAATCGAAAGCTAATTGTAAAAACCTCAAACGGGGTAGCTCTTGCCCCTCATACAAACGGGCATGAGAACCTGAACGAGTGTTCTTTTTGCCATAAACATAACGGTCAGCAAATGGTGGTCCAATTAATTATGAAGGATCACTCTATGGAGAAAGCTTGCTGCATGCATTGTGGACTTCTAAGATATGAACAAACAAAAGGTCATGTCGTACAAATTCTATGTAAGGACACGTTGCTACACACGACCATAAGCGCCATTAAGGCAACTTACATTTTCGATTCTGAGTTACCACTACACTGCTGTAAGCCTCAAGTATTACCATTTGAAACAGAAGAACACGCTTTAAAGTTCCAAAAAGGATTTGGAGGCGAGCTCTATTCATTTGAGGAAGCTCTTCAAGCCATCCAAGTTAAAATGGGCAGTTGCCATTAATCTATCTAATTTAATTAAGGAGTTGTATACACATGAAACGACGTCATTTTGCGTTTATCTTTCTAACCCTCACCCTTATGCTTCTTGCTGCATGTGGCAGTCAAAGCAACGAGAGCGATGATAGCCAATCCGCTTCTAATGAGGAAGAAGAAGTGAAAATGTTAAATGTTGATTTAACATCAAACCCTGAAAGCGAAAGCATCGAACCAGGTGAGCCATTCACGATTCAAGCTGCCGTCACTTATGGTGAGGAAGAAGTAAACGATGCAAACGAAGTGAAATTCGAGTTCTGGAAAAAAGGCGAAGAGCACGAGAAGGTTGATGGGGAATTTACGGAAAACGGCATTTATACACTAGAAAAAACCGTTGAAGAACCCGGTATTTATTACGTGATTTCTCACGTTACCGCTCGTGGCATGCACAACATGCCACAAATCAAATTGGTTGTCGGAGACGTAGATCAAGAAGGAGCAGAGGAAACTTCAGAGGATGAACACTCCCACTCAGAAGATGGGCACGACGAGGATGGTCATGGAGATTCAACAGAACACGCCCATGGCACAAACATCATGGCCCATATCATGCTTCCTGAAAACGTGAAATCAGGCGAAGAAGTAACCTTAACTGGGCATTTACAACATGATGAAGCACCATTCAAAGGTGCCGAGGTTCAATTTGAAATTTGGAAAGACGGAACCGATAAGCACAACTACGTCGAAGCTACAGAACCAAAAGATGGTGAATATCAAGCGACATACACATTTGATGAAGCAGCTAACTATCATGTGAAACTGCATTTCAAAAAAGAAGATCTACACGATCACAAAGAAACAACACTAACCGTACAATAAATGCATCAAAAGGCAAGCCACTCCCGGCTTGCCTTTTAAAATTCCCTTTTTCTTTACCACTGTAAAGCGAAGCAGGGTGTCTGACACCCAGTGTTCCTTTACATCACTAAACGGTGTCTGACACCCTTTCACTCTGTAAAATACTAAAGGAACACGTTTCCATTTGGTACTGTAGTACGCGAAAGGGGTGACAGAAGGGGTTCAAATCACTTATAATGGTGTTTTGGTATGACGGAAATATAGGAAATATTCATCGGAGGTATACATCATGAAAATTAATCGAAATGACCCATGTACGTGTGGAAGTGGGAAAAAATATAAAAAGTGTTGTGGAAATCAAAATGCTACGGAGTTAAATGCGAATTTAATCCGCCAAGAATTAAATACAGTTCAAAACCAAATCATGCAATTCTCTGTGGATCGCTTTTCATCCGAATTGCAGATTCTAATGGCAGACTTCCAAGCTGAAATGGAAGATGTGGAGGACTTAAAAGAAACCCTTACGAACCTTTATTTATCATGGGTAATGGTCTATTCTCCAATCAAAGAGGAAAAGACTGCACTTCAATGGTATGTAGAGAAAAATGGCGGCAAGCTAAAACGTGAGAAAACGCGTGAATTATTGAACACATGGGGGCAAAACCCACCTTCTGTCTTTAAAGTTGGCGAACCTGTTACGAGTGAAGTTAGTTCAGTAACAGACGTCTTCACAAACGAAACGTATAACGTATTATTTGAAGAAGACAGCACACCTGATGAAGGTAGTCTTGTATTAGGCCTTCCGATTCAGACAGGTGATTACTATGAATTCTTCCTTGTGACATTCATTGTCCAACCTCAGCTTGAGGAAAAATTCATGGCAGAAGTAGATGCAGAGAAGTACCAAGCGAATCCTGAATTATTAAAAGAAGCCTTCCCAGAAGTCATTAAACTAACGGCAGGCTTATACAATTCATTCGACGCTTCAGAGCGTATTAGCTGGCAGGATGATAAACAAAAAGAAGTTCTAGACCTTTTCCTTAAATCTGAGGGGATGAAAGAACTTACAGAAGAAGAGGAAGAAACAGCAACGTTCTTCTGGTACCTGTACTGCAAACGCCAAGAACCAACAATCCGTAAACCAGAAATTTATGCAGGGGCACTTGAGTACACATTGCGTTCTCACCTAGACGAGTGGACTCCAATTTCTCAAAAAGACGCAGCAGCACAATACGGTACATCCGGTACAAGCATTTCAGCCAAATACCGTGATATGACGACCACACTCGCAGACGTTATTGACGAAGCCCACGAAACCCTACAACAAGAAGCTTAAATAGTTTTATTGCTTTACAGCGCTAGACGGTGCCAGCCACCCTTTAGCACTGTAAAGACTTACATAGTGTCTGACACCCTTTAGTCTCCTAAAGGGTGTCAGTTTTTTTATTTCACCTGATTTTCTAGTTTTCCGATCCCTTCAATTTCAATGACCATCCGGTCCCCTGATTTAAGGTATTGCGGCGGTTTCATCCCTTTTCCAACACCACTAGGCGATCCGGTCGTAATAACATCACCAGGTTCCAAAGTCATTCCAGCAGAAATAATTTCGATGAGTTCAGCCACTGTAAATATCATATCTTTCGTTGTACCATCTTGACGTTTCTCTCCATTAATATACGTTGTAATAGATAAGTCTTGCGGGTCATCAATCTCTGATTTCGAAACGATAACCGGTCCAAATGGTGCTGTCGTATCAAGCGACTTCCCTTTAAAGAATTGACTGTGTTTCTTCTGCAAATCACGCGCTGTCAGATCATTCAAGATAGAATAACCGAATATGTAGTCGTGTGCTTGTTCACGTGTAATATCGCGGCCACGCTTCCCAATAATTACAGCAAGCTCTCCCTCATAATCAAGCTGACTCGTAATCTCTTCATGAGATTCTACCAACTCCCCATTCGCTATCACAGCGGTCGCTGGCTTTGTAAATAAAACAGGATCTTTCGGGATCGATTCCGAATCTTTCTCCCTCATCTCTAAAGCATGGTCCTCATAGTTCTTCCCTGCACAAATAATATTTTTGAGTGGTAAAAAAGGCGCCTTTACTTGAACATCCTCTTTCTTGACTTCTCCCCACTGTGCAACCTCTTCCTCATCAACTGTCACTTCAGAAGTAATAAGATCTAGTAACTTCGGATACTTCTCTGTCCATTCAACTGAATGATAGAAACGATCCTTCACTTCTACCCCCCAAAACTCTTGATCCCCTGATTGAAACGTAACATACTTCATTCCCATTCCCCTTCCATAATCTAATATTTTATCCATTCTACCATTTCTCACCTAAATATAGGTACCCTTTAAAACGCTAACAAAACAATAGCTAGCGACGCACTGCACCTCGGTAAAGCGCTAAACGGTGTCTGACACCCTTTACTCTACTAAAATAACAAAATTTTAAGAAAAGAAAGAATAAAAGGTTCCGCTTTTAGGTCCTGGGGTGTAGAATTCCCTTAATATCAACTTGTGAGGAGTGAAACGGATGAAAACATTAGAAAAAATCAGTAACTTTATGGGGAGTTCATTTGCGATTTGGGTTTTATTATTTGCGGTCTTATCATTTATTTTTCCTGGAGGATTTACCTGGATTGCTCCTTACATCGTGCCCCTTCTTGGGATCATCATGTTCGGTATGGGTTTAACACTATCAAAATCGGATTTCTCAGAAGTGCTTAAGAGACCAAAAGACGTAGCAGCAGGGGTAGTAGCCCAATTTACGATCATGCCATTACTTGCATTCGCTTTAGCGACACTCTTACCGGTATCACCGGAAGTAGCTGCTGGTGTCATCCTTGTGGGATGCTGTCCCGGAGGCACCTCTTCTAACGTAATGACCTACTTATCTAAAGGGGATACGGCACTATCAGTAGCCATCACAGCGGTTTCCACACTTTTAGCACCGTTGTTAACCCCTGTTCTTGTTCTATTGTTCGCAAGTCAGTGGCTCCCCGTTTCAGCAGGGTCCTTATTCCTATCAATCGTCAAAATTGTAATCGTACCTATCGTGCTCGGCCTCATTGTAAAAGCGGCCCTCGGTCAAAAGAGCGAAGCTGGTATCAAGGCAATGCCGCTTGTGTCAGTGGTCGCGATCGTCGCCATTGTAGCAGCCGTTGTAAGTGTGAATCAGGCGAAAATCGCAGAAACAGGAGCGCTGATCTTCGCAATCGTGGTCTTACATAACCTACTCGGTTACGCTGTCGGCTACGGATTAGCTAAGATGATGGGCATGGATCTTTCCAAGAAACGAGCTGTTTCTATTGAAGTCGGCATGCAAAACTCAGGCTTAGGAGCCTCTCTCGCAGCCGTACACTTTAGCCCACTAGCAGCCGTTCCAAGCGCGATCTTCAGCGTATGGCACAACATCTCTGGACCAATTATCGCCACCCTTTACAGAAAGCAAAAAGAAAAAAGCTCATCCAATCAAAAACTAACAAAATCCGCCTAACCCAAAGCGCCCTCTTTTAAAAAGAGGGCGCTTTTTTACTTCACAGCACTAATGGGTGTCTGACACCCTGCACTCCTTCACCGCACTAACGCGTGTCTGACACCCTGCACTCCTTCACCGCACTGACGCGTGCCTGACACCCTTCACTCCTTTAAAGCATGACCATTTCCTCATTGTTAGTGTTTGCTTGCCTTTTTTGCTAAATATTGATAAAATTATACGAAAATTTATAAAATTCTTAAATCGAAATCACTAGAGGGGGATTACATCTATGAAGCTCTACCTATCTGTTGATATGGAAGGGATCACGGGCTTGCCGAACATTACGTACATTGACTCGGCGAAGCATAATTATGAGCGCGGACGAAAGATTATGACGCAGGAGACCAACTACGTTATTCAATCAGCGTTCAATAACCACGCAAGTGAAGTACTTGTAAATGACAGTCACTCCAAAATGGACAACCTTCTCATTGAAGAACTCCACCCTGAAGCACAGCTCATCACAGGTGATGTGAAGCCTTTTTCGATGATGCAGGGGCTTGATGATTCATATGAAGGAGCAATGTTCGTCGGTTACCATGCAAGGGCTGCGCAAAAGGGCGTTATGTCCCATTCCATGATTTTTGGCGTACGAAATTTCTACATAAACGATGTCGCTGTAGGTGAACTTGGTTTAAACGCTTATCTGGCAGGCTATTACGGGGTCCCTGTACTGATGGTAGCAGGCGATGATCAAGCTGCAAAAGAAGCTGAAGCCCTTATTCCAAACATCACCACAGCCCCAGTGAAAGAAACGATTTCCCGCTCGTCAGTAAAGAGCTTAACACCTAAGAAAGCCGGAGAATTACTTCAACAAAAAACAGCAGAAGCACTTCAAAACCGTCACAACGTCGAACCACTTGTTCCACCAAAACAGCCTACATTCCGAATTGAGTTCACCAATTACGGGGAAGCCGAATGGGCAAACCTTATGCCTGGCACTGAACTCGAACCAAATTCTACGACCGTAAAATTTCAGGCTAAAGATATGCTCGAAGCCTATCAAGCGATGCTTGTTATGACTGAGTTAGCCATGCAAACCAAATTCCGCTAGGAGGAAAAACTATGCTCAAGTACATTGTGAAACGTTTTTTCCTCATGATTCTAACGATCTTTATCATTGCAACTCTAACTTTCTTTCTCATGAATGCCATACCAGGATCACCTTTCAATGAAGAAAAAACAAGCAATGCCGTCGTTCAACAGAACTTAGAGAAACACTTCAACTTAGATAAACCACTTCCAGTTCAATACGTACTCTACTTAAAATCTATCATTACCTTTGATTTCGGACCATCTATTAAACAACCTACTGAAACTGTAAACTCCCTACTCAGCCGGGGCTTTCCGATCTCAGCTGAACTAGGCATCTGGACGATCATTGTAGCGCTAATTTCAGGCATCACGCTCGGTGTCCTTGCAGCACTAAGGCATAACAAACTAATCGATTACACCGCCATGACGATTGCGGTGCTCGGAATATCTATACCGAACTTTGTTCTCGCAACCCTACTTATTCAGGTTATCGCTGTCGATTTTAAACTGCTGCCGGCCGCTACATGGAACAGTCCTCAGCACATGATCTTGCCAATTGTTGCGCTCGCAACTGGCCCTATGGCAATCATTGCAAGGCTAACCCGTTCTAGTATGCTTGAAACGCTCACGCAGGATTACATAAAAACAGCTCGTGCCAAAGGATTATCACCATTTAAAATCGTCGTTAAACACGCCCTACGCAACGCACTTATGCCGGTCGTGACGATTCTTGGAACGCTTCTGGCTGGGATCCTGACTGGTACATTCGTTATTGAAAAAATCTTCGCCATTCCAGGAATGGGAAAATATTTCGTACAGGGCATTAACCAACGAGATTACCCCGTCATTATGGGAACTACCGTCTTTTACAGCACGTTTCTCGTTCTGATGCTGTTCTTAGTTGATATTATGTACGGCATTTTAGACCCACGTATTAAATTGCATAAAGAAGGAGGAGAATAGGGTGCTTACTGAAACGAAAGAAACCAAAGAAGGGCACACTCCCGCTACCTCTTCGGATATACCTGATGATTGGTTTAGACCGAAAGAGAAAGATGCTGAAAGTGCCGAGACTGTTGTACGCCCCTCTCTTTCCTATTGGCAGGACGCTTGGCGACGCCTTAGAGGAAATACACTCGCTATGGGAGGTCTCTTATTTTTAATAGTGCTAGGGCTTATGGCCATATTTGGGCCAGTCCTATCTCCTTATTCCGTAGACCAAGGAGTTTTACAAGATCAAAACCAGCCCCCATCGGCTGACCATTGGTTCGGCACTGATAACCTTGGGCGAGACGTCTTTACAAGAACATGGTACGGGGCCAGAATCTCCCTTTTCGTTGGGTTAATGGCAGCGCTCATTGATTTCTTTATAGGCGTTACATACGGAGGCATCGCAGGTTATAAAGGCGGTCGCACTGATAACGTGATGATGCGTATTATCGAAATCTTATACGGTCTTCCGTACCTACTAGTTGTTATTTTGCTTCTTGTTGTTCTTGGTCCAAGTTTATTCACCATTATCGTTGCCCTTACCGTTACAGGCTGGGTCGGTATGGCCCGGATTGTCCGGGGACAAGTCCTACAAATTAAACAAAATGAATTCGTCCTCGCCTCCCAATCATTTGGGACAAAGACAGGGCGGATTATTCGAAAGAATTTACTCCCTAATACAATGGGACCGATCATCGTTCAAATGACGCTAACCGTCCCCACGGCTATATTCGCAGAAGCATTCCTTAGCTTCTTAGGTCTCGGGATTCAATCTCCATTCGCAAGCTGGGGCGTGATGGCGAACGATGCCCTTGGTGTTATTCTTTCAGGAGATTGGTGGCGCCTCTTCTTCCCGGCGTTCTTTATTTCAGCGACTATGTTCGCATTTAACGTACTAGGCGACGGGCTGCAAGACGCACTTGATCCGAAGTTAAGGAGGTAACCTCAAATGGAAAAAATACTCGATATCAAAGACCTCCACGTCTCGTTCAAAACCTATGGAGGCGAAGTGCAAGCTGTTCGCGGGGTGAACCTCGAGCTTCATAAAGGCGAAACGCTCGCCATAGTAGGAGAATCAGGGTGCGGCAAAAGTGTAACTGCTAATAGCATTATGAAGCTGATCCCCTCTCCTCCAGGCAAAATCACACAAGGATCGATTCATTTTAAAGATCAGAATCTGACGGAGATGTCCAGCAAAGAAATCAGAAAAATTCGCGGAGTCGACATCTCAATGATTTTCCAGGACCCTATGACAGCACTGAACCCGACCCTAACAGTCGGGGATCAGTTAACAGAGGGATTGAAGCAACATAAAAAGATCTCATCACAGGACGCAAATGAACAGGCCATCGAAATGCTAAATCTAGTAGGCATTCCGAATCCGAAAGAACGCATGAAACAGCACCCTCACCAGTTTAGTGGTGGGATGAGACAGCGTATCGTCATTGCCATGGCCCTTATTTGTGAACCAGAACTTTTAATTGCGGATGAACCGACAACCGCTCTCGACGTGACGATTCAAGCCCAGATTCTCCAGTTGTTTAATCGCATTCAGGAGCAAACGGGCGTTTCCATTATATTAATTACCCACGACCTCGGTGTGGTAGCCAAAATTGCGGACCGTATTGCCGTTATGTACGCAGGCAAGGTCATTGAAGTCGGTACAAGAAGAGAAATCTTTTATAACCCGCAACACCCGTACACAAGGGGATTACTCAATTCCGTACCACGTCTGGATCAGCGGGGAGACCAACTGATACCAATTAACGGGACGCCGCCTGACTTGTTCTCTCCACCGAAAGGCTGTCCATTTACAGCCCGGTGTCCAAAAGCAATGGAAGTTTGTGAAAATGTGTATCCCGTTCATACGAAGCTAAGCGACACACAAGAAGTGGATTGCTGGCTGCAGGATGAACGAGCCAAAAAATATATGGCTACATAAAATTTGAAAGGGGAAATTAGTATGAAGAAATGGTTAATGCTTCTTCTCACCGTCTTGTTCGCTTTTAGCCTTGCTGCTTGTACTGCTACAGACAGCTCTGGTGAAGGAGATTCAGACGACACAGAGACCGAAGACAACAGCAACGACACAAATGATGAAGCAAGCGGAGATGATGTTACAACGCTCAACTTAAACAACGGGCAAAACCCAACATCTCTAGACCCTCCAAAAGGGTTCGACTCTGCATCATGGAACGTATTAAACAACTTAATGGAAGGTCTTACTCGTCTTGGAAAGGACCACAGTCCTCAAGCAGCAACAGCTGAAGATTGGAAGGTTTCTGAAGACGGTACAGTTTACACCTTTATGATTCGTGACAATGCAAAATGGTCAAACGGTGACGATGTTACAGCAGGTGATTTCGTGTATGCATGGAAACGCCTATTAGACCCAGAAACAGCCTCTCCTGCAGCCTTCCTGGGCTACTTCATTAAAGGTGGAGAAGCCTTTAATAACGGAGAAGGTTCCAAAGAAGATGTCATGGTTGAAGCAGTGAGTGACAAAGAATTAAAAGTAACCCTTGAAGCACCAACTGGTTTCTTTACTCACGTTATTTCGAACCCGGCCTTCTTCCCTATTAACGAAAGTGTAGCCAAAGAGAATGAAGAATGGTTCGCTGAAGCTGACACGTTCGTAGGAAACGGTCCATTTAATCTTGCTGAGTATAAAAAAGATAATGATATGCTTCTGAAAAAGAACGAAAACTATTGGGACGCTGAAACGGTCACATTAGACCAAGTTCATTTTGCCATGGTTGATGACCCGAACACAGAATATCAAATGTATGACACAGGCGACCTTGATGTCTCTGAAATTCCTTCTGAACTGGCAGACGATCTGATCGATAGTGATGCGGTATCCATTACAGAACAAGCGGGTACGTATTTCTACCGCTTCAACGTAACAGAAGAACCATTCCAGAACGAGAAGATCCGTAAAGCATTCGCACTTGCTGTTGACCAGCAGGAAATCGTGGAATTTATTACGAAGAATAAAGAAAAACCAGCTTATGGATTCGTTTCTTATGGATTCACAGATCCATCTGGTAACGACTTCCGTGAGCAAAATGGAAATCTCCTTGAGCCAGACCCAGAGAAAGCAAAGCAACTACTTGAAGAAGGAATGAAAGAAGAAGGCTATGACCAGCTTCCATCTGTAACCCTTACGTACAATACAAGTGAGTCTCATAAAGCAATCGCCGAAGCGCTTCAACAGAAATTCAAATCTGTTCTAGGCGTTGAAATTGAACTTGAGAACACAGAATGGAACGTATTCCTTCAAGACCAGAAAGACTTAAAGCATCAACTATCTCGTAGTTCATTCCTTGCTGACTACGGCGATCCTATTAACTTCCTAGAGAGCTTCACATCAGACTCTGTCATGAACCGTACAGGCTGGTCTAGTGAAAAATA
The DNA here is from genome assembly GCF_021129245.1 of Pontibacillus sp. HN14. Taxonomy (NCBI): domain Bacteria; kingdom Bacillati; phylum Bacillota; class Bacilli; order Caryophanales; family Bacillaceae; genus Pontibacillus; species Pontibacillus sp. HN14. The sequence continues at coordinate 387,080 of NZ_JAJOLR010000002.1, read as the reverse complement.
TGACCAACTGATCGCTGATGCAAAAGCAGAGTCAGATGACGAGAAACGTTTTGAGCTTATGTATGAAGCCGAGAAAGTTTTATTTGAAGAAATGCCAATCTTCCCGGTTCACTTCTACAACCACGTGTACCTTAACAAAGACAATGTTTCCGATATTGTCCGCCACCCAGTTGGCTATTTAGAACTGAAGTGGGCTTCGAAAGAATAATGCACATAAACAAGAATATAATTTGATCGAAAAGAGGCTCCCTTTCCGGGCAAGCCTCTTTTCATCCTACATATGGAAGGAAGAACGCCCGTGCTTATCCCAAAACGTTTAAAAAAGGGCGACACGATTGGTGTCATTGCACCAGCAAGCCCTCCCGACTTAGATAACGTCAAGAAAGCCATTCCTTTTTTTGAAAAGAAAGGGCTCCACGTCCGATTAGGTCAACATGTGGCTAACACATACGGACATTTAGCAGGAACAGATGAAGAACGACTACAGGACCTTCATAATTTCTTCAAAGATCCTGAGATAGATGGGATCATCTGCGCAGGCGGCGGATACGGAACAGCTCGTATTGCTGATGCGATTGACTACGACATAATAAAAAACAATCCCAAAATATTTTGGGGATATAGCGACATCACTTTTTTACATACATCGATTCGTCAACAAACCGGACTCGTTACGTTTCACGGTCCTATGCTTGGATCAGATATTGGAAAAGATACGTTCGATGATCAATCAAGAGCCATGTTCGACCAACTCTTCTCACCAGAAACCCTTGTGTACGATGAGAACTTCTCCCCTCTTTCGGTCATTTCAAAAGGAGAAGCTACAGGAGAAATTGTCGGCGGAAACCTTTCTTTACTCGTCACCTCAATCGGGACTCCGTTTGAGATTGATACAAAAGGGAATTTGTTACTTATCGAGGACATTGGAGAAGAACCTTATCGCATTGACTCGTTTTTAAATCAATTACGGCAAGCTGGGAAGTTTGACGATGCAGCCGGGATTATTGTAGGTGATTTCTCAGAATCAGATCCGAAGAAAGAAGCCTCCCTCTCCCTTGAAGAAGTGTTGCGTTTTTATTTCGCCCGTCTCAACAAGCCCGTCTTATCAGGATTTAAAATCGGACACTGCCTCCCCCATTTCGCGATTCCACTTGGGACAAAGGGCAGTCTGTCGGCTTCTGACAAAAAACTTACCATTGAACCAGGAGTCGAATAACACTTCGAGAGGATGAGCCACATGCAGATCCAATCAATTGAAACCTATCCAGTTGCAGAACCACTGAAGAAACCATTCAAGACAGCTCTGCGCACCGTTACAGTTGCTGAGAGTATATATGTAAAAGTCACGTGCGATAACGGGATTACCGGCTGGGGTGAAGCACCTCCAACGCACGTGATTACTGGCGAAAGCATTGCAAGCATCGAATATGCGATCACTTATATACTAAAACCTCTCCTCCTTGAGAAATCACTAACGAACAGGGAGGCCCTGTTTGAGGCGCTCCATAGTGCAATGGTCGGAAATACGAGTGCGAAAGCGGCTGTTGATATGGCCCTGCACGATTGCTTTGCACAAAGCTGCAATCTCCCTCTTTATCAATTACTCGGAGGCTACAAATCAGAGCTTGAAACAGATTATACGGTGAGCGTTAATGACCCAGAAGAAATGGCTAAAGACGCAGCTCAGTATATTCAAGACGGATTTAATGTACTGAAAGTGAAAGTAGGGAAAGATGAAATCGAAACAGATATTGAACGCATTCGCCAAATCCGCGAAAAAGTTGGAGATGAGCCTACGATTCGACTAGATGCGAATCAGGGATGGACCGTTAAAGAAGCCATTAGTGCTATCCGACAAATGGAAGAATTAGATTTAAGAATTGAACTTGTGGAACAACCCGTGAAAGCTCACGATATCGAAGGACTTAAAAACGTGACAGATCAAACCGAAACCCGTATTATGGCTGATGAGAGCGTTTTCTCTCCTCAACAGGCCAAACAAGTATTAGAGACAAGAAGCGCAGATCTTATCAATATAAAACTCATGAAATCAGGCGGCATTCACCAAGCCCTGCAGATTAATAAATTAGCAGAGAGTTACGGCGTTCCTTGTATGGTTGGTAGCATGATCGAAACGAAGATTGGGATTACAGCCGCAGCTCATTTTGCAGCCAGCCAGAAAAATGTCCACTTCGTTGACTTTGATGCACCACTCATGCTTTTGAACGATTCGATTGAAGGCGGCGTCATTTACAACGGCCGTCATATCACATTCTCAGAAGGCGCTGGTCTTGGCATCACATCTGTACACCTTGATCAAGTTCTTTCCTAACCCATAAGGAGGCAAACCCAAATGACTCAAGACACCGTAACGAGTACGACCTGGGTCGTCCAAGTACCTGTAGCAACCGTTTGGACGTCACCAGAATCCCCACGTGAAATTGATGCGCCAGGCATTTCAAATCCGCTAGACTTACAGCAATGGCATACGAGTTTAACGTATGAACCAAGACTTGCTTTAAGCGATGATAACTTAATCCAATCTCAGCTTTTATATGGAGAAGAAGTTCTCTTAGTCGATATCCAAGGGGAATGGGCACACGTCATTGTTCCCACTCAACCATCAAGGAAGGACGAACGCGGCTATCCAGGTTGGGTCCCTCTCACCCAATTAAAAGAACTGCCTAGTGAGGCATGGACAGGAAATGGCGTTGCCGTTGTGAAGACAAAGAAAGCAACTCTTTATGATCCTTACAAAAAACCATTTCTAGAAGTAAGTTATTTAACCACTCTCCCTGTACAAACGAAGGAAGACGACTACGTAGGCGTATTAAGCCCGCATGGTGGAGGCTATTTCTCTACGGATGAAATTGCCGTATACCCTTCCCTTGAAGACATTCCAAAAGGGACAGGTGAAGATATTTTAAAATCTGGCGAAGCGTTTGTGGACCTTCCTTACTTCTGGGGTGGCATGAGCTCGTTTGGCTATGACTGCTCTGGATTCACGTACAACATGCACAAGGCACAAGGGTACGAAATCCCGCGTGATGCTCACGACCAGGCTGAAAGCGGCGAGAAGGTAGACCTTGACCACTTACAGCCAGGTGACTTGTTGTTCTTCGCTTATGAGGAAGGCAAAGGAAAACTTCACCACGTCGGCCTTTACTACGGCAATGGTAAAATGATTCACTCGCCTAACACCGGTAAAAATGTTGAGATTATTGACTTAAAAGACACGATCTATGAAAAAGAACTGTGCAGCGCCAGACGCTATTGGGAGGAGAAAACCGAGTAGATATGAAGAACAATGCACTCTTACAAGTAAAAGATATCAAAAAGCATTTTGAGCTTGGGCGTGGCCAGATCCTGAAAGCGGTAGATGGCATTAGTTTTGAAATCTACAGCGGGGAAACGTTCGGTCTGGTTGGTGAATCGGGCTGTGGAAAATCAACAGCCGGGCGCACGATCATGGGCCTCTACAATCGCACAGGCGGAGAAGTGCTCTACAACGGGGAAAATGTACACGAGTTAGAAGGTAAAGCGCAGTTTGAGTTAAAACGGAATATGCAAATGATTTTCCAAGATCCTTATGCATCGCTCAATCCGAGATCCACCGTTGCAGAAATCATTGCAGAGCCATTAGAGGTACATGGGATCTATAAGAATCAAAAAGAAAAGATGAAAAGAATTTATGAACTCCTTGAAGAAGTGGGCTTAACACGGGATCACGCCAACCGTTACCCCCACGAATTCAGTGGTGGACAAAGACAGCGTATTGGGATTGCCAGAGCCCTGGCCTTAGATCCTGAAATCATCATAGCCGATGAGCCCATCTCGGCCCTTGATGTATCCGTCCAAGCCCAGGTCGTCAATCTATTAGAAAAGCTGCAAAAAGAGAAAGGTCTCACGTACCTTTTCATCGCACACGACCTATCCATGGTTCAGCATATTTCAGACCGTATTGGGGTTATGTATCTTGGCAATATGGTCGAACTAACGGATGCAGAAGAGTTATATAAGAACCCTCTTCACCCTTACACCAAAGCTCTTCTCTCCGCTGTCCCTATTCCAGACCCGGATATTGAGGACGAGCGAGAGCAGATCGTTATTGAAGGGGAACTACCAAGCCCCATTAATCCACCAAGCGGCTGTGTGTTCCGCACACGCTGCCCAATGGCCATGGAAGCTTGCGCAGAAATCGTACCAGAATGGCAGCAAGTGACGAAGAATCACTACGTCGCCTGCCACCTATACAACGAAGACATCGAAGACAAAACCCCAATCAACGACAACAAAGGCGGCATGAAAGTCAACATCCGCTAACCCCAAAAACCGGCTCTCTCAAAAGAGCCGGTTTTTTTGCGCCCTTATACTTTATCGAGATAAAGCGTGTCAGACACCCTCTCTTGCTGTAAAGCAGTGAAGGGTGTCTGACACGCTTTACTTCTTTACTATAGTGACGCACATCTCCTCCCCTTCTATTTCTATGAATTCTAAAATTTTTACTAAAAGTTTCTTTTAATATACCGATAAACAGAAAGTCGGTCATTATTCCTACTCAATTTACTATACTGGCACTTCTCTTCTTGCTCATACTTTACGAAAAACCGCCTTAGATAGTGTGAAGAGGAAGCTTAAACATCCTATATTACATAAACAGGAGGACAACATTGAAGAACACAAAGAAGCGCAAACTATTCAAACTCAATACCGTTAAATCAAAAATGATTCTCGTTATGGCCCTTTTAGCCATCGTACCTTTACTGACATTAGGCCTTGTATCAGTAACAAAGACAGAATCCATCATCAAGAATGAGGTAAAAGAATCTTCATTCCAAGTCGTCAATGAAGTAGACAATGGACTGACCAACCTTTTTGAAGGAATGGAAAGTCAGATGGAGCTACTGGCCAACAACATTAATTTCACAGACTACTACAGCAATGAGAATAATCGTACTTATGCTAGTTATCTATTAAAGGGCACAAGGGATACTCGTGAAAATTATAAGCACGTTTACTTTGCTACGGATCAAGGCGAGTTGCTCATGGCACCTGAAGCCGCTGCATCCTCCCTATCGGATGACTTTGATCCTACAAGTCGCCCCTGGTACAAAGCAGCAGCCAAACAGCAAGGGAAGCTTGTCATCGGTGAACCTTACAAGGATAAATCTTCAGGCAATTCAATCGTAACACTATCCAAATCTGTCGAGAGCAACGGGCAACTTGTTGGGGTAATTGGGGTCGATATGAACCTTAGCGATCTCGCTAATATGACAAATGACATTGTGATAGGAAATGCAGGCTACGTCGTTCTCGTTGATAATAACGGGAATCTAATCACACACCCTGACTCCTCTTTAATCGGATCGGATACATTAAAAGAGGTCGGCGTGTGGGATCACCTCAGCCAGAATGAAGAGGGAACAAAAGAATACACGTATCAAGAGGAAGAGAAAACGTCTGTCTTCACCACGAACGACATGACCGGATGGAAAGTTCTGTCGACTCTTGAAAGCAGTGAATTCGCCGAAAGAACGAGTAGCATAAAAACAATCACCTTAGTGATGTGTATTGCGTTTGTCATCGTTGCACTTCTAACAGCTTGGATCGTTAGTCGAAAAATTTCAGGAAACATTAACAAAGTGCGTCGATCTTTCAAAGAAGCAGCCCAGGGGGATTTAACAACTCGCGTATCCCTGAAAGCAAATGATGAATTCAAAGAACTAGAAAATAGCTTCAATGAGATGATGGAAGACTTATCAGGTGCATTGAGTGCCGTAGAAAACTCAGCCAATACAACGCTTGAGACAGCCACCTATCTTTCTACTATAACCACGGAGACCTCAACATCTATCACTCAAGTAGCTTCAGCTATAGGCGATGTAGCAGAAGGGGCTTCCTCTCAAGCCGAAAACACTCAAAAAGGCTCAGAAGAAATGAGTGACTTATCTAATCAGCTCGACCAAATTGTCGGTGCCACTGAACAAATGAACCAGGTAAGCACACAATCAGCAGATCTTGGCCGTGACGGGTTACAGCAAGTTGAGATCTTAACTCAAAAATCTCAGGAAACAAAAGACTCCTCCCAGCAAGTAGGAACCATTGTTCAAGAGATTAATGACAACATGCAGGAGATCAACGCCTTTGTGACAACCATTTCAAACATTACAGAACAAACCAACTTACTCGCATTAAACGCTTCGATTGAAGCCGCAAGAGCAGGGGAACACGGGAAAGGATTCGCTGTGGTAGCTGAAGAAGTACGCAAACTAGCGGAAGAGTCAAAAGCCTCGGCAAGTCAGGTAACAGGCATCATCGAGAAGATTCAAACGGTAGTCGATCAAGCTGTCCAAGCCGTCGGAGATACAAATGGAACGGTTCAAGAACAAGAAGAAGCCGTTCAGCAGACCAAATCCATATTCTCTGAAATCTTATCTGCCTTAAACGGAGTAGCCGAGCAAGCCCAAACGGTAAAAGAGGCCGTCTCTAGCAGTCAGGAAAATAAGGATGCGGTCCTTGGAGAAATTCAGAATATCTCTGCTCTTTCGGAGCAAACTGCCTCTTCTTCTGAAGAAGTATCGGCCTCCTCAGAAGAAATATCAGCCACAATGGAAGAGTTCGCTAAGCACTCCTCCGGCTTACAAGATATCTCAGAGCAGCTCAACCAAGAAATGAAAAAATTTAAATTCAACTAACCCCAAAAAGGATCGCCTTTACTAAAAGGCGATCCTTTATTGCTGTAAAGAACTCCAGGGTGTCAGACACCCTTCACCTCTCTACCAATTAAAAGCGCCTCTATTAGGTAAATAGTATTAGGATTTTTAGATCTATCCTTTTTCCATAATATGTTCTGTCTAAAAAAACCTTATAAAGAAAGTAAAAACAATTCTTTATAGACCCTCAACAAATTCTTTATATCATCGTAATATATAGATGCATGCAATTAACTCCCTAAAGTTTCTGGAAATACTCACCGTCAAAACAGATCTTTGGTTGAATAGTCAGAGTGCCCTGACTAAAAGAGTTTTAATTGCTAATGCTGTTGCTAAAGCCGACCTTTTATAACTTTAGGTCGGCTTCCTCTTTACTTAATTACTTTATCGCTTTAAAACATAAAAACTCCCTCTTTTTTACAAGAAGGAGTTTTTCAATTACAAATCGCACTACTCAACCTAATCGACGATCCTTAAGCATCAATAGCTTTCCTTATCAACTTCAAGATGCTGTTGTAAGGTTTGGATATGCTCTTGAAGTTCTTGTTCATCAGGGAAGTAATACCATAGGTCACCTACAAAACCTCCATCCCCTTCTTCAAATCTCATCTGATCAATATTATGCCGCATATCTTTATATCGCTTCTGAAGATTTACGATTTCCTCAAACGTTAAGTTTGTTTTAATCGTCTCCCCAACTGCGTTAAACAAGCTATTGTAGTTCCACATGGATTGCACACGGGCTCCTTTATCAATCACAGCTTGTATGATTTGCTTCTGCCGATCTTGGCGCCCAAAGTCACCACGAGGGTCCTCATAACGAATGCGTGTATAAACTAAAGCCTTCTTCCCATCTAGCGTAATTTCCCCTTTTGGAAAATCATAACCGCCATGTGAAAGGGCTAAATCATTCTTGACCGTGACTCCACCCACTGCATTTACAATCTTCTCAAAGCCTTGCATATTAACCTTCACATAATAATCAATAGGAATTTGCAAAAAGTCTTCAACTGTTTCCACAGACATTTGGACACCTCCATACGCATAGGCATGGTTAATTTTCTCTACCGTCCCGTGTCCAATAATATCTGTACGCGTATCGCGGGGGATGCTTAGCATTTTTATAGTTTCTTCTGAAGGGTTCACAGTCAGAACAATCATCGTATCCGACCGTCCTACATCGTCCTCTCTTTCATCTACACCAAGTAGTAAAACCGAAAACGGCGGAGCATCAATTTGGTCTTTCTTCGTGACCATATCCACTCGTTTATCCGTATCCCGTTTGAGTGGTTCATAGACTTGATCCATCGTATTTTGAAAGGATTGATAAACTGAGAAGCCATAAACCAATCCCCCTACAACTAACACAGCCATCACTATGAGACCAATCCGGTAAAATCTACTCTTCTTTTTCCCTTTAAATCTTCTTCTAGCAGCCAATCTCGCTCGCTCCTTTTTCTATCTAACAACCTCTCCTCATTTTATCACCTAACCTCACATTTAAGCGAATCCCATGAGAAATATTTACAGCTAGCAATTTACTACATTAAAGCGATAAATGGTGTCAGACACCCTTTACTCTTATACAGCAATGATGCGTGTCAGACACCCTTCATTGCTGTGCAGTGAAAAAGCGCATCTAAACAAGGTTTGATTACAAAAAAACCGCTGCTACAAGTGTAACAGCGGTTTTCTACAGAAAGATCTAGCGCATTAGAAGTCCCATCTTAGCGTATTCCCACATTACGCCTCGATCTAATGTTCTCACATCCGTCAGATCTATACGCTTGGCTTGAAGCGAGGTGAGGAAAGTTGTCCCTTCTCGGAACTCTTCATCTGGTTCATCAGCTACCCAATCTTCAATGGTTAGCCCTTTTTGAACTTGCTGGAGATTGTATTCATCCATTCCAAGTTCCAATGGACGCTTCTCCACTACACCTAAATCGTTCATTACCCAAGCATATGGCCCTTCTACGTATGCTTTAGCGTCTTCAGGGCTTTCAACTTCTTCATCTGGCCCTTCCTCTTGGACCTCTTCACTTTCTTCTTCGAGCGCTTCTTCTTCCACAACCCGATCGGATACAAAGTCTTCCATGCCATTGATCGGAAGGTGAATCCAGTTTTGATAAACCGTCAGCACGTTTTGTACTTCTTCAACTGTGAGGTACACCGTACTATGGTACCCAGGCAAGGCGCGATCAATATCCTCATTTAACTCAACGACGAACGGATAAGCGCTATCTCCAAGTTCACTCGAACCTTCAATAGGGAAATCATCCGCAGAGCCCACTTGCCCTTCCCATGACTCTTCTAGCTTCTCAACCGTACCTCGAGCCTTCATTCCTTCTTCAACGTCAACACGGTTCTGCTCATCCACATTTCCAGTAACGATTAAACGATCAGACCTGGCAATTGTGACGGCCGGATCTTCAAGGTTGTGGTCCAACTCTTTAATTGTACCGTCAAACAAACTAGAGACTTCTACAACCTGGCCCCTGTCTTCAACTTGATCTAGCTGATCCTCTAGCGCTTCAAGTTGAGCTTCTTTTAGCGCCAACTCTTTCTCAGCTTCTGCTTCAGACTGCTCCTGATTCACTTCAGCCTCAGCAAATGGACGGTCGTCATCTTCTTCAGGTTCTGGGACGTCGATGTCCTCTACATCATCCACATAGTCCTCAAGGGCATCTACCTCTTCTTCAAGGCCTGAGATCTGGCCCTCAAGCTGATTCACCGTCCCCCAGTAATCCCTGACCACATATTCAAAAAGGGGATCCCCTAGCTGCACTTCATCCCCTTCTTCTACAACGAACTGCTGAAAACTACCTAAATCCTTATCAAAATACACGTACTCCTCAGTAGATGGCTGAAACACACCTTCTGCTGCAATCGCATTTTCTAAATCCGCCGTGAAAGGCGTATCCCATTTGGATATGTAGGATTTTCGTTCAACTTCATCTTCTGACAAGACAACCAGAATAATGTTAGCCACCACCAACAACGTCGTGGTCAGAACGACAATCCAACGTTTTCTGTTCTTCTTCATGTCAAAACCTCGCGATTCCTATGTTATAAAAAATATACATCAACGTGCGCTAGTGCGGCTGCGGCTGCCCAGTATAGGATATGTAGTAAAATAACGAGAAGCCACGCTTGCCATCTTTTCCATTCTGTAAAATAATGAACGGTTTTGATCTTAAACCATACGATCCAAAGCTGAACCACTGAAATCGCACCAAAGAAATAAATAATCCATGGGATATCTGTTATGTAAGATGCGATAATCCCAAACGAAATGGGTGACACATACCAATCAAGTCCAGTGTTTACTAAAAGTACAACCCAAAAGATTCGCTCCAACAATAAAATCGTTAGTATAGGAAGATGGAGCGCCATAAGCTTACGATAAGGAATACCCGTAAACATCCAGATTAGAAATGGACTGCCAAACAATATTAAAATAGCAAAAATCAACCCAAACAAGGCTCGACCAAACAAGAAAAATAGTTTTCGAACTTCATAGTCTTCAAATGAAAGAGAAGTCGCCCGGGTTGAGATTGTATCCATTCCTAGCCCAAACCAGGCACTACCTATGTAGACGAATATACTAAGAAACATCAGAAGAAAGACGCGGCGCCAAAGATTGTCTACTTTCTCTGCTTGATACATGCGAGAAAAGGCATTTTCCCGCCTGAAGAATAACGGTGCCACACGAACTTGATACATCAACCTCATCCTTTTTTCGAATTCGATGATACATTTTTTGAAAAATATTATGTAAAAAATGGCATACATCATCATGTACCACATTTTATCATAAATAAAACTCATATTTATATAAGACGTACGAATATATTTTAAGTTTCAACAATTTTCGATATAATCGTTATTTCTTCATAAAAATTTCCTCGGAAATACTCATATTTCCGAGGACCCATTACTCCATAAATCCATCCTTCAAGTTATCAATATGAATTTCATCAGGCAATTCTTTTGAGGCATCTGGAATATCCCGCGGTTTCACATCTACACCGTTTGCAGAATAAATCGCGATCCGAAGCGTTCCTCCCACAACATTCGATCGGATTAAGACAGGCTCATTGTAGTTGTTCTTAAAAGTAAAGTCAGGCCCCCACCAACTGACCGTTGCATCTCTACCAGGCGGAACGTAAGGTACCTGTTTACTATGAGAATAACGCTCTACAATTTTAATTCGAGCATGATCAACTGCATTAAAGAGCGTAGAGGAGACCTGGCATATTCCTCCGCCGATCCCTTCAGTCACTTCCCCTTTCACAATGACAGGGGCAGGCTTATACCCTTTTTCTTTCGTTCGTTTTCCGACTACCTCATTAAACGAAAAGACCTCATTTGGAAACACGACATGGTTATCAATCGCATCAGAGGATAATTGAATGTTATGAGTACGTTCTTCATTCCTTGAGTTAAAGTACGTAACATACTGCCCAATTTGTTGCGTCCGAATATGTGCAATTAACTCACTGTCCACTTTGGGGTGAACAGTCATTAAAGGAACAGTCATCGATTGCTTACTTGGTTCATAAAGCGTCTGAATGAATTTCGTTTGAAATTTCTCTTCGTACACTTTAAACCCCGGCTCACCCGATAGGATCTCTCCCGACTTCCCAATCTTCGCATTCACGGGTTCCTGAACGAGCTGTTCACTAAGTTCTCGACTCAGTTTACCCACACGTTCTAAATCCACAAAAGGCTCACCCACTTCATGCGTGAACGGTATTACCTCAACTTTTTTCACTTCATCCCCGTCGTGAAGTATTGAGATCTGTTCTTTCTCAGCAACTGGCGCAGCTACACCTGCACCTCCAACTAAAATAGATAAACCCAATAAGACCATTTTCATCATCCATACCCTCCTAAACGTAGTATGGATATACAACCAACCTTTCATGTACAAAACGTTTCAAGCAACCCACCCTTTATCACGGTAAAGCACTGCATGGTGCCAGACACCCTTTACCCTACTAAAGCATAAAATCCCAAAAGAAACGAAGAGCCTTTACAGCTCTTCGTTTTTCTGGTTTATCGGATTTCGAATGATAGGGATGCGTCTTTGTTTGCTCCTGCAATTGATAAACTGTAAGTGCCTGGTTGCACACTTTCCCATCCAGGGATCACAATTTTATTTCCATTCACTTTAAGATCAACGGGCACTACATGCCCATTCTCATCTAAAAGCTCTAAGGATTGAGTTTCAATTAGTTTCTTTTTCCCTTTTGATTTGCCATGTTTCTTCGCCCAATTTTTATCATCACCAAAGGCAATTAGAACCGTTTGCTTCGACTTCTTACCTTCTTCATCTGTAAGTGTCACTCTGGTTACTCCATGGCTTCTTGTACCTAATTTACCATTTGAGGATACATGACCAACTGGCTTTTTCATCACGCGCCATTGTTGGGTCATCGTTGCTTCCTCAGCTTCTCTAAGGTCCAACTGCACCAATACTGGATCATGATCACTTACTCGGCCCTGTACTTCTGTAAAGTCAGCATTCAAGTGCACAACATCAACGGCTGTTTGATCTCTCAAATGGTTGGCCACTAAGATATGATCGAGAGCCTGGGAATTCCCCTGGTAATTGTACGTATATCGCTCATTCTCAGGAAGCTCTTTAATCATATTCGACAGAACGTCTCCTTCAAGAGCTTCAAGAGGAGCTGAGTATTCAAAGTCATTCAAGTCACCTAAGACAACAACATTGGCGTCTCCATCTTTCTCTAACACGTCATCGACAAAACCGTTTACCACTTTTGCTTGAGCGATTCGCTGTTGTTCGCTTCCTAATTCAGCAGGTTGAATTCCGCCAAACGGAGCATCATCTCCACCTTTTGAATTAAAGTGGTTGGCTACTACAATAACGTCCTCCCCATTAAACTCAAACTGCGCAGCAAGTGGCTTTCGGGAATCATCAAACGCTTCATTAGTCGGATCGATTCGCCCTGGATTAAGCGTTAGTCCTCCATCTTCAGTAACGTCAACATCTGTCGTTGCATCACCTTTAGGCTGCTCCGCCAACGAAACGCGGTCTGGATTATAAATAAATCCTACACGAATGTTGCCATCAGGTTCCCCGCCGTCTTCATTATTGGCTGGGGCAATGTCCGTATACTGATAGGTCGGGCCTCCGTTTTCTTCGATTGCCTCAATAATGGCCTGATAGTTCTCACTTGCATCTGTCTCGCCTTCACCTGCCCCATTGTTATCCTGCACTTCTACAAGCCCAACAATATCCGGTGCATCTAAGCGGTTCACAATACTTTTTGCAATTTCATCCGTTTTCTCTGGGTTTTCAGTATCTGTGGCGTAGTAATTTTCCATGTTATAACTTGCTACCGATAGTTTCTCTTCGTCCTTTTGAAGAGTTGTCGTTTCCCGTTCAAAATCACTCTCTACCACTTCCGGAAGTCCATCGACTTCAAGCTTATAATTACTGAACTCATATCCAAGGACACCTGTTACTGGCTGTTTAAACGTAGCTCCCACTGTAATCGGCTCCATATCCTGACTATAATCATCAATCAGAATACGTTCAGGATTCAGGCTAGGTTCAACGATAATTCCACCTGCAGGCGTTCGCGTTTTAGAAGAACCATTCGGAACGGTCACGGCTGTTTCGTCGTAATTCGTATACTCCGCTCGTGGCATCACAACGGTCGCAGTTGGCGCTGCCACACGCATTCCCTCTAGACTTTCGTAAAAATCAATCGCGTCCTCTTCAGGATCAAATAGCGAGAATGCATCATTATCAATCACTTTATACGGAATTTGACGCCCATCTTCACCTAAAACCACCGCTTCCGGCAACTCAACGTCACTTTCTTCAACACTAACACTTGCTCCTGCGATTTGCGTTAACGTGAGATCATCTGAGAAATCGAACCAAAGAAAGTTGGATTGAGTATATTCTGTTACTTCGCCGGCTACTTGGACCCGGTCGCCAACCTGCACATCTAATCCATTCTTGTTGTAAACGTAAATCCCTTCTGACGTAGCAGGATCCTCATCCATTTGACCCGAAAGCTCCTGCATATAAAAGCCATTATCACCAGTCGTTCTCGTCACGATTCCTTCTATCCCCGAAACCGTCATACCTTCATATAAAGAAGTATGTGTCGCACCTTGAATGTCGTGAATACGGAGCTCATCATTTGCTTTTAACACCTGATATTCAAACGTTACAACTGAAGACGTCCCCTCGTATCCTGCTTGGATCGCTTTGATTGTGGTGTCTTCTGTTATTGTAATTGGTTCTGTATATTTCAAGCTGTCTACCGTTGGTTCAGACCCATCTGTCGTATAGTAGATGTCCCCTTCTTCAAAAGATGACAACGAGACGGTCGAACCTGCTTGCACCCCACCAGAACCAGGGTTCGCCTGAATCGCATCCGCTGTACCTGTTGAAACAAACTCAATATCCGCTTCACCTCGAGGCATTACTTGATCCGTTCCGTTAAACTCAGTAGAAATCCCCGTGATGTCCACAATCATCCCATCCGTGTATAGGAAATCTTCATACGAAAGCCCTGTCCGATTGTCTACACGAACGGTTACGCTTTCCCCATCTTTCGTCGCAACGAACTCAAACGTCCCGAAATCGTTCACCTTCTCAAGCCCACTTATGGATACCGATTCAAGAGAAACGAGACTCCCTTCATTCTCCTCTGTCACTCCAGATGGCGATACTACAAGTGGTTCAGGCAACTCGCCTGTTCCATTCTTTTCTAGATCGGAGACATTTACAAGCTCAAGGACCCCGTTGTACTCGGTCGTGTCACCTGTCAGCTGAATCACATCACCCTTCTGGATCTCGTCACCATATGTATCTTGATACACATAGATCCCAGCGGTACCATCCTGAAGATAGAACGCTTTGCCGCCAAAAGCGCCCAGATCCGTTGTCACAACACCTTCAACAGCCACATCCGTTTGACCCGCTCCTCCTGCACGAACGTCAGCAATCGATGTAACCTCAACCGGTGTGGTTGTCTCATCATCTGAGTCACCATCGCCAGAATCGACTCCTTCCATCGTGTGACTTCCAAGATACTGAGACGTGTCTTTCGCATACGCCTCCCACTCTTCAGACGGATCAAATGCATCATCTGCATTCACATCTCCTGTTGTAACAGAAGATTGTCGCACAAGCGTTACGTCCTTAGCAAAATCAGATCCTTCTCCGATTTGACCAAACGAATCTACAATATCCCCGTTGTAATAGAGAACATAACCATCATTCCCATTGTGGTTAATGCCTCCGCTCGTTTGATCGGCAAGGTTGATAAATTCACTACTCGCTTGATTATTGACGATTGTATACGTCTCCCCAGGCGCTACTTCACCCGTAAGGCTGACTGATTCTCCCGTGGTATTTCCATTAAAAAATAGCTTTAAGTCAAACTGACTAAGATCAAGCGTTTGACCTGTCCCATTAAACAGTTCAATCGCTTTGTTATAACCGCCGCCTTCTACATATTCAGAAATGATCAGCCCGTCCGTACTACTAACATCAGCACTCACCACAGCTGCCGGTGTCAAACCACCCACAGATAACGCCAAAGCCGATGCCAAACTTAACCCCTTCTTCATACTACGATTCTTCACATCCCCAACTCCCTTGTAAAAAAGTAGATTTCAATTCATATCCTAGCAAATAAACATAAATTTCACGTTAAGATTCCAATAAAATCTCCCTAAACTGACAAAAACAGTCATATATGCATAAGACAAAAGCCACAAAATCCCTTTCACACTCTAAAGCAACAGCGCGTGCCAGACACCCAGCACTACACTAAAGCACTACAGCGTGCCAGACACCCTTCACCTCTCTAAAGCGCAGCCGCGTGTCTGACACCCTTCACTCTTTCACCGCATTAAAAAAACGGACTCGCATTACACGAGTCCGTTTTAAAGTTTAGTAGACGCCTACGCTGTTCCATGCGGAAGCGACGGAATTAGCTGTTGTGGAGCCGTATAAATCTTGTGCAGATTGAACAAGTGCCTGACGAGCGTCAGAGAATGTACTACTTGGTGTTAAGTACACGGTTAAAGCACGGTAGTAAATACCTTCTGCTTTCGATTGTCCAATAGCGTTGATTGTGTTATAAGCAGCTTTGTTCGGGATACCACTATTCGTGTGGACGCCGCCCCAGTCCCCTTGCTCTGTATTAGGCAGATTCTGATAATTGTCCATATGAGCTGGTTGACCATACTGAGTTGGGTTACTCATACTACGTAACGCATCCCCCGGTACTCCCGGTGTATAAACATCTTCACCCATCAACCAATCTTCGTTATCAACGAAATAACCGAATACATCTGAGAAGGATTCATTTAATGCTCCGGACTGATTCTCGTAAACTAGCTCAGCCGTTGTGTCTGTCACAGCGTGCGTTAGTTCGTGCGCTACAATATCATCTGCACCTGATAGATACGTAAACGTAGACCCATCACCATCACCGTAGATCATTTGATTTCCGACCCACGCTGCGTTGTTATAGTTGTTACCAAAGTGTACAGAAGACACAATATCAGATCCATTATCGTCGTAACTTTCGCGACCGAAATTGTCATAATAGAAATCAAACACTTCGCCGGCATAGTAGTGCGCATCAACAGCAGCTTTTTGACGCTCGCTGTAGAACGTGTTGCCAGAATCGGTTACATAATAACCAGGCAAGCTATACTGACCACCATTATTGTTGTCGTAAGTAGCAATAACCCCACTCATCGGCTTCGTTACATCATATAAATAATACGTATTGTTTGCATAATAAGTATTTACTGACTTCTGATCTCCTAAGACGCCTGTTCCTGTACCCGTTGCTTCATGCACTTTGTTCACAGACTTCTCAATAGAACCATCCTCTGCGTTCACCCAGATCTGCCAGTTCCCTGGGGTTGGTTCAGCAAATTGAAGCTGTACATGATAAGCAAGGGTATATTCTCCGTCTTGCGGAAGAACGACAAGCTCTGATTTTTCCGTTAGGTTCTTAACGGTTTTCCCATCAACGGATTGTTTCTTCAAATCCGCTTCTGCTCGTTCTACATCGATCGACGACCACGCAGCATCTAGTGCCTGCTTTTTATTCAGTTCACGCTGCTGTTTAATTTTCTGAGGGGCATCCGGATGGAATTCCCCGTTAATCGATGCAATCTCCCCGTCCTCTTTCACATGTACTAGAACGCGAGATTGGTCAATTGGGACATTGTGAACCACAGGCTGATACACATAGTGCGTCATGCCAAGCTCATCCGTTTGGACATCTTTAAGCTCAAGCTGAGACTTTGGATTTTTCTTAAATACATCTATATTTTCCTTAAAGAATTTATCAACATCTTGCTTACTATTAATTTTTTGGGATGATAGTTTACCAGAAATAAAAGACGGCCCGGTTACTTGATCCTTTTGAATGCTTGCTTCAGGCTTTAATTTCCACGCCGTATCGGCTGCTGCACTCACTGAAGCACCGCTTCCAAGTAACAATCCAGCACTTAATGTAACCGCCCCGGCAACCGTTTTCCAATTTTGTTTCTTCATTGTTTCCCTCATCTCCCTTTTCTATAAAATCTACCTTTATTGTATCGGATGATTCTATTAAAATCTTTGAGAAAACAAGAAAGGGAAAGAGGGATTCAGTTGACTTATACGGAACATATTTTCGCAAAAAGGACGAAAGTCCCAGACAATAATCGACCATTTTCAATCTTGAGGAAAACAGTTGGGTTTATTCATCAAAAAAGCTTAAGAGAAATCCTTTTATTTC
This sequence comes from Pontibacillus sp. HN14, assembly GCF_021129245.1. Lineage (NCBI taxonomy): Bacteria > Bacillati > Bacillota > Bacilli > Caryophanales > Bacillaceae > Pontibacillus > Pontibacillus sp. HN14. The sequence goes on along the minus strand of NZ_JAJOLR010000002.1, from coordinate 369,568 downwards.
GAAATAAAAAAAGCGAGCCCCCTTTACTGGACTCGCTTCTGATTATTATTCTCTTCCTTCTTTAATAAAAGCCGGCACGCGCAAGGAATCCAGAACATTCATTTTCGGATCCCAGGACTGGAACTGACCAATGACGTGCCCCTTTTGCACAACTTTGCACTCTAATATGTATAAGGACTGATCCCCTTTGGTTTCCAACAAAAGATCCGTATCCCCAAGGCGCAGGTGGTAATCATGCAGGACAACTCCAATGTATTCATGGCGCATGTGAGATGTCCCTTCATGGTTAAGCACCATTTTCGCAAGGTCCTCCACTTTCATCTTGCTGTAAGCCGCGTGATCTTCAAGCCTTTGTTTCACTTTACCAGCTGTATCTTTTGCCCAATTCTTTATACTATCCGTAAATGCGTTCATCCGCTTCATCTCCTTCCCATTTGGTATCTATCTTTCCCCATTCCTAAGATTTTTACCCCCATCTCCTGCTTTATACAGAAAATGGATTCACTGTCCATACTTTTTTCACAATTTCTCGTGTCGATTTATGTTATGGTTAAAAGAAGTCGTACAAAAATATAAAAAATTTATAAAAATAAATCATTATACAATTTAAAGATAAACAGCAAAGGAGCCCAAACAACATGAATATCTTATTAACCGGAGCGACTGGATTCTTAGGAAAGCAGCTTACGCTTCGATTACTCCATGAAGGCCATCACGTCTATGCCATTGCACGAAACAGGCGTAAAGCTGAGAACCTCTTAGAGTCCGTTTCAGAAGATATACAAGCTCGCCTCTCTATTGTCGAAGGAGATCTGATGGAAGAAAAAGCAGGCATCTCATCAAATGACCTGGCCATGTTAACCGATCAAATCGATACCATCTATCACAGCGCAGCCTACCTATCCTTTGATGAGAGCGAGAGGGATAAAACATTTCATATAAATGTAAGCGGAACCAAAAATATGCTCGAATTGGCAAAAGTCATTAACGCGAGACACTTCTACTATATTAGCACCGCCTATACACTAGGCACGAAACGATATGCAGAAGAAAAGCTTCACCCCGTAGATCAGGAATTCGTAAACCCGTACGAGGAAAGCAAATGCCATGCTGAACACCTGGTGTGGGCGTATAAAGATACACTTGATGTGAACATTTTCCGCCCATCGATTATTATAGGTGACTCAAAAACAGGCGAAGCCGACACAAGTTTTGCCTTATACGGTGTCATTCGTGGACTTGAGATCTTGAAAAAGCGAACCGATCGGAAGCAAGAACTTCAGGATAAAGTCTATAAATTCCTGTGCACCGAAGAGACATCCCAGAACTTTATCCCTGTCGATTACGTCCTCGATGTACTAACCGCCGCGTTGGCTACACATGAACCAAATCGAATTTACCATATTACGAATCCAAATCCGCCAACCAATCGATTGCTCTTTGACATGGTAAAAGAAAAGCTCGATTTCCCGAATATTGAAATGGTGCCATCCGATTACGCGGGAGAACTTTCGAAGGAAGAGCAAAAGTTTAACGAACCGATGAAAGTGTTCCGCCCTTATTGGAATAAGAAATTAACATTTGATGATACGAATACGAAACAATTGTTGCGTAAAAACGGGATGGACCACCTAGATATGAACATCGACATGATTGAACGCATCCTTTACGGAAATAGATCCTAGAAACGAGGACCTTATGAAAAGTATTCACCATTCGAGTTTACACTATAAAATGTACTTCTCAGACCCTTCAAAGGAATGGGTCGTGTTCCTGCACGGCTTAGGCGGGAATTGGAACATCTTCCACAAACAAATCGACTACTTTAAAGAAAACTTCAATCTACTCTTTATCGACCTGCCCGGACACGGAAAAAGCCCTTTTATAAGACAGAAACAAAACCTATTAACACATACGGGCCAGCAAGTAATTGACCTTTTAAATAAGCTATCCATTTCTTCTGCGCACTTCCTCGGTGTGTCCCTTGGAACAATCGTGATGCAATCGATCGCAATGGAACACCCCCACCGAATGAAGTCGATGACCTTAGCAGGAGCAGCAGGCAAATGGCTGAAATGGGGTGAACTATTAGGGAAACTCACCATTTCATTCCCTATGAGTCACATACTCCCCTACATGGTCCCGTTTAAAGCTTTTGCATATATCGTCTTGCCAAAGCCTAATCACAGCAAGTCTCGAAACATTTTCATACGGGAGGCCACCAAGCTTGGTCGATACGCCTACCTCGGTTGGGCCAACATCATTCGGGACTCTTATAAGATCTATGAACAACTTGATAAGAAAACCAACCACATCCCTAAACTCTATATAACAGGATCAGAAGACCATATGTTCATAAAAGGCATTAAAAATCACGTGCAAACAGAAGCCAGATCCAAAATGCACATCATTCAAAAGTGCGGCCATGTCTGTAACTTAGAGAAAGCAGCTGAATTTAACAGAATTGCCTTTGAGTTCATCAGCCACCACTCCCTTCTAAACAAGTCCATTTCAGATATTTCATAAGAAAAGGTAGAGGTGCACCTTAGCATCTCTACCCTTCTTATACATAAGTATGTATTGATCAAACGTTTGATCAATCACCTTACTCCGTTACAACAGAAGACTGTAAACGCTGTTTCATCAGGTCAATAATGTCCTGAGCACTCGTTTCAGCGGACCCTTCCGTGTGCTGAATCACTTCTCTCATTAATTCAACCCATTGTTTTTGCTCATCCACTTGAAAAACTCCTCACGCACTTACATAATATGTATAATATAACACAGTTTTCGACGAAAACGCTAGAAAATAGTAATGCTGAAGCACATTGTCTTCTATTTTGTCGAACCCTTGAAAACCCACTTTCCGATTGAACTCCTAGATCATGAAAAATCATCTAAATTCCCCATTTCTCCCCTTCCCTAAATTTGCTCATAGATTTTTGCAGTTGGAATCTATACACTAGAGGGAAAGAAAACACTAGAATAAATCATAGATTGGATTTGAATAGCAATGCGTAACAAAAAGATTCTATCCATCTCTTTTATCCGGATGTTTGCCATGCTCTGTGTTGTCCTTGTCCACGTATCCGGGACCTACTACAGCACGCTACCGGCCGGTGGAGATGCTTTTCAGAAATACCATTTCCTTAATCGAATTGTACGTATTGAAGCGAGCTTATTTATCTTCATGACAGGCCTTGTCTTTTTCTACCGCTATTATGCACAGGAAATGACAAAGTCCTTACTAAAACGCTTCTATAAAAAACGTGTCACCTATATCCTTGTCCCTTACCTCGTATGGGCTGTATTTTACGAAGGTTATGCTGTCTTTACAGGATTCCGATCGTTCGAACCTGCCGAGGCCATCATTCGCATATTAGAAGGGGACTCCTATTACCAGCTTCATTTTATCTTTCTTATCGTCCAATTTTATCTGATCCTCCCTCTCATCGTGTGGGGATCCCAGAAGCTAGATTGGTTTAGAAAGTATATGTGGGTGTTTGGAATTGTGCTTGATCTAGCGTTCTTTATGCTACGAATTAGCGTCGATTGGGTAACCTACCCTGTATTCTTAAGCATGATTGGACCATTCCTTCTCGGAGGTTGGGTCGGGATCCATTACTCACAGGAGAAAGAGCGTTCAACAAGTAAATGGACGTTCCCGCTTGGGGCACTTGCTCTAATCGTTGGTGCCATTGCGGTACGCGTCCACTATCATTTATATATTGCGAACACATGGTACGTCTCGCCGTGGCTTGAGAAGTTACCGAACTTCTTTTATATGATGGTTGGTGCCTACATTGTCTTCCGCATAGCCGAACGTCTAAGCGAACGATTATCACAACGGAAGCTCCGTTTCGTTGAACATGTTGCGAGTTACTCATTTGGATTTTATTTAATTCATCCCTTTGTTCTGAAGGAAGTCGCCAGATGGGTCCCCGTCCACTCCAACTACCTGTTCCACGTGGACGTGGTGCTCCGCTATACCCTAACGGTTGCTTTCTGTTACTTGATCATTCGCGCTTTCCATCAATTTGTTCCATTTGCGCAAATTGTATTCGGGAAACTACCCCCTCTTCAAAAGAAGTCAAAAGACGAAAACATGAGTTCAACATCCGTTTCATCCTAACACTAGAGTCCGTCAAAATTGGCGGGCTCTTTTATATACCTTTCGTTTTAACCTAATACAACCATTTCCAGTTGCTGAGCAACTTACAGTTCGATATAGTAGATACGTCCAATTCAAGGAAAAATCGTAAATGCCTAGAATTATATAGTAGAATAGACCAAAAAAGGGAAGTGAGTACATATGACTATAAAGAAAGCCATCATACCAGCGGCCGGACTAGGAACCCGTTTCCTGCCAGCCACCAAGGCGATGCCAAAAGAAATGCTTCCGATTGTAGATAAACCAACGATCCAGTACATAGTTGAAGAAGCGATTGCGTCAGGGATTGAAGACATTATTATTGTAACCGGTAAAGGAAAACGAGCGATTGAGGACCACTTCGATCACGCTGTGGAGCTTGAAGATAACCTGATGAACAAAGGCAAACTTGACCTCTTAGAAGAAGTGAAGCAATCCTCTAAAGTAGAAATTCACTACATTCGACAAAAAGAACCAAAAGGACTCGGACATGCCATTTGGTGCGCACGTAAGTTTATTGGAGATGAACCATTTGCTGTGCTGCTCGGGGATGATATTGTTCGCTCCGAAACACCATGCTTAAAGCAGATGATCGATCAATATGAACAAACTCGTTCCTCCATTGTCGGTGTGCAATCCGTACCAGATGACGAAACGCACCGATACGGCATTATTGATCCAGATGGACAGAATCCTCATAACCTTCATCACGTGCGCCAGTTTGTAGAGAAACCTTCTCCTGGAGAAGCTCCATCGAACCTGGCCATTATGGGTCGTTACATTCTGACACCTGAGATTATGCGCTTTTTAGAAAAGCAAGAACTTGGCGCTGGAAACGAAATTCAGCTAACCGATGCGATTCAAAACCTCAATCAAATTCACCGCGTCTTTGCTTATGAATTTGAAGGTCGCCGCTATGATGTCGGTGAGAAATTAGGCTTTATTAAGACGACCATTGAACTTGCCCTAGAACGGGAAGAGCTTCAACCCGAACTATTAACATTTATGGAAGAACTTATTCATAACAGAAGTGTAAAATCTTAAATAAGTCTTTCACACTATCCCCGGAACCTCCGGGGATATTATTATAACTGCCTCCCCCAAATGAAGGATTTAAAAACTCCCGCCTCCCTCAGGCATGATTCATCCGTTCTTTGGGTAACATTCATTAATAACAGTAGATTTCATACTTCTTTTTCGACCAAAAAACAGATAAGAGGTGATGCTATGGAGAGAATTGCCGTCCTTCTCCCCTGCTATAATGAAGAACAAACCATCGGAAAAGTGATTGATGATTTCAAAAAAGAACTTCCCCACGCGTCCATCTATGTGTACGATAACAATTCCTCAGACCGGACATCAGAAGTTGCCTCCTCTCACGGCGCAATCGTTCGTAAAGAATGGAGGCAAGGAAAAGGGAACGTCGTCCGTTCTATGTTCCGGGAGATCGAAGCTGACATCTACGTAATGTCAGACGGAGACGACACCTACCCACCTGAATATGTACACGATCTTATTCAACCTATCCGAGACAAAGAAGCCAACATGACGATCGGGGACCGCCTTAGTAATGGTACATATTATAGCGAGAATAAAAGGCAGTTCCACGGGTTTGGGAACCAACTTGTTAAAGGATTAATTAATCGCTTATATAAAAGCAATATCACAGATATCATGACAGGTTACCGTGCCTTCGATCAATTATTCGTGAAATCCATGCCCGTCATGAGTTCTGGATTTGCGATTGAAACAGAAATGAGCATTCATTCCTTAGATAAGAAATTCTTAATTAAAGAAGTACCGATTGATTACCGCGACCGCCCTGAAGGAAGCGAATCTAAGCTGAACACCTTCTCTGACGGGATAAAAGTTTTGCGCATGATCTTTACGTTATTTAAAGAGTACAAGCCTTTCATCTTTTTTTCTCTATGGTCACTTCTAGCTGTTCTTTTAGGCTTAGCCGTCGGGATTCCTGTTATTACTGAATTTATCAATACCGGTTTTGTATCAAAGGTCCCCTCAGCCATCCTTGCCACAGGATTGATGATTCTCGGAGTCCTCACATTTGCCTGTGGTCTCATACTAGATGTCATGACAGCTACTTACAGAAAACAATACGAACTCGAACTGAACCACCTTTATGACCGAATAAGGAGGACCAAACATGAGCAAGACTAATGCTCTGTTGAAATGGACCGGCGCTGCAGCAGCGAGCGGAATTGCGACTGTAGCCCTCATTTCCTTCTACGAGCCCTTATACTCTCTTACATTCAAAATCGGATTCTTTCTATTTATTCTTTTGACCCTTCTTTTCTATCAAAAGCTCGGGCGTACAAAACGTTTTCCCATCACGTTGCAAAAAGCGAACAGGAAGTGGACGTTACCATTTGTATTATTGTTTCCGATGATTCTTATGGCTAGCTCCGCTGCTGATCAATCTCATATTGAAACAAACATAATGGTGGGCGTCATCTATCTTCTGGCTTACGGAACATACGTCTTCCTAACATTATCCCTGATGGAATATATAGCAGGAATCGATCCAAAAGGAAGAACGTCCCGGTTTAGCTTACTCTTCTATATCGGAATTCCTTTTGCGGCTTGGATGTTGTACTTTATCGCTTTCTTCCCTGCCACCATGACCCCTGACTCTTTATCCCAATGGGGACAAGCTCACTCTTTCGAATGGAGCAATTGGCACCCCCTCGTACATACTTGGGTCATGACCGTCCTTGTTCAAATCTGGGATTCACCTGGTGTCATGTCCCTCTTTCAAATTGCGGTCTTATCCGTCGTGTGGGGTTCAGGGATGAAAGCCATCGAAAAACGGGGCGTCTCGTATATCGGGCTTACTCTGTTCACCATTATCGTAGCCGCCTGGCCGGTACTCGGCATTTATTCGATTAGCTTATGGAAAGACGTGCTCTACAGCACAGTGCTGTTCCTTTTCTCTATATTAATGTTCAAAATCGTCTTCTCAAAAGGAACCTGGTTACACCGAAAACGGAATCTTTTTCTCTTATTCTTAACTTCCCTGGCCGTTGCGTTCTTCCGTCATAACGGTTTTCCTGTCTTTCTGTTCATGGGAGTCGTGCTTCTGATCGTCTTCCGAAAAGAATGGAAGCCGCTTCTTCTTAATTTCCTGGCAGTCGTAGGGATCTACCTGATAGTAACTGGACCGATCTTCTCAAGCTTAGATGTCCGTTCAACAGAAACAAAAGAAGCCGTCGGAATCCCAACTCAGCAGATAGCAAATATAGTCATCAACGGAGACCTGACAGCAGAGCAAGAAGATTACGTAGCAAGCATTATGCCACTTGAGGATTGGGAAAAATTCTATCATCCTTACAAAGTAGATCCTATTAAATTCTCTGGTTATTTCAACGATACAGTGATTGGGGATGACATAGGAAAGTTCTTAAGTATGTGGGCAGGTATGGTGATCAGGAATCCGGGCTTAGCGATTGAAGCCTACTTACGCGAAGCTTCAATCGTATGGCAAATGCACGAACCGGAACCTCCTGGCTACACATCAAACTTCGTTACTTACATTTATAAGAACAACGATTACGGACTAGTGAACAAAACCATTGCACCAGACCTTAAAACGGAAATGAAAGAGTACTTGGACAATAGCGAAACCTATTTTCTCACCACCATCTGGAGGCCTGCGAGTTACTTTCTCGCCATTCTATTCCTGACCTATACCGCCTTTATCAAGTACGGAAGGCGCGGAACCGTCTGGCTTATCGCCCTCCCCGTTCTTTTAAGCGTCGGCTCAGTTGCTGCCACACTCCCGGCTCAAGATTTTCGTTACTTGTTCTCAAACGTACCACTAGCTCTTTTTCTAATGGTCATGGTGTGGATTCCGCGAGAGGAGAAAACTGAAATACATGAATAGATTCAAACAATCCATACAAGAAAACCTAACAGGTATCCTTTTAATGACCCTTGCCGCCTTCCTGACATCTCTAGGACAAATGTTCTGGAAACTGTCAGGCGCAGGGATCAACGCGTCGCTCATAGGAGGGTTCCTCTTTTACTTCCTTGGCGCGGTACTCATGATTGTTTCCTTTCGCTTTGGAAGCCTGTCCGTACTTCATCCCCTACTGAGCTTAGGCTATGTGTTCGCTCTTTTCCTGGGTGTCTTTCTCGTAGGTGAAACAATTGAGCCCGTTCACATTCTCGGGGTAATCCTTATTATTGGCGGGGTTGTACTCATTGGGGGTGGCGATCATTAAACTGTTACTCATCTTATTTATGACATTCTTCGGATCCCTCGGTGGCTTCTTCTTCAAGAAAGCGAGCGATCATCCATTTGGAATCAATAAGCCCTTTATATTGAAGCTCGGTACCGGGGGCGCCTTTTACTTAGCAGGCGCTATTTTGAACATCTACCTACTTACCCTTCTGCCTTATACTGTGGTTTATCCGATCACTTCTGTCACTTATATTTGGACGATGATTCTGTCTAGTATGTTTTTAAATGAAACGATTACGGTTAAGAAGGGGATTGGGATTTTGCTTATTTCAGGGGGATCGGTGTTGTTGGTGGTTTAATGCGCAGTCGAGGGCTTCTGGACGTCGGAGCGGGGGTTCTCGACGTGCGGGAGCTTTTTCTCGACGTCGGCGGGGGATTTCTCGATGTGCGGGAGCGTTTTCTCGACGTCGGAGTAGGCTTTCTCGATGTGCGGGAGCTTTTTCTCGACGTACGGGAGCGTTTTCTCGACGTCGGAATGAGCTTTCTCGACGTACGGGAGCGTTTTCTCGACGTCGGAATGAGCTTTCTCGACGTACGGGAGCGTTTTCTCGACGTCGGAATGAGCTTTCTCGACGTACGGGAGCGTTTTCTCGACGTCGGAGCAGGATTTCTCGGCGTGCGGGAGCGTTTTCTCGACGTCGCAGTGGGCTTTCTCGACGTGCGGGGGCTTTTTCTCGACGTCGGAATGAGCTTTCTCGACATACGGGAGCGTTTTCTCGATGTTAGTAGAGTCAACAAGGAAAAATCTATCGTTCTTAGCCTCGAATCCACTTTTCCATATCATCTGGTCGATGATATTTTCGTCCCTTTGTCGACCCCTCATAAGATAACCTCATTCTCTTTAACAATTTTGATACTAATTGCTGTGACTCGGGATAAGGTAATAGTAGCTGTTCGCAGCATTTTCGATTTGTTAAAGCAGAGTTGAATAATAAAAAATAGTCAACGATAGCTTGTCGATGCGCGGTGGAAGAACGTTTTTGGCAGAATGGGCATTCCCATAACCTATTAATTCTCATCATTGAATATTGTTGGCATTGAGGACATTGAATCCCTTTAAGAATTTCCTCGTGAGCGATGGAGTAAGCGGAGGTAATATTAGAGTGAAAAGGGGTATGTTCTTGATTCAGTAGTCGAGAAAGAGTGGTTAAGTCGTAAGACCTGCGATTCTCATATTCAGTGTGTAGCGCTTTAATTTGTTCGAGGGTTTCCTCCAGGTGAGTAACTCTTACAGAGGTATTTCTAATATCCAAGCGAGAGGTTGCATTTGAAATAGCTACTATTGGAACTATAGGGTAGGAATAAATTTTGTGAAAATGAAGCCAGTTTTCAAATTTAGATTGTTGAGCCTTAACCTGTGCCAGCGGACTAGGCAAACGCTCTTCTCTTCCATTTACTAATCGAGTAAACTGCCCACCATCTCCATTAAGAGAAAGGGTTCCTGCAATATTTTTAACTTCTATGAGGAAAGCAACTTGCGGAGTTAATACGAGGGTATCTATTTGAAAGGAACTTCCAAATACACGTAATCGAAGATCATGGAAGATGAAGTATTTTCTAAAAGGGAGCGTTTTAAGTTCATAATCAAGTGCCTGTTCTCCTCTATAACCAGCCCATCTTTTACTTAATGAACCTTCTAAAATACTTCGTTTACCATGACGGTCTGGCAAACGGCGCAATAATGCTTCCTCTTGTAGTAGAACAGGAGGAAGTTTTCTTTCTTTCATATTCACTGATTTCACCTCTTTTTTATTTTAATCCTTCTTTGTTTTCTTTTCAGTTACAGAGATATCCTGCAAAATAATCAAATCATTTTCTAGAAAGACCTTTATCTTTTTTGTCTTGGATTTTTCTAGACGTCAACCCATCCTTTCTCGTCGTGCTCGGCACCTTTCTAGACACCCCTCCTCTCTTTCTCGCCGTGCTCAGCTTCTTTCTAGACATCCGCTCCTTCTTTCTCGCCATGACCCTCTTCTTTCTAGACATCCGTGCTCTCTTTCTCGCCATGCTCCTCTTCTTTCTAGACATCCGCTCCTTCTTTCTCGCCATGACCCTCTTCTTTCTAGACATTCGTTCTCTCTTTCTCGCCGTGCTCAACTTCATTCTAGACATCCCAGCTCCCTTTCTCGCCGTGCCCGCCCCTCTTTCCCTAGACCCCAATCCCAAAGCGAGCCCTTAACACATGTACATCCCCCAAAACCAATCCCTTGCAAATAATTAACAGAATATTCATACTTGACCATATACATATCACACAAAAGGAAGTGTTCAAGCATGACCAGTTCAACTCAGACGTTGAAACAAGAAATCATTCATTCAGAAACACTATATGACTTACAATTTGTCGGAGATCCGCAAATCTCGCCGGACGGGAATAAGATTGCTTATGTGACGACAAGTATTAATGATAAGAAGAAATATGATTCTCATTTATTTGTGTACGACCGGGAAACGAAAGAAATCAATCAGTGGACTCATGGGGAGTCTCGTAATCATTCTCCGAGATGGTCAGCTGATGGGGAAGCGATTGCGTTTATTTCGAATCGTTCTGGTAAGAATCAGCTTTACGTCATGCCAGCAGGTGGCGGTGAGGCGTACCAGGCGACGAAGTTGAAAACCGGGGCGGCCAATCCGGTCTGGCACCCGAGCGAGGACAAGCTTCTTTTCCAGACGTCGCTTGAAGAGGGTGAAGACCTTCATGCTAAAGAAGAAGAGGACAAGGACGAAGAATTGAAGCCTTATATTGTGGACCAGCTTCACTATAAAGCCGATGGCAAAGGCCTTCTTGATCAGAAGCGTTCCCATATCGCTCTTTATGATCTGCAAACAGAAAGAATCGAACAGCTGACTTCTGGCCCTTATGACCACTCTGATCCAAGCTGGTCACCAGATGGTTCGACAATCGCTTACGTGCGTCCTCAAGATGATCAGCCGGGAAGCTATATGCTCTCAGACCTTTACATTCAGAAGCTTGGGCAGCAGCCTTACCGCCTAAATGAAAAAAGCGGCGGGTTCGGTAAGCCAGTCTTCTCACCAGATGGGAAGTCGCTCTCTTACTTCGGTCACCATTATGAATACGATGGTGCGACGCTAACGAAAGTATGGGTGACTGATCTTAACCAGAATACGACAACCTGTCTTACAGAATCCGTTGACCTGGAGTGTAGTGATGTTTTAATTAGCGACCTGCACTGGGGTAATCCAACTCCAGGCGCGGTATGGACTGAAGATGGGAAAGGCGTCTATTTCCAGGCGAGTGAACACGGCAATACGGGAATTTACCACGCTACTCTAGCTGGTGAGGTGACTCAGGTGATTGGCGGAGATCGTCATATTTACGGCTTCTCCTATCATCGAGCTACAAATGAAGCGGTCTTCGGGATCAGTGATCCGACTCATATCGGAGACTTATTTGCGGTTTCCTTAGAAGACAAACAGGAAACACAACTCACTCATAGCAACGCTTCATTTGAGGAGCAGCACGAAATTGTCGCTCCGGAACAGTTCACCTACCAGAGTAAAGACGGACTAGAAGTTGAAGGATGGCTCATTAAGCCTGTCCATTTTGACCCGACGAAGACGTATCCACTTGTCCTTGAGATCCATGGCGGGCCTCATATGATGTACGGAAATTCCTTTATGCATGAATTTCAATTATTGGCATCACTTGGATATGCCGTCCTTTATACAAACCCTCGCGGGAGCCAAGGGTATGGTCAAACATTTGTCGATGCGTGTCGCGGAGACTATGGTGGTGGCGACTATGAAGACGTGATGGCGGGAGTGGATGCAGCGCTTCAGAATTTCTCATTCCTTGATGAAGATCAGCTTTTCGTTACAGGTGGAAGTTATGGTGGGTTTATGACGAACTGGATCGTTGGCAAGACCAACCGCTTCAAAGCAGCCGTTACCCAGCGCTCTATTTCAAACTGGCATAGCTTTTACGGTGTAAGTGATATCGGTCACTTCTTTACAAAATGGGAGATTGGCAACCATTTCACAGAAGATCCTGAGAAGCTATGGAACCATTCACCGATTAAGTACGTCGATCAGATTGAAACGCCCCTTTTAATTATTCATAGCGAAAACGACTACCGTTGCCCGATCGAACAAGGAGAGCAGCTATTTGTCGCTTTGAAAAATCAAAACAAAACCACCCGTTTTGTACGCTTCCCAGAATCGGATCATAACCTGTCTCGCACAGGCTTACCGAATCTGAGAGTCGAGCGTCTGAATCAAATAACTAATTGGTTCAAAGAGTATAAGTAATTTTACCAAAAGCCATCCTTCCTCCAAAAGGATGGCTTTTCCCTTTGTGGGACTACCAATTATTGAATGTTTTTACAGTTAAGGATAAACTGATAGTAATAGAATTAGGAACGAAAGGGGTATGACTTATTCGAAAAATAGTAGGTACCGGAATCCTTGCAACGATTCTTATGCTTTTATTTCAACTGCCGACGAATGTATCAGCAGCAGAAAGTGATTGGGCACACAAGGACGATGTCGATTTAGGAAAGACTTGGACAATTACATTTAACACCTCTATCCAAGACACTCACGAAAATAAGAATGCCGTTTATGTAACAGATGGAGAAGGAAATCTATTAGAAAATGAAATTGTGATTGAGGGCAAGAAAGTCAACGTCTCCGCCCCAGACAATCAATACGCACCAGCTACCACTTACACATTACATATCACAGAAGGACTTACTTCTACCTCAGGCGTTCCAACAGAGAAAGCCATAACGATGGAATTCACTACAGAAAACAGCCAATTTGAGCCTGGAAGTTGGACAAGAGACCTTCAATACAACGGTGCGATCCTAAAAATTCAAAACGTAACCGACCAGTCGTTTGACTTTTATTTAAATGCGGTATCAGGAGCTAACGCTGGTACGATTAAGAGAAGCGCAACCATCCAGGGAGATAAAGCGACATTTTCAGACGATCAAGGATGTACCTTAACCTTTAAACCATCAGAGGATAAGATCACCGTAAATCAATCCAATGAATGTTCAATGTACGGAGGCATGGGGGTCATGTTCTCAGGTGACTACACGGCTAAAGACACATCCGATAAAACACCTCGATTTGTCGAACTTGGTCTCTTTTCAGAATCAGAGAATAACACTTTCCAGTCCCTTGTCGGTGACCATTACAATCTTTTCACGGAGAGCTTCCAAATGACTTCAGAGTTAAATATAGAAGATGATTTTGGAGGAAAAGCTTACAGCGGCTTCGTTCGCGGTCTTGCTAATACAATGACCGGAATCGTTGTAAATGGAGACAATGGAGAGATCTATGCCGCGACGTTAGGGAGTGTGGACTCTAGCAATGCTGACAGCCAGTTTGGCCTTCTCTACTATACAACAGACGAAGATTTTGAGGGTCAGCTGCCACAGACGATCTTAAAGTGGAAAAATAACCTGGCCAATGACCAAGATGTCTATTATAGGAGTCAGCCCGATTCGGCTACTTATTTTGACGATGAATTTGCCGAAAAAATTCGTACAGGAAAAGTGAAAGGAATGCCATTTGAGATCGGCGATTCCATCCAGGAGCCACGCGACCTTTTCGGTTCCACAGCTAATGATGAAGTAGGATACAAAGGGACAAGTCTATTATTCTATGACAACTTAGGCTTTGGGTATGGTCATGACTTGGAGAGAGACAACATCCGCGTCTTGATTAAAGCTTTTGAAAACCAAAACTATGGGGCCGACGATGTAACGAACGCTCTAGGAGAACCATCATCTGAAGGATACTCGCAATTAGATCATGTGTACTTTTTGAGATATGATTTTAACGGGCCACAACATGACTACAAATTCTTTATCTACCTTGATAAAGAAACTCGTGACGGTTCTGTAGCGGAAATGAATTTAGTCCAAAAATATTAAGATCAAATAGCGGTATAGTCACAAGGCTGTACCGCTATTTAGATCAGTTAAGATAGGAGCAAAGACATGCGCACTCTTATTAAAATCTCTCTATTAGTAAGTATCTTAATGGTGATAACGCTCCTCCCTACCTCATCAAAAGCTGAAGAGAAAAAATGGGAAGAAGCAAACCATGTAGCCATAGACAAAACGTGGACCATTCAATTCAACACACGTGTCGAATCAAATAGTACGAATCATTCGAAAGTCTATGTAACCGGACCAGATGGTTCACGGCTAGACAACAACATTGTGATAGAGGGGAAAACAATTACAATCGATGCGCCTCAAGGCAACTACAAACCAGAGTCTACCTACACGATCCAAATAAACGAAGGAATCACATCAACATCAGGTGTAGCGTCTACCCAATCTCACACAATGAATTTTACTACTAAGAAAGCTACTCCTTACATAAACAACACCTTCAAAACCCAGCTAGAAAACAAAACACTTAAAGGAATGAAGGCCGGCCTTGGAACATCCAAAGAAGACGTCATCGAAAAAGAAGGAACGGACTACACGTCTCGCGATGCTGGTGAAAGAACAATTCTTTCTTACTCGTCAGAAATAGAAGAAGATTATTCCTACACCCTTCAAAATAATAAGGTTATAGGCGCTTCTTTGAATGTAGAGGAAGAGAAAATCCATGCAACGGACCTGGAGGAATTATTAGGGGCTGCAGATGGGGAGAACACGTTTGATTTAGGAGGACACTATACACTCACTTACCTCCTCCCATCCAATCATCTATTAGTCGCAGTCTTCCAAACTTCCGAACGATCTTCTACCATTCAATACTTATTTATTATGGAATAAGCAAAGCCCAGCATCTAACTGATTAGGTGCTGGGCCTTTTCATGATGTCCCATGGCTAGAACCTTACGAACAACAAGCAACCACCTGATCCATTTCCTCTTCATCCACCCAGATCTCATCTCCCCTGATTTCAAAATCGATATCCGCTTCCTCGAGGCGTTCAAGCTGATTATCTGTTTTATCAGTCCAATAGGTATACGTCACTTTTTGATTACACGCTGTAAGAGTGAGGAGTAGCGCACATCCAGTAAGAGCTATTTTCTTCAAACAAAACCATCCCCCTTTCTTATTAAGATTAATCGTACCATAAAATCCCATTAAAAAAGGACGAGATCTCAATGATCTCGCCTCCTATTTTCTTGATCAAACGTTTGATCAAGAAGGGATTATGCCCCTACAGAATTCGTTCCGACGTTGACAATCCCTTGACTTTGCAACTTCTGTGCATCTTCTTCCGTTGCGGCACGGTAGCCTTTTTCTAACAGTTCTTTTATAAAGATTTTGTTATACACAAAGGAGAAAATTATCCCTGGGATCCATGCCCCTAAACCAAATGTAAACGCACCTGCCACGGCAGCGAGAACAAACATGATTACCGCCCATTTCAGGTCCCCACGAATTAAAGCCGGAATGAATCCAAAGAAGAACGTTGTCCAGCTGAACCCCACTTTGACTTCTTTCACCACACCGGCTTCATTTTTTAACATGACATGCACGCCTACCGCCTCCTATATAGGAAAATAAATACCCCTTATTATATGGAGGCTCGCTCTCCTATATGACTCTATAAAAAAACCAGACCCCACCGTTTCAGCAGGTTCTGGTTTCAACCAATTATGCGGCTTCTCCTTGTTCTCTTTCCAATTCATCCATATGCATAAGCCTCTGGATTGGTTTGGTCAGAATGAGGAGAAGAATTCCAAGGCCAATCGCAAAAATACCAAGGTAGGCATAGATCTCTAAGTAACCAGATTTGGTTGTCCATGAAGCCACAACACCAGCTAGTTTGTTAGCAGCTGCGTTACTCAAGAACCATACACCCATCAGGGCAGAAGCGAACTTGGCAGGAGACATTTTCGTTACCATTGATAGACCGATCGGAGATAAACAAAGCTCTCCTAGCGTATTAAGAAGATACGTTACAACCATAAAGGCAGCACTTGCTTTCATGGTGATATCTGCCTCATCGCTACCTGTCATCATCACAGCTGGCACAAGAACCATAAATCCGAGCCCAAGAAGCATGAGTCCGAAGGCCATCTTGGTCGGCACACTAAAGTCTCCTCGCTTCGTCTTCGCCATTTTAAGCCAAAATGCGGACACAACTGGCGCAAGCAGCAGGATAAACAATGGGTTCAGAGATTGGAACCAAGCGACCGGGACTTCGTAACCAAACAAGGTTCGATCAATAAAGTCACGTGTATAAAGGGTAAAGGATGCCCCTGCTTGCTCAAATCCAACCCAGAACATCACTACAAACACCGCTAAAATGAAGATAACGATCGTACGATGCTTTTCCACCTTTGTTAAAGGCTTTTTCTTATCTCCTTCCCCGCTTGTAGTGGTTTGGATTTTGTATTTCTTCGTTCCCACATCGCCAAGGTACTTCTTCGCAAGAGCGTTAAATAGAACCTGGCCAATAATCATACCAATAGAAGACGCTAAGAAAGCGAATTTAAAACCAAAATGCTCTACTCCATTAACGGTAGAATAGAAGAAATCTTCATACAACAAGCCAGCAACAATAGGCGCGAAGAAACCTCCAAGGTTAATTCCCATATAAAAGATTGTAAACGCCGAATCTTTTCGCTTATCGTTCTTCTCATACAATTCCCCTAGCAAGGTGGAAATGTTCGGCTTGAAGAACCCGTTCCCAATAATGAGTAAGCCCAGTCCCAGGTACAGTCCCCACTTCTCTTGTACTAAGAATAAAGAGAAGTCACCAAGAGCCATAATGATGCCTCCAAGCGTAACCCCGGTTCTAAGACTCATCAGCTTATCCGTAATCCACCCGCCAATCATCGGGCTTAAATAAACCAAACCAATATAATTTCCGTATAAAAGGAGTGCCTGGCTATCACTCATACCCAGGCCTCCGCTAATCAATTCAGCAGTTAAGTATAAAACTAGAAATGAACGTATTCCATAATAACTGTAACGTTCCCACATCTCTGTAATAAAGAGTAGGAATAATCCAGGTGGGTGTTTCCCTTTTCCTTGTTTCGGTGGGTTGTCTAAGGTGGTTTGCACAATATTCCCTCCATGTCGAACTTTGTCAGTTGTTAGAATATTAAACAATTATAAAGTAAAATTGACAGAAATAAAGGACAAAGGGAAAAGTCTTTATTTTAGAATGATTAGGAATTTTAGAAAATATAACCACAAAAAACTCCACAAGACCTTGCAACATACAAATTGCGTCTTGTGGAGTATTCCAGCCTATTACATCGTATTTACAATCAACCCAATATGTGTGAAGTAGTTCATAACCCCAAATCCGATAAAAATAATCCCAGCTATTCGCCATAACAGAAACATCGCTCGATCCAAACTATGATTCCGCTTCTCTTTCATTAAAAATGGGAACATTGCCGCTCCGAGGCCTGTAATCGCATAGAGGGCTGAGATAAAGGTTGCTTCTACCATTGGATATTCCGCAAATGCACCAGAGATCGGCTCTTGTGGCGGTGCCGCAAATAACTGATAGGTCACACCCGCAATCCCGATCGCAATTAACGCGTAGCCCATAGCCGCACCAAAGTAAGACATCGGCTTAAATAAATGAGGCATATCAGAGAGAAGACGCTCTGAAATAACCCGGGGATCCTTCAAATCTAACCCTTCCATGCGATACTGGCTTGACTTTCGCCATAACAAAACAGCAACACCTAACAACAATACCCCAAACGCAAGACTCGGTTCCCCGAAGATAATATCGTCAAAAGGGAAGCCAATTTCAGCCAGAGGCCAGGTTAATGTCATATGAGCACCCGTTAACGTCAAAATAAACCCAAGCACCCCAAATCCCATTGACCATCCCTCAAGCTCACGTACTTTCCCTCTCCGAAGACTCGTCAACAACTTCAAGATCAGCAAAATTCCGACTCCCGTTGCGATACACATGATCGTATTGTACACCTGTGTCGATGCCCAATTAATCGTCATGGACTCCCTCCTCGCTAGTAGATCATTCGAACTACAGACTTTCTTCCCTTCCAACATTACCCTAAACTTCTTTCGGGTCACGAAGGAGGCGTTTATGTTTATTGAGAGCTAGGGAGGTCGGGAGATTGCTCGCTTTCCTCGGGATAGAATCGTGGCTAGTGGACATCCCCCCTCCATCTTCCTACAGTGGCAAATTTCCGTTCCCACTATATATGGCAAAGGTGGTTCGGGAAATTGCGAGACTCCTGCGGCAGAAGGAGCCTAGGGGAGACCCCACAGAGAGCGAAGCGAACGAGGAGGCTCCCCAGCTCGCCGCGGAAAGCGAGTGATTTCCCGAACCACCTTTCGCTCTGACTAACGCTAACGGAAACATTCTCTCAAACGTACAATAAAAAAAAGACATATCCAGGGAAATATACCTAAACATGCCTTAAAAACAAGCTGAGACAGAAAGGAATGTCCCTTGATCAAACGTTTGATCAATAGACTATCCCCCCTGTCTCAACCTCGCTGCAATCTCTTCCATAAAGATAAAGAAGATCGTTCGCGTCTTTTCAAACGGAAGCAATTCATCGCTTTGATTAAATTTGGATAAATGAAAAACGTAGTCAGCTAATGAGTGCTGCGTGTTCACATACTCCTCAAGGATCAGCATAATTTCAGCATTTTTCTCCTTCGTCTTCTGAAACAGTGTTTCAAATGATGAGAACTTCCCAGTTACCGATAGAACGATCAGCAACGTATCCTCATCCACCATCTGCTCCGCGTAATCCTCACTATGAGTGACTTTAATCTTTTTATCGGACACAATATCAAGCTTGTAGGCAAAATACTCCGCACTTATAAAAGAAGGACCTAATCCGTAGATGATAATTTTATTAAATTTATGATAGATCGAAACAAAATCATCAACAATTTGCTTATCAAAATTCTCAAGGAAAAGCATCAATCGCTCGATTTCTTCCGTCCTCTTCTCACTTTCCCACTCCACCTGCTGGCCGCTAAAATAAAGCTTGTACTGCTTAAAATTACTAAACCCAAGCTTCCGAACAAGCGTAGACACCTTAGAAGGCGAAACCTCACAAATCTCAGCCGCTTCAATAATCTTCAACCGATCATTCTCCGCCACAAGCCCAGACACCTTCCCGTGCACTTCCTTCTCAAGCTTCGTCAACTTATCCGTATCCAACCTCAACATCACAACTCCCCCTTTCCTTCCTTTATATATAAAAATCATTTTTATTAAGAATTACCACACAAAATCTCTCTATGCAAGAGAACGCGCACCCTAAAACAGGTGCACGATGTTTTAATCTCTTTCATATTTTTATCTCTTTGACATTTTACCAATGGGCCGTTTGGACTCTGTTCGGTCAGGGGGGGGCTGAGGAACTGCGAGACTCCTACGGGAAGAAGAGGTCGACGAGACCCCACAGTGAGCGAAGCGAGCGAGGAGGCTCGACAGCTCGCCCGTGGAAAGCGAGTAGTTCCTCAGCCACCCCCAGCTCTCATACCGCAACGGCCATTAGCAAATTTAATTAAATATCGAATAGATGAGCTTGTTCACCTCATCCGTATGAGGCCGAATCTCCTTCACCACTTCCTCGTTCACCTTCTTATAGAACGCATGGTTCTCCTCATCAGGCGTGAACGTCGTTTCCGTCCGAACAAGATCCTCCGTAGCTGAATGAAAATCTTCATACAACCCAAGATAACGAACCGTACAGATTGCAGCTCCGAGGCAGGCGCTGCTGCTTCCCACGCGGCGGCGGGTCGGCAAGCCAAATACATCAGCGAGGATTTGCATCATCACATCGCTCTTAGAGCCACCACCGATGACAACAAGTTCCTCGAGCTCTATCCCAATCTCCCTCACCATGTCATCAATATTGTTCTTCATATTAAAAGCAATCGCTTCTAAGATTGAACGATAGATATGATAACGAGTATGGCGCTGGTCAAACCCGATCATCATACCTTTCCGATAAGGTCTGTCAGGAGAAGCAAGCCAGTCCAGGATTGTGAAGAGCCCTTCGCTTCCAGGAGGAATCTCCTCGGCTTTTTCGTTTAAGAAAGCTTCTTCAGAAAGGCCGCGTTTCTTTGCTTCCGTTGTAAGCTCTTCTCCGATCAGGCGTTTGAACCAACTTACTGTCCATAATCCTCTGCGAATCCCGTTTGATTCATAAGCATATTTAAACGGAATCGAAGCGAAGGTTGGAAAGAAGTTCTCAGCGTTTTCAACGTATTCATCACGAACTAACATCGAGGAAATAAACGTTCCAAGAGAGATCATGATGGATCGATTTTGGTCAATTCCTGATCCAAGCGCTTCAACCGCCTTATCATTTGCCGTCGCGACAACAGGGACCCCCTCGCTTAGACCGAAGTCCTTCGCGAGTTCTCCCCGAATCGTACCTAACGCATCACCTGGCTTGACTAGATTGAATAACATTTCTCTACTCAGGCCGTCTGCTTTAATATCTTCATCGTCTTCAGACCAGTCTAACGTATGGCGATCAACAGGCCAGAACACCTCACAGTTGGCAGCCGTATCGTTATACTCACCCGTTAACCGTAAACCAAGATAGCCTGAGGTTGTCGTTACATACTGAACCTCGTCGTCTTTATGCTCATACGGCTTCGACATTCGACCATCCATCCAGCTGATAACCGGGTGAGCCAGGTTGCCGTGTTCGTCTAACAGAACACGGCAACACCGGATGGTACAAAGTCCGATGCCTACAATGGCTTTTCGGTCCCCGTCAAAATTGGCGAGGCAATCTTGCACAGCTTCATATAAGCTATCCCATAAATCATCGTCTGGGTGGACGACCACGTCTGGTTCAGGAGAGAGTGTTTCTTTAAGAGCGCATGAACCGTAAGCTTTTTCGTTCCCCTTTGTATCGAAAATCACGACTTTTGTACTTTGGGATCCGCTGTCGATCCCCATAATATACTGTGCGCTCATCGTCATTACCCTCTGATATACTTCTTCACTTCATTGTCTTGAGGGAAGATCGTACCGTGGTTCATGATGCCATTTGGATCAAAGGCTTCTTTTAACTTCTCTAGCATGTAGTAAGCAGAACCATGTTCTTCTTTCGTCCACTCTGAACGATACTTTCCAATGCCGTGGTGGTGACACATGGATCCACCTAGCTTAAGCGTTTCTTCAATAATTATTTGGTGAATCGGGTGGTGGTACACCATCAATTCGTCTTCTGGATCACAGTTAATCTCATAATTGTAAACAAAGTACATGTTCGTCCCATTCAGATAGCTATGAGAAGAGTGACCTCCAAGCATCGTTAGATCTTCTGCGCGGTCAAATTCATTTCGTACACGTGCTATAACATTGTTATAAATCTTAATTACATTTTCCCAATCCGCAGAAATTTCTGTTGTGAAACCATCATGCGTATTATGCTTTACCATTTCCTCAATCTCTGCATCAATTCTGCTCTGATCCCAGTTTAAATTGTTAAACCAGTCTTCGATTAAAGAAGAGTCCACTCTCTTCGTAATACCAGAGCGGAATTTCTCAACCGCTTCATCAATCGCTTCACTTGTTGCCTTTACAATGCCTTTCGCACCTTCAGCCATGAAGATCAGCACACATTTTCCTTCATAGAAATGACCAAAGTGGTTTCTTGCATCTTCTTCTGAATAACAGCGAGCAACAGATGGACGGTATCCATTTACCATTACTTCTCTTAAAATACTAATGCCCGTTTCCATATCTTCGATTAAATAGCCGTGGAATTCATTGTTTTCTGGCGTGTATTTGAAGATTTTTACCGTTACTTCTGTAATGTAGCAAAGGGCTCCTTCGTTACCAAGCGCGATATGACGAATGTCCGGTCCACCAGATCTTCTTGGTACATTTTTAATCTTCGAAATGTTCCCTTCCGGAAAGACGCATTCTAAACCAACAAGCATATCTTCCATAGCTCCGTAAAGCGTCGAGAACTGACCAATACTTCTTGTCGCTACAAGTCCGCCAAGCTGCGCTACTGGTTTTGATTGAGGCGAGTGACCTGTTGTATAACCGATCTTACGCAGTTCATCTTCAAGCGTTTGAAGTTTCACACCAGACTGAACCGTCGCCTGCATGTTGTATGGATCAATGTTAATAATTTTGTTCATCGTAGACCCATCAATAACAACTGTTTTCTCTTTCCAGTTCTCAAGTCCACCTTCTGTACCTGTCTTCCCGCTTCTCGGAATCACGTTAATCTGATGTTCATTACAGTACACCAGGAGTGATTTTACCTCTTCAGGTGAATGGGGATAAACAATCGCAAGTGGCTTAGGTACATCTAGAACATTTTTCGACTTTGCATATTTCTTATATCGATCAGCGGAAGCATCATATAACGCTTCGTCGTCTGTTACTATTTGGTCCTCAGATAATAAATCTTTTAATTCTTCTACGGTTTGGTTTTTTGTCATTGTCATACACTCTTCTCCTTTATATGAATCTAGTATTTTTTATCGAACTAAGTATCCACCATCAACATTCAGAAGCGTCCCGTTTACATAGTTGGAAGCATCTGATGCGAGGAAGACAATAGCGCCCATTAAATCCACAACATTTCCCCATCGGTTCGCGGGGATATGATCAAGTACTCTTTTGTTCTTCTCCTCATCCGCTCCGGTTGCTTTTGTAACATCCGTTGCGAAATAACCTGGAGCAATGCCATTCACCTGAATATTGTATTGAGCTAACTCATCGCAATACGCCTTCGTAAATCCGGCTAATCCGTGCTTTGTAGCCGCATAAGCCGGTGACCATTGACCCCCAAGGTAAGAAAATAACGAACACGTATTGATGATCTTACCGCTTTGCTGTGGAATCATATGTTTTGAGACTTCATGAGCCAGATCAAATGGAGCAGTCAGATTCACTGAAACCATTTTGTCCCACTGAAGCCGGGTAAAATTCGTCACATCCGGTTCATTTAAACCGATTCCTGCATTATTAAGCAGGATATCAATGCGACCGTATACCCGGAGACACTCGTCAACGATTCGCTTACAAGCTCCGTCCTCTGTCAGATCAGCCATCATTAAGTGATAGCGAACGCCTTCTGCTTCGATTAGCTGTTTCGTTTCTTCATCTTCTACCATGCTCACGACGAAGATGTCCGCCCCAGCTTTAGCGAGCGCAAGAGCAAACCCTTGCCCTAATCCGGAATTGCCACCCGTGACCAGCGCGACTTTACCCTGTAATTGAAAGAAATTCATATTAAAATCCGTGATCTTTGTCTGTTCGGCGCTCATCCTTTTATCCCGCCATTCCTTTTTTGTTAATTTCTGAGTACATTGTAAAACGATTTTCTGTTAAAAATCAACTGATTTTAAGAGAAATTTCTTTTTTAATGTGTTTTATTCCATTCAAAAGAGAAATTTCTCTTAAACTGATAGTTGAATGAAAACGGTTAGAGTTGGATTTCTCGACGTTCGTTCTCTTTTCTGGACGTCATTAATAATTTTCTCGTCATCATTAGCCAGATTCTCGACATCTGCATGGTCTTTTTCGCCGTCCCAAGCCATTTTCTAGACGTTCTCTCCCACTTTCTCGACGTCAATTCCGGTTTTCTTGACGTCACCTGCTTCTTTCTCGACGTGACTCTCTCTTTTCTCGTCGTCATCGCCCACTTTCTCGACGTGGCTATCGCTTTTCCTGACGTCCCCGCTCCCTTTCTCGACGTCTCACACACCCATCACATAAAAAAGAGGCTCCCCAAACGGGAAACCTCTCCAAAAAAACTCTATTCCACTGTCTCAAGCGCCGCTTCTCTCAACCGTTCAGCAAATGCATCAGCCGCGATCGCTTTTGTTCCGCCGCCCTGAACAAAATTCGGCTTGCCGCCGCCTTTAGCTTCAATAAGAGGCATTACTTTCTCGGCTGCTTCTTTCATATTTCCACTGCAATTTGCTCCTTGAGCTAACACATACTGTAGCTGGTCCTTCTGTTCGCTCACAAGCACTACAATCCCTGAAGGCGTCTGTTCTACAATTTTCTTCCCAAGGTCTTGAAGGGTCTTGATCGTACGGTTCTCATAAACACGTTCTATAACCGGAACACCAGCAGCTTCACCTGCAGTTGATGCAAGATCGCGCGCTTCATATTCTAATAGTTGAGCCATTTGTTCGGCTAGCTGCTTATCTTTTTGCTTACTTTCCTTAATAAATGAGGAAACCTCTTGTTCCAAAGCTTCTTCAGGTCGCTTCATAAGGCCCTTAATACCGTTCAGCACCTTATGCTTGTTGCCTAATTGCTCAAGCACGCGGTTTCCACACACAAACTCGAGGCGAACTATCTTTTTCTGACGACTCCAGCCAAGGAGTTTGATCATCTGCACTTCGCCCGTGGATCTTGGATGGGTTCCGCCACAACCGTTATAATCCACATCAGGAATTACAACAAGACGAACGGCTTCATCGACAGCGAGTTTCTTACGAAGGGGGTACTGATTTGACTCATCCACCGTCATCCATTTAGTTTCAATTGGACGATTGTCACGGATCACCTCGTTCACCCGTTCTTCCGCTTTCTCAAGCGTCTCTTCCGTTAGGTCCGTAGCATCTAAATCGATGGATACGATTTCTGCACCCAAGTGGAAACTAAGCGTGGCCATGCCGAACTCATCTTGCATGATCGCAGATAAGATGTGCTGACCTGAATGTTGTTGCATATGATCAAAGCGCCTCGCCCAATCCACAACACCGTTCACTGTACTAGCATCTAGTGGTTCAGCTACATAATGGCGCACTTCTCCATCCACTTCTTCGACATTATCGACACGAATCTCATTCAGAGTTCCCTCATCAAAAGGTTGCCCCCCGCCTGTCGGATAAAAGGCCGTTTCTTCTAACACGACATAGTCACGACCCTCTTCATCCTTATCGTTTTTAACCACTTGCGTATCGAAAGACGTTTGGTACGCATCGTTATAAAATAATTTCTTCGTCATTCCTTATGCCTCCCATGCTGATGTATCGCGCTATTTATTAGATCGGAAGGTGTAACTCGGCTTTGGTTCCTGTTCCCTTCTCCGATTCAAATCGAATGTCCCCGTGGTGAGCCTTTACGATCTCAAAACAAATCGGAAGCCCCATCCCGAGACCATGTTCCTTAGACGTGTAAAAAAGAGTTCCTAGGTTCGCAACCTGGTCAGGCGACATCCCTTCCCCCTCATCTTCGATCGTCACAACCATTTCCCCGGTCGTCCGATCAGAGGTTAAGCGTACGGTAATATTCCCGCCATCTTCCATCGCCTCTGAAGCATTCTTGATAAAATTGATCAGCACTTGCTTGATCTTAGATTCATCCAAACTCACGATGAGATCCTGAGCTTCTGATTGGAATCCTATGGAAATCCCCTGGGATCTCAAACTACTCTTCATTAAATCGATGGTGTCGCTAATCAATCGATGAAGGTTACAAGGGCCAGGCTGAATGGCTGTCGGTTTACCAAGGAGCACGAACTGATTGACAAGCGTCTTCATCCGCTCTAATTCTGTTGAAATGACAGCCAGGTATTGTTCTTGATGTTGGCCTTCCTTCAGAAGCTCTGTTAAGCCGATAATAGAAGTCAGAGGGTTACGGATTTCATGAGCCAGTCCAGCACTGAACTTTCCGAGCGTCGACAGCTTCTCAGATTGAATCAGCTGCTTTTGAAGATCATAATAGTTCGTCATGTCCCTGAGTTGCGCAAAAGTACCAATAATATTATCCCCATCGAATAGAGGTAAAACATCAAGCTGGCAAATCCTTTTCTTTCGCTCATCATCCATATAAATCGTGACTTCCTCATTCTCAACTTTCGCTCCTGTTTTGAGAACCTGGTCAATATACGGTTTTATATAGTAGGTTTGCTCCCCTTGATCAAAACGCTCTTTCGTTTCGTAATCCATGATCTCCTCCAAGGAAGCATTGTACCTGGTTATGTATCCTTCCTTATCCGTCATCAAGACACCAAGAGGCGTTGTATCAATCATAATCCTGTTTAAGATCTCGAGCTCATTGTTCTTCTCCATGAGTCTAAGCTCACGCTCAATTGAATCTACCGTGGAAGATAAAAGCCCAAGATGAAAATGACTCGCATAGTCAACAAGGGTCATAATGGAAACCGTTCCTGTTAGATGTCCATCCCCCGAATAACTAAACGGCGCTGAGTAGCAAGCAATACCATGCAGCGCATCATAGTAGTGGTCGTCTCCAACCAACGCAACTGGTGTACCATGATAGAGTGAAAGACTAATGGAATTGGTACCCGCACGTTTCTCATCAAAGCGTACGCCGTTATGGATTCCGAACGTATTAACCATCTCCATAATACTCGGATCCCCGAATTGATCAATGAGATAGCCTTCCTCATCCGTCGTTGCAATTAAGATCGGTGCGCCATTCATGTAGTAGATCACTTTCTCCATAAAGTGATGAATGATCGGCAGCGAGACTTCTAGTTTCTTTCTGCTTCGCTCGATCTCTTCTTCTGTTAATTCGACTTGCAAGCTTGGCACACTGTTTGGATCCAGCCGGTAATTCTCCTTACACCTTTTCTTCGATTGCTCTATATATGTACGAAAATCGGTCATCCTCAACCCCCTCACCTCATATAGTTTCCTTATTTACCACTGTATCACACAAAGTGCTTCAATAAGAAAATCGAGCAAGAATTTTGCTTTAGAAGTTTATTTTATCAAAATATGTAAAAAAAGAATCTTTTTAGTAATTCTTTATTACCATTTATATCCTAACGTGTTATAATGCCATTAGAACTATATTCGACAAGTCAGACATCTTACCAACCTAGCCATTGGGGAGATTAACTATGGAATTTCGACATTATATAAATGAACACACGCCAACGGAAGAATTAAAAACGACCATTACGGATTTACGATCAACGATGATTGAAACAGGACTCACTTATGGACTTAATGACGATCGAACAATTGAGCTTAGTCAGAAGTTAGACCAGTATATTACGGAAATCCAAAAACGAAATGGGAATTCTCTTATGTAAAGCCTGAAGCTGAATGCTTCGGGCTTTTTTAGTATATAGCGCATACCATTCCCCCTTTTAACGCCTCTTTCTACCAATCATGCCCCCTTATTCTATATCTAAAAAATATACACGTTTCCTTCCCATTACCAAATCTCTCCCTTGAGGGATTATAAGACTATCCCCCCTCTTAACATAGGCATGACCAAATACCTAACCGATAAAGTATACGATAATAATATATTAAAATATTTAAAATGCATTGCTATGTTAAAAATTACATGTTTAAATACATGTAATACTAAAAATTGGTATTATAAAAATGTTACCAACGAGGGATGGTGGTTATTGTGAGGCGGTTGTTAAAAGATTTAAATAAAGAAGATCAAATTTCTAGCGACGTCGTTGTTAATGATAAATTAATATTAAAAAAAGGCACTCAATTGAGTCCTCACCTTCTGGAAAGACTAAAAAAATGGGGAGTCCTAGAAGTTGAAGTTAGTTCAAAAGTCCCTCACCCCTATCAAAATAAGGGGGCCGCAGATTCAACCCATCCCTATTATGAAAAATTATTCTATGAAAGCTTAGCTCAGGTTTATTCGGAAGAACGATACGGGCTATCCTTACATAAGGAAGAAATGATTCATTGGGTTAAAGAGTTGTTTATTACTATTATGAATGAGTCCTCAGCCACTCAACTGCTTTTAGACTTAAAGGAGAAAGATCCTTATTCGTATTTTCATTCATTTGACGTCTTCGTAATTAGTACCTTGTTTAGCAATTACTTAGGATCGGAGAATACATATGACTTAGCCAAATCATCCTTGTTTCATGATTTGGGCAAATTAGAAGTGCCGGATTCGATCTTGTTAAAGGAGCAAAAGCTTACATTTAAAGAGTACGAAACAATTCAAGAGCATACATTAAACGGAGAAAGATTGTTAAAGGGTCTGGATGAATCTATATTAGCTCAAGCTATGGCCCGTACTCACCACGAAAGACTAGATGGTTCAGGTTACCCCGACGGATTGACAGAAAAAGATCTCTTGCCAAGCAGTAAACTTTTGAGCATCGTTGATGTATATTCAGCTTTAACGTTGGACCGAGTCTATCGCTCAGCTAAACCATCGATTGAGGCAATGGAGATTTTACTAGAATCACCTAAACAATTTGATTACGAGCTAGTATATCGTTACATGAACATGATGAAAATTTATCCTTTAAACACCACGGTGTTAACCTCGACAAACGAAATAGCTCAAGTTACTTATATCTCTGATCAACAACCTGTAACACCGATTATTCAACTAGAGAAGAACAAAGAATATAAACAGATTCCTCACGACCTTTCTTTAACCATCAAAGAATTTGTCGGATGGAAAGAAGACTATGTGAAAGAAAGAGAAAAATCCAACTGGGATTTATACATGAATAGCTTATTATCCGCTGATAAAAGACAAGCAGAACTACAGCTAAACAAGATCATCGATAATATGAGAATTGAAGACATCTTCACAGAAGTATTTGCTACATCCATGAAACAAATCGGAGACATGTATGAATCGGGAGAGGTAACCATTGCAGAGGAACATGTAGCCACTTATATGACCAAGGAATTAATGAAAATGTTCTCAAAAGACGATCAATTGGAAAAATCCAAGTCTGGGAAAATTCTTTTAACGACCGTTGGAGATGAAAAACACAGTTTACCTTTGGAACTATTCTCCGAGACATTAGAACTGAACGGATGGGAAACCTATCATTTTCATCCTTCCATCCCTATAGAACCACTAACAGAATTCGTCAAAGCCAACCATATATCCTTCGTTGGTTTTTCTGTAATCATGGCAAAGAACATCCCACATGTGGAATCTGCTATTCAATATATAAAACAAAAGCTACCATCAATAAAAATCCTAGTAGGCGGCCCTCATATCCAACACATTTCCCCTAGTATGGTTGATGGTTTTGCCGAAAGTGCTACAGAAGGTTTACGTATAATGAATAATCTCAGATTCGAGATTCCAACGAATGCTTAAGACTCAAAGGCCTTACAATACTTTAGGTCCAATAAAAGAGCAGAAGCCCCTCCAAAAAGGAGAGTCTTCTGCTCTTTTAATGAAAAACTTATAAATACATGTGAACCCCAGGTCCAAAAGGAATACCTAAGAATGCAAATGCTAGTAATAGTACAATCCATACAGATAAGAAGATGATACTATACGGAAGCATAAGCGAGATTAGGGTTCCGAGACCGGCTTTCTTGTCGTACTCTTTCATAAACGCTAGAACGATTATGATATACGGGTTCATCGGTGTAATAATGTTCGTAGATGAATCCGCAATACGGTACGCCGCCTGAATAAAGGCTGGATGATAATCTAAGATGTAGAACATTTTGATGAAGATTGGCGCTTCTAGTGCCCACTGTGCTGAACCACTGAATACCAATAGGTTCATAAGTGCGGTTAAGAAAACGAAACCGATAATAACAGGAATACCCGTTAACCCGATGGATTCTAGTAAATCCGCTCCACTTACGGCAATCCACGTACCGATGTTTGTCCAATCAAAGTACGCAATAAATTGAGCAGCAGCGAAGATTAGTACGATGAATCCAGACATGTCTTTAATAGCGTTACCCATGAAGGTGGAGATGTCTTTCGTTGATGTAATCTTTTTCACTGTCACACCATATGCGACAGCCACTGTCACAAACATAAAGAGAATGATTGGAATAATTCCATCTAAGAAAGTGGAATCCAGAATGCCACCTGTTTCGCTACGTAAAGGTGAATTTGGCCAGAATAGAGCTACAAGCAACACGCCGATATAAGCCACTAGAGCAATGGCAGCGTTCTTTAACCCTTTCTTCTCTAGAGGAGTGGATGCATTCATTTCATTCTTCAGATCTCCCTCGTACTTACCAAGACGAGGTTCAACAATTTTCTCCGTCACAAGAGCACCTGTGATGGATAGCACAACAACCGATGCGATCATAAAGTACCAGTTGTCGAGTGGTGTTACGACAACACTCGACTCTAAACCTGCCATAACCTCTGTTGAGATTCCTGATAACAGAGCATCCGTACCGGCTACAACAATGTTCGCTGTAAACCCAGAACCGACCCCTGCGAAACCAGCAGCAAGACCTGCAAGAGGGTGTCGACCAACTGTGTAAAAGACCATTGCAGCTAAAGGTGGGACGATCACAAACGCGGCATCAGATGCAAGATTTCCCAAAATTCCGACAAATATAACTGCATAAGTTGTAAGGCTCGCTGGTGCTTTCAAGATTGTACTCTTAATCGCTGTTTCAATCAGCCCTACTTTATCCGCTAAACCAATTCCCAACATCATCGCAAGCACAAGACCTAAAGGCTTAAAGCCAGTAAAGTTCTCAAGCATGGACGTTAACATGTACTGAAGACCTTCACCAGAAACTAAACTTTTAATCGCAACTTCTTCTCCAGAACCTGGTTGAACTACGGAAGCACCTAAGCTTGAAACAACCCAAGAAAGTAAAATCATAAAGAGTGCAAGATAAACAAATAACATAAACGGATCCGGAAGCTTGTTGCCTGCCTTTTCAATTCCATTCAAGAAACGAGACATCCCTTTGGACTGCTTTTTGTCCTCAACTTGTGAAACATCAGTTTGTGGTAATGCCATGAACCCACCCTTTCTGTTATTAATGGTCATATTCCTTTATCCTTCCGTAAATTGGAAGGGAGAAAAGAGGGAATCAAAATCCCCTCTGTCCTTACTGATCCAAAACGAGTGAAAATACCTTTCGCGGTCTTCCTCGCTCTCCAGATTGAGCCTCGCCGCTTTGCTGAACGAGCCCCACTTTCTCCATTTCACTCAAAATCCTTCGCCCATTTCGCTCTGTACTCTGAAGCCAACGGGATAGATCCTGAGAGGTAAACGTTGTCCGCTCATAATGATGAGCGTACGATATAATCTTCGAGACCACTCCTGGACTAAGGGCAGCATCCTTAATCTTATCGGCCCACTCTCCAGCTCCTACCGTTTGATAAGAAATCGCCGCTTCCTGCTGCTTCAGCGTAATCGACTGGTACTCATCCACTATGAGAAGAGTCGGCTCATCAAATGTTTTATAATTTCGGAAGCCGAAGCGTACGTTTTGCTCTGCCTGAGAAACCGTCTCCCCAAAGCCAATGGCGATGTTCACCTGACTGGAGGTCTGCATTTCGGCATTTTGGATAAGGCTGAATAACTCCTCCTCAACCTCTGTCCACATCTGCCCCCTCGTTGTGAAGATAAAGAAGACCCCGTCCCCAATCTGCATCAGGGAACCACTCGTTTTCTCCGCAATTCGGAGGAGGAAGCGTCTGAGATCTAACTCCTGGTGCTTCATCCGGAAAGAATACTGAAGTTCTTCCCGTTGTTTCACTTCGAAGTCGACGCGACACCCGATCACAGCGACCTGTGCATTACGCAGTCGCTTTGACTGAGCCCGTTCTTCTAAGAATTGAAGAATGAGCTTAATCGATAAATAAGATGGCGTCACCCGGAAAACCGGTACTCCTAACGCTTTTAGCTGCCTGTACACCGTTTTGATCGATGTAATCGCAACCTCCGCTTTCCCTTCCTTATAAAGGTTGGAGTGGAAGTCCACCAATTCATTAGAATACTGATAACCCTCAAAGGGGTGGTTGTAATAGGTAAGCGACTGAAGGTCATAGTAGGAGAGAATCTTTTCGATTTCGTCGTCTGTAATGGTATCGATACTTACCTTCTCAAAAACTTTCTTACTCGTTAGCTGTGCTTCAAGTAAAATACCGAAGAAACTCGAACCGTGAAGGGGAGGATAACTCCCTTCTTCTGGTGTGATTAAGTTTTTCTCATAAGCATATGTGTAATTAAGGATTCCGGAGAAGAACCATTGATCCACCTCATATCGATGAGCGGAGAGAATGTCTTCTATATCCGATAAATCGTCGTACGTATAGGAAGCGACTTCTATGTCCTTAAATTCATCCGTTACATAAAGAATTTGTTCAAGGGAGTCCTGCGGTGCTATGACTCCGATCTTGGTTTTCATGTACATCACCTGTCTTCTGTCTTAAATATTCAGCTATGATTCGACTTCCTTTTTCTAAATCTGCCACTGAGGCATATTCTGCAGGATGATGACTAATCCCTTCTTTACAAGGAATGAAAATTAGACCAGAGGGCCATCTTACCGCCATATTCATCACATCGTGACCCGCTCCGCTATCCATCTGGATTGCTTCATATGATAGAGACTCACAAATGTCTACTAGATGTTTTTGCATCGTTTCATCCAATGCGACAGAATCGTTATCCACCAGGGTCTCAACCTCGATCTGAACATTCCGATCAATAGCAATCTGACCACATCGCTTACGAATATCTTCTGCCAATTGTCGTTTGGCCTCATCGTTTACGCTTCGTATATCAATACCAAGCTCGACTTCACCTGGTATGACGTTCATCGCATTCGGCCCAATCGCTACGGTGCTCACGGTAGCCACAAGGCGTTTCTCTAAAGCTTCATTTCGCCGGAGCGCCTCTTCCTCAACATAAGAGATAAGAGGAGCAATGGAAGCCAAGGCGTCCTGCCTTTTAGGCATCGGGGTGGTCCCGGTGTGGTTGGCCATCCCTCTCACGGTAACCTTCAAACGGATCGGACAAGCAATGCCTCGCACAATCCCTACTTCCGCCTGATGATCTTCTATCTCCGTACCCTGTTCTATATGAAGCTCAAGGAAACTTTCAAGACCTTCATCTGGCACATAAGCCTGATCAGCCGTATCCCAATCTAACCCGAAGGATTCGAAAACCTCACGGATCGTCTGACCCTCTCGGTCTGGAATGTCAGCAAGATCTTCTTGATCAAGGAGTCCTGTGATGGCTTTACTGCCAATCGTCGAGACTCCAAAGCGCGCGGATTCTTCAGAAGCGAAACAGATCACGGCTATGTTCTTCGTTGGAACAACGCCTTCATCTTTCATCAATTTAATGGCCGCTAAGCCCGTCAGCACACCAGCGGCTCCATCATAGCCACCGCCATTGTATACTGTATCGAGATGAGAACCGACTCCAACCGCCTGAGCCCCGTCTGCTACGTGCCACATTGCCCATTGATTCCCGGCCTCATCCTGCTTCACTTCAAGACCAAGTTCAGTAACCACTTCACGAAAAGCCTGGTGAGCTTCCCCTTCTTCAGGACTATAACTGAGCCTTGAGAACCCATCTGCCGGATTCATATCAGTCGTTCGATTCAATCGTCGTAACGTTTCGTCTAGCCACTTTTGCATCTCCAGTCCCTCCTTTTGCAATAGTGATATACATATCCAATGCAACCGCAAGAGCGCCTTCGTCGAAATCAAAAGACGGATGGTGATGCCCAGCAGCTAGTGGAGTCCCAAAGAGCATGTACGTCGCAATGCCATCATGCCCCTTCACTTCATTCACCATAAAGCTCGCATCTTCAGACCCAGATACAGACACAACCGGAATAATTTCTTCAATAACCGGACTATCTCTTCCCCACTCTTTAATCCATTCAACCGCTTCTTCGCTACAGCTGAAAGAGGACGTTTCGCCAACTTCATCGATCTCACAAGAGACATCATATAAATCGGCAACAGACCGAATCATACGAGTCGCTTCGTCATGAACAAAACAATGTACCTCGTGATTCTCACCTCTTGTCTCAAGCTCCAAATAGCCATGATCCGCAATGACGTTTCGGCCGCTACCTGCCTCTAATCTGCCAACGTTCACACGACTTGCGCCTCCGCTATGTCTTGGAATCGCATAAAGCTGCGTCGAGGCGGTCGCCGCAGCCAGTAATGCATTACGTCCTTCTTCCGGCTTCATACCAGCATGTGCGGAACGCCCTTTATAGGTCACATTCATTTTTGATGATGCGAGGAAGCCCTTAACAGAAGCTCCCACCGTTCCAACCGGCATGGAATGAATGCCAATGTGACCGGTATAGAATTCATCTACATTATGAAGCCAGCCCTGATCTGTCATCGCTTTTGCCCCTCGTCCACCTTCTTCAGCTGGTTGAAAAAGAAGCGTCAACTTCCCTGACAAAGCATCCTGTTCTCGGCTGATAAAATGAGCAAGAGCAACACCTATTGCCGTATGTCCATCATGACCACAGGCATGCATCACGCCATCTACTTTCGAGTGAAACCCTTTATGGAACGGTATATGAGAAGGATCCTTCGTCTCATTAATCGGAAGAGCATCGATATCGAATCGAAACGCTTTGTGAGGACCAGGTCTTCCTGTCTCCCATGTGGCGACAAGACCGGTATGGCCTCCCTTCATCGCGTTAAGCCACTCTTCTTCAACGCCCCATTCTCTCGCAGCTTGTTCCTGCTTATGTAAAATGGATTCTCTCGGAACCCCTTTTCGTGATTCAGAACTAAGGGCTTCTTTTCCAAGGAAAACCGTAAACCCGAGCGCCTCTAATTCTTTCCCGACCCGGTACGTCGTCACATACTCTGTAAAACCAAGCTCCGGATACTCATGAAGAGCACGGCGCCAATCCACAAGAATGGAGTTCAGCGGTGCGTTACTCACTGCCTCCACCTCCTTGAAGGGTTAAAAGCGTATCGTACGCAATTTGAGCCATTGTGGCACTGCCACCTGGGAGTGCTTTCTCATTTAACATAAACTTCGGATCGTGAAGTCCCATTTGATCTTCTTCTGATTCAATTCGCGTCCCGAGCCAGATGAACGCTCCGGGGTAACGTTCTAGGAATCTGGAGAAATCCTCTCCTGCAAGAACCGGCTGAACCTCCGGTGTAGAATCTTCGCCAAGCACCGTTCTCGCTGATCCTCTCGCCACTTCGGCCCATTCCGGTGTATTAATCGTGGATGGATAGCCATCTAAATACTCGATCTCTACGCTACCTTCAAACGCTTCTGCTACATTCTCTACAATCTTATGGAAACGATGCTTCACGCGTTCTTTAATCGCTGGCTTGTACGTTCGAACCGTTCCTTCAAGCGTCACTTTGTCTGCAATGACATTGTGCGCATAGCCACCGTGAATACTACCAACAGTCACAACAGCTGACTCAATCGGATCCACGTTTCGGCTGACGATGGTCTGGAGACTTGTGATGATTTGATTCGCCATAATAATCGCGTCATTCCCGTCTTGTGGCATACTCGCATGCCCGCCTTTCCCTTTTACGGAAATCGTAAAGCGATCAGAAGCTCCCATCATTTCCTGATCCCGAATCCCAACCTGTCCAACCGGAAGCGTCGGCCAAACATGTTGTCCGTAAATCACATCTGGTTCGTATTGTTCAAATACGCCATCATCCAACATCGGCCCCGCTCCGCCTGTGGGTGAATTCTCTTCAGCTGGCTGGAATACTAAAAGGACCGTTCCAGCTAACTGTTCCTTCAATTGATTTAATGCGTACCCAGTCCCTAAAAGCATAGACGTATGGGCATCGTGTCCACAGGCATGCATAACGCCATCGACCTCAGAACGATAGTCCACTTCCGCCTGTTCCGTAATCGGCAACGCGTCCATGTCCGCTCGCAGCGCCACCGTACCACCAGGTTGTTCCCCTTTGATGATCCCAAGCACGCCCGTGTCCGCAAATCCTTTCTCAAAAGGAATACCATACTCCGTCAGCTTCTCCTGAACAAAGCGCGATGTGTTCCACTCTTCCCCGCTACGCTCCGGGTATTGGTGCAAATATCGGCGAAAAGCAACAATATCGTTTTCTACCGGTTTAATAAGTTCTCGAAATGCATCTTTCAAACGACCACTCCTTAATAAAGGACATATTCCTTAAATGTTCCTTAATTAAATCTTAGTGTTACTATACTTTAAAGATCGAGATCTGTCTAGGGTAAATTTAGAAAGATTCAGATTTCTTTGTTCACTGTATGAGGACAACTTGAGCGCTCGACTTGTCTTTTTAAGATTGGAAATTCCAGAATTTGATTCTTCTTTTCAGCTGTATATTCTTTACAACAGTCGTTCGTGAAGCGCTTTCATGAGTTAGTGTCTTCTATTTAGTTGCTTTACCTAACGTTTTAGGACTGTTTTGGTTTGTCTTTCTGATATGGTAATAATAGCTACATGTGTGTTTGGGAAATTTGTTGGGATTGGGGTGGTGGGACTGGGGGACAGGTTCATTGTCCCGCGGGACCAGGGGTCTGGTCCCTTGTCCCGCTTTGGGATTGAGGGACAGGTTCATTGTCCCACGGGACCAGGGGTCTGGTCCCGTGTCCCGCTTCAAAGGCAAACTCCATTTACAATAGTTAATAACGAGACGTTAGGACATCCATTTAATCCCATAAAAATTGTTAACTCTTAATATTTTACAATATAATACATTCGAGAGGTTTGAAGGTTGAAAATCGGGTATATAGAACTTAAGGCTTACCATGCAATAAATGAGTCATCTAATAGAACTATCAAAAAATAGTAAAATTTGCACATTGAGGACCACATTTGGATTGTAATGTAAAATTTTTAATGATTAAATTAGGATAATTATTA
Source organism: Pontibacillus sp. HN14 (assembly GCF_021129245.1). Lineage (NCBI taxonomy): Bacteria > Bacillati > Bacillota > Bacilli > Caryophanales > Bacillaceae > Pontibacillus > Pontibacillus sp. HN14. The sequence continues at coordinate 332,676 of NZ_JAJOLR010000002.1, read as the reverse complement.
GAGGATGGAGGTGTAATATAGGGAGAAAAAAATACCAGATCGAGGCGGTGGTTCACTTGAAGCAACTGACTAGAAATTTAAAAGAGGGAGACCTTATTTCTCAGGATGTGTCAGTCGGGGAAAAGTTGATTCTAAAAAAAGGTACAAAAATGACGCTCAATATTCAGGAAAGACTCAAAAAATGGGGCGTTGAGGAGGTTCAAATTCAGACAGCTGAAGAACCTGTACATAATGAACAACCAAACAAGAAAATACTTTCCGAAAATCCAACAAGATATGAATCGTTATTCCAAGAAAGCCTATCTACCGTATACTCAGAAAACAGATACGGCGTGGCACTCCATGCCAAAACCACGATCCACCGGCTTAAAGAGCTGTTTATTAAAGTAATGACCCACTCCCCTTTAAGCAGTAAACTTATGCAATTAAAGAAGAAAGATCCTCACTCCTTCCACCACTCCTTTGACGTATTTGTCTTTGGCGCTATTTTTAGCGATTATTTAAAGACTGGGGATCAGGAAGACTTTGCTACGTCCTGTCTATTTCATGACATTGGTAAGCTGGATGTGCCAGATACCATATTACTGAAAGAGTCAAAACTCACCTTTAAAGAATACGAGATGATTAAAGAACACACCATCAACGGAGAAGACACGCTAAGAGACCATAACGCTTCTTTATTAAGCCAAAAAATGGCTCGTTCCCACCACGAAAGACTAGACGGTTCCGGCTATCCCGACGGTTTCGAACATCTTTCTGACCCAGAGAAAATAATCGGCATCATCGATGTCTATTCCGCACTAACCTTAGATCGCGTGTACCGTTCAGCCAAGCCATCTGTAGAGGCACTCGAGATCATTCTCGAATCGAAATCACAATTCGATCCTCAGTTGGTCTACCGATTTATGAACATGCTGAAGATCTACCCACTCCACACGCGCGTTTTAACCTCAACAAACGAAAGAGCGCACATTATTTATGTGTCTGACAAACAACCCTTAACACCCATTATTCAATTCGAAAACACGGACACCGTAAAACAAATCCCTCATAATTTCTCCCTGTCCATCTCTAGATTCCTTGGATGGAAAGAAGATTATATTAGAGAGAGAAAAGAATCAAATTGGGCGCTTTATATGAAAAGCCTCTTTAATGCTGACAAGAGAATGGCCGAGTATCAATTTTATAAGCTGATTGATGACTTAAGAATGGAGAATATCTATACAGAAGTGTTCGCCGCTTCCATGAAAGAAGTCGGTCAGATGTATGCTGAAGGCAAGATATCCATTGCAGAAGAACACGTAGCTACCTATATGACGAAGGAACTTATGAAGAGCTTCACTCAGGAAAAAGGGAAAGAAGGAAATCAACAGGGAAAAGTCCTCTTAACCACAGTAGGAAAAGAAGGCCATAGCTTGCCTCTTGAACTATTTTCGGAAACGCTAAAGATCAATGGATGGGACACCTATAATTTCACCCCTTCCATTCCGATTAATGAACTGATCCATTTTGCCAAAATAAACGAGATAGCGTTTATCGGTTTCTCTATAATTATGAAAGACAACATCCCTCAACTAGAATCAGATCTACACCTCATAAAGACCGCCCTTCCATCCGTTAAGATTCTGGTCGGCGGCCCTCAAATAGATGAGGTTTCTCATGAGAACGTCGACGGTTTTGCGAAAGATGCTACGACGGGGCTTAGGGTTATAACGGAGTTGAGGGGATGAGCTGGGATTGTGGGATGCGGGGACAGGTTCCTCGTCCCGCGGGACCGGGGGTCTGGTCCCTTGTCCCGCTTCTGCTCTCTTACATTAATAGGAGGAGAGAGGCATTTATCACTCTTTTTTTCTTCAAAGTTCTCTATCTTCCTCTTCTTACATTCCTGCCATACTCTTCTACCAAATCAATAGCTAGCCTTCGCTGTTCTGCGGGAACTTCAATAATAACCTCACATTCAAAGTAACCAAATTCAAATATGTTTCTTTTATTATACGGAATGGAATAGTAGGGAGTTAGGTGGTTGTTTTTCAAAAGCCAGTACAGCTCCTGGGCTTTTCCGATCTCTTTTTCAGTACTACGAAAGATCACCGAAAGCTCATCCTTCTTCTCAAACACATAGAGATAAACCGCTAGCACCACACACAACGTCAGTAATACGGCATTTAACACCCTGACTCACCATCTTTCTTTTGAACTCTCTCTTTATAATAGTAATTAGGTACATGATTAACGTTTTCGAGAAGGCTTACACGTCAAATTGAGAAAGTTTTCGGGACTGGGGGACAGGTTTCTCGTCCCGCGGGCCCGGGGGTCTGGTACCTCGTCCCACTTGAGATGCGCCCCCTCCTCTCCATCTGTTACCTTTTACGAGAGTTATTGCTCTAAAAAGTCACAGAGGAGAACCATCTACGACCTTTTGATAAGATGGCAGCGTTAAAAGGTCACATATAGAGGCGATCTGTTACCTTTCTCTCTCAAACATCAGCCAAAAGGTAAGAGATTCGATCTATCTGTGACCTTTTTGAGATTTTTACCTAGAAAAATGTCATAGATTCTTGGTCTTGATCTACTGGGAGGGAGAGCGATGGAACCTTGCCCTGGCCCATAAGACTCACAAACCAGTCCGTTCCTTCAACTTTCTTCGAATCTCTTTGTTTTTCTCAATTTCCTTTTTCATAAGGACTATAAGATCTTCTTCAATTACCTTTTCAATTTCCTTGTAGCGTTTGGAAATAGTTGTTGAGGATCCACCATATTTTTCTCCTAACCCTTTTAGGGTCATGCGCATTCCACCAAGAACCTTTAGAGTGATATATTCGATGGAGGCTGCGTAATTAGCTGGCTTTTTGATATCTGGATTTTTCTTATCGCAATATTTTCTCCACAAGAATAAAGCGGTGTACTCAAAATTCTCTGGGTACTCTTCCCCTGCTGCAATCCCTTGGCTGATACGATCCGCTACTTCTTTAAACTGCTCGTTCTCCCATTCGAATTCAGGAACGGTAGACTTCGCTCCCGTACCACTTGGAGATCCGCAACACTTTTTATATTTCTCCCCGCTCCCACAAGGGCATGGTTCATTTCTTCCAATTTTACTCATAGTGTATCGTTCTCCTTTGTTCGTTTTTCCTCTGCAAGTATTAAGGGACAGGTTCCTCGTGCCACGGGCCCAGGGGTCTGGTCCCCCGTCCCAAAATTCATGCTCCTTTTCTCCATTTTAACCACTCAAGATGCAACAAAACTACTCGACCTCAAACCTACAGCGCAAAACGCCACAACACAACGCTCCACACAAAAACCCCCCTCTTGATCAAACGTTTGATCAAGAGAGGGATATCCGTTGTAATGCCTTTATTTACGCTGCTTCTGATGTTTCGTCTTTTCCACCGCGTGTCTTCCAGCTGATAAAGAAGCCGATTGCTAGAAGAGCGAACGTGCTGATGACAAAGAGAAGTTTTGATTCCATCAGGCTGATTAGATTTCCTAGGATGATCCCGACTGTACCGAAGTCAGCGTCACCGAATGTTGTTCCTTCAAATCCTAGTGAGCCTAGTACCGGTAGTAGAAGAGCCGGAAGGAAACTGATGATCGCACCGTTTGCGAATGAACCGACAACTGCTCCTCGGCGGCCACCTGTTGCGTTACCGAACACGCCGGCTGCTGCTCCTGTGAAGAAGTGAGGAACAAGACCTGGAACGATGACCTTAAGGCCAAAGATCGGTAGTAGGAACATGCTTAGTAGTCCTGCTACGAAACTTGTTAAGAAACCGATGATTACAGCGTTACTCGCAAATGGGAAAACCGCTGGAGCATCAAGAGCTGGCTTGGCATTTGGAACCACTTTATCTGCGATTCCTTTAAATGCTGGAACGATTTCAGCAAGTAACATGCGCACACCTGCTAGAATGATATAAACGCCTGCTGCGAATGTTAGACCTTGCATAAAGGAGAAGACTAAGAAGTTCTGCCCTCCGCTTAATTCTGTTTCAATGAAAGCAGGTCCTGCAAATGCTGCAACAACGAAGAACAAGATGACCATCGTCAAGGATACGGACACGGATGTGTCACGAAGGAATCCTAGAGATTTTGGAACTTTAATTTCTTCTGTTGATTTAGAATTCTTACCAATGCGCTTTCCGATGAAAGCAGAAACAAAGTATCCTGTAGAACCGAAGTGACCTACGGCAAAATCGTCTGAACCTGTGATCTCTCTCGTATAAGGTTGCAGAATTGCCGGGAAAAGTACCATTAGGGAACCAAGAATAATAGATCCGATAATAACAAGAGATGCACCTGATAAGCCGCCTTGCGAAAGGATAACTCCGATTAGGCAGGCCATAAACATCGTGTGGTGACCCGTAAGGAAAATGTACTTAAATGGCGAAAAACGAGCGATTAAAATGTTCGCTACCATTCCAAATAACATGATCATGGCTGTCTCTGTACCAAAGCTTTGCTGAGCCATAGCTACAATCGCTTCATTATTTGGAATGACTCCATTCACACTGAATGCATGGTCAAACATAGCGCTAAATTTCGTTAATGATTGAATTAGAACCTCTGCACCAGCACCCAGGATAACAAATCCCATGATCGTCTTTAGCGTTCCTGATAACGTATCAGCGAAATTCTTACGCTGAGCTACCAGACCAACGAGGGCGAACAGCCCGACCAGGATGGCGGGCGTTCCCAGAATGTCTTTCATAATTAAATCGATCATAATGTCTTCCCTCCTCTTGATTGCCTGACTTTAGATATTTTGCTCTAAAGCTTCTCTAAGTTCGTTCTTGTCCATTAAGTTCTTAAGCTGAACAACATTCTTGCTGCCGTCGTCTAAGCTGCCAACAATGTCTTCAGAACCAAGGTATAGGTCTGCTTGCTCTGATTTTGCAGAAGATAGGTCTGTGTGAGATACTTCTGCTTCTTTGTTAAGATCTTTCAAAATGCTTTTTACGTTCATTTCTACAATCATGCTGCTTCCTAATCCGTTACCACATACGACTAATACTTTTTTCATTCTAAATCCCTCCAAATTTTTTATACGTGCGAGTAGTTATTTACTAAGCTTAATACATCTTCTGTCGTGCTAGCGTTTAAGAGTTGTTCCATATTCTCCGGCTCAGACAGCATCGTTGTAAGCTGAGACAGAGCGGTTAAATGCGTTTCGTTATCGATTGCGGCTAACACAATAATAAGGTTGGCCTTGTGTTTCTCCTGATCAGAGAACGCAACCGGTTCGTCTACCTTGAGTAAGCTCATCCCAAGCTGCTCAACTCCCGCTTCCGGGCGAGCATGAGGAATCGCAATCTTTGGCGCAATGACAATATAAGGTCCTAATTCATTCACAGTATCAATCATGGCATCCACGTAGCGCTGTTCGATCTTCCCTGTTGCCAGTAGCGGCTGTGATGCTTTCGTAATCGCATCTTCCCAGGACGGGACAGATGGTTCAAACTGAATCGTTTCTGATGTAAGCAATTCGTTTAACATAGGTTTGTAAGGCTCCTTTATCGAAAAGGTCTGATTGGCTTGATAGGACATAAGCTGCTGCTTTAACGCATCTTCATCATGGACGGTCGCATGCTGCTTAATCATCGCTATCAGCTCATCTGTCTGGTCCAGTTCCGCCGATGGTTCCTGAAGCCTGTGGTTCAACTGCTTCAGCACATATTCCTTATCCACATCTTGCAAAAGAGCGGGAACGTGAATGACAGGTGTTTCTTTTTCTTTTAAGAAATTCGTTGCAAAAATCACATCGGCTCGTAGCTTGGTTTGCTGATACTCGCGGAAAGAGAGCGTGGCGATTACATCAATCCCTGTCATCATCGCCTCTAGCTGAGCTTTCAGCATATTGGATGTACCGATGCCATTTTCACACACAATAATCGCTTTATACTTCTTCTCAATCGTGCGGTCTTCCTTCGAGAGCCACCCTCCAAAGTGCATCGCGATATACGCAATTTCCTCATCTGGAATCGGCTTCTCCATATAGCGCTCAAGGTGAATGATCGAGCGCTTGGTCAATTTAAAGATCTCCTGGTAATGGGCTTGAATATGTTCAGATAGCTCATTATTTGAAGGAACATCGTATTTCAACCGATAATAAACCGGTTTCAAATGAAGCAATAAGTTCGCTTCCAGTTGCTCCCGATCTTCGAATAACACACAGGAGTAAATCTGAAAATCATCAACCATATCGTGAATCACTCGCTTCAATCCAGGCGCCTCAGGGTCCTCGTAAGGAGACGATGGCGGTTCCTGATGAACTTTTGAGCTTAGTAGATTCATAGCTAGAAAAGCTGTTTCATCTTCTGAAAAAACGTTATAGCCTTCTGCTCTGAGATGTTCGTTAATAAGATGAGCCGCTGTATAGGCTTTTGTCTTCTGAATCGCGTTTCGCTCGTCTTCATCTAACTGAATCTGCTTTTCATTCTTCACTCGTTCGATTGAAATGATCATTTGCATGGACAAAACCGTGATCATTTCATCTGTGAAAACGATCCCAAGCTCCTTCTCCGTTTCATAAAGCACCTTTTTAATAAAGGCCATGGAATCCGACTTATCGAATGAGGCAGGCAACAAAATTTGAAAAGCTTCCTCTCGTACCCCCTGCCACTTCTCATCGGTCTTCACTGAAACCAAGATGTGAGAAAGAAGCTGACGTTTGTGCAACTCTGCTCCTTCAAGGAAGTAACCATGACTTCTTGAATACTGCAGATCAAGTCGATGTTTCTTAAAGTATTCTTTAATTCCATCTAAATCCTTAATAATGCTTCCCCGACTCATTTGCGTATGTTCCATTAGATCCTTCATACGAATGTCGGCTGTATCGTTCAGCAAGTAGAGAGTTAAAAGAACTTTCCTCTCCTCCCGTGATAACCGGTAATCCCAGCGATCAGAGAGCTGAATCTTTTCGGGTAGCTGCATTTGCGTTTCAGTAGTAAGGAAAAATCCCTTCCCCCTATGACGCTGCACTTCCTCAAGCTCGTTATCTTCGAGCCAATCATTAATTTGTTGAATATCGTAATAGACTGTCCGGGCCGAAACACCGATCTTCTTCTGTAACCACTTGGTCGAAATCGGCGTATCCGATTGGTACAGCTGTGTGAGTAAATACGTTCTTCTCTTATCTAAAACCATGTCTCGCCCTCCACCTCCGGATGATGAAGTTTGCAAAATGATTATCCAAAGTCATCATGATGTTGAATATATTCTTAGTATAGAGTGTATTTCGTAGTTATGAAAGGGGTTTCAGTGTTTAACAAATGTAATAGAGAAGTTTGCAATTTTGCACAGAAGGTAGTAATGGGCCTGGGGGACAGGTTCCTCGTCCCGCGTGACAAGGGGTCTGGTCCGTTGTCCCCTTGTAGTCCGATGGCTTGGTTAACCAGACTTTTCTAGTTAAATGGAAAGAGTTGCTTGGTGGGAGTTGGGGATGGCGGTGGGTCTGGGATGGAGGGAGTGTGGGATGGAGGGACAGGTTCATTGTCCCACGGGACCAGGGGTCTGGTACCCTGTCCCGCTTCTTTGATGTTTTACTAGAGTTATAGCTCTAAAAAGTCACATAGAAGAACCATCATTTACATTTCATCCACATTAAAAACCTAAAAGGTCACAGAATAGGCTGTTCTACGACCTTTTAATCGTTATTACCATACAAAAGGTAACATAGACGCTCAATCAATGACCTTTTAAATGACTCTTAGTGGTAAAACGTCACAGAGTTCAGCGTACTCGCTCTCAATGCAAAAAACCCTTCTTCAGCAAGAAGGGCTTTCAGATAGAACTGCAAAAAATGGGACGAGGAACCTGTCCCTCAAATCCCGCTTCTCAAGTCCCCAACCGGACACGACCAATAACACTCTTAGATATACCCGTAACGCGGGAAAGCTGCCTATAGGTTACACCATCCAATTTTTTAAGCTGAGCCAGGATGCGGTTACGCTCTTCCCTTCCCATTTGCTGAAGCATTGTACTGTGAGGAACACCTAGCTTCACCATGCATTCCCTCACCTCGTGATCAGAAATTCGTTTGTCCTGAACCATTTCCAAGCAATGATCATCATTCTGTTCTTCCATGTGAGAAATATAGCGTATGAGAGCTGTCGAGTAGTCAGAGGAGTAGAGTGTCAGTCCCTTGCCTATATCTACAGGAGCAGAATGACCGAGGTAAGCTTGAAGACTTGTCCACTCGCTTTTCCATACGTTTTGAACGAGTCCAGCCTTCAAAGGGTTCTGGTGGATATACCTTATAACGGTAAGGAAATACTCATGATCGTGAACACATTCACTGAGGAAACGAGCCTGAAAAAGATGGCCAACTCTAGCATACTTCCTGTTATACCAGTATACATAACTTGAACTGATCCGTTTTAAGGTCAATGAGAAAGGCTCCATCCCTTCTTCGAACAAGAGATGGACATGATTATCCATAATGCAGTAGCCGTACAGTTTGAAATGGAAATGATTTTTGTAGTGTGTAAGGGTGGTGAGGAATTGTCGTTTGTCTTCAGGGTCTTCAAAAATCGTCTGCTGGTTAATGCCTCTTAGCATAACGTGATAAATCCCTGTTCGACTTTTTTCTCTTGGCTTTCTTGGCATTTGAGGACCTCCTTTAGTAGGAAGAAATGAGGGCTAACGTGGATATGAGGGGAGTCGTTCTTTCTTAAGTTTCTACGCCTTCTTGTAAAACCCTGCACAAAAAAAGAGAACAAACCTCTCTTCCCGGGGCCAGTATGGTAAAATAACTCCACACAAAAGGAGGGATTTTAATGGCTATACCATTTGTGAACCTTTTCCTATCAATGATTGCCATTGTCCTAGCGATCATGAGTTGGACAGGAAACGGGGATTGGTTTGGGTACATATCGGTCTTGTTAGGAGTTAGTTCTTTACTGAACGCGGTTAGTGACAAGAGAGAAAAGAAGCACAAAAAGATGATCCTTTCACTCGTTCTTGGCGCGATCTTAGTAGGACTTGGAGCTATAGAGATTGTTCTATAGATTGCCGTTTAAACTCAGCTTTCTAAAAAAATGAACCAGATGCCCCCTTCTTCCAAGAAGGGGGGGTTTTTTACGATTCACTAGAAGAGAAGAAAAGGGACAAGGAACCTGCCCCCAGTCCCGGGGGACGATGAACCTGTCCCCCAATCCCAACCACCAATCCCAATCCCAGCTAAACCGTTCCCGCCGCAGGGTCATGAACCCCGTGACGATAGAAGTCAGCATGAATCGGCTCAAGCGGCTTACGACCTAAGATAAGGTCGGCTGCTTTTTCAGCAAGCATCAGTACAGGCGCATGGATGTTGCCGTTTGTTACGTAAGGCATGGCGGACGCGTCAACCACTCGTAGGTTCTCAACGCCGTGTACCTTCATTGAATGTGGGTCGACAACTGACATCGGATCTGTAGCTGGTCCCATTTTCGCTGTACAAGAAGGGTGCAAAGCTGTTTCGGCATCTTCTTTTACCCACTCGAGGATCTCTTCGTCTGTTTGAACAGAAGGACCTGGTGAGATTTCTCCTCCATTATAGGTGTTCATACTTGGTTGAGCCATAATGTTTCGGGTTACTCTTACAGCTTCAATCCACTCACGTCGATCTTGTTCCGTGGAAAGGTAGTTGTACACCATGCTCGGGTGCTCTTTTGGATCTGTTGAACGGATCTTAAGGGAACCGCGTGCATCAGAGTACATCGGTCCAACGTGTACTTGGAATCCGTGTTTTGTTGCAGCTTTCTGGCCATCGTAACGGACCGCTACCGGAAGGAAATGATACATCAGGTTCGGGTAGTCCACGTCCTCATTCGAACGGACGAATCCTCCTCCTTCGAAGTGGTTCGTCGCCGCTGGACCGGTACGTCCGAACATCCACTGTAAACCGATCCAAGGCATGCGCGCCTTGTTTAAGTTCGGCTGCTCAGACACAGGCTCCGGGCATGTGTACTGGATGTATGCTTCAAGGTGGTCCTGAAGATTCTCCCCAACTCCCGGAAGGTCAACGACTGGCTTAATGCCAAGAGACATCAGGTGGTTCGCATCGCCTATACCTGAAAGCTGTAGCATTTGCGGCGTGTTAATCGCACCTCCAGAAAGGATGACTTCCCCAGCTTTTACTTGGTGAGTCTGTCCATTCCGAACATACGTCAGGCCTGTAGCTTTTTTCCCTTCGAAATCAATTTGCTTAACAAAAGCACGCGTTTTAACCGTTAAATTCTCACGATCCATCACAGGGTGCAGATAAGCGCGTGAAGCTGACATTCGTTGTCCTTTGTAGACGTGTTTATCAAACGGTCCGAATCCTTCTTGGCGGAATCCGTTCACATCAGGGGTTCTTGAATAACCTGCTTCAACACCGGAGTCAAAGAAAGCTTGGAATAAAGGATTCTTGGCAGGCCCGCGCTCTAATTTAATTGGACCGTCCTGGCCGCGCATCTCGTCATTTGGAGAAGCTAACGCATTCTCTAAGCGTTTGAAATATGGCAGGCAGTGGGCGAAATCCCACGTGTCCATTCCTTCATCTGCTCCCCAGCGCTCGTAATCTAATGGGTTACCACGCTGATAGATCATCCCGTTAATGGAACTTGAGCCACCAAGAACTTTTCCGCGGGCATGTTTAATGCGGCGTCCATTCATATGCGGTTCAGGGTCAGACTCGTACTTCCAATCATAAAGGCTTTTCCCAGCCGGAAACGGCAGAGCTGCCGGCATTTGGATTAGAAGGTCCCAGGAGTAGTCACTGCGGCCTGCTTCTAGAATAAGAACACTCTTCTTCCCGTCTTCACTTAGGCGGTTACCAAGCACGGAGCCTGCACTCCCGCCTCCAACAATTACAATGTCATATGATTCAGTCATATCTGTTCCTCCTTGATGAATTGGCGAAGAAAGGCTTCACGACGCCTTTCTTCATTTATAAAATGAATGCTTATAAAAGCTTGTCCATTTAGAACCAATTGATTGGTTCAGGGTTTAAGTTTTGGAAAATATGCTTTGTTTCCGTGTATTCTTCAAGACCTAATTTGCCTAGCTCGCGGCCGATACCAGACTGCTTGAATCCTCCCCACGGAGCATGAGGGAAATACAAGTTAAAGTCGTTGATCCACACTGTACCCATGCGCATCTTCGCAGCACAGCGTTCAGCTTTTCGTGTGTCATTCGTCCAAACTCCACCAGCAAGTCCGTAGATGGAGTCATTCGAAATTCTTACAGCTTCGTCTTCTTCAGTGAATTTCTCAACGGTGATAATCGGACCAAAGGCTTCTTCTTGCACAACCGTCATGTCTGATGTGCAGTCTGTGAAAATCGTTGGCAGGTAGAAGAATCCTTGCTGTAGCTCAGGATCGTCAGGACGTTTGCCGCCAACGGCTAACGTTGCCCCCTCGTTAACTCCTGCTTCTACATACTTCTCAACCTTCGCCAGGTGTTCAGCTGAAATAAGTGGTCCCATTTGCGTATCTTCATCAAATCCGCTGCCTAGCTTGAACTTCTTCACACGCTCAACAAGCGCTTGAACGAACTCGTCGTGAATGCTTTCTTCTACAATTAACCTAGTCCCAGCGGAACAAATTTGCCCTGCGTGGAAGAACACGCCGTTTAACGCTTGGTCGACAGCTGTTTCGAAATCCGCATCGGCAAAAATGATGTTCGGATTCTTCCCGCCAAGCTCAAGCGCAAGTTTCTTCACATTCGAACTTGCCGCTTGCATAATCTTTTTGCCGGTTACAATGCCACCTGTGAAGGAAATAAGATCGACATCTGTGTTGCTAGAAAGCTCTGCTCCAATCGTGCTTCCTGCACCAAGAACAAGGTTGGCCACACCCGCAGGTACGCCTGCCTCTTCAATGAGTTGGAAGACTTTGATCGTTGTTAGCGGTGTAATTTCACTCGGTTTCATAATGAGTGTGTTCCCCGTTGCAAGCGCCGGCGCTAATTTCCATGACGCCTGAAGTAAAGGATAATTCCAAGGCGTTATCTGTCCGCATACACCTACTGGTTCGCGAACGACTTTACTAATGGAGTTCGCTACCGGTGAATCGATCATCTCTCCACCATCTTTATCTGCAAGCTCCGCGTAATAACGGAAGACACCAGCGATATCCTCCATGTCCCCGCGACTCTCTTCTACCGTCTTTCCGGTATCTAATGATTCTAAGTAAGCAAGTTCCTCTTTATCTCGTTCAATAAATTCAGCAATCGTACGCACGATCGCGCCACGCTCTGTCGCAGGCGTCGACGCCCACTCTCCTTTATCAAAAGCAGCTCTCGCAGCAGCAATCGCTTCTTTTGCTTCAGTTTCATCTCCCTCAGGAACCGTTGCAATGACTTCCTGGTTATATGGATTCATGATTGTACGCGTATTCTCTGAATCCGCGCCAACCCATTTCCCATTTATATAATGTTGAAGCTGTAGTTTCAGATCCAATCCGATCCACTCCTTCGCATTGATTTTTGATTTATATTAAGTTTATTAAATATTTATTTAACGTTTTTAACGATAACACTATGATTAAACCTTGTCAAAATCTCTTCTCCAATACTAGAACTAGAAAGATAAGAAATTACTGGATTACCTATTCTAATAAGGATGGCGGATGTTTTTCTTTCCTGAAATTTACGATCAGCATTTGACATTTAATCTGAACGCGTTAACATAAAGTTCGTAAAGAATATTAGAATTTTTTTTAATAAAGATACTTTTGTTGAAGGAGCGACCCTATGAGTGAGTCAACCGAAAGACCAAAGCTCAAAATAGAAGAAGCAAAAGATAAAGTCATGGGCGCCATTGCAGAAACGATGGACCTATACGGGGTAACCCCGGCCGCTGCAAGCTTGTATGCAACCATGTACTTTGAAGATCAGATGACGCTTGATGAGATGCGCTCTGAGCTCGGCATGAGTAAGCCAAGTATGAGTACGAGCGTCCGCAAGCTTCAGGACATAGAAATGGTAAAGAAAACCTTCACCCGTGGTTCAAGAAAACACACCTATGTCGCAGAGAAAGATTTCTTCCAGTCCTTTATGGCGTTTTACTGTCAGATGTGGGAACGGGAAGTGAAAACAAATCTTGGAGCGATTGATTCAGCTCAGGAAGATTTTATAGAAGTTATGAAAGATTCGGAGAGCACACAAGAGATCGTCGCGAAGGCGAAGAAATACTACGATCAATTAGAAGAATCAAAAAAGTATTATCATTGGCTCGAGGAATTAGTTGAAAGCATCCGAAGCGGTGAGATCTTTGAATTCTTACCGAAAGATCAAACGGAATAAGAGGTGTGCGGGCAGCAACGTGTAAAGAAGCTGCCCCCTCTCTTCCCACCCACTCTTACATAGAAAAGAGCGGGATTCGTTTTGCATTTTTGTTAAGAAAATTCTTAATACATTTAACGTTAAATGTATTTAAGAAATAGATATCATTAAGAAAAGGGGAGTTTATCACCATGAAATCATGGAAAAAACAATGGAGCATGTTGCTTACAATCGTTATGATTACGGTACTCACAGCATGCGGAAGCACCAATGAAGCAGGTGGAGAAGAAGAAAGCAACAAGGAGCTCACGATCGGCCAAATCAGCTGGGCTGAAAACATCGCCGTCACGAATATGTGGAAGGTGATTTTAGAAGATAAAGGATATGAGGTAGAACTTGAGAACTTAAACATGGGAAGCACAATGGCAGCGTTAAAAAGCGGTGACCTGGATGCAAGTTTAGAAATTTGGTTACCTGTTCAGGATGCCAATTACTTAGAAAGCTATCAGGACACGGTCAATTTCTCCGATGCAACCTGGTATGACAACGCAAAAGTTGGACTTGTCGTCCCGGAATACTTGGACGAGGTAAACAGCATCGAAGACTTAAATGAGCACAAGGAAATGTTCGAAGGCAATATTGTCGGATTCGACCCAGGTGCCGGCACAATGGAAGTAACGGAACAATTAATCCAAGATTATGACCTTGATTACGTGCTTCAATCAAGCTCCGAACCAGCGATGTTAGCTGAAATTGGTGAAGCCGTGAAGAACGAAGAACCAATCGTAGCCCCACTTTGGAGTCCGCACTGGATCTTCTCCAAATACGATCTTAAATTCTTAGAAGATCCGAAGAAAACCTATGGCGGCGTAGAAAAAATTCACCACGCCACACGCCAAGGCTTCGCAGACGACCATCCAGAAGTGAGCGAATGGCTTAAGAACTGGAAGATGAATGACCAGCAAATTGGTGAACTAATTAATGTTGTCGAAAATAGTGAAGAACCAATCGACGGCGCCCGTGAATGGGTTGAGGAGAATGAAGAATTGATTGGGGAATGGGTGAAATAACTTGGGATTGGGGGACAGGTTCCTCGTCCCCCGGGACCAGGGGTCTGGTACCTTGTCCCGCTCTCTTACGTTTCACTAGTTTTATAGCTTGAAAAGGTCACAGATAGATTCTATCTGTGACCTTTTTTCTGGAATTAAGCCTTAAAAGGTCATAGAAGAGGTCGATCTGTGACCTTTTAAGGGTTGTAGCTTGTCAAAAGGTAATAGAGGGGCTTGATCTGTGACCTTTCAATCGGTTTTAGTTGTTAAAAGGTTACAGAAGGCCTCCTGAGAAACACCACCCCTATAAGCACGAAACCCTTATTTGTACCATGACGGATTAAGAAGGTTTTTGTGACGAATGACTGAAGAGAATTTATGCCCAGGGGCTGTCACCCTGATAAAGAACCTCTCATCCACCAAGATGGAAATACCCTCCAAGAGATAACGATCGTTAAAATCCCATTATTTACACATTTACCGCTACTTTGAACCTATGTAAAATAACTCATGCAGGAGGTGGAAACATTATGTTTTCTTATATACTTTTACTAATTTTAACTTGGGTGTTTGCTATAGGTCTGTTCAGCGCAGTCCATTCTGTATTAAATAGTAAAATAGAGAATGACGCTAGTACCGCCATTAAGGCTCTCGCACTCCCCGTTGCCATTTTAATTACTATAGCCACAACCGGCATAGTTTTTCACGGCACTTCTTTTCTACTATTCTTTGCTATGATTTTCGGAGTTACATTAAAGGGGCAAATGAAATTTTGGCGTCAGAAAAAAACTGTACATAGTCTCGAGGGCAAATAAAATGAAAATCCATAATTCTATTGCCTTAATCCTTAGTCTTGTTTTCGCGTTTAATTTTTACGATGTTAAGGGAAATGAAGCTTTGCTAATAGGCTTCATATTTTTCTTAATGTTACGTTTCATGATTAAAGAGCTCATTATTGTGATAAAAGAACGCACTAACCCACACAATGAGGTCGAGCATGAAGATGAAATGGATCTCAAGAGCTTCCTCAATTCGATAGAAGAACAAGTTGAAGAGGAAAAATTGAATGTCGTCCAAAGGGCAAGTAAGGCACAAAATACTTATCAACATAGTGCGTTAATGATGTTGGATCATTTAACCCTCGTCTATTTCCCCCTCCTATACGGAGTATTACATTATACAGAGGAATTAAATATAGATGAGCATCAAGCACTATCTATTAATCAAACGATTTGCAAACAGAGTTTAAATGAATGCAACTACATCCATAAGATTTTCCTTAGCTATTTTATTTATGAAAATCAAATAGATACTAGGGCAAAGGAGCATTTATTGTACCTTTTTAATATCTCTATTGTTGAATACGAGCGATACACAACAGAACCAACTGAAAAGATCATGGATATATTTGGGTTACCCGTTACGCCCTCTTTCAAAAAACTCGTAACTCTAGCATTGCAAAATCCATATCATTCGGGGCTAGGGGATAAGTTCATTATTCCAAGGGACTAAGCTACGGCCCGCTGTCCCTCAAACATTTGAAATAAAAACACCGCCAATGTCGCAACTGAATCGACGTTTGGCGGTGTTTTTCATATGTTGTTCATGACACCTATTAAAATTTATTCTATCGTAAATTTCATTTGAACAGCACGCTCTAGTTGCAGTCCACCATTGCTCTCAATCTCTTTTGAGATAAACAGCGTGTAAGTTTCACCTGAGTTGTACTCCTTTTCCGGTGCCACGGATACCACATTTGTTTCAGCGTCGTACGATATACTTACCGGCACAAAACTCATTTCTTCATCAAAAACAATAAAATTCAATGAATCTACCGCTTCCTCAGAAAGGTCAGAATTAAAAGTAACGTCCCACGTTTTATTTGCTTCTACGTCTTGCTTTTCCTGATAGTCCTCTTTCTCAGTATTTGCTTTTTCTTCCGTAACCGATTCTTGTGACTTTTTCAGCAAGGATTGTAATTCATATACTTCATTTCGAAGTTCCTCTATTTCTTCTTGTAAGCTTTCATTATCGAAGTCATCTTTATCGGTTCCAAACTTCTTACCCGCCCAATGAGAAAGGTGATCCGTCTGTTTTTCTAGCGCATTTAATTTATTTAACTGAGCGTTTAATTTTCCAGAAAAGCTATCCGCTTCACGATCAAATCGTTCGAGTTCTTCCTCTTCTTGAACTTCGACTTCTCCAGCCACAACGTCCTCTTCATCTTCCATTTCTTCATCGGATTCGTCAGATGAATCTTCTTCTTTTTCATCTTCTGAATCTTCACTGTCTTCTTCATCTTCACGTTCAACATCTTCTTCCTCGTCTTCCGTTGAACTGTCTTTCTCAGTATCTTCATAGGAGTCCTCATACTCACCATCGTCTGTTTCTTCTTCATTTTCACTCTCTATCTCTTGATCGACTTCTTCCTCATCATCGATTGTATCTAGAGGTTCCGAAGTCTCACCTTCTTCGTCTTCCTGGTCATCTTCATCTAAATGAAAATACTCTTCCATACGATCTTTGATTTCCTCATTCTCAGACTCAATACGATCAAGGCGTCTTTCTATCGTATCAAACCTACGATCCGCAGCTTTCTCCCATGCTCTATGTTTTCTGTCGTAGCTTTTTTCTTTCCTTTTCTCTTTTCTCTCTTCTTTTACATCTTCACGATCATCGTGATCGAATTGATGATGCTGCTCATGAACTTTTTCTTCTTTCTCTTTAGCCATTGAGACTGAAGGTGTAGCTCCAAGTAATGCAGCAGTTGTCATGACAGCAAAGATAGGTTTGATTGATTTCTTCAACATAATACCTCCCAAAGTATGTAACCCATTTAATCTCTTTATCGGAATGTGACCAATACATTTAAACGAGAAACCTCTAAACCATCGGATAGACCCACGCATCATACGAATATTGGAAATCCCCGCAAAAATATAAGAGCAGCAATTGAGCTATGTAAAGAAAGGCTTATCTCTATTATAGAAACCTGCATCATTTAGGCATTTTGTACCCGAACGTCCCATATAGTTTGAAATACACACCTAGGACTCCAGTCACAAAAACAAAACTAAGGAACTATAAATAATACTTTATTTAGTTATATAGGAATATTAATTATTTTAAAGAAATTATTGACAATAAGGCTAATATACTATTTAATCGTAAATGTTACAAAAATATTTCAAAGGAAGAGGTGTTAGGTATACGACCAGTATTTCTATAGAAAGTGCAGTAATCCACCCCAATGGATCGCTTGATTTAAAGCGATGAACCTCACCGAAACCAAAGAATGAATTCGTGATCACCTCCAATTCATTTCAACAACTTTCAGTACACAAGCAGTAAATTACTATAGTCGAAAACATACAGGACCACTTTGAACGTTTTCTCAGAGAATTTGAAACTTGAACTTCTACTCCATTATCCCAACTTAATAAAACCAGACACGTCTTAAGTATCGTTGATCAGCTTCTAAATATTCTAGAAGGGAATCCCTTCACAGGGCACCCCTCTTTTCATGTAATTTATTTTTAAATGTAGGCGGAGTGATCCACTTCTTTGCTAGGTAGTGGTTGTAAGAAAGAGGATTGTCATTAACAAAAATTTGAATATTTTTCATTAAGAAGAAAATTATTAGGAGGAATTAAATATGACTTTTTACGGAATTATTTTAGTTATTCATATTATCGCAGCAGTCTGTGGGTTAGGAGCCACATTTGCTCTTCCAGCATTAATGGGTTCGCCAAAGACGGTAGCGCAGGCGAAGTTTGCTCATAACGTAGCAGAGAAGGTAGAGAAGTTTGCGAAGATCGGGAGTATTACATTACTCCTCACCGGATTAGCTCTAGGAGCGTTAAATACATATTTATTTACAGAAATTTGGTTTCTTGCCTCTCTCGTCATTTACGTACTCGTTCAGCCGATTGTAGCAGGAATCGTGCCCAAGAAAACAGCTCGCCAGGTTGAGATTTTAGAGAGTTCTACTGACAAAGAGTTACCCGAGGAGTATAACAATATTGGGAAGGCATTAGTTCCTATTAATATGATTGCTCAGGTATCTGCTGTTGTTTTGATTGTGTTGATGACGTTGAAGCCATTTTAATAGAGGTGGGATTGGGATTGGGGGACAGGTTCATTGTCCCGCGGGCCCGGGGGTCTGGTACCCTGTCCCGCTTATCCCTGCCACTAAAAAAGCAGCCGAGTACTTACTGTACTCGGCTGCTTAAATGAATTTAGTTCTAACGGCCCCATTTACTAGAGCTCATTCCCAAATTAATCTACCGTTTTAAACTCCCTATATACATTCGTTTCTAAATCAAGGCCTTCAGTAGACATTAACCCTTTCACATGCAATGCATATTCTGTCCCTTTTTCATACTCACCCTCTGGCGTTGCTGTAATGATGGTGGTTTGATCCGAGGAATTAAAGGATGCCGACAGATCAATACGTACTCCTTTTCCATTATCAGAGACAATGTAGATATTTCGCTCATTGACCGTGGCCGGATCGATGTGAGTTCTCGTTTTAATGCGCCAAGTTTTATCCAGAGCGACATCTGTCATCTTGTCACCTTTTGGCGAGAAATCCTTTTCCATATGATCCGCACTTCGGAGATTCGCTGAAGCTACGTATCCATTGTAATCATCACTCTTAACCTCATAAGCTACAAAATGTCTAAATATATTCTCAGTTGGATAATAAGGGCCGCTCACAATCTCCAACTCCGTGTAATACGGAATAAGATCTAATTCACTACCATTAAAGTATCCATCCGATTTCAATCTCCCATAGTCTAAGTTTTCACTTAAATCCTCATCATTCATTACATAGACTTGGTCTCCAGGTGCAAACATCTGAGTGGTGTACGAATCTGCGTCTTTCCAATCATAGTTTTCTATATCCGACACAAGGTAACCATCATCTAGATGAAAAGAGAAATCTTCAGGCGTATCAGCTGTAGAAACCTTACTATACTTCTCTATAGTCTCGTACACCTTTTGTTGGTAAGGCTTTTCGCCCTCTTCATACTCTCTAACTGGGTTATTATCATTTGAATACCCGTTGTAGGCCATAACAGGGAAATACCACTGCTCTAAAATATGGCGGTTACTAGCCCCATTTACTGTAGGTAACGCCGATCTTGAAGCAAATTGATTCCACTTCATATTTAAAATATCAGCACCTACTCGAATATTGTACTCCGTATCGGTAGCCAAACGATCTTTATCCACGCCTTTAAGATCATGGTTAGTGATCTGCATAATACCGATCCCGCCGTCGTCTGCTATTTGAACGGTACCATCTTCTTTATACTGCCTCATGTAGTTCTCACCGGCAGCGATCCCTTTTAAAATCTCTGGCGGAATATCTTTCTCAATCGCAATCTCTGTCAGCAACTTGTGTTTCTCATAGACGGACAATTCCTCATACGTTTCTTCCTCTGCTGATACAGGCGTGGCAATAGCCAGTACCAACACAAATGAAACGATCAACCATTTGATACCCTTCATATGCTCCCAACCTCTCTAGGTTAATTTAGACGTCTCTACTTGTTTAGCTGAAATGGGTAGATTCATAGATTATGTAGTGATTTGTTTTAACGTTTTGCGAAACTAGCGCACCTCTTAACAAAAACGTCCTTTTGGATATTATTTCAAAACCTAACTAAAAATTCAATTCTGAGAGATTGGCGGGCTGGCGGGACTGGGATTGGGGGACAGGTTCCTCGTCCCGCGGGACCAAGGGTCTGGTACCCTTTCCCCATTAAAAAAGGAGAGACTCAAAGTCTCCCCCTGAATCAGAACTCTAAATTATTACTTAAAGTTCTTTACTCTATACAGTTCTGTCTGCTCATTATAAACAAATTCTAATCCATTTTCTTTTGCAACCTTCTTCACGTTTACTTTTCCTTTTACATCAAGTCCAAAAGATTCAAACAAACTCCCATCTGCGTATAAATTTCCATTCTTAACCTCAGCTACACTTCCCATATTAACCGGTTCAGCTCCTCCTTTATAAGCCAACACCGCATTTTTATAACCTGCGTTCAACTCCACAACCATTTGTCCCTCTTTTTCCGGACTCATCAACAGTACATCCTCAATTTTATCTCCATTTTTACCGTTAATATTATCGTAATTACCCATTTTTAACGGATCAACACTCAACGTATTTTTCTTTTCCTTAAACAAATCAGTCATTAACTTACCATTCACAATAGGATGATACGATACATTAGGATAATCACGTACAAAAACCTCTTCATTTACCAAGTACATACTTACAAATCCCTCGTCCAACCACTCATCATAACCGCCGTTCAGTTTTTTATGAAAACCAATTTCCACATATTCTTTATAAAACATAGGCATTGTATCAAACGTCTTTTCTAATCCAACTTCTCCAGTTCTAACATTATAACCCCAAAGTAAAGTCGGTTTATTCAATTCTTTCACTTCTTCATCTTTCAAAAATTCTTCCTTACTCATCGATAATGCTTTTTCACCAATCTCTCCTTTTTCCTTCTCCTCTTCCACTTTAAATGTCTTCTTTACTCCACTCTTCAATCGGTTTCCTTTTTCATCTTTAAAGTCCTTCTCTATATACATTGTGTACGTTTCACCTAGTTCATAGTCATCTACTCCACCAACACGAACTAATGTAGCTAATTTATGATTCTCTTTAAAATACTTGGTATGAAACAACTGAGTTTCTATCTTGTTACCTTCTTCATCTTTAATGTAAATCAATTCGTCAGATAAGTTCTCTGTATCCATCATTACATTAAACATAACATTCCATGACTTACCGGGACTAACGTTCTCCTCATAGCCCATCTCTAAGTAACTATCAGCGTATACTATATTTCCTTCACTTTTATGATTAAAAGAATCTATGATAGGTCCACTCCCAAATACCAACATTCCAGAGACTAAAACTGAAACCCCTACTACTTTCAATCCATTTGCCCATTTCATTTATCTACCCACTCCTTATAAAATTACATTTAAGTCCACACTAGAAAGAGACCACCAAGCATATAGGTGATCTCATCATTTATTTAATTCAGCAGATCAAAGAAGTTCACTTTATATTGAAGACTAGTTTCATTACCGTTACGATCTTTCAAACCTTCAACCGTTACTTCGTATACTCCGTTATATAGGTTGATTTGATCTGGATCAGGTCTGAATACAATACAATATGGGATGCCATACCATTGATTATTTATATTAAAATACTCGCCCAGTACATCACGTCCATCGGTGTTCATTGGCGTATCTTGAGTATTTAATTTATGAGTCTTACCATCAGCTAAGCTTTTAATTTCAACATTTACTTCAGTCAGCTCAGGAATTTGATAGAGATAAGGGTTTAACGATACAGACCATGGGGTGTCACTAGGAAAGAACTCCGCAGGAAAATAACGGTTTACTCCCGGCCATCCAATGTAATCATAATCTACTTCTTCCTCCCGACTTTTATCAAAGACCTGCATGGTTGAAAAAGTATAGTTATAGTAATTGCCCAATTTCTTATTTAAAGCGTAGCCAAAACCTACATCTTTAAGCTGGGGATTTAGGATCCAACGTCGATGGCCAACTCGGTCAATGTTAGAACGGCTCTCATCCATCATATAACTATATACCGAACTAGCTATTGTCCCTTTTTGAACAGCGCCATCTATTTCATAACTTGATGTGAAATCTTCTTTCGTATATTGCTGGCTTAGATTACTACTGGAGGTTGATTTATAGCCGATCTCATAAAAATCTTTATCCATGTCTGTCGGCTTTGTTGGATGATGATTCAAATACCCATTTGCAGCCGTAACTACAGCACCATACTGACCTTGCTCATTTAAAGAAGAATTAAGTTCTATGTCATCAGGTAATCCGGATAGGTATCTAACAAAATTTGTCATGTTAACGCCATCTTGAAGAAATCCTTGTTTTAACTCACCTGTGGTATAAGGAGCACGAATAGAAGGATCCTTCACGAATGGATTCCCTTCATATGTAGGTTTATATAAGTCCCACTTAGTCATAACTTCTTTCTTGGTATTTACTAGACTAGGGTCATGAGCTCCTAAAATGGTAAACTTCATTCTCACTTCATTATTTAATTGCTTGTTATCTACTGACTTAACTTCTCTCCCAATAATTAATGTATAGGTTTCCCCATTTACGTATCCAGCAATTGGAGGTTCGACTTTTATGCTTTTCTTAGTAGAGTTCACAGAAACATGAACGTCCATATCTTCACCATCTGCATTCTTTACCACCACATGATTAGTGGAGGATTGAAGAAGTTTGGTATTAAATTCTACCGTCCATTCTTTGTAGGGATTAACCTCTGATACTGAATCAAACTCTTTAAAGCTGCTTGCTGCATAACTCCTCTCTGCTGAAAGAAAGATTGTGACCATTACAATAATACTGAGTAAAATACCATACTTGCTAAACGCCCTCATTTTAAACCACCTTTTTGGAATCGATTCACATAGTTATTTCGACTCATTAGGTCGTTTTTCCTCTTTTTGGAACAAAATTTTCGGGGTTGGGGGACAGGTTCCTCGTCCCGCGGGCCCAGGGGTCTGGTACCCTGTCCTGCTCTCTCTGACGTTTTAGTAGAGTTATAGCATTAAAAAGTAACAGAAAGCATCCATCAGTGACTTTTCATCTAGAGTTAAGCTCTAAAAGGTCATAGAGGAAGTTGATCTGTTACCTTTTTAGCGTTGCAACTACCCAAAAGGTAATAGATTCACTCAATCTATTACCTTTCAATGCGCTTCTATCGTCGTAAGGTCACAGAACGCCCTAGCCCCTACTCAAGCGGTCTCCATTTTCAAGAGAAGAGATTTATTTTATACTGTAGGAAAGTAATGGGTCCAACAGATACAAAGGGAAAGGGAGTTCAAACTTATGACAAAGAAAGAAATAGAAGACCAAATCGCCGCAGTAAAATCCGATTACGTTCGTCTTCAAGGCGATTTAGAAAAGATGGAATCGATCGGTGGAAGAACGGAAAATGTTGAGAAGCAACTGGTAAGGTTAGAAGAAGAACTGGCGAGCTTAAACGACCAGCTTGCCAAGGTATAAAGAGACATGGAAGCTATTGATCAAACGTTTGATCAATAAAAAGCAGAAGTCCTTAGGTGGACTTCTGCTTTTTTAGGTTCGAACCTGAGGAACTGGTTACTTAATATTGATAAGACTGCCCGCCATCAATCGGGATGACAGCTGCGTTGATAAACTGTGCTTCATCTGAGAGTAAGAAGGATACTAGATTCCCTACCTCTTCCGGCTTTCCAAAGCGCTTCATAGGATTGGATTTAACAAATTCCTCTCCTGCTTCTTCCCATTGATCACCGCCGAGTTGTTTAAGAGAACCTTCTACCATTGGTGTCATGATCGCACCTGGTGCAATGGCTTTAATGCTTACACCATATTGACCATACTCCACTCCAGAATTTCGGGTGAGTCCAACTACGCCATGTTTACTTGCAGCATATCCAGACTGGTTTCCAACTCCACGAATTCCACCAACTGAGGCTGTATTTACAATAGAGCCAGAGCCTTGTTCTTTCATGACCTCAAGAACATATTTCATTCCATAAAAGACTCCATTTAAGTTGATGCCGACGACTTTATGAAATTCGTCTGATCCATAATCTTCAGTAAGATTCTGTTTCCCTTCAATGCCAGCATTATTAAAGAACCCGTCAATTCGACCAAAGTGTTCCTTCGTTTTATGGACATAGTTCTTAACAGCCTCTTCATCCGAAACATCCGCGGTAATGAGAAGAATCTCTGTTTCAGCCACTTCCTGCACACGCTTCTTGACCTTCTCGAGAGACTCCCCATTCACATCTACTAATGATAGTTTAGCCCCTTCTCTCGCAACCTGGATCGCTGTCGCTTCTCCGAGACCTGATCCTGCACCCGTGATGAGAACAACTTTTTCCCTTAACTTTAGCATCGAGCATCTTCCTTTCTTTGGAGGGTATCGTAATCTAGGACTATATTCCCCTGACGTTCCCTCTCAAAACGCTCACATGCAAGTGGACCAGAGGGACAGGTTCATTGTCCCACGGGACGAGGAACCTGTCCCCCTGGTCCCTGGAAATCTATCAAAAAACCAGCACACTAACCACTCCGATAATAACGCCCCACACCGGAAGACTAAGGGCCATCGCCCACATGAAACCCTTAAAGAAATTCTCTTCTTCATGCATTCGAACCCACTCCTCTCAATCTTTTACTATTAGCTTGGTCAAAAGGAGAGAGGGGTAAACTCGTTCACAATCCAATCTTCGGACGCAAAAAGGGTACTCAAACGTTTCGTTCGAGTACCCTTCTTCTTTATTCCAAACACTACTTAATTGTCTCAATCTTATAAATGAAGTAATAATGCTTATACAAAGCAAGCGCCACAATCAAGATCTGAACCAGCAAAATATCTACAAAAAAGAGCGAAGCTACGATAAACGTATCCGCAATAATGTTAATCCGAATCTTCTCTTTTTTCTTCATACCCTTCTTCTGAAGAAAAGCTAAGACATACTTCTGATAGACCGTTGTGTTTTTAAACCAGTTTTCCACCCGCTTAGAACTTTTCGAGAAACAAAATGCCGCAAATAAATAAAAAGGGCCGCCCGGCAGTACAGGCAGAATTGTCCCCGCAATGCCAATGCCGAGTGAGAGTATGCCTAATAAGGCAAACAGGAGATTTTTGAGCTTTTTCATGATTATCACCTTTTATTTCATCCAACTATATGGTGTATCTTTCAATTTGTATTCATTAACCCATATAAATTGTACGATAAATGAGCTCGGTTGTAATGAAATTAGATCGGGACAGGAGGGACAGGTTCATTGTCCCGCGGGACGAGGAACCTGTCCCCTCTTCCCATTATTTATTATTCCGCGCCTCAGCACGCTTTCGATCTAGATAATCAGAAAGAGCCTTCCGTACTTCCTGTTCTGACTTTCCTTCCTGAAATAATCGATCGGCTATCTCAAGCATTTCATCCTGAGCCTTCAGCGCGCCTTGCTTTTGTTGATCGTCCATAAAATACTCCTTTGATCTCTTTCTCTTGTCCATCTATGTAGTATACATTCTATTATGAGTTAAGATCAATGATCCGGGACAAGGGGTCAGGTCCCTAGGCCCGCGGGACAAGGAACCTGTCCCTCATGTCCCAGCCCCGCTCCTTTACATCTCTATCCATCTCATATAGTATCAAAGATGAAATTTGTTAATAGTATAAATTTTCAGTTAAAAAAGCAAGAAATTATACATAATCTTTCAGAGGTGATCATAATGAGGTTAATTAAAAACGGCACAATCATCGTAGGAAACGGCGAAACCCTTACAAATGCGAGCGTACTCATTAAAGATGGAAAAGTAAAGCAAATTGGAGAGGTAACGCTAAACGAGGAGCCTGAACAAGTGATCGATGCAACCGGCCACTATATCACACCAGGCCTTATTGATGTACACACGCACCTGGGAGTACATGAGGAAGGGATCGGCCAACCGGGGCAAGATTTTAACGAAACAAGCAGCCCTATTACGCCGGAAATTCGTGCACTTGATGGGATTAATCCTCGTGATAAAGGATTTGAAGATGCACGAAAAGCTGGCGTTACAACGGTTCAAGTGTTGCCAGGCAGCGCGAATGTGATCGGCGGTGAGATGGTGACGCTTAAGACAAGCGGGTCCGTCGTCGATGAGATGGTGCTTCGTAGTCCTTCTGGCATGAAAGCTGCTTTCGGTGAGAACCCGAAACGCCTTCATGGGACAAAAGGCCGAGCGCCCGTCACTCGTATGGGAATCGCAGCGATGTTCCGCCAGCAGTTGAGAAAAGCACAGCAATACAAAGAAAAGCTCGAGCGCGGAGAGAACGTGGAGGACAACCTAGGACTTGAAAACTTAGTCAAAGTTCTAAACAAAGAGATCCCCCTTCGCGCCCACGCGCACCGTGCGGATGATATTGTGACTCTTCTTAGACTGGCGAAGGAGTTCGATCTAAACATCAGTATCGAGCATTGCACAGAAGGTCATCAAATCCCAGATTACATTGCCCAATTCAACTTCCCAGCAGCCGTCGGACCGACCATGTCCACGCGCTCAAAGGTAGAATTAAGCGATAAAGGATGGGAAACAGCAGGCATCCTGAACCAGGCAGGTGTGTCTATATCGATCACAACCGATCACCCTGTCGTTGGCATTGAGTACTTGCGCATGAGTGCTATTCAGGCCAGAAATCATGGGTTAGAGGAAAAGGATGCATGGAAAGCCATTACGGTTAATGCGGCTAAGCATTTAGGTGTCGAGGAGCGCGTCGGGTCTTTAGAAGTAGGGAAAGATGCGGATGTTGTGATTTGGAATGAGGATCCGTTTGATGGTAGTAGTTATGTGTTGAAGACGTTTGTTGATGGGGAAGAGGTTTATTCGTTAGGTTAGATCTCAATAAATTAGAGGCGTTTAACTAAATTAGTTAAGCGCCTCTTTTTGATTTATCGGTACCTATCTGCTTGTCTCATTTGCAGTAGTTTCTCCCTTTAACATCAAATACTCTTCTTTTAATTGATTAAACTCTTTCCTATAATGCTCGGTTAATTCTTCGCCTAAGCGCCTTCTCCCTCTCTCAATAACATTCCAAATGGAACGAACAATCTGACCCGATTCTTCGTGTACACCATATTCAATGTCATCATCAATTAGTAGATAAAATTCTAGCAAACGACAATGCCCCTCGTACTTTAATGCAGTCTCTTTAATATTGCTATCAATAGAAAGTTTGCAATCGATCCAAATATCATCATTGATAACGATATCAGGACGAAGAAAATGTGTGTTGGAGTCATGTCCTTTCACAGGGATCGACACTTGAAAATCGATTGCTTTATGCTGGTTAATCATAAGCAGCACTTCTTTCACTTTGGATTCAAAACGAACCCCTAATTGAGCGAAGGCGTGGAGGTTTTGGTTACTCTTCTTTCTTCCTGATGCAGGTTTCTTCGTTTTCGTAACCGACTTCTTCCTAATGCCCACGTATTTCCGAAAGGCAGCCAATTCCTTTGGATGATACTTCTGAAATGTTTCCAAGATAAATTTGTTCGCTGCAGGGCTAAATGAGCCGAATTTCGTATGATGATCTTGTTCTAAGAAATCAATGTATAGCTCTTTCGCACGCTGAAGTTTTTCATGTCTTGTTATTCGTTCGCGGTCAAAATAATTGATCTTTTCAGGTTTGCTCATATAGGCCCCTCCTTCTAAAGACTTCGATTCATATAGTATAACAGGTACGGCCCTTGCCCTTCATTTTCAAATTTTTACACGAATCATCCAGTCGCCTTTTCTAATATAGGAAGACAGATTAAATTACAACGACTTCACCCAAAAGACCTACTCTCTTCACCCTTTATAGGAACCGATCCTTAAGACTTTATGACCTAGTAAACAACTCAGAATAAATGGTAAGCTACTCGAATGCCCTGAATAGATTGGTAAAACTTTCATTCACCGCATTTAATAATTACCATTACGGGATACGTTCCCAAACGGCCAACAGAACCTTTCTTGTTGAATGGCTCTGTCTGACCTCTAGTGAGAATGACACAACAAACACCCAGATGAACTAGAGTTAGGAGAGATAACATGGAAACTTTATACTACGGTGGCGACATTATTACGATGGAGCAGGAAAATGAAGAAGTAGAAGCTGTTTTAGTGAGAGATGGGAAGATTCAACAGAAAGGATCGAAGCTTGAGCTTGAAGCACAAGCGAGCGAAGGCGTTCAACGGATCGACCTAGAAGGGAAGACACTAATGCCTTCCTTTATCGATCCACATGGGCACATTTCATTCGTTGGACCGGTTGAGCAGATGGCCAACCTTAGCGAGTGTACGAATTTTAAAGAGATACAAGAAACGTTAGAAACTTATATGACAGAAAACCATCACGATTCGAACTCACCTGTAATCGGATTTGGTTATGACCCCACACGGTTAGAAGAACAACAGCATCCGACGAAGGAGATTCTAAATGCGGTCTCAACTGAGTCCCCTATTTTTATCTTACATGCTTCCGGGCATATGGGATGCGGCAATGATAGAATCCTAGATTTAGCCGGAATTGGTCAGGATACTCCAGATGAAGATGGAGGAACGATCGGACGGATTGAAGGCAGCCGTGAGCCGAACGGTTACTTAGAAGAAGGAGCGATGAAACCCGTTCAGAAGACCTTTTCTGGTAGAAATCTCGATTACTTTAAGATTGCCAAACAAGGCCAGGACGTCTATATCCGGAACGGTATTACAACGGTTCAGGACGGTGCTAGCTCCAGGCAAACCGTGCAGCTATTTCAAGCACTGGCTCAAGAGGAGAAACTTCAGATTGACGTCGTTTCTTACCCTACTATGGAAGGGGGCGGTCGGGACATCATGAAGGAGAATCCCGACTTTGCGAAAGTTTATCAGAACCGCTTTAAAATCGGTGGCTACAAAATCTTTCTCGACGGAAGCCCTCAAGGGAAAACGGCCTGGCTTACAGAGCCTTACGAAGGAGAAGAGAGTTACCGAGGATATCCGTGGTATACCGATGAGCAGGTAAAAGCTTATACGACCGAAGCCATAGAAGACGGCGCTCAACTCTTAACCCATTGTAACGGGGATGCGGCTGCAGATCAGCTTCTTACATCATACGAAAAAGCTTTAGAAGCATCCGACCGTTCTGATAAAAATGACCTCCGCCCAGTCATGATTCACTGTCAGACTGTACGGAATGATCAACTTGATCAGATGGCACGTATTCGGATGATCCCATCGATCTTTATGGCTCATACGTACTATTGGGGAGATGTGCACCTGAAGAATCTAGGGGACCAACGAGGACGTCGCATCAGCCCGGCCCGCTCCGCTTTGGACCGCGGTTTGTGTGTGAACTTCCACCAGGATCCCCCTGTCCTCAAGCCTGACATGCTTCATACAATCTGGTGTGCCGTGAACCGCCAGACAAGATCCGGTGCATCGATTGGGCCTGAGGAGCGTGTGAGTGTATATGAAGCCCTGCAAGCTGTGACGATTAATGCTGCTTATCAATATCGTGAGGAAGATGAGAAAGGGAGTATTACGGAAGGGAAACTGGCTGACTTGGTTGTGTTAGATCAGAATCCTTTGAAGGTTGATCCTTTTTCTATACGTGATATTCAGGTTTTAGAGACGATTAAGGAAGGTGAAAGTATCTACCGGGTTTAACGGGACAGGAGGGACAGGTTCATTGTCCCGCGGGCCTGGGGACCTGGTACCGTGTCCCACACCTGTGACCATAAAAAAACCTTCTTGATCAAACGTTTGATCAAGAAGGTTTTTTTTGTCTATATTAAGGGAGGATCGTTCCCCAGCCCTACCTCTCAAAAATAGTCCCCTCAATCCTCTCACCCAAATGGCGTCCAGGTTGGTCAGGAAGACATAAAATGCGATGCCCAACGGCTAAATCCTGAACAGAGAGTTCCCCTTCACTTTCCTCACGAATAAACACACTTGAAGAGTTCTGAAGAGTAGCAGAGATCGTGCCGTCACCGGTTTCACACTCAACCCTGATGAAAGGTCGCTTCTCAATCTTGACTCGCCCGACGTACCGCTCTCGTTCTTCTTCAAGGTCAAAAAGCTTAATTGCCTCACCAGGATTGATTTCATGAAGATAAAGTGTTCGATCTCCTTGATGCAAATACTGATGAAAGGCTCCACAGTTAATTCTGAAGGGTCTTGCTGGATAATCCCCTGTTTCCCGGTTCTCCGAGAGAATGTGCACATATCCATGCCCGGTGTTGCCTACGAATAGACCTTCTGATGGGGCCAAAATATCAGCGAAATCTAAACATACCCTCATACCTTCTCCTACTTCTACGATCTTTGTTACTTTATAATACGCCGTTTGTTTCTGCATTTACGTACTCCTTTTATATGGCTTTTTATAACACTCAACGAGGTCCGCCCTCTATCATTCAAAAGAGGGGAAACAGAAGAACCTCTACCATGTCTTTCCCTCCATTAAATATTAAAAAAGCACTGACTCTTCCTATACACCTCAGTCTATCATCTCGTTAGGAACTTTGAGAAAAGATGCTCTGTGTCTGTTGCCAGCTCCCCTCAAAACAATACCTCATCAAAAAAAGAAGCATAGGAATTTCCCCACGCTTCTGTTAAGCTCTTTCTAATAAATTTCTATCTTGAGCTAGTTCAAATAGCTTCTTAACTTCTTTCATATCAATGCCTTCTTTAAACAGCTGATCCGGGTCTAAATCTAATTCCCCCGGCCATGTGACCGTCTTTAAATCAGGATCTACGAAGACTTGGCGGAAAAACTCTGGTTCTTTTAGTTTTTCGAGTACACCTTCCATAAGTGGCTTGATATCCACAAATTTTTTAGATCCATCTGAAAAATCCAAGAGCAACCAACCATCTAATTCAGGGACCGGTACTGCCTTATGAATAAGAATCACAGAAAACACCTCCTATTATAAGGGTGGTATTTTATCAGGCACTTGGTTATTTCTACACGCCTTCCATGCCTTCATCATATCATCCTTATGATTGTCGAGCCAATTTAATACCTCCTTCTCCTTTACTCGAGGTATAGGAATGTCTCCCTTTAAATACTCACCTGTATTTATTTCTATTCTAGTCAATATTCCTGAATAATTAACATGAAAATGAGGGGGATCGTGATCATTATAGTATAAATGTATTGTAATCCCTCCAAAATGAGTTATGGTTGACATACATTCATCCCTGCTTTACTTCATTTTATTTATAAAACTTACTCCACAAATCTCCTTACCTAATCACCTTCTTCTTAATCAGCCCGCTAGTCCCCCTCCTCAAACTAACCGCTTCCCATAAAGCCTCATTTGACACGGTTTCTTCCCCCTTCAGATCAGATATCGTCCTGGCTAGCCGGTACATTTTCATCTGGAGCCGGTTACTCCAATTCTCTTTGACCGCACGATTTTGAAGAAATCGTTTCTGGTCCTCAGTTAAATGAATTTTTGTACGCACTTCTTCAACAGAAAGGTCCGCATTACAACATACTTTTCCGTGCCTTTTATACTGAAGGTCCCTGGCTGCTTGAACACGCCTTTGAATCTCAGAAGAACTAGGAACCTCTTCTTTTCGTTCCTTCTGAAGATTCACCGGGGCTAAATGAAGAATAATATCGATCCGATCCTGCACAGGGCCAGATACTTTGTTTTGGTAAGCCTGAATGGTTCTTGGGGAACAGGTACAATAATGGGTGGTGGCTCCAAGGTAGCCGCATGGGCAAGGGTTCATGGCAGATAAAAGCAGAAATTTTGCTGGGTAAGTCACAGTCGCTTGAGCTCGGCTGATCGTTACTCGCCCAGACTCGAGGGGCTGACGTAACATATCGAGTGTTTTCTTTGGAAATTCGGCTAATTCATCTAAAAAGAGGACGCCGTGATTGGCGAGCGAAATTTCACCAGGGGCGGGATTTGCACCTCCTCCTATAATGGAAACAGCAGAGGCTGAATGGTGAGGAGCACGGAAGGGTGGTTTTCCAAGGGAGGACATAGAGGTGTTGGCGAGCTCATATAAACTAACATTTTCAAGCTGTGACTCTAGTTCTAATTTCGGCATAATAGACGGGAAACTCTCAGCCAACAAGCTCTTCCCGCACCCAGGCGGACCGACCATCATCACATTATGGCCGCCCGCAGCCGCAATCTCAAGGGCACGCTTTGCCTTCTCCCGACCTATGACTTCTTTGAAATCAACCCCGTCAAAAGAAGGAGGGGCCACCACTATCCTCTCCTTAGGCTTCATAGAAGGCATTGCGCCGCTACCGGATAAATGACCCACAAGTTCCCTCAAATACTCGACGTACACAATCTCCAATCCTTCAATTTCTTGAATCGGTATACTGCAGTCATAGGGAACAAACAGGCGCTTGATCCCCAGTTTCTTGGCGGACATGATGGCAGGAAGAATGCCTCTGATCGACTGAACTTTGCCTGTTAACGACAAAGATCCGATAAACGCTGTATCGTCTGCAATCTCGCTCCTAAGCGTACCGAAACATTTAAGAATTCCTATCGCCATCGCCACGTCAAACATCGGACCGTGCTTTTTCTCCTCAGCCGGTGACAAATTCACAATTACCCTCCGGTCGAAAAAGTTTACCCCATATCCTTTTAAAGCAGCTAGCACTCGTTCTTTAGACTCTTTCACCGCAGCGCCGGGTAGTCCAACTACGACCACCGACTCCACGCCGTTTAGTTTCTCAACTTCTACTGTGACGGGATAGCCTTCAATTCCTTTTAGGCCAATGCTTTGAATCGCTACTGCCACCTTTTCACCTCCGTATGTACATCCTGCTTCTCTATTGATCAAACGTTTGATCAATAGTGTCAAACTTTGCAAATATACCGTAATCTCGTTCTTCCTTATGATTGTATTATGGATAGTTTACTCCTTTCCATTTGCCAAGGCGAATAGGAGTTATTTAGATTTAACTTGGTATAATCTGGACACATTTGAATTTCTCTCTAGTGAAAGTTGAAAATGAACGAGAGATCCTTAAGTCAAAATGAGAATTTAAGTAATTCCGTATTTGCACAACCTCTTCCCTTCCGAACAAAAAAAGAAGCACAGGGACCGCCCTCATGCTTCAAAGTTTATGATATACTCTTCGTGGGACGAGGGACCTGTCCCCGTTTCCCAAAAAATTGGAGCAAATTCATGAAAAAAATCTATTTCTTTTTATTTCAAACCTGTATCTTCAGCTTTTTAATCATTTCAAATGTCTTTTTAAACGATTACATTAGCTCACCGTTCACTAAAAGTGATCTCATTTCGATCCTTGTTGTTGCACTTATTGTTATTCCATTTATAAGTCAAATAGAGCACATATATAAACCATTTAGAACTATCAAAACAAAAAGCAAAGTCATCTTGTCCATCATTGCGTTTGTGACTGCATTCATTTTGGGAGCAGGACTAGAGAATATCTGGTTTATAATGACCGGGGAATTACTATTCGGTTGATAATGGGAAACGTGGACAGGTTCATAGTCCCACGGGGCAAGGGACCTGTCCCCGTTTCCCGCTAAAACAAAAAAAGAGGCTGGGCCAAAACTAGTCTCAGATAATTAAAAAGGTTCCAATCATCGTTTTTTTGATGATTGGAACCTTTTTTCTTAGGTTTACTTCTATAATCTATGGGTTTATTTCCGTTCATGGCATTGTACTTTCTTAAGTTCACTGCCATGAACGCAAATCCTAATTCATTATGAACATTCTCGTTGCCTCTAACGGACATTCGAGTGAAATGCAAATTAGCCTTCAAGAATCCAAAAACTGGTTCCACGTCTATTTTACGTTTCCCGTAGATTTCACCCGTTTTCTCGTCCGAAAGCTTCTCTTTAACCATATCCTTTTGTTGTTCCCATTTTTCATTATAATAAATTTTCCGGTTGTTTCCTTCTTTCGCCTTGGTACACTGAGCGCGGAGAGGGCAACCAGAACAGTCTTCACATTCGTATACTTTGAAATCCCTTGTAAAGCCACCTCGATCCGTTCGGTGGGATTGATATTGGAACGTCAATCGTTTTCCATTTGGGCATGTGAACGAATCGTCTTCCTCATTATATTCCCAATTAGCTGAGTGGAAAGAATTCTTCTTAAAGCTCTTTTTCTTCTCTTTGCGATAGGTATTGTAAGTAATGAGAGGCGTACGCTCGCGATTTTCTAGGATATCCTCATAATTTTCTTCATTTCCATAACTGGCGTCAGCCACGACGTATTCCGGAAGGTCAAAGTATTCGTTCTCGATGTAATCAAGAAAGGGTTTGAAGGTGCGTGTATCTGTTGGATTTGGGAAACTATCGTAAGCGAGCGTAAATTGCCCTTCTGTCGCAATCTGCACATTGTAACCTGGCTTCAGTTGTCCGTTCTTCATATAATCGTCTTTCATTCGCATAAACGTGGCATCATGGTCTGTCTTTGAGTAACTGTTGCGTTCTCCAAACACTTCCATGTCGTTTTGATATTTTTGTTTGCGTGCGGCAAAGTCCTTGAACTTTTTAAGAGATTGTTTTGGTTGTTTACGCTCTGAGCGAAGGTGTTTCCTTTCGCTTACATCCTCACTTGCCTCAATCTTATCATTCAACTCATCGACTTTTTCTTCCAACTTTTCAGCTATGAAAGAAAGCTCTTCGGTGGAAAGTTCGTCCGAGCTTTCTTGTTCGATCTCAGGTATAATTTCGTCTTTTAATAATTCATTGTATAGTTGGTTTGATTTTTCAATGAGTGCGGCACTGTATTTTTCAACGGCTTTACGCCAAACAAACGTAAACTTATTCGCGTTAGCTTCAATCTTGGTCCCATTAAAATCGCCTCATCATCAATCAATTCTTCTTGAACTAACTGACAACGAAACTGGACAAAACACTGACGAAGGAGCTCTTTAACTTCTGGATGGACCCGGAATCGATTAATGGTTCGATAGCTCGGTTCATACCCTTGAGCCAACCACATCATACGCACACTGTCCTGGAGAAGAGCTTCGATTTTTCTTCCAGAAAAAACAGACTGAGAGTAGGCACACAAAATCACTTTCATCATCATGCGTGGGTGATAGGCTGGACAACCTGTATGGCGTAAAAAACTAGCGAACGCTTCATCCGGGATTTGTTCTACCATATCGTGAACGGTGAAGGCAATATCATTTTCTTGAAGTTTCATTTCTAAATCTAAAGGCAAAACCACTTGATCCATGTTATACTGTTTAAACATAAGGGCACCTCCGGTTGGTTATTGTGTGGTTACTTTAATTCTATCAGAGGATGTCCTTATTGTTTATTAAAAACCAAGCATAAACATAAATAGAGTGGCCCCCACGAACAAAGTCTTGTTCGTGGGGGCCACTTTTAGTTTAATTTACTGGGTTTTGTCCCAGCCTCTTTTTAAAATGATTTATTTTTTCACAACGTTAGCTGCTTGTGGTCCGCGGCTTCCTTCTTCTGTATCGAAAGAAACAGCTTGGCCTTCTTCTAGCGTTTTGAAGCCTTCTTCTTGAATTGCAGAGAAGTGAACGAATACATCGTCTCCACCTTCTACTTCAATAAATCCGAAACCTTTGTCTGCGTTAAACCATTTTACTGTACCGTTATTCATTTAAATTCCTCCACGTGCTTTTGCACGAATATTACCATTCTTGCTCTAACAATTTCTTAAGATGAATCAAATTCTCAGGTTTATTATTCCGAACAACAATTAGTTAATTACAACTATATCATAGCTTTGGAACAAACGATATGAATAATCGTGCTCAGATTCACTTTACCAAGAAGTGGGACAAGGGGTCAGGTTCATAGGCCCGCGGGACGAGGGACCTGTCCCCCTGGCCCGCGGCCCAGCCCTCATTCACATATTATAAACCTCAAGCACGGCCTCCAACTTATGACCATCCCAAAGCGTCGTTTCCGTCCGTTCAGCCAACGCAAGAGCCGCCGGTGTAAAGGTATTATTGGTAATCACCCATGTGGCGTCTGCATGATAATATTCTTTACCTGATACCACTTCCTGAACCGCTTTGTTCCCGACTGAACTAGCGTATCGTTTCGCTTGGATTGCGTAGACACGGTCATTTTTTCGAGCTAGGATATCCACGCCTTGATCTCCTGAATTCTTAGTAGGAGAAGAACGAAAACCTAATTTAGATAATAAGCTAACCAAGAATTCCTCGAACTCCAATCCATTCATTTCGTTAATGGCTTCCATGGTCATCAGAGGAGGACTTTGTGTTGTTTCTTTATCCCTCATTAAATCTCGCTCCAACTTCATAGCTTTATAGTTTGCTTGGGCTTCATTTAAGAGATCATCTTCAATCAGCAGTTCTTTTTCGTAATTCCCGTAGCGTTTTCTTTTCAAAAATTCTACAAGAAAACCTAAGTTAGAAAAAGAGCGCACTTCCTCTTCTCCTAGACTTTGAATATACACATGAAGAACATGATCGAGTGGGTCACTTTCCTGAATACGCTCTTCCATTAAGAAGAAATCATCCCTTAACCGTTCATAGTTCACTTCTAAAACGATCAGCTTCATCACTTCAAGAAACGCTTCTTCGTTCCCTCTTACCACAAGTCCTCGCTTAGATAGCAGGTCAATGAGCGCGGTTAAATGATTATGATAAAAGGAGATCATCGAATGGACAGCCGGGGCATATGTAACATTCTCCGGGAGCCAATAGCTTTGAGTGAACGGTTTGGCATCTATGTAGTTTAATAGTTCCTTAAACACATCTGGAATAATGAGGTTTACGCATTGAGGTAAATACTTAGACACAAAATTCTCCATCAACCTCTCATGAAGTTCGTTAAGCTCCATAAGTTCAAGCTCAAACGCTTCACTTTCTATAGGGATGGAGTTTATCTCCTGTAAACCTATAGCATATTGGCTAAGCCCCCGTACAAGATTCGTTAAAGCTACTTTTCTTTCACAAGTACTTCTCTCATACTGTTCCTTTTTCTCCTCATGTTTCTTCCATTCCTCTTCTACTTTCTCTAACTTACTCTGAGCCAGCCGAAGCTGACTGTTTACATCATATTTTTCTTGTTTGGTCTTATGAATTTCTTTGTGCATGAGAGCCATTTTCTCATTCAGTTCATGGATTTCAGACTCTTTTCTCGCGATGTTCCTATCTAATTCCTCTATTTGTTCGTTTCGCATTTCAATTTGATTCGATAATGCTTCATTCTTCTTCGTTAGTTGATTCATTCTTTTTTCGGTCTGATGAAGAACTTTTACATTTTCTTCTCTTGCTTTTACTGCTTCTAGTGCCTCTTTCACATAGGCAAACATGGCCCATCTCCTCGCTGTATATCCATCATAGATGTATGTTCTTCGTACGATCCCTTTCCTCAACATATACCTCTTTTCAGAAGAGGAGGATATCGTTCTATCTCTTACTATAAACAATGAATCAAGTTTGGGACAGGTCGTTTTTCCACCCTAATATAAGTTAAACTAAAAAGAAGAACTTCCCCTTCACCCTGGAAACTTAAATAAGGAGGAGCAGTTGTTGAATAACTCAAAACATAAAAAAGACTATCCCAAAACTAATTTCGAAAATGATAGTAAGTTCAATGTCATTTTTCTACATGGCGTCCTATTGGTAGGAACCATATGCTTTGTCTTCTCTACAATAGGCGATTTCTTTTTCCCCGACTTAACTGGTGACGGCGGAGGAGTATATAACGCCATCTTTTCATACACCGTGGGTCTCGTTATCGGAATGCAAAGGTGGTATTGGGTGAAGAAAGATAGAGTTGAAGCGCGTTAGTGAAACACAATCGGGACGGGAGGATAACATTGTACCCAATCCGCAACCTCCGCTGGGTTCTCTCTGCCGTTTTACTAAAAAAATAGCCTTAAATGGTCAAAGATCAGGGCACTCAGTGACCTTTTGGCATGGATGATTCTTTTAAGCGGCACAGAGATATCTTTTAAGGAAGTACCAGATCCGCCCCTGTATTTCCTTGTGCCTATTAAAGGTAGAAGATTCTAATAAGAATAGCGATTATGATGTAAGGAATGGGGATACAGATCATCATTTTCAGAAACCCTTTAAGATTACCCTCGTCCCCTCTCTTCTTATATAAAAGCCATAGGTTTGGAGTGATGGAGTAGAACCAGAATTGAGGAATGATGACTAGCATGTGAATGAGAAAGCCATCTTTTTCACCGGTTAAGGCGATCCCCAAAGCAAAAGCCATCAAGAATAAAACATATAGTGGCAACAGCTTGCTATTAAAATCCAAATAATTTTTAAACAACATCTCCCCTGCTTTCTTATAATGTCACAAAAAAGAGAAGCATCCCTTTGAGATGCTCCCCTTCAACCTTATTTTACATCAAAGCGATCGGCGTCCATCACTTTCACCCATGCATCTACAAAGTCACGCACAAACTTCTCTTGGTTGTCGGCTTGCGCATACACTTCTGCATAGGAGCGAAGAATAGAGTTTGAGCCGAAGACAAGGTCGACGCGGGACGCCGTGTAAAGTAGCTCACCGTTATTACGGTCGCGGCCTTCGTATTCGTTGTAATCAACCGGCTCCCATTTCGTACCCATGTCTAATAGGTTCACGAAGAAATCGTTTGAGAGGGTCCCAACGTTATCCGTGAAGATACCATGCTTCTTATGACCATAGTTGGCACCGAGCACGCGCATCCCTCCGACGAGAACCGTCATCTCAGGCGCCGTCAGGCCAAGTAGTTGAGATTTATCGACAAGAATCTCTTCTGGGCTTAGTGTATATTCTTTCTTCTCATAGTTTCGGAATCCATCGGCCATTGGCTCTAGGAATTCGAAGCTCTCTTCATCTGTCATGTCTTCTGTCGCGTCCCCGCGGCCTTGCGTGAATGGAACCTTCACTTCAACACCAGCAGCTTTAGCCGCTTTTTCAACCGCTGCTGATCCACCAAGCACGATCAAATCAGCAAGGCTGACGTTCTTCTCGAATTCTTTTTGGATGTTCTCATAGATCGATAGAACCTTTTCAAGCTTTTCCGGCTCGTTGACTTCCCAGTTACGCTGGGGAGATAGACGAATGCGTCCTCCGTTTGCACCACCACGCTTGTCAGACTGGCGGTACGTGCTAGCTGCAGCCCATGCGGTTTTGACTAGTTCACTTACCGTCAGTTCAGAGCCGAGGATTCTGGCTTTTAAGTCTTCAATCTCTGAATCTGTTAGCTTGTAATCAACGTCTGGAATCGGGTCCTGCCAGATAAAGTCTTCTTTCGGTACTTCCGGGCCTAGATAGCGAGATTTCGGTCCCATGTCACGGTGAAGCAGCTTGAACCAAGCTTTTGCAAACGCCTCGGCAAATTCTTCTGGTCGCTGGTGGAAGCGACGGGAGATCTCTTCGTAAACCGGATCTTCACGTAGCGCTAAGTCCGCTGTCATCATCATCGGCTCTTCATTTTTAGAAGGATCTTCAGGGTCCGGTACCATGTGTTCTTCTTTCAGGTCGACAGCCTTCCATTGATAAGCGCCGGCCGGACTCTTCGTCAGCTCCCACTCGTAGCCGAATAAAAGGTCAAAGTAACTCATATCCCATTTCGTTGGGGTCGGCGTCCACGCGCCGTGAATTCCACTTGTGATTGCATCGCGGCCTTTTCCGCTTCCATGCGTACTCATCCAGCCAAAACCTTGTTCTTCGATGTCCGCCGCTTCCGGTGAAGCACCGACGTGAGCGACAGGATCCCCTGCACCGTGGGTTTTACCAAACGTGTGACCACCAGCTGTCAGAGCAACGGTTTCCTCATCGTTCATCCCCATTCGACCGAACGTGTCCCGAATGTCTTTCGCACTCAGAAGGGGATCTGGGTTACCGTCTGGACCTTCAGGGTTTACATAGATCAGACCCATCTGCACGGCAGCAAGCGGCTGCTCAAGCTGACGACCTTCCTCATAACGGTCATTGCCTAACCATTCCGTTTCGCTGCCCCAGTAGATGTCGTGTTCCGGGTGCCAAACATCTTCACGTCCTCCGCCGAAACCGACTGTTTCAAGGCCCATATCTTCTAGCGCAACGTTACCAGCTAGGACAAGCAAGTCTGCCCAGGATAGTTTATTGCCGTACTTTTGTTTGACCGGCCAAAGCAGGCGACGCGCCTTGTCTAAGTTCCCGTTATCCGGCCAGCTGTTTAGTGGAGCGAAGCGCTGCTGACCTGTAGAGCCCCCTCCACGGCCATCTGCGGTACGGTATGTACCAGCCGCGTGCCAGGACATGCGGATGAAAAGCGGTCCATAGTGTCCATAATCGGCAGGCCACCAGTCCTGACTGTCCTTCATGACTTTTTTCAAATCTTCCTTAACCGCCTTGAAATCGAGCTTCTGGAACTCTTCTCGGTAATCGAAGTCTTCTCCCATAGGGTTAGGCTTTCTGTCGTGCTGGTGCAGAATGTCCAAGTTCAGCTGATTCGGCCACCAATCCTTGTTCTTCGTCCCGACTTTGATCGGAGTAATTGCACTTGTTTCTTCCTGCTTCACCTGTCCACCGTGAGAAAACGGGCACCCTTCTGCCTGGCTATGTTCCATTTCATTATTGGTCATAAATAAGACTCCTCCCTATTTGTGAAAAAATTAAATACGTTATTAGATTATAATTATAATAAATAAACGCATAAATTGAAAGTTTGAACCCTTACCCTTCAGATTTTTTTATAAAAGAAAAGTCTTTGATCCAAAACAGGAGCAGGTCCGTTGTCCCGCGGGACGAGGGACCTGTACCTCTTTTCCCAAGCGAAAAACCCCTATTGATCAAACGTTTGATCAATAGGGGGGTTCTTAAAAGCTATTTAGGGACGGGTACCTGTCCCCTTGTCCCGCAAATAAAGAGAAGCACGGGAACCGCTCCCGTGCTTCTCTCTTTAAATTATGAAACTCGCTGTCTTTCAACGACTTCAGCTGTTCTTCTCGTATTATCTGCGATATCAACGGCTAATTGAATAAACTCTGCATAGATCTTGATTGTTCCCCAACCGATGAAGGTAACGATTAAAGTAACAAGAAATAATAAGAATTTACCTGTGAATAGATTAACCAAAGCAGCTAGAGTTCCAATTACTAGGACTGCTAAAGATAAGTATGTAAAAACTGCCTTAATAATTTTTAAAACTGGATATGAGTCCAACTTGTGACTGCTTGTACTACCAAGTAAAGCAGTTTTGATCATGTTTCCTTTGTCCATAGATTTCACCCCCTTTCAACAACCCATAGGAGCTCTTAGATTTTTATTAAATAAAACTCTTCTCTGAAAAACCTTTCTTTTTTGGTACGGGTTCACTTGATCCTTCATCTTCTACTTGACTCAACACATTACTGACAAACTCTTCTTCTTCTCCGTTAATAAGGCCGCGGAAAACAATCTCTTTAATTTGTACGTGATTAAATACGAAGGAATACTCTAAGCTTATGTACCCTTCAGGATATGGGCACCCTAGATAGTCAAACACCTCACCGCTATTTTTCATACGTTGCTTACGGCCGTATATCATAAGCTTTTTATTTCCGCCTTCTAGCTTTACTATAGAACCGATTGGTAAAATTTCTTCATGCATATGATTAACCTCCTTTCATTTTATATATTTGTATAAATCACACTAAAGATCATCCCTAGAACAGAAGATGCTAGTATATATTTAAAAGATTTAATGGCAGCTTCTACCCAATTCTTTCCTTGATTTATTATGTAGAACAAAATATTGCCTATTATCAATGACATGGATATGCCTACCGACATCCCTAAAAGTAAGCTCTGCGTGTTTATCCCGCCTATAATAGCTCCAAGAATAAGCGGTACTAGGAGATATTTAAATCGTTCTTTAATGTAATTCATTGCTTCTCCTCCGATTCATCTTTATTTGGCTGAGCTAAAGAATACACATTATCTCCAAATTGATAGGAGTCGAATCCTTTTTGAAATAAGAGTGAACTAATCCCCTTAACACCATCATCAATCAGTTCTGGTGCTTTCTTCGCCAATGATCCAGCACTTACAAAGCCAATTCCGATCTGCTCGGCAGTGTAAATCTTGCTACCTTTATCGTCTCCCCAAATGTCTTTGTGACCTTCTTCAATGATATTTGGTATATCAACCCAGTCATCTTTTCCTGGATTCACAAAAAGATCATCAACCATTTTAGTGAAGCCGCTTGCTATTTTATTGGCACCATCTAAAGCTAGATACCCCCCACCTACACCACCAGCAATGGCTAGAGGTGTGGCTGCACCCGCCGAGGATACTGCTGCCGTTATAGATGCAGCGATAATTTCTGTGCCAAAGGCTAATTCAAATGCCCCATCA
Organism: Pontibacillus sp. HN14; assembly: GCF_021129245.1. Taxonomy (NCBI): domain Bacteria; kingdom Bacillati; phylum Bacillota; class Bacilli; order Caryophanales; family Bacillaceae; genus Pontibacillus; species Pontibacillus sp. HN14. The sequence continues at coordinate 290,473 of NZ_JAJOLR010000002.1, read as the reverse complement.
GTTATCGTGATAACTGCCGAGCCAACTTCTTTCCATTCTACTGACTTAAAATGATGGACAGTAGCATCCCATGCAGTTTCCATCACATCAGCAGTTTGATGGTATGCATCTTTCACAAATGCTCTTGAAACATCCCAAGTTGTATTGAGAACGTCTTTTGTATCTTCATATGCAGTTTTCACAAAGCGTGAAGACTTTGTCCAAGCAGATTCAGCCACACCACTAGCCTTCTCCCAACTTTCATCAGCAATAGTAGTGGTAGAATTCCAAGCCGCGCCCATAATATTTTGAGTGTTGTGCCACGTATCATCCACTAATTTTGTCGTGGAGGTCCATGCACCCCCAGCTAGGTCACTTGCTCTATCCCACCCCTCTTGAACAAAGTCTGTAGATTTACCCCAAGCATTCTCCATGAAATTAGAGGTATCATGCCACACTCCTCCGGAATAATCTTTCGTTGAATCCCAAGAATTGTTCAAAACATTGGTAGCATCCGTCCAAGAATTTGAAACAAAGTCTGTTGAGCTACTCCAGGCAGCCCCGACCACATCCGAGGTATCATGTAAGAGGTTTTTGAAACGATTATCCTCTTCTTCCACAGCTCTTGGGACAATCTCACAGACATGTTGGCTTTTATAATGATTGAACCTCGTCTTTTCTGCTAACTTTACTACTTCATCTTCTGCGTAAGAGTAGCGATTCATTGCATCATGTACAAATGTTTCTATCCTTTTTAATTTTGCTTCAACTCTATTTAAGTCTGTAGAAACCCTCTGTAAGTGATCATTAATCCCATTGCGTGCACGGATGTTCCAGCTAATTTGACCACGGACACGGTCGATGTCATTCGATGCATGAGATACTTCAGAACTGCTCTTAGATAAACTACCTATATTCCCTCTTACTGCATGAATACTAATGTTCATTGCCAACTGATGTACCTCCTACAACTGTTAATCATTTTTTCTAGACAATGCTGCCGCACGTGCTTCTTCTTCACACTTTATTTGATAGGCGGCTGAATCAACTTTATGTTCCAGACTATAGAGAGTTGAAGTGATGCTATTCAATTCGCTATTAATCTGTTGAATCGCTCTATTCACGTAGATCATTTCTTCTGATTTCCAACTGTCATTTATACTAGATTGATAGTGCTCCAATCTATTTTTGACATCTCGTAAGGAATTGGCATATTGGCCAAGTTGATTTGCCTGCGATCGAGCTTCATAAACGTTAATTCCCATCTCACCCCATCCTTCCTTGCCAATTAAAGGCGTTATCCTTTATTCATGTTAAGCGGTTGGACCCGAAAGTTCGGATCCAATCGCTTAACATGATTAAAATGGATAGGTAAAAGGGGGCTTGTGGCACCTCTTTTACCTTCCAATTAGAAATTACTTAAACGCTTGTGCATTACTATTAATACTCGTCTCTGCCGCTTCATAGTTCGTGACCGTGTTGTCTAAGAATTTCGCATATGAATCAACGACTTCTCGGTAGGTTTCGAACTTCGGAGCTAGAGCGTTGAAATTCGCTCTGATTGTTTCAGATGCATCACTTTGCCACGTACTAGAAAGGTTGTTCATTTCTTTTTGGATTTCTTCTAAGCGTAGCGCTAAGTTTTGATTAATGGTACGGATGGAACCTGCTGTCTTTTGGACTTCCCCAAGGGAAATATGAATACCTTCAACAGACATGTCCGCCACCTCCTCTAAAAGTTAAAAGATATTAGTTCGATAAGCGTTTGGCTGCGTTGATCGTTTCTGTCTGAGTTTGGCGATAGGTCTTCGCACTAAGTTTAAGGAACTCAGAGTAATCAAGCATTAATTTGCGCATTTTCTGAAAGTCATCCATGAAGCCTTTAATCTGGGCAACGTAGGCTTCGTTGTCCGCCCCTTTCCATGCGGCTCCCATACCATCTACTTCATTAAAGAGCTGCTGGTATTGCTTCTCGTAATCTTGAGCTTGTGCATCAATCTTCTGTGCTGTAAGCTCGAGTTTCTCTGGGTCTACTACAATCTTTCTTGCCATAGTCCTAACTCCCCCTTATATTCATGACAATCGGTTTATATGAACAATAGCTTGGAGCCATTTTTCAAACCTAGCTCCAAAGCTGTTCTGTTACCATCCAGCACGTTACCTTTGTCGTCACATAACACGGTGTTGCCAGATGGTGTGAAAGCGCCATCTGATAAGTCTTTAAATGCACCCTTCAGTAGCATTTCTAATTCATGCACTTTGTTCGTTAATGGGATGTACACATCATAGGTTTGGCTCAGAACAGGTATCCGAATTTCTACTACTATTTTCTCCATCACCTTACACCCCCAAGAATGTTTCTGCTTCGCTTGTTTCAGAAGATACAAGCTTCACTAGAGTGAGCTTCCCTTTGTGGACGATGTAACCAAATCCATCTTCAAGCTCTTGGTAACTTTGATTGGAAGTCTTGATTTTCAACTTAAATTGATCAGCAATTCCGTTCCCCATCCAAAGGCCATCACTCAAAGACACTTTCGACTTGAACCAAGGCTCAAAGGATAGTGCGTTAATCTTCTCAATCGAGTCACAGATGATGAAGGATACATTGTATTCCTTCTCCCCTTTTTCCAGTAAGACTTGGAGTTTATCTTTCGCATCTTCAGATAACTTCTCTATTAAAGAAGATAGGGAATGAATCATACAGGTCACTTGATCAAAACTTGGAGGTTGTTCCCCTTGGGCTAGAGCGTCTTTGTACGTATTGTTTCTTGAAACCAACATGTTAAAGAGTTCTACAACAACAGATTCCAATTCTTCACTAGAATGCATATATCGGTAGATCTCTCTAGCGCCGTTTTCATATACATGATCCGGATCCATCACAAGTACTTCACCATCACCCTTTGAAGCGATAACTTGTGTGAGCCCTTGCATGAACTTAGCATCCTCCACACTTTGACCGGTTACGAGATTGATGTAGCGGTCGAAGTCACCATAACCAGCCTGTAAACTTTGCTTCTCAATTCCGACCGGAAGGATCCTGCCCCGGGCTTGATGCCCCGCTTCTGCTAGATAGGAAGCTGTGACCTCATCTGGTAAAATCGGAACGCGTCTCGCTTTAGTTCCGCTCCACTTTCGAGCGACCTTATCACAATACTTTCTTATGTTCTGCAACGTATTCTCCTCATCTTTGAACACGTGAGCCACTTGGAATTCATATACGTGCTCCGATTTAAAGATCCCACGTCCTTTATGCTTTGTAGGATAGACCCCATTTACGTTTCCGAGGACGCCTGAGTAATCGGCCTCATCATTTAGCTGCAAGACAAAGAGTTGCTTGAAGTTCTGTAATAAACGGAAGCGAACAGCACCGGTATTCGAAGCAGTCAGGATGAAGTAGATGCCGTATTTCGTACCTTCCCGTGTTAAGTAGGCGATCGCTTCTTCTTGAGCTTCATACGTTTCAGCAAACCCTGCGTAATTATGAATGAAGACGGTGATGACTGGGAATTCTTCTTTAGTTGCTTTCACATAAGAATGGTAATCGCCACCATAATCCGCGAATCGCTTCTTCCTACGATCGATTTCATCATAGAGCATCTTAATCAGGTTATGCGTCTTCTCTTCTTCACCAGACAACAAGACATCACCCACGTGAGGGGCTTTCTCAAATGATTTGAGCGTCTCTGCTCCGTAATCGAGTATGTACATGTTCACTTCATTTGGTGAATGATTCTCTATCATTTGATAGATAAGTGTGGTTAAGAAAGTCGTCTTCCCGCTTCCGCCTGAACCGTAAATAATGGCATTTCCTTCACGAGTTAATGGGAAGGTCATAGGCAGTTGCTCTTGGTTCGCCGGATGATCCACTTCCCCAATGATTGGTTGAATATGTCCCTTCACCGGTTTTGGTAGATTGTATTTTCCTGAGATCTCATCGACATAAATAAGAGCAGGGATTGGATCAAGCCAGATTTGCCTTACGCGAATCTCTTCTTCTGCTGCAATTGTAGATAAATACTTCGTAATTTCATCGATTTGCTTCGGCGGGTTTATGTTCAGTCCTTGTCGCTTATCTAATTTCACAGACTTCATTTCTCGGCCTAAGTTGTCTATGACGGTGATGCTTTCATCCTTCTCTGTTTCGCTTCGTTCTGAAGGGAAATATGGTGCCCCACCCCATGCGGATTGACCCATTTCAAACAGTTCGTTGAAGCCAACCTGTAAGTAAAAGCGTCCCGTTGTCGTCAGCTCTGCTGCATCCGGTCGTTTGATGACGTCCATACTGTCCGCTTTCTCCTGGACTTTAAGGGAGACCCGGAAGCGACTGTTACTCCAGATCTGATCATCCACGACGCCTGAAGGCTTCTGCGTAGCCAGAATGAGGTGAACGCCTAAGCTTCGACCAATACGCGCAGCACTAATTAATTGTTCCATAAATTCTGGCTCTTGCGTTTTCAGTTCAGCGAACTCATCGGAAATGATGAAGAGGTGTTGAACGGGCTCCGTCACTTTTCCTTCTCGGTATAGTTTTTGATACTTGTAGATATCAATATTACTTTCACCTACACGATCACTTGCTTCGTTGAAGATAGCTTGCCTTCGCTTTAACTCACTTTGGATCGAGATCAACGAACGCTTCACCGCCGGTCCGTCTAAGTTCGTGATGACACCTGCTACGTGCGGAAGTTCACTAAAGGTATGAGCCATTCCGCCCCCTTTGTAATCAATCAAGATAAAAGCGACTTCATCCGGATGGTAATTGACAGCAAGGGACATGATATACGCCATAATGAACTCACTTTTACCTGAACCGGTCATTCCTGCAACAAGTCCATGAGGGCCGTGGAATTTCTCGTGTAAGTCTAAATGAAAGAGTTCTCCATTTGTATCGACGCCCACTGGTGCCTCGAGTGTGATCGTTGGATCGTTTTCCTTCCAACGGGTTAATGCATTTAAATGTTCAATCTTGCCGACCTCAAACATTTCAAGGAATGTCAGCATAGACGGGAATTGGTAATCCGATGTTGAAGAGTCGAGCTGAATGTTGCTTAATTGCATAGCTAGCTCTTGCTCATCGCCTTTTTGGTAATATTCAGGGTTGAAGGTGACATATGCCCCCGTACTTTCGTTCTTGTCATACACCTTAGCTTCTTTGTCTTCTAGATCAACAACAAGCGTACACTCTTTCGGCAAACGGATCAGCTCGTCATACAAATGAACGACACTAAAGCCGTAGTTCTTCCTCTGCATGAGAATCGTTTTAATGAACTCTGCCTTAGAAGCTAACTGCTTATCAATAGCAAAGACCACGTAATGAGGCGTCACTCCATGTCGTTCATCATCGTTTGTCATCGCCTCACGCTTTGCTAATTCTTTCTCCATATAAGCAGAAATCTCTTTCACTTCGTTTGCATCTGTTGCGAGGAAGCGAATCCCTTCGTCCTTAGCCCATACATGAGGAAGCCATTTCGCAAACCCCCACTGCTCTTGTTCCTTCTTATCGTATAAAAATACGAGCCTTACTTCTTCGTAACTATGTAAACTTGTCAGTTGCAGGATCATGCTCTTAGCCAGATTGATAACGTCCTGACGTTCGCCGATCATCCCGCTCGCTCTGTCTTCTATAAGCGACATGGTAATCGGAACTTCTTTCAGTCTCTTCGGTTCTTCCGCTAGACTGTATAAGGCTTCTTCTAGGTTATCGTCCTCTAGTGTGAACTTCTTCTTCTGGTAGTTCAGATCGAGCGCTAATGGTACGTCTCCAAGACCTAAACGCATCTTCAGGAAGTCGTTCTGCTCTTTCGTCCTCTCCCACAGGTTACTCGCTAAGTTCCGAATTCGCTCTGTACTCTCCTCTACATCCACGGCGTTCTCAAGCATGATCTCCTGCTGATACGCCGTCTCATCCGCAATACTTGAGCGTATGTGATTGAGATAGTCTTTGTATTTCTCTTGCCGCAGTTGTTCTCTATCTTCTTTCTTCAACCGATCATTTCTTCTTGTGAGAACCGGGAACAACACGGTGCCAAGCAACATACTTAAGGACATCAAGAGCGTAGGGATGGCAAACATCATATCCCCACCACTATTCATCGCGTAATAAACGGCAAAGGCTCCTGTAAATAAGGAAGCCATCCCCATAGTCAGCGACGGGCCTAGCATGAGAATTAACGGGGTTTCTTCAATGTTCTCCTTGGAAGGTGGGGGATCTATCTTCCACTCTTTCTTCTCTACCTCCCGTTTAAACCTCGGAGAACGATAGAATGTCTTAAGAACCGATGCATCATGATCTTCTATTTCCTCTTCTGTCTCAACGATCGATGGTTTTTGAAAATGTTGTAGTTGTTGATCCTGGATCGTCACCGCTCCATCTGGATTGTTGATGGCCATAAAGCCATTTCCGACAATGATCTTTAACCCAATGACATACAGCATGTCCCCTGGTGCGAGTTCTTTCTGTTCTACTTTACGCCCATTTACATAGGTGCCATTGGATTGACTTAAGTTATAGAGAGTGATTTGTTGATTATGTATAACAAGCCTCATATGTTTAGAAGAAACGTAGGGATTGGAGAATTGAATGCCACAATCCGCAGCGCGCCCTATTATGAGCTGTCCGTTAGAGGGGAGCTTAAACTTTGTAAAGGCTCTTCGATCTTCTGTAACCGGTTCACAATATAACAAGACGGTTTCATCTATGTTTGGTAGATAAACTTTGTAGACCTGTGAAGAGGTAATGATTCTTTCTTTTACTTTTTGGTTGGATTCATCGAGGATATAGGCTTTCGTATTGGACTTAACAATCCATTGTCCTCCCACGCCTTCCACAGATATGACATTCTCCTCATATCCGTTCTCATTTCTATGCCTCATCCAGTATTGACCTTTGGGCTTATCAGGCAATACAAGTGAGAATAGGTCATTTCCTTTAAGTAAGGATAATTGCATTTCCTTCCTCCTATTCTGTTTTCTATCAAACGCCCTTTCGTACCATGAAGATTATACTACATCCAATCATTTCATTGAATGGAATATTATTATTTTTATATATAATTTAGGATTTTTTCAATCACCCACATTCGTGTAAGGGTTTACATGTAAAAATAATACTTATCAACGCCTCTTTGCACCTAATTTATAGTATTAGTATAATAATAGTGCTAACTTTTAAAAAAGATTGTTAAATTTTTTAGTATAAGGAGTTGTATCAGTGAGTTTATTTAATAAATTGAAACAAGGTGTATCAGAAGCAGGCTCTAAAGCTAAAAGTGCGGTTGAGATTAATAAGCTTAAAGCTCAAATTGCCCAGAAAGAAAAAGAGATCAAGAAGCTCTATACGACGATCGGAGAGAATGTATATGTAGCCCATCAGAATGGAGAAACAGATGTATCTAGCGAACGAAATATTGTCTATATCGAACAAATTAACGAACTACATAACGACCAAGAAGAATTGAAATCGGCTCTTCTGGCTATGAGTAATGTTAAGAAATGCTCGTGCGGGAGTGACGTTAGCCTTGAAGCGAAGTTCTGCCCTTCGTGCGGCCATGAATTTGAAGAAATCGAAAACCATGATGTCGACACCCTTGAAGAAACCGTCCTTCTGTCAGAAGGTAAAGCAACAGAAGCACCGGACACTTGTCCAAACTGTGATGAGATCGTCGAGAAGGATGCGAAGTTCTGCGGAGAATGCGGTCATATGATTGAAACGTAAAAATAAACCGGTCACCGCTTATCGCGTGTGCCGGTTTGTTTTTTACGATTCACCTAAGAGGAGAACCCGCACCTCCTAGGAAAAGAAGTTCATGACTTTCTGTTTCCATCTGCTTTTCTTAGGTTGCTTCGTCTTAGGACTCTTTAACATGACGAGTGTTAGATTGTCTGTTGCCTGTTCTGACCTCGCTGCGTCCTCCACAAGACTAGGTACAAATTCTTTAAGCGTCCCGGATTGTGACAAGAGTAATGATGGAAATTGTGACGGAGGATACAATGAATAAAATCCATCACTGCATAACACAAACATCTCTCCCTCTTTGAATTCTCCCCTTGTTTCATGAACTTCCACTTCTTCATCTATCCCCAAGCACTGCATTAGAATATGGCGCTTCGGGTGATGGAGCGCCTCTTCTCTTTTGACGTTTCCTTGCCTGATTTGATAAGACACCCAAGAATCGTCTTCAGTGAGTTGGTTCAATGTGAAACCCGGGCCTTCTACCCTCGCTTCCGCTCGCTTCTTTCTTATAGGACGCTCATCGTCTGTCATGTGGTAAACACGACTATCTCCCACATGCTTTACGATGTACTTGTGATGATGAATAAACACTAAAGACAGCGTTGTGCCTAGCTTAAAGCCTTCATGATAGCGAATCATGTTCAAATGGTTGTTGATTTCTTTAAAGAGTCTTTCTAATTCGTAGGAGACTTTGGAAAAGTCAACAGAAGAGCCAGGCTTTACTACAGAACTCGTATCCCACCAATTCTCCACATGGCGTAGAACAATCTCACTTGCACGATCTCCTAATTCATGACCGCCCATACCGTCTGCGACAAGGGCGAGAATGATGTGCCCTTGATCACGAATCTTTTTATATAAGATCATGCAGCGGTCTTCATTCACTTTTTTGGGGCCTGTTTTCGAGGCATATCCGATCTCCCATGCCAAATTATCCAACATCTTCACCCAACTGTATGTAAAATGCTGCTCGTCCAATCATGATGTGATCCTGATCGTTCACTTTATAAATGTGATGGGGCTCAATCTTGGTGCCGTTTACGATTGTTCCGTTACTCGAATGGACATCTTGAATTCCATATCCCCCGTCGTTTAGCTGAATCAGTTCCATATGTATCCGGGAGACGCCAACCGCTTCTACTACGTATGATACAGCATCAGGATCCCGACCAATCCGGAATCGCTCTTGGTTCACTTTGACTATTTCACCATTCACAAATCGAATAGAAAGGGGTTTGTTTCTCTCAGGCTCTTCCCCTCCAAGCAAGATGGTTGCATCTTCTTTCGGTTGGTGATCGTCATGAGGAGAAGCAGGCCGGACCGAACTTTCCCCTGGCTCACTATACACCTCTTCATTTCGGGATATGGATTCAAGTGGCTCACTTATTTCTGCTATGTACTTCTTGTTCTCTTCCTCTCTATAATTATGGTCTAATTGCTCGTTCACTTCATTAGGCTTCGATAATGTAAAACCAATATAAATAAGGTCAACTAACAATAAAGAGAAACCTAAAGAGAGATAAAGACTGCCTGAACGATGATCAGAAGTAAAATAGTAGTATCCAATACCAATCAGCCCAATAACCCCCATTAAAAGGAAGACGATCTTATTTCCCCTCGTGTTTCTTGAAATTGAATTCTTCATGTATGGTCTCCTTTATACAAATATACGAACGTTAGATTAGGTCGGTAAGCTCTGCTATGCCCACTGCGATGAGCGCTAGTGAAATGAAGGCTAGCATGATGGCAAACCTTGTTGAATTCTTACTCAAAACGTCTTCCCCCTTTTGCAGGTAATAGGTTCGTCTAACTGAAACCCTTGAATAGTATATAGGATTCTATACTTATATAAAATGAATTTACTGGATAAAGATACATTTCATACATTAAATTCAATGAATTGAAGTGATATAATATACGTTTGGAATAACAAACAGGAGAGGATTCTATGGAAAAAAGCTGCAAGACGTGCGGTCACCCCTTATATGAGGGTGAATGCAACCATTGCCCCCCACTTGAAGAAACAACATTACTAAACGAAAGTCCTTCATCAAATGATGAGACCACCTTATTATCCAAGGAAGATCAAGGCACCTTGGACCCTACCATTCTGCTTGAGGATGAAGAACATACCGATTCAACGGAGCTTCTAGATAGTCAAGCCATTAGCGAAGAGAGCGATACACCCATCCCTCACAATCACCTAAGCCATGACAAAGGGGAGATCCTCTTCGATCGGTATAAGATTCTATCGATTCTTGGTAAAGGTGGTATGGGAACCGTATACCTGACCGAGGACCAAAAGTTAGACGGGAAACAATGGGCGGTCAAAGAAACGTTAATGAGGAAAGAGGACTATCAAGAGTTCGTAGATGAGGCCAAAATGCTAGTCGACCTTGAACATGCGAACCTTCCTAACATCATTGACTATTACCCACCCGACCAGGACGGGAGAACCTACCTGGTTATGGATTACATAAAAGGAGAGACGCTAGGGGAAAAGTTTGAAGAACGATTCTCATTGCCCTACCATCAAGTCATTAAGTACGGAATTCAAATATGCAAGCTATTAGACTACCTTCACAGCCACAAACCAACACCCATCATTTACAGAGATTTAAAGCCTTCTAATGTCATGATTGATGAGAACGATAATGTCCAGCTAATCGACTTTGGGATTGCTCGTAAATATAAGGACGGGAAGCAAGCGGATACGGTTCAAATGGGGACTTATGGATTCGCCTCCCCTGAACAATTTGAAAACATTCAGACCGATCACCGCACTGACCTTTATTCATTAGGGGCTATGATCTACTACCTTCTCTCTGGTGGAAAGTATATGTATTCTTCACAAGAACCATTGCATATCTTAAATAAAGACGTCCCAGAAGAATTAAGTAAGATCGTTCAACTATTGGTCAAACCAGATATGAGGGAACGATACCAACATGCAAAAGATGTTAAGGATGACTTATCCAAATTGCGCTCAACAGGAGAATTATCTGCTAAGAAAGAGGCGAAACGTCTAGCCAAGGAGCACAAGAAACGCGTAAGGCAAGAGAAATGGACCCGCTTCAAGAAACAAACCAAGAAATGGAGCCTCATTACGGCATCTGTTCTTCTTGTAGGCGCCGTCCTCTTTGGTACGTATACATACACAGCAGCTAAATATAACAAGGATGCTACTATCGAGCAGTTTGAACAAGCTATTATTGAGGAAGATAAAGAAACCCTTAAGGACCTCCTTGTGTCCGAAGACCAGCGCCTGAAGATTAGAGATCAAGAAATCAATGTTTTCCTCGATTATTTAGAGCACGACCCTACATATATGGATGATCTTATTTCAGGATTAGAAGATCTCACAGATCAACAGATCTCCCTTTCTAATGCCGCTAAAGCGAGCTCTAAAGAGCCTCGGAAGGACCTTCCTTTCACGTTTGTAAAAGGGGACAAGAAATATGTAGTGATTGATACTTTCAAACTACAAGTGAGCCCGAAGTATATTACCGTTCATGCTAATCTGGCCAACACGAAGATTCTGTTGAATGACAAAGAAGTTGCCAACACACCTTCTGAGAATTATTCACAAGATTTCGGCCCATTCATGCCAGGTCTTTATTCAGTTGAAGCAGAGTGGACGTCAGAGTATGCAACACTTCAAGATCAACAAACGATTGAACTTTTCAACACATCTGAAGAGAAAATGATGGCAAACTTCAACCTCAGTGGCTATTTCATTGAATTGAACTCTAATTACGAAGAAGCCAAAGTGTTTATTAACGATGAGGACACTCGTTTACTCGTAAAGGATTCTCAACAATTTGGCCCCGTACAAGGGAACGGCTCTCAGAAAGTTCATACGGAGGTCACGTTACCTTGGGGAACTGTAAAGAGTGATGAAGTGACAGTTAAAGGACAGTCTATAATTGACCTGCCCATTGTTCCTTTAACGGATGAATTAAAGCATGAGTTGATGAAGGTGACAAATGAGTATGCATCTAGTGTTGTGAAGAGCTATACTTCAAACGATGCAAGCCAGTTGAAACATAGTAGCCAAGATGTATTCCTGACACACAAGGAACGACTAGAAACCTATAAGGATGAGAATCAGACCTGGAAGGGGCAGCTCATTAAAACGTCTTATGACTTAAATAGCTTTGACTTATACCAAAATGGGCAAGACGAGTATGAAGTGATGGCTAAAGCATCCATTATGAATAATGAAGTGATTAGCAAAGAAGATGAAACAGAAGAGCCAACCTTAACTGAAGACCATTATTCTATTATTTATCGTTATGATAAAGAACAATCAAAATGGCTCATTAAAGAAATGGACAAGATGGATTCCTATCATCCGCTCGCCCCTAAAGTTTATTCATTTGAATCCAAGGACACTGAAATATAATTTCCCATAAAAGAAGTCCATTCCCTCTTGCTTAAGGAATGGACTTCTCATCTTTATTGTAATGTCAGGGTCCCATCACCTAATATAAGTCGCTGGTACCCCTCTTCTCCTTTTTCCTGATCGATCTTGAATTCAAGTTCATTTACATGGTCTACATTTAGCTTCACAGGAACAGACTCTTGACCACTCGTCAAAGTCATTTTCTTAAGCACGTCCCCATCAGCCAATATCGTAACCTCACTCACAGCTTCGGCTCCACCTGTCTCCGTTTGGTCAACCCCTAGAGTCATACTAAATTCACTATATTTCTGACTCAACCTATATAAGAAATGCGGCGATTCATCATTTCCGAAATCAGGATCAGACGTCTGTGCTGTAATGGCATTGGAATAGACATTCCCAGAAACATCTGTAAAGAAACGGTCATATCGATCCATATAATAATAGTCAGATATCCTATACGTGATTTGTTCAGATAAAGGTTGTTCACCAGATGACAGTTCCTTGCCATCTTCTAAACTAATGTTCGCGATTGTACCAAATAGATGCAACTGGACGTAGGATGTCCCTTCTTTAAGGGTTTCCTCTAAGGGAAATTCTAGGGAGAATTCTTTTGAAATTCCACTAAAATATTTCTCGTTTATATAGGCGCTTCCCGATTCATCAGTCGATGGCACGAAAACGTATAAACCTTCGTTTATGTCGACATCCTTATGCGGGGTGACCTTCCCTTTGATCGTAACTTTGTTTGGTTTTACTTTCATCTCGTTTACTTCAATATCTTTTTCATCGTCACTAAGTTGATAGTTCATGTTAAAGTACTTGGATTCCATTTTAAACAAGGCTTTAGTGACATTTGTTCCTTTATCCTCACCAAGCTCCGCTGTTGTATATTCATCTTCCTTGGTGAAATAGATATCGTTTCCATCATCTGCATCAAGCTTCATTTGATAATCATAGCGATGGAGGTCCTTTCCTCTGTCGTTCGTAATGGCCTGGAAGCCAATCACATAATCCGGATACTGAATGACATCTAATCCAGATCGCTGGACATAATCCCCATTATCAAAGATCCACCTTGATTCAAGGTCTATATTATGAGCAATATACCGACTTCCACCTTCGAATTTATAGATAGCTGTTAGATCGCCATCTTTCATCCCTTCACCTAAGAAAGTGATCTTCCCCATCTCTTCTGATTCAAACAGAACCACATTGCGTTCTGTGTACCTGGAAGGAAACTCGATGAAGCGCTCCACTTTACTATCGATAGCAGTCGTATACTCCTCTAATTTCTCCTCCGCTACTAACCCTGGGAATTGGCTGTTTATTGCGCGTAGTTCTTTCACAGATTCCCGGGCTTGGTCAAATGCAAATAAGTCGATCTCTTCCTTCGTCTGTTTCAGGAGCGGCTTCGCAACCTTTGAACTCATTTGTTCGGTAAATGATTCTTTCAGGTCAGAGAGGTCTTTATACATTTTTGTATTAGGATAGTTATCTACCTGATAGAGAGCTTCTGATAATTGATCATAGGCGTATGAAAGTTCAGGGAAGTGGTCAGGCGAGAACTCTACATTATTCACACGCTCCTTGACCTCATCTGTTGAAGTCTGCAGCTCTTCCATTTCTGCTTGAAATTGTGTTGCATCTTGTAAGAGATCCTCAACGATGATGTGACGACTTTCCCCGTATGCTAAATCCTCACTATCCATCTCTAGTACTTCCTTATAGGCTTCGATTGCTTGATCAACTTCAGAGTTGGCCATCGCCTGATCTGCTTGACTCATTAGCTTCCCGTAAGCCTGATCAGATGAACACGCTGCGAGGGTCAAAGATGAAGAAAGGGATAAGGCTAGAATTATTTTTTGTTTCATTAGGATACGTCTCTCCCTTCCCAAACACTTTGTTGCTTCTCTCTCTTTCTAGTCATGAAGAACCATCCACCTGCACCAGCAACAACGAGTAAGATGATAAGTATACCAATGAGAGAAAAGGAAGAGGGTTCATATACAATATAACCACTGCTGTTCTGTAAGGTCACTTTATCTTTCTCACCCTCCACAAGAGAAACGCCGTGTGAGACGTACTTCACTTCACCCGGAAGCTCTAAGGTGGTTTCTACAGAAGGGTTAAGCTCCGTGAAATAATACACAGGTAGATCTTGAATAGCTTCTGCCTCGTGATCAAATTCTTCTTCTTCATCAACTGGTGACAAACGTTCCATTTGATAAGGGTTGTATCTCGCCATATCAGAGAACGAAACGAGTAATGAATCCGGGTGTAAAGCACTTATATGATCGAACTCAAATTTGGCGATCATCTTGTCGTCTTTTGTCTTCATCCCCTTCGATTCTAATACGTTTTCACCTGCTCTTTCGTTGGCTTGCTCAACACCTGATTGAATCTCTTCCATGAGCGCTTCTTCGCTATAAGACACTTCATCTAGGGGCATAGTGAAAATGGCTGTCCCTGACCCGTCTTTCTCTAATTCAACTTCTAGTGTTCCACACCCTGTTAAGAAGAGCAGAACAAAGGAAAATAGTATGATTATTCTACGCATCGAAATCCTCCAATTATGTAAATGTAAAATATAGCTATTAAAAAGGCGTAGGATATAGAAGTGGTTCTAATCCTTCTTTTATTTAAGCTTGGTAAAACGATAAAAGCCCATAAAAAAGTCACCTCATCTAAGATGCTTGGGTGACTTCATCAGTTTCTAGTGCTGAGAATGTAAAGGATAGGTAACCCAGGTAGGCGTACACAGCGGCTGATATAAGCGTAGTGATATAAAAGTTACTAAACGGAAACAAGATAACCAACATCTTCCCAAAGAACAGATAGGGTACATATTTCACATGAGGGCTAACAAGTAACAATAGGGCTCCTACAAAAATCCCCCAATAAGCAATTGTATCCAAGACATTTAAAATCAAAAAATATTCATGGAAGACAACGTTCGTAAACCGATCAATAAAATCAACCCCAAGCGCTCCAAATGCAATATATAAAGAATAGGGCATAATGGCATTCATCCAAGGAATGCTTGAGAACCAACCATTTAAGGCTTTTCGTACTTCATTAAACTGATTCATGGTCTTCTCCTCCTTTCAATAAGTATAATAGTAGAAGTACAGTAAATTTCTCACATAATAGACATTATATAATAGTCTTTAAGTCCTTTTCAATTAAATTTTTAATAGTTTAGATCGAGGGATTAAAACCTATTAAAATAAGGAAATAATGGATATTTAGTTCTGTTTATTGTAAATTTAATTAAAAATTATAATAACCGGACATGAGGGACAGGTACATTCTCCCCCATCCCACCGAAATAGTTCTTTTGAAATAAAAAGAGCAGAGACTGTTCAAGCGCTTCCTTTAAACAAAAAAAGAAGCACGGGCTCCGCCCCTGTGCTTTCACTGAAGTCAAATACTCTTTAGTTGAATAGGAAAATCTAATCTGTTCATTTCAATGCCTTATTCTAAAGAAATTAGAGGATACCACCATCACCATTCCTAAAATCAATACCGGGATCGATAACGTCTGTAGCAATGCTGGCGTACCTTCGAGCCCTACAAACTCACTAAATACAAATCCAGCTGCAAAAACCCACAATCCTACATAAGCAAGCACTTTCCCTGCCGTGCTCTTCCCTTTTCCTAACATCCGCGTTCCTCCTCTCCCCGTTCTTTATCATATTCCACTTAAAAGACCCTTTACTAATTAACAAATAAAGGGAAACCACCAAAAGCATATCACAGCCACTCCTGTATGAAAACCGAGAAAGCGAGATGACGGTCCTCGCGCTTTATTCAAACTGGAAAAAATCCACTACAAAAAAAGGAAGCACAATCGTTTCTGTGCTCCCTAAAAACGGGACAAGGGGTCAGGTTCATAGTCCCGCGGGCCGAGGAACCTGTCCCCCCATCCCACACAACACCTCATCCCAAAAAGTCATGCCATAAACAGCGCCCCATACCCGAGTGCCCCTGCAATAACAAACGCAGGATGGACTTTCCACCTTTCTAACAAGAGAAAACTGACAATCACTAAAAATGCAGTGTTCCAGACACCTCCTCCTTCGTAAGAACTCAGGAAAAATCGAAAGGCTATTAAACCTAGCAAAACGGCAATCGTCGGGCGAATGTACATCGTCATTCTCTTGACCTTTGGAGAATCTTTGTATTTATATAGAATACTTAAGAGAGCAATCATTAAAATCAAAGAAGGGGCCACAGTTGCAAAAATTCCTACAGTAGCCCCTGCTACTCCTGCTTCTTGGAACCCAATATAGCCAGCCATCTTTGTTGCAATAGGACCAGGCAGGGCATTTCCCATAGCCAAGACCTCACTAAATTCATTTACCGTTAACCACCCATACCGCTTCACGACCTCGTTTTCCACTAGCGGAATGGAAGCAGGCCCACCACCGTAACCTAATATACCTGGTATAAAAAAGGCTAAAAAGATTTTCCATAGGATCATGAGGATACCCCTTCCTGTTGCTTAGATTTTGAAGAGGTTTTGTCTTTCTTTAGGAAAGCTGCCATAAGTAAAATAGCAATAATAATGCCAGGATGAACATTAAGGACTTCCATGAACACTCCTGTTACAAGAGCCAGGAGGATTGTCGGTGTCCACCCTAATCCATCTTTGGATTTCTTCACAAATTGCCATGTTAATACTCCTAGCATGACACCAACGACAGGCACAACCGCTTGAGTCATTCCTTGTACCCAAGGTTGATCTTTTAAAGATGCAAGTGAGGTCAATAACACAATCATGAGGATAATGGTTGGCACGATCGTAGCCAACACTGCATTCAACACACCAAATAACCCCTGAACCCGGTATCCAATATAGCCAGCCATCTTCGTCGCAATCGGCCCAGGTAACGTGTTCGCTAGAGCTAATACATCAGAGAACTCATCATCGTTCATCCACTTATACTTCTCAACCACTTCTTTGTGAACTAATGGAATGGAGGCAGGTCCTCCTCCATAACCAAGTATGCCAACTCTGAAAAAAGCTAGAAAGATATGTAATGCTTTCACACCGACCCTGTCCTTTCTCATACTTTAATCCTTTAAATTCATTTTTTAAGCAGAAAATGAAAAAGGGGCAGCACGCGCCCCTTTTACCAACTACCAGGCAGCAATTGCCCCATCTGTACGTGCCTCTGTTCCACCAAACAACACGCCTGTGTCAGGGTCACGCCATATAATCTGGCCACGACCAAACCCTGAGCCGTCTAATGTGACCTTTATGTCATGCCCTTTTCTCGCCAAGCTTTGCGCAATATGGTTCGGGAACTGTGGTTCAACCGTTACAGTCTTGCCCCCCATCCATTGCCAGCGCGGTGCATCTAGCGCAGCTTGTGGGTTCAAATGAAAGTCCACTGTATTCATGACCACCTGAACGTGCCCTTGTGGTTGCATAAACCCTCCCATTACACCAAACGGGCCAACTGGCTGATCATTCTTTGTTAAGAAACCTGGAATAATCGTGTGAAAAGTCCTCTTGCCACCTTCAAGGGAATTATCATGATCCGGATCAAGTGAAAAATTATGCCCCCGGTTTTGAAGAGCAATCCCCGTGCCTGGTACCACAAGTCCAGAGCCGAAGCCCATATAATTACTCTGAATAAACGACACCATATTTCCTTCATGGTCTGCTGTAGCCAGATAAACAGTTCCCCCTTTTGGAGGAGTGCCTGGTTCAGGCGTGAGTGCTTCATCCCCAATAAGGGCGCGTCGCTCATCGGCATATGCCTCTGAAAGGAGTCCTTCTACATCAGCAGACATGTGCTTCTCTTCCGTAATGTACTTTTGGGCATCTACAAAGGCAAGTTTCATCGCTTCAAACATTTTGTGGTAAGATTCTGTAGATTCTTTCTCAGGGAATTCATAACCCTTTAATGTATTTAATGCCATGAGAGCCGCTAGACCTTGACCATTTGGTGGAATCTCCCAAACATCATAACCACGATAGTTCGTATGAATAGGCTTCACCCATTCTGGTTGATACGCTGCTAAATCTTCCTTTGAGAGGAAACCATCGTATTTTTTGGAGAAAGCATCGATTTTCTCTGCCAGTTCTCCTCTATAAAAACTCTCAGCATGAGTGTCTGCAATGGAACGAAGCGTTTCTGCATGTCCCGGTGAACGCCAAACTTCCCCAATTTCAGGAGCTTTTCCATTTGGAGCAAATGTTTCGAACCAAGCGTTAAATTCATCATCCGTTAATGTATTGCTAAACTTTTCATAAGCACGCTTCCAGAACTTCCCGAGTACTGGTGAGATTGGATACCCGCCTTCAGCATAATCGATTGCAGGCTTGAGAACTTCTTTAAATGGTAACTTACCAAATTTCTTTGATAGCTCTGCCCATCCTGCAGGAACACCAGGTACGGTTACAGGAACCCAGCCGAATGCCGGGATTTCGTCATGACCTTTCTCTTTCACTGCATCAATTGAAATGTCTTTAGGAGAAGGTCCACTGGCATTTAGTCCATGCAGTTCACCTTTTGTCCATACAAGGGCAAAGTTATCGCCACCGATCCCGTTTGATGTCGGCTCCACAACGGTTAAACAAGCAGCCGTAGCAATGGCAGCATCAATTGCATTTCCACCCTGCTTCATAATATCTAATCCAGCTTGTGCGGCTAATGGTTGAGACGTAGCGACCATGCCGTTTTGAGCAACTGTTGTCATTCGCTGAGATGCATATGGATAGGAATTAAAATCTTGATTCATAATACAACCACCTTTGTATGAGATAGAGTTTGATCCATTTTTGTCCTATGTAATTTCTTTTTATTATAGTGGAGACATGAAAGAATTTTCTATATATTTAGACAATTCATCAAGATACAACAAACTTAAGTAAAGATTTTATAAAAATAAAAAACACCAGCCTCAAATTTTTGACTGGTGTTGATAAATCGTTCGATAGATCCAATAGATTATAAATAGCAAAGAAGACAAGGATACTGAGACCCCTATAGCATTAAAGTGACCTTCTGCTACGTAGGCAACCATGCCGGTTATACTGCTAATGAAAAAGATAATGGGAAGGATCCACCCCACTGTAACGGAAGTGAACATCATGATAATCACCGGCATTAAGAGAGAAGCATAAAAGATCCCCACTAAGAAAAACAGCTCAAGAAGGGTTGGCTGAAAGATCGAATACCCTATAAATGCAATGAGAATGACAAAGCCATATATAAAACGTTCACCTGATGAAGTTCCGCTCTGCTGCAATTTTAAAGATTTAATAACCTGCTTCCCTGCTCTCATGAGAATAATCCCAATTAGTACAAGCAGAATATACTTTACAGCCGGGGAGGGGATGGATTGGAATGCCCTATAGAAAACTTCCTCCACTTCCCCCATTATCCCTTGAGCAATGACGGGGTATAAAAGAGTGGAAAAGGCTATAGGTAATGTCGCCCATACAGCTCCAGCTAACAGAAAGGTTGACCTAACTTTCATTTTGCTATGACTTTCTGCTAGCTTCCAAGCCGAAGGAGAGATGATAATTCTCCCCATTAATATAGCAAAGGTAGCCGTTGTATAGACCAACAGCTCTCTTTCTTGTATGACAAACAAGTATGGATGATATAACCGCATCCCATCATAGATCGCTTGAAGCGGGCTGACTAAAAAAGGATAAACAAGTGCAAAAACCAGTAAGGCGAAGAAAGAACCTAATATATAAATGCGGTATTTACGAGCCCACTTTTTTTTGCCGATTATCAAGTAGATTAGCCATAATACGAGAAGCGATAAGCCTGTCCCCATCACCATAGGAATCTGAAATCCTGCGTACCAGAGCATGCCTCCGCCGACACCTACGATAAAAATATCTAGTGAATATAATAATTTTAAAATGTATTGAAAGTAGGTTTGAGCAGAGCCCGTCAGCTTTCTACCAAGCCAGTCTGACATTGATGTGACCTCAGGCATCCTTTTTTGAATACCTAGAAGTACTACTGAAAAGCTCATAAATACAAGAAAGCCAATTAAAGCAAACCCAAAGCCTGCCAAGACACCGTATCGTAAAGATGCTTCAGCTCCCACAAATAAAGCGAACGGAGTCAGCCAGCGCTCTAACAAATATACCGTCGTCACGCCAATACCAAGGCTGGATTTAGGTGGTGTTACACTACTCACCCGTTAATCACTCCTTTCTCGATACTCTTTAGGAGATACCCCTAGCTTCTTTTTAAACGTCGTGCTGAAATAATGGAGTCGATTAAACCCTACTTGTTCAGCAATATCTGAGATACTTTTATCTTTGTTCGCCTTGAGTAAAGTCTTAGCCATGTCTACCCGATAGTTCGTTACATACTCAGAAAAAGATTGTCCAACTTCATCACTAAATCGGCGACTTAAGTAGGATGGATTTACGTGAATTTTATTTGCCACATTAGGTAGGTTCAAAGCTTCATCGTATTCTTCATGAACAATGTGTAAAGCGCTAATTACAAGTTGTGAATACTCCATAAAGTCCACATCGTTTGCAAATCGCTTCACAACTTCACGTAATTCACTTTCGATTAGGGGTTTGGTTAGGTACTCAGCCACCCCTACTTTTATGGACTGCTTCGCATATTCAAAATCCTGATGAGCTGTAATCATGACAATCTCAATGTTTGGAAACTTTTTCTTAAGGTCTTCCGCAAGCTCAAGCCCCGACCTCCCTGGCATTTCAATATCTAGGAATGCCAGTTGAAAATTCTTTTCTTCACTAAGATGCATGGCTTGACTGCCATCCGCTGCCGGATACAAATTCCACAAGGGACACTGCGGCTCAATCATCATTTTCAATTGTTCCAACATCATCGGTTCATCATCCACAAGTAAGACATTCATGTTTTACACCCCCATCCACTGCAATTTTTAAACTCCTGAGGAATCAGTCCGCCATGTTGCAATGGCCCTAACTCCTCCACTACCAATCGGTTCAAGACGGACTTCAGCACGCTCATCAAACAAAAGGTGGAGTCTCCGCTTAATGTTATCAAGCCCGTGGCCACTTTTGGAATCCTTATTTTGTTCACTCGACTCTTTCAGTCCAACAGCGTTATCGATGACTTCTAAGGTAACGAATCCATCGTTCTCCCGGAAACGAATGATAAGAACCGCTTCCCCTGTTTTCTTTTCGAGTCCGTGCTTAAACGCATTCTCCACTAACGTTTGAAGTAAATAAGGAGGGACATGCTGATCTGTATTACGGACATCCTCCTCAACACGGAGCCGATCTCTGAACCGTGATTTCTGAATTTCTAAGTAATGTTGTGTGTAGGACAACTCGGTAGAAAATGGTATTAAATGATCCTTAATATGATATTTGAATTGAAGAAACTTCGAGAAATGCTCCATCACTTCAATCAGCTGATCGATTCGCCTTAACCTTGCAAGCCCTAAGAGTAAATTCATGGTATTGAACAAGAAATGGGGTTGAATTTGCTGATTTAACTGCATATATTCACTATATTGCAGTTCTTTTTCAAGCTGGACTTGAACGTTCTGACTCTTCAAGAAATCCAGTTCTCGTTCAAAAGCTAAGATCATAAACAACGTAATTGCCGCAGCGATCGGAGCAATAATCGAAAACACAATCATCGTTGTGAAAAAGCTAAGAGTAATCAAGCCGCTACCACCCACTTTATTGATTTGCTTTCTATACACTTTAACACTTTTACGCAGTGATGTGTTCTTATATATTTGATTTTTCAGATCTTTCATTACAAATCCAATTCTCTAGGATCGTAATACCTATAGAAAAAGCCGAAAGAATACACTTCCTAGAAGGTTTCTTCCGACTTCGCATAACTAGACTACACCACATCACACGCATACATATGCCCGTCTTCTGCTTGGCGCAACTCTGGTTCTTTGGTTTTGCAAGATTCTTGTGCTAATGGGCAACGAGTATGGAATCGGCAGCCAGAAGGTGGTGAAATGGGCGACGGTACATCGCCTTTTAGAACGACGCGCTCCTTTTGCTTCCTGCGAGTTGGTTCTGGAATTGCCGAAAGCAGTGCCTTCGTATAAGGATGCTGCGGATTCTCAAACACCGACTTCTTATCCCCTACCTCAACGATTTTCCCAAGATACATTACAATGATTCGATCCGAAATGTGACGAACCACACCCAGGTCATGCGAGATAAAGAGAAAGGTGAGGTTATACTCTCGTTGTAGCTTTTTCAACAGATTTAACACTTGTGCTTGAACGGACACATCTAAAGCCGAAACAGCTTCATCACAAACGATCAATTTTGGATTAATCGCAAGCGCCCGTGCAATTCCAATACGTTGGCGCTGCCCTCCACTGAATTCATGCGGGTAACGATTCACGACATCTGCATTTAATCCTACTTGTTCTAACAGCTCTACTGTTCGCTTTTTTCGATCCTTCTTAGGGACTGAATTTAAGATGCTCATCCCTTCTTCAACAATCCGGCCAACCGTTTGTCTTGGATTTAATGAAGCGAAAGGGTCTTGGAAAATGACCTGTAAGTCTTTTCGCACATCGCGCATTTGTCTTTTGCTTAAGCTTGCTAGGTCTTGACCATTAAACTCAATTTCTCCTGATGTAGGGTTATCTAGACGAAGGATGGCACGACCTGTTGTTGACTTCCCGCAACCAGACTCGCCTACAATACTTACCGTTTCGCCCTCATAAATTTGAAAGTCAATGCCATCGACAGCTTTGACATGATTAACTGTTCGACCTAAGACGCCCCCTTTAATATCAAAATATTGCTTTAGGTTCCGAACATCTAATAAGGGTTGCTTTGTCTCAGTTCCCGGCATGCGCCATCTCTCCTTTCTCCTCCATCGGGTTTTCGCCCTGCCATTGATCACTGTAGATCCAGCACCTGGCTTTCGATCCATCCACATCCTTTAGTTCAGGAAGCTGTTGATGGCAAATATCCTGAGCAAATGGACAACGCGGTGCAAAGGTACATCCGGTTGGTCGTTTCGTTGGACTTGGCACAGTTCCATCAATCGCTTCGAGCTCGTCCTGATCTTCATCGATACGAGGAATGGATTTTAATAACCCTTTTGTATAAGGATGTTTTGGCGATTCAAAAAGGGAATCAACGTCCGTATGCTCGACAACCTTACCCGCGTACATAACGACCACTTTATCGCACGTATCAGCTACTACTCCTAGATCGTGTGTGATAAACATGATGGCAGAATTAAACTCTCGCTGCAGATCTTTTAATAAATCAAGAATTTGCGCTTGAATCGTCACATCTAGAGCTGTTGTTGGTTCATCCGCAATTAATAGTTCTGGGTTACATGCTAACGCCATGGCAATCACCACACGTTGTCTCATTCCACCACTTAACTGGTGTGGCTCTTGCTTTGCACGCTTTTCAGGGGAAGGGATGCCCACAAGTTCTAACATTTTCACCGCCTGTTCGAATGCTTCTTTCCGTCCCTTTTTCTGGTGAATTCGAATCGCTTCAGCAATTTGTTCCCCAACTGAATAAACGGGATTTAAAGAGGTCATTGGCTCTTGGAAAATCATCGAGATTTCATTTCCGCGAATCTTTCTCATCTGACCTTCCGTTTTCGAAAGGAGATTTTCTCCTTTAAAATTGATTTCTCCTCCGACAATTTTACCTGGAGGGCTCGGAACGAGTTGCATCACGGAGAGAGACGTTATACTTTTCCCGCACCCTGATTCTCCTACAATCCCTAAGGTTTCCCCTTTATTAATAGTAAAGTCAACCCCATCAACAGCGGGCACTTCTTCGTCATCGACATAAAAGTAGGTCTTTAGATCTTTCACATCCAGGATCGTTTCTTGATTGTTACTCATGTCACCACACCTCTCTAGTTTAGATCCACGCGTTTATTTAGTAGTCGGTAGGCAATATCAACGAACATGTTCACAATAACGAAAATAATGGATACAACGAGAATCGAGCCTTGTACTACCGGTAGGTCTCTCATTCGGATCGCATCGATGATCAAGCGACCTAAACCATTAATCGCAAATACGGTTTCGGTTAAGACCGTTCCGCCAAGTAATGCCCCGAACTGAAGCCCAACAACTGTAATGACTGGAATCAACGCATTTTTCAACGCATGCTTGTACACAATGTAGGTCTCTTTAACACCTTTTGCTTTAGCTGTACGGATATAATCCTGACTTATGACCTCGAGCATACTTGAGCGCGTCATTCGAGCAACAATAGCAGCTCCTGCTGTACCTAGTGTGATGGCTGGTAACACGACGTGCATGAAACTCCCCCAACCAGATACAGGGAAGATTTGAAAATTAACGGCAAAAGCAAGAATTAACATTAACCCAAGCCAAAAGTTCGGCAGGGATACACCTAATAGAGCTACGACCATTATGGAAACGTCTGATATGGAGTACTGTTTTGTTGCTGAGATAATTCCAGCTATTAAACCAAGTACTGTTGTCACAAGAATACTCCAGAAAGCTAGTTCAACTGTAACCGGTAACCGTGTGAAGATTTCCTCCGCTACTGGGCGGCCCGAGCGAACGGACGTCCCTAGATCCCCTGTCGCAACATCCTTCACATAATCTACATATTGAATAAGCAATGGTTTGTTTAACCCTAGTTGTTCTCGTAGCTGAGCTACTTGTTCTTTCGATGCACTCTCTCCTGCAAGCAATACTGCTGGGTCACCGGGTACCATTTGCATAATTAAAAAGACGACCAATATTACACCTAAAACGACGGGAATCATCTGCATCAATCTCCGTATGATAAACACAAACATGTAGCTCACTCCTTTAAATTTATTTTTTACTACGAGGGTCTAATGCGTCGCGCAGACCATCGCCAAAGAGGTTTAGTCCTAATACAATGAGAGCAATGGCCAATCCAGGGAACGTAGCAATGTGTGGGGCAGACCATAAGAAGTTACGTCCGTCACTTAGCATTGCTCCCCACTCAGGTGAAGGAGGTTGTGCTCCCATGCCTAAGAAGGATAAACCTGCTGCTGTTAAGATCGCTGTGGCCAAACGAAGAGTTCCTTGTACAATAATCGGTGAGAATATGTTCGGTAGAATATGAACCACAATAATATGGAAGTCTGACGCCCCTAGCGCCCTGATAGCATCGACATACTCTTTCTTCTTCTCACCTAACATCGAACCCCGTACAATCCTTGCAAACGTAGGAACAGAGAATATACCAACTGCAATCATGACGTTAATCAAGCTTGGGCCCAAGGCAGATATAATGGCTAAAGCTAGTAAAATACCAGGGAAAGCTAGCAAAATATCAATAAAGCGCATAATAACGGTGTCTATCCACTTTCCATAGTAACCTGCGATTAAGCCGAGCGTAATCCCGAAGAATGCACCTATTAATACGGAAACACTTCCGACGGCTAGAGATAACTGGGAACCATAAATGAGACGACTCAATACATCTCGTCCCTTATCATCTGTTCCCATCCAATGATCCAATGATGGGCCTTGTAATTTGTTGACGAGATCAATCTTTAAAGGATCATAAGGTGCAATCCACGGCGCCAGTATGGCTACCAGAAAGTAAAAACCAATGATCCAAGCTCCTACTACTGCCATTTTGTTTTTCTTTAATTGTTTGTAAACCTGGAGCCATCGCCCCAATTTGGATGATTTTTTCTTTTGAGAACTCGTATGAGGCCCCTGCTCCTCAACCTGTACCACTGGCTGACTCATCCTGTCCCCTCCTCGTTTTTTTATGTTGTATCTAAAATTATCAGAAAATAGATAAGATTTGTTTTATTTCAAATATTTCGTAAAGAAAACAAAAACTTGAGTCAAAATAACAGAAACATAGTATTCATAATTTTCATATAATTGTTTCAAGTTATTAAGAAAAGCGTCTAGCCCGGTAGAATAGCTAGGCAAATAGATTAAACAAAAGGTGGTGAAACCAAACGTGGACAATATTCGAATTCAAGCACTTCGACAAAAGATGAAGGAAACAGGAGTCTCAGCTGTCTGGTTAACATCTCCTGAGAACCGATTCTACTTCTCTCAATTCAAAGGTTCGAGTGGTTCCCTTTTTATTACAGAGGAAGAAACGATTCTATTAACAGACTTCAGGTATGTTGACCAAGCTCATGATGAGGCTCCTTCGTTTACGATTGTGGATCACAAACGAAAAGAGGTAGAAGAAGTCGCTCGGCTCTTGAATAAGCATTCTTGTTCAAATGTAGGTATTGAGCTCGTAACCCTCCCTACTCAATCATACTTAGAGGTAACGAAACGGTTACCGGAAGTTTCGTTTCAAGGTTTCGATGACGAGTTGAATGACATACGCATGATTAAAGATGAAAGTGAAATCCACTCACTCCATAAGGCTATCGAAATTTGTGACAAAGCATTTGATCACATAACGACCTTCATTCAACCCGGGATCACGGAAAAAGAGATCGGATTAGAACTAGAGACGTTCATGAGGAAGGCAGGGGCAGAAAGCATTAAGACGAATCACGTCATTGCCTCAGGTGAACGGTCCTCCCTCCCTCACGGTCAAGCTACAGACCGCGTCATCCAAAAGGGAGACTTTGTGAAAATGGACATCGGGGCGCGTGTTAACGGGTACTACTCTGATTTCACACGTACCGTCGTGCTAGGTGAACCATCTGATAAACAGAAGGATATTTATTCCATTGTACGAGAGACTCAGGAAGCATCATTAGAAGCAATTGGCCCAGGAAGAACTTGTTCAGAGATTGATCAAATTGGACGAGGCATTATTGAATCATACGGTTATGGAGAACATTTCGGACACAGTTTAGGGCATTCTATTGGACTTGCTTTACATGAGAAACCTGTAATGAGGGCTACAGATGACACCGTGCTGCAACCAGGTATGGTCATCACCGTTGAGCCAGGTATTTACTTAAAAGGGTTCGGAGGCGTCCGAATTGAGGATTTAGTTGTGATTACAGAGAAAGGTCACAACAACCTAACCCAAGCAACGAAAGATCTAATCGTTATTCCGGTTTAACAAGTACTATTCATAAGGGAGAGATGACCCATGACAAGAAAGAAATTTAGCGCATTATTATTCGCCGGACTGCTTACAATCATGTTTGCCCTAGCAGGCTGCGCGAGCGAACCTTCTAGCTCAGCAAGTGGTGAATCATCAGATGAGGGTTCTGATGAAAAAGGCGAAAAAGGCGGAGAACTTGTTTTAGCCGTACTATCTGACGCTACAAAACTTGACCCTCACCAAGGGACAGACATCCCTTCTGCTAACGTATATCACGGTAAAATCTATGAAGGTCTAGTTAAACAAGATAAGAACATGGAAGTACAACCCGCTCTAGCAACAGAATGGGAACAACTAGATGACACAACATGGGAATTCAAGCTTCGCGAAGGAGTGAAATTCCACGACGGTACGGAATTCAAAGCAGATGCTGTAAAGAAGACGTTCGAGCGTATTTTAGATCCTGAAACGGCTTCACCTCGTAAGAAGCTGTTTGAAATGATCACAGAAATTAAAGTGGTTGATGATTACACTGTACAACTGAAAACAGAGTACCCTTTCGCACCGTTACTCTCTAATCTTGCACACTATTCAGGCGGAATCATTAGTCCAAAAGCGATTGAAGAATACGGTCAAGACCTGGGTCAAAACCCAGTCGGTACAGGACCATTCAAATTTGATAGCTGGACACCAGGTTCTGAGATCAAGTTAACGAAGAACGAAAACTACTGGGGCGATCAAGCCAAAGTAGACAGTGTAGTATTCAAGGTCATTCCTGAAGATTCTACACGTATCGCTATGGTGGAAACGGGACAAGCTCACCTTGCTAACCCAGTACCGGTTAACCAAGTAGATCGCGTTGAACAAAATCAGGAAATGGAATTAAACCGTAGTGAAGGGCTAGGTATTGATTACCTTGGCTTCAACCTTCAAAAAGAACCGTTTGATAACAAAAAAGTACGCCAAGCCATTAACCTTGCTGTAGATACAGACGCGATCCTAAGCGGTGTATATAACAACGTGGGTACTGAAGCAACAGCACCTATGGGGCCTGGAGTTTGGGGTCACAACGAAGAGCTTGAAGGATGGGGCTACGATGTAGAAAAAGCGAAGAAACTACTGAAAGAAGCTGGCTACGAAGACGGCTTCAAGACATCCATATGGACCAACGATAACAAAGCTCGTGTTGACGTAGCAGAAGTCGTTCAGTCTCAGCTCAAAGGCGTCGGCATCGACGTAGAAATCAAAGTAATGGAATGGGGCGCTTACCTAGACGCAACAGCAAAAGGCGAGCACGACATGTTCGTTCTAGGCTGGTCAAACATGACAGGGGATGCGGATTACAACCAGTACTTCCTCTTCCACTCTGAAGCAAAAGGTACACCAGGAAACCGCTCCTTCTACTCTAATGAGCGCGTGGATGAATTAATTGATAAAGGCCGTGAAGAAACAGACACAGAGAAACGTCAAGAGATCTACGACGAAGCTCAGGAAATCGAAATGGAAGACGCACCAATGATCTTCCTACGTAACGATGAGGATCTTGTAGCAGTCGGTAAAGATGTGAAAGGATTCTGGATGCATCCTGCAGGTATTTATATGCTGAATGATGTAACGGTGAAATAATTGAATCTGATATGTGTGAACATTTTTAAACCCCAGGGGATTTCCCCTGGGGTTTTAGTTGATGAGGGACGGGACATGGGGGACAGGTTCATTGTCCCGCGGGACGAGGAACCTGTCCCCCTTTCCCTCCGGAAGAAAATTGTATGTAACCTTTCTTAAGAATAAACGGTTACACCTAGCAGAGTACTAAATCTTAACTTTACCGGTTCCCGTCAGTACGTTCACGTGCTCCCCCACATTCATACCTCATTGATTTCAATCACCTGCCCCAATTTTAACAAATTGAAGACCTTCCCCATTTCCACTTCCACTATATATACTCAAATACTCACCATTTATTTTAGCTACAAGTTTACTATTATCAGGTAAAGTCATAATGATTTCATCTCCTGTTTGAGTATAGGAGCCAACAAACTGAGTAAGATCGCTATTGAATTCAACCTTTCCATTACTTTTAAAAACATACACTCCATTCTTCCCTTCACCTCTGCTCCATTCACCTATAATCAAGTCATTCTTAGTTTCCATCACTTTTTTCTGGCGAAATACATTGTTATCCCATACATAAACTTGAGATAACTCATCGTTTTCACGGATGACTAATTCATTTTCCGCAAAGCTAGTAGTCCCCTGATGAAAGGAACTATCGTATAAGTCCAATAACATTTCTATATTCCTTTTATCCTTACTACCAATAACAAAAAAGCTTAAGTATCCACCACTACCAGTATTCTTTCCAATTACAAGCTGTTCACGTTTGTCACCCATAACTTTTCCGCTTGATAATAAAGATGGCTTAGCTTCCATTTCAGTAAATATTTCTTCCAATGATACTCTCCACTCATTTACTTCGGGTTGATATTGATAAATAGAGACCTGCACCTGGGCCTCTTCAAGAAAAGGGACTTTTTCTGTTCTAATTTCTAGAATCTCCGGTATGGCTTTACCGGTAATGTAAAACTGCGCAACTTCAATCTCAAATTCGTTAGCCCGAAAGGTTTTAAGTTTTTTCATTTGTTGATCCACTATATCCTTTGCTTCAATTGAGCCGCTTTGCTGATTACTGAAGTCTAATTTCCCAAATTGGTAATTTAATTCTTTGATTTCATGTTCATAATTTTCACCATTGGGAGGGTGCCCACCAAAGAAACTGTTAGCGATTGAAGCGAACTGCCCACCGATTGTTCCTAATCTGTCTTTACGTTTGCCATCGTCGAAATCTCTGTATTGGGTATAGAGCACTTCCCCAACAAATATGTTAGTAAGCAAATACTCTCTGTCTTTAAGATGGTCGTCGAACCTACCGCTGATATATTCATCTATTATATACTCTTCGTATTGTTGGAGTTCTTCTTCTGCGGGATCATACTCCCATGCTAACACTGTGATATAGTCCTCAGGAGGTTCTATATCATCATCTGAAAATGTTAAAGCCTTTTGAACTTCTTTATACAACTTCACATTGGAGGCAAGTACAGGGTTAGTCGTTGAGGGGGTATCATCACTTAATTCTTTAGCTTTAATACTTTCTGTTTTATTTTGTGTTCCTGCCTTTTCACTTTCAGGATTCATATTATTACAACCTACTAAGACTAGAAAAAGGACCCCTAGCAATAAATTTAAAACTCTCATTTGTTTCCTCCCAATTAAGTTAGTTAATCAATGAAATATGTACCTTCTAAAATAACCCCTCCTTCTTATAGTATAAGTAAACCTTTTCTCAATATAGTTATTTCGCTGTAGCCAGTTCTATTCCCTCTTTTTGGAAGTGGTTCTTTTTTAAGCAACCCACAATTTATTCCGGGACATTCGATTCATTAAGATGACTAAAAATCATGACATTACACCCTGAAAACCGACAGACTTTTGAACTATTTAAATTTTATAATTTACCTATTATTTCAATAAAAGAGGGGAATTACAGAGTATTTTTTTGGTACCAATCAGTGGATTAGACGTGAAGAATATAACTTATAAAATGCGTGGAGAGTAGCACCAGAACCGGTCCCGTGCTTTTAACAGTGAATCTTGATATGGAGTTGAATTGAAGTTTCAAATGGAAAAGATAACTTTATTTTACATAATATTCTTGTTATTTCGAGGGGTTTGTGTGTACTATATAAAGAACAAAAGCATACATTTTAACACCTAGAATATATTTATATAATTTATTATGAATAAAGGAGAGTGAAGTATGGAGTTTTTTGCTTATCGTGGTATTCGGCAAATTGTGTTTAGTACGTTGGCTCTTATTTCTTTGGGGTATCTCTTAGAATCCCCATCCTTATTTAGTTTTTTATCGCTTCTGGTCTGTGGGTATCTAGGTGTTGGTCGAGACATTATCCAACACAAAGATGTTAAAAAGAAAGTGCACGAACTACTAAAGGAAGAAGAATCTTTGCATTTGTTAAACGTGGCTTACCATGCCAAATTCGGGAAAGGTTTTACATCTCTTACTGACAGGCAACTATTGTTTACGGATAAAAAAGGTGAGTTGCTAGATAAAATTTCACTGTCGGCGGTTACCGACTATGGTTACGAGCAACAAGGGACTGGTAATTATGTCACCACACATGAGGAGTACGAGAATTTTGAAGTTTCCAAAACCACAGAAAGAAAACGAATAATATTCTTTATTGAGTATCATTCGGAAGATAATACTGATGATAGGTACAGAACGGAGTTTATTTTTGATGGTCGTCATAAAAAATACTATAAGAAAATCGAACAACTCACCACCACTGGAGTTGTTGCAGAAGAAAAAGAAGATGAACTTCAAGAGATATTGGATACGCATAAACATACGGTTTCGTTAAATGACTACATTGAAAACAATAGAGATTCTGTAGTTTCAACAGAAAACATTGAATTAGATAACATCTGCCCGGAGCTAACGGGAAATAGCATATCTCATATGGAAGGTCTTTATAAAATTGCAGAGAATAACCATCCCAAGATTAACGCATTAATTGATAAAGAGAAAAAGTTTTTTCTTGAGCTCTTAAGTATGTGTTACAAGATTGGAAATCGAATAGGGATTATTTCCTTACAACAAAAAAATGCGGATTTTAATTTGGTTGAGAGGATTGAAATTCCAGAAATTATCTCTAGGTTATACCGTTTAGAGGAAGTTCCAGATCTTCCGGTTACTAAAAAGCTGGTGTATTTGAAATACAAGGATTTACGA
Source organism: Pontibacillus sp. HN14 (assembly GCF_021129245.1). Lineage (NCBI taxonomy): Bacteria > Bacillati > Bacillota > Bacilli > Caryophanales > Bacillaceae > Pontibacillus > Pontibacillus sp. HN14. The sequence goes on along the minus strand of NZ_JAJOLR010000002.1, from coordinate 258,540 downwards.
GAATTTGGAGACTTTTCTTTACCTGAAAATGTTTCCATTGAGATTATGGAAAACTATATAAAAGGTGGCTATGCTAGTACTGTGGTCAATTATTCTTATTGGCTAGAAGAAGCTAAAAAGCTGAAAAACAATAATGCTCCCCTTCCGAAAAACGAATTAGCATAATTGGAAATTAACATAGCAGTTAAGCAAAGAAAGGCTTAGAAGATCGAATCTTCTAAGCCCTTCTTGCATGCAGAAAAATCACTCACCTTTTACCATTATGAGCGCTCGAAAACCTACACCATTACTTACAAAGATGGGGCTTATACAATTAAAGAAATTAACATCTTCGACACCCTCAAATCAAAATTAAACTAAAAAGAAGCATGAGGCCCACCCCATGCTTCTCACCAAAATCCCCTAATTAGAAATTTCCTTATCAACTTCCACATAACTTGACGAAGAAGGAAGCCACAGTTCATCAGGAGCACGATTTTTCTCAAAGAACTCTATTAAATCACTTACAGTATCCCCCGGAATCTCATGTCCAGTATCATAATACAATCCGAATGCTCCGTTTGCTCCGGACTCGAAGTATAATTCTTTGTTGTTTTCCCATCTTGTTGGATACATTTCTTCACCCATCAGCTCCTTGATTAAACGTTTCTCCTCAGGTCCAAAAGTGTCTCCGTATTGATACGTATCGTTTCTGTCGTCTTCACCCTGATACATAAAGTTTGCTACACGATTGTAAGCCTCAAGGTCAAATGGTTTACCAATGAGTTGCTCCAGGTCTCCAACACCAATTGGGTAAATCAGCTCTTCTCCTTTGTATTCCTCCATAGGAATAATAGCCGTACTATTTACCCCACCAGAAGCCACAGCTTTTACTCTATCAGGGTGTAAAGCAGCCCAGCGGTTTGTGAAATTCCCTTCTGCCGAATAGCCGGAAAGGAACACTTTATCACTAGCAATCTCCTCGCCACGTTCATTTAGATAATTTATAGCATGATCAATCATCGCTTCTAATTGCAAATCCACGCGAGCTAAATTGTTGAAATCCTTAATCTCTAAACCTTCCGACTCAATTCGATCTATGAATCGTTCATCCGTTCTCATATTAGGTAGCATATTTTTCACATTCATTGTGTACCTGTCCAAAGCATGGGTATAGAAATAACCATGATCATACCCTACACGATATCGAGGGAAGGCTGGTGTAAGAGTTGGAACCCATAATCTTTCAGGGATGACCCTAGACAAGGAATAGCCACGTATTTGTTCCTTTGTTCTTTTCAATGTGTCTACATATTCGTTCGATGAACCAGTATTGTTCGGAACCACCATTAATCGTCTCGTTTTTCCCTCATTCTCTTCTTTATACCTTTCAGAAGGTAAACGAAGGAAATAAGGATAATTGAACCCTTCTTCCGGATCAGCCGGAATCATTATGACCCCTCCATCTGTGTCCTGAGGAAGAGAAGGGAGACCATCTGTAGTGAAGTTTATATAATGTCTAGCACCGGATTTCATATAAACCTTAAGCACGTAAGAAGCATTAAGTTCTAACGGAAGTAATCCATCCGATGTATCAATACTTAATCGTTCTCCATCAACCTTTAATGTACGAGTAAGATTATCACCGTCTTTCGCAATACCCATCAAATCAATATCTTCTTCCATGATAGAGTAATCATCCAATAATACTGATGGCTCAAAAGCATCGAGAGGACCTGTTACTTCATGAGTGTAGGTTTCCGCGTTACCAGTATTGGAAGTATTGTTTTCTTGTTCGATGGTGAAATCAAGGAAAACCTCATCCTTTAAACGTACTCCATCCGTAGACTCGATTTTACTAGATACATATAAAACGTAAGTCTCACCAGGAGTGTAGCCATTAGAAGGAGGGCGAATTTCTAATTCATCCGGTGCTTTCATATGTAATTCAACTTCTACTCTATCCCCGTTGAGTTTTTCTACCTTTACCGTTTCATCATTTATCGTACGTTCATCCACGTCAGTACTAAAGGTAACATTCCACTTTTTACTTCCCATTACTTCAGCGCTCACATTAGAAGGTATAGTAAAAATTAATACCAACATGATTCCTAAAAACCAGATCAGTTTCTTCATTAAAAAAATCTCCCTTCTTATTGGAATATACCGCTAAAATTAAGTAAGGTATGTGATATTCCACCTCTATCAAGGTGCTTTACGATATCCCAAACCCTCTTTGACCTTCAAACCTCGCTTATCCTTTTTCCAAATTTTGAACCTATCAATCTACCTACATGAAGAAAAACCCTAGTGTGTCGGCCTAGGGTTTCTATCTTCCTCTCTTTTCCCATATCACTGTTAGGTGAATATTCGGGGCAATTCTACTAAGAACTGCTATTGATATCCAAAGTAAACATATTTAATTTTAAGGTGTACATATATCATATTTCTATTACAAATAATTACTTATTACCCTTTAATAGATAACCCTTAGTTATTTTGTTGTATGAGAGGAGACCGGCGCAATTTGTCTTGAGTCCCGACACAACCCACCTCACTACAACGATATTACAAAAACCAGCTTATGAAATCTTTTATTACCGTGACGGTAGCCAAGACGTCAATTAGTGGCATCACTTTTTTGTAACTAATGCCTAAAGAAACAATAATAGCTGAAGTATTTTTCATTTTGGAAATCCAATTAGGGTTATCTTTTTTCATAAGTAATTCCTCCAGTGTAATAAGTATTTACACCGGCCACAGACAACCTTATTTTACCATTATTTTAAATAAATAACTACTGTGTTTATACTTTCTGTAATAATAGGTTGCACTGAAGAGAAAAGACGGGTATCTATTTTGGCTCAAAAGGAAAATTAGTTTTCAAAATAATGGGGAAATGATCGTCCAGAGTTTTACATTCCGATAAAAAAACGTGACCCGATAAGGTTTGCACTTTCATTCCTACTAGTTATTTAACAAACTTCCACTGGTAATATTATTTTCCACTTCATTAACTACGGTAGGAAATAGAGCTGTAATAGGTTGAGTTCTACCTTCACCTTTATTAGCATTATCAATACTTGCAACCTCGTTTAGCTCCTCTATATTGAAAGCATATTGCACTTGAACACTACCTTGCTCACCTATAAATGTAACTAAAATAACAGGATTAGGGTGAAACACTTCCGCATTTATCCAATGCCAGTGAAATTTTTGAACTTCTACAAATTCAAGTTCACTAGGTGAATTAATATCGTCGTAAACAGGTTTATTACTCCTGCTGATTTGTGTATACCCCTCAAAGTAATTGGATTGGTGATACGTAAGATTCTCATTCTTCTCTCCCTTATAAAATTCAACTTTAATTTCCATCTCCGTAAATTTAAAAGGTAAACCAACTGCTAATTTATAGCTTTTGGAGGTGGTACAAGTTTTCAGGTATACTTTAGATAAAATTGCAGCAATATACACACTAAAAACTTCCGCAGAATCTTTCTCTTTATTAAAAGTTAATTTTCCGCTTAAAAATTCAGATGGTTTTGGCAGTTTACTTACTACCCTATAATCACTCAGATTGCTAAGCAAGCGTGCAAACCCAAGTATAATAAGAGTTGCTACTAATATAGGTAATCCAATTAAAAATAATTTATAAAGTTGAAACTTGCTCTCATAAAGGTAACTAACCCCGAGAACTAACCAAACAAACACTGTAAAATATAGCGTGAACCCAGTAACTCTTAATATTGTATTAGTAAAGTCCGTACCCTGTTTATCAAAAATTTGTTCGTAGATTCTAAATTTATCTCTAAATTCTTTGTATATTTCTCCACTATCGTATGTGTTATATTTTGTGGGTATATCCATGATCCCCCACATTACCTCTCTTAGCTTTTGAATCATATGTTGGCTGTTTAAAGACACAAAAATGGATATTAATCCAACCAAGGCTAACAATCCACCTGTTAAACCAAATACTACTGTTAACATATCCTGCGAATAATTTACTTTTTCGTCAGCTAACATTTTATAAATTGCAGTTATTTTTTGATCAATTTCCTTCATTATCCCACTCACCAATTTTCAATAGAAACTTTTGTTAATCAAAAACATCTAAAAACTACCCCATCAATGTAACCGCAGTACGATCAATTTGAACTAAATCCCAAGTAGTAATAATCCCAAGAGGCTTCTCATTCCTGGATCCTGTTTCTGTAATTAGAATAGCCTCTAGCTTTTCATTCCGATCAAAATATTCTCCGAAAAGATCTTCTACATCATAAATAGTCTTATCCTTTGCTATGAATGCAACATTGTGATGGTCTTCTACATACAAGACTTCATTTACAGTCACTTCTCCTACTGGAACATATTCATCTGTCATATGTTCTGTAAACCATCGAAGTAGACCACCTTCGGTTAATAAACCTTTAAATTCTCGGCCAACATAAACAGGGACTTGTGAGAACCCATATCTTTTAATAGCTCTTAGCACATCTTTGACCTGAGATTCTTCTTCAAAATACAATACATTCTTAGAAGCAATCGCTGTTGCATATGGAGGTTGATGTAAAGCTCTATTAATATTCTCTAGCTTGGTAATTACATCTAAATGAGGCTCAGCTATATAAAATCCTTCTCTCACCTTCTCATGGACTAATGCATTGCGTAACTTGGCATATTGCTTTAGTTCTTGGAAGTGATAGCGAATAGTGGTGTGTCGTTCTCTTATTTTATGCAACAAATTCATAAAGTTATGATTTGGCTCATTATGGCTAAGTTCTTTTAACTTAGTATGTATCTGGTTGAATGCCACTTCAAAGCGCTCAACATTTTTCCTTTTTTCAATATTTACTTCGTTCATACTGTTCTCCTCTCATGTATTTGGACTCACATGCTTAAGAGGCTACTTTAAGAGTGCTTCATCCTTTGTAAGGCCTCTTTTAAATTATGATAGGCCGAAGCAAGACCTGCCCGGTCATCGAGTAATAGATTATAATATAGTTTCTTACCTCTAAATGGTAGAAACTCAGCCGCTTCATTAACGCTATCATAGGGGATATTCTGTTCTGTAAGATAATCTTTTACAAAAGACAACTGCTCATCTTCCCTAGCTGAATAAACAATTAAGTGAGCTCCAAACTCTTTACAATCCCTGAGCAGTTCAATAAGCATTTCATACGTATGACCTTCGTTATGATAATCAAAAACTGTGTTATCGAAATCATATGCGATCACTAGTTTTCCGTGCTTTTTCCATTCATAGACTAGCCTCTTAACTACATTTTCTTCGTTTAAGAAGTAATCCATAGATGCCCCCCTCCGCTCTTCCGTTAGCACACGTGGTCTTGCAAGTGAAATATACACTCTTTAAAATAACACCCTCCATCTTATATAGTAAGTAAGCCCTTTCTCAATATAGTTATTTCGTCGCAATTAACTATATCCCCTCTTTTTGGAAGGTGTTCTTTTTAAGTGATCATTATCACCTATAGAACATTAGACTCAACAATCCAACAAGGACCAAAATTAAAAAAGGAAGCACAGGAACTGTTCCTGCGCTTCCTCCCAAAAGACGCCAAAAGACGTTTTTTGTTATCTATATTTCTTCTCTCTGCTTCTTCATTGTATTTCTTATGACGATGTCTTGAGATTCTTTTGATGTTACAATATCTGAGACACCACTTCTCTGTTTTTTCTCATAACTAGTTCATGCAGATGGAAAAATTTTGAAGATTTCACATATGATTTCAAGCAACCTCTAATGTTGAAAAGATACTCGCCTTTTCATCACTGGTTCTTCAGCAATATTTTTTTAGCTTTAATAAGGCTTATATACCAATTGAGCTTTTTAGAGTTTTGTAATACTTCCCCAACATTGTATATTACGGGAACTATAACTCCACTAGATATAGATATACTACTCCCTACTTGAATCAGCTCTAAATTAAACCTTTCTGTGAATCTTTTATACAACTTCTCATTTAAAGCCGCAAAATACCATTTAACATTATATTCTCTAGCGTGATCAGCTACTATCAGCAATAGATCTTCGGAAATACCTCTCCCTCGATATCCTTTTTTTACTGTAAACTTCCCAATTTCAAATACTCCTTCTTTTTCACAAGGTACTAATTCGTTGTTTACAAAGTCAAAGTACCCTTCCACAAGAGAGTGTTTCTCAGGATTTCTAGGCAGAAATTCTATCGTGCCCACTATTTCTTTTCTGTGAGTTATTATGTATCGTGTTGCATCATCTTGTTTGTCTAAATATTTAGCCCCGCCTTCTTCACACGTCTGTCGCCATAACTCATTAAACTGGCTATTATATTCAACATTAGTTACCTTTCTATACACCTTATTCCCTCCCATTCCACATAATTAAAATTATATAATTCCTCTTACCTTTTTATGTTAGATTTATCCATCTTTCACAGGAAATATTGTACCAACTTCTACGATAAAATTAATGCTTTTTGTTCTAATTTATCAAAAATGACATACAGATAAATTGGTATAGGCACACCCTAATAGTCGTGGTAAAATTATACTGCAAAGGAGAGATTTTATGGATACAGAAAGAAACAATACCCAATTGGATAAAGAAGCAGGAGGTGAGAAGAAGAGTAATTTCTTTAAAACTAAGAGTGGAACCATCACTATAATTACTACAGTTATTATACTGATCATAGCAGCCTTTATGTACAACAATTATAGAGTAGCTAAAGAGGAAGAAGAAGAGTTTAATACTTATAAAGAAGACTTTACAGTAGCTCTTTCTCTCTTAGAAAACGAAGCATCGAAGAACTTAGATGTAGTAAGTGGAACAGAACAGACTTGGCGTGATGCTATTTTCAGTGACGAAGATATCGACTTCAACACGGCACTCATACTTCATTTAGCTGACCTAGAGGAAAATGGGACTTTAAAGGATTTAAAATCTGGTCGAGATAAATTAGATTCTAAAATTCAAGAACTACAGGACGTTCACCCTCAATTTGAGAACGTTTATGACGACTTCCTAGACTTATATGCTACATATACTCAAATTAATGATTTGGCTATTGAGCCTACTGGGTCATTGCAGAGCTATGGAGATAATTACGAACGTTTAAACGGAGATTTCAACCAATCCTATAGCACAATTAAAGTTCGTGTGCCTACGGAATTAAAAGGTAGCTAAATTACGTTATGAAGAAATTAATAGTTCTTACATTGTTGATATTCCTTACTGTGGGTTGTACTTCAAAATTGACAAATCAAGAGTTTAAGAATTTCAATTCGGATTATAATGATTTATATGAAGCTACTTCAGAGAAAATTCTTGATAGATCTTACGACGTGGTAAGTTACTCTGAGAATAAGAGAGAAAATGAAGAAATAAATATCTTACTAAATAAACTGGGGGAAATGATTTCAGATACAGAAGGATCAGTTCCAAGTGAGCATTCTGAACAATTTAATGAGATACAAACTTCCTATGAAAATCTAGTTGAGTTAGAGGAGCAAAACACGTCCTCATCAATAAATGAAGTGAAAATTACTAAAGCTGAAGAAGAAATATTTAAGTATAGAAATTCTTTTATCACATCTACTTCATCTACTAATGTTGTAGAGGACATCGAAAGTATGAGAAAGTTCAGCGACAACGAAATTCAAAACTTTAAAGATGAACATAATGTTATTCTAGAATCAACAGACATTGAATTTGATATTGCAAATAATTTGGATAAAGATTTCTTTATTGTGGGGAAAGCCGAACTTTCTGATTACTTCAATTATGGATTTACTAATGATAAGGATTACTTTAGTGTACGTCTCACTCCCTACAACGGAACATATACTGATAAGTGGGATCTTTATTTCCATAGAGAAAGTTTTAGTTCCCTTTATAGTGAATTAAAATCTGGTAAATCAGATATAATGGTAGTTGCAAATATTCCTAGGTGGAATTACGAAGAAAACCAAGGGAATATGGCTAAAGTTAACAGTGTTAATTGGAAATAACCCACCCTAAAGAGACTTTAATTCTGAATAGATTAACCACACTTCAATTATCCTACAAGATTACTTATTCCCTAGTAATGAGTGTATAAATAGCAGTAACGTAAAACACCTTCGAAACAAGACACTTTTTTAAAAGTTCTCATTCGAAGGTGTTTTTGCATATTCCTTTCAAAAATCCAATAAATAATACTACTAATCACCTCAATAAACCCTAACGATACTCACTTCCCCCTCCCCATATCGATCTGCCGCCCGTATGGCCCGTCTGTTCATGAACTTCTTCATCCACTAACTGAAGCACGCCAGGCTGCTCATGGTGATGCCATGTATAGCCTTCGGGAGTTTCACCTTGTGCCAGAGCTTGAAGATCCAACTGGTCCAAATTTAATTGGTTCGCTAAACCAGGGCTTTCTTGTAAACCTTGTAGTAAGGTATCATTGGCTACAGTAAAGTGCACGTCATCACTCGCAAGGTAAAGATCTTCGTTAATCATTGCGCTAAATTCTGATTCAAAGACAGGAAAAGTTCCTTCTACTATCTCTCCATTCGACAGTTCAATCTCATGTTGTGCAAAAGGAACTCCTGTCTCCGGATGCTCTGTTCCCATAAGTCCATCATTTCTAGTATCTAATTCATCAGCTATAACCGCATCAGGACCATCTACTATATCCACAACTCCTATTGCCAGGCTTGAGACGGCCACAACTTTCCCTACATTTTTCAGACCTTCAGCCGATTGAACCCAATCTCCACTACGTATTCCTTTATAGGTTTCTCCAACGTTAACGACTGTGTATTTTAAAGCTGAACCTACTCCTTTAATCGTACGACCAGAGGAGTCTTTAAGATCGTAGAATCCTTGTTGTTTGTAATATTCATCTTTTTTAACTAAACCATATGTACTTTGGACAGCCCCGTCTACAAACTGTCCAGCGTTATCTAAAGCCGTCTTAGTAGAAACTTGGACTTGATCTCCTACATCTTCAATCCATTCCCCCGTTCTGCTCCATTTCTTTCCTACTGCTTTTCCCGCTATTTTAGTGGCTCCGCCTACTACACCGCCACCGATTGTTCCTATTCCTTTGCCTGCTTTACGAAATAACCCCATAGTTTTTCCTCCATTTTTATAGCAGAATGACTAATTAAAAAAAACTTGCTGAACAACCGTTCTACAAGATATGTGTATACAAGAAGTTGGACCTATTTCTGAATGTAGATAAACTCATTAGCCCCTAAAAAACTAGAGTCGAAAGTTAACACTTTCGACTCTTAAGAGTACGTAGTTACCTAAGTTCTTATACTGCTTATTTATCCAAAACCGAAGAGAAACGCAATCACTACTAAAATTAAAAGGAGACATCCAACAAAATTTAATATCGTCTTTATAAGAGACTTGATTTTTGGCGCGAAAAGATACCACATAAACCCAAGGATAAATCCGGAAACAACATTATAGGTCGCTGTAAAAAACAATCCAATTAGAATAGATATAACAATAGAGCCATATTCATCAGGAGTTGATAAATCAGCGGCATAAGTAGAAGCTGTCTCATCCCGATGAGCCTGATCATAGGATGAATTCCTTTCCCTTTGAGCATTATTGTACGAAGGGGTACCTTCCTTCTTAACCTTACTATATGAAGGCGTTTTTTCCTTCTGCGGGTAGTATATTAAATTATGATTAAGACTCTCATAACTGGCATTTAACCAATCGTTTACTTCAGGGTCCTTACCTCTATTCATTAACTCAACTGTCGAAATGAGATCCTTGAATACATAATGCTCTGAGCCAATATTAGTTGCATGATTCATTACAATATTTATAGCAGCTGTTCTTTCATTTGGTGAATGGAGGAACAAGTCACCTAATATATCCACTACATCATCATGGTCTGGTTTTTGATCTAGAAGAATATTAAGATAAATCATTTCTACTAATAAGGGGACAGCATCCACGCCGTGCGTTGACCGACCATATATATATTCTTCTAGCACGTCGAGGGCAGATCTGTAATCATTCTGTTCACTGTAAGCGAAGGATAGACGATGTCGAAAACCAGCTTCATCTGGCTGAAGATCTATTAATTTCTTGAATATAGGTACCGCCATTGGAAATGCCTCTAAGTTTTCATAAACTGTGCCCATTATGATTAGAGTATCTATATTATTAGGGTCCTTTCCAAGCAAGGATTGAGCTATTATTTTAGCTTCTCGGAAACGTTTTAAATGAATTAAGCAAATGGCTTTCTGTTGAAGTAAAAACACATCGTTGGAGTAACGATTTTCCAATCTAAGCAAAATTTTAAGAGCATCTTTAAAATTCGAATGCTCCATATAGTTTAATACTATTTCCATTTGATCCTCATAATAGGTATCCTGTTGCGATCTTTGATCATACTTCTCTCGCTTGTCTGCATTATACAGAACCTCATAAGCTTCTCGTATTAGTTTAAATTCTTCAGGATGAGTTTCATTTGAATACTTTCTAAGCCCCTTGATATATGCCCTTTTAATATCATCTTGGGTAGCATCTTTAGAAACTTCTAATATATCGTAATAGTCTTGAGCCATCTATGAATCACCTTCTCTTAGATCTGCTAGTAATTCTTCCGCTCTTCCTGCTGTCCACTCGCCTTTATAATTCATAACCAACTCTTCCAAAACCTTTTCAGCAGAGCGTTCTTTTTCTGCCACTAGCATATTTTTCGCCTTAAGAAGTATAAGATCATCACGATATGGAGACTCAATAAAAGAAGTGTTGTTTGATTCAAGGAATTCATTGATATACTCCATAACCTCTATATTAGTTGAATCCATAGCAACGATGAGATGGTATAGAGCATCATCTGAATAATATCTGTCCTGGGAGAGGCTATAACTTTCTTTTAATTCTGTAATTGCAGAAGCATAGTCCCCATGTTGATAGTTACTTAACCCTTTCCGATAAAGTTTTATACTAGCTTTATCGTATATGTCTTTCACATTCATTCCTGCTTGATTTATTACCTCTTTAACCGATTGGTCAGCTTGATTTTTAGCATTTTTAGACGAATCCGTTACTTTTAAATTTTTAATCGAGCTTTTCAGTTCCCCTTTTTCAACTTCGAGGGTTGTATTTTGTTCCATTAGCAATTGATTTTCTTCATTTAAAACTTCAATTTTTTCTTGCAATCGCTTATCTTCATTTGCAACCACATCTCCCGAGAAGAGGGTAGTGGTGTAAAAACCAAGGGCGAGACAAGATGCTAAACCAAGGACATAGAGGGTTCTTTTACCCTTGTAAAATGGTGATTTTGATTCTTTCTTAGTTGCATAATCGGATTTCTTGTTCACTTTTGCCGTATTCACCACTTCACGTAAGGTATGGAGTTGAGGATCTTCCACACAATGAGGTGGTAAATTTTCTATTACACTTTCGGCTTCAACATATCTATCACTATGCAGCAGATGAAGAACGGCCGCTTTATATACTGGAAAGGGGAGAATGATTTTCTCCCCAATGGAAAGTACTCTTTGAAATAACAAATTAGCTTTATCAGGATCCTTTTGCTTCAGATAGATCAATCCATCGTTATAAGCTTGTATTGCTTCATTATAGGTACTTTCATTTTTTCTTATTTCTTCTTCCATTCTTTCAATCGGATATTCATTGCGAAGAGGAATACCTTTCCATAACTCTACAGACTTTTGGGGATATCCCATTAAAGCATATGCTAATCCTAATGACCATCTAATAGAAGGTTCATTAGGATATTGAGCATGAAGAGGAGCCAACAAGGTCTCAGCTTCTAGATATCTTTCCTCTTTCAGCAAATGAATAGCTTCATTATATTGATTCACATGTTTGTCCATAAAGAAGCCACCTTTTTACACTAGCTCAATAAGCATGTCAGTTAGTTCTTCTTCATACCTCTTTACAAGAGTTACATTATTTTCTTTCAAAGCTTGTTTCAGTTTATATAAAAGGTCTTCTATTCGTTTTTGTTCATCAGCTTCTACCTCATCAACAACTTTTTCAGCTCGATTGATTACATGTCGAACTTCTTCGTACATATCTGATTGTTTCCATTCACTTGAAAGTTTAGCTTTAGATTCTGCGACGCTTTGGTCAGACATAACGCCTGTTTGAGTGCGAACAATATCTTCTACTTTTTTACCGGTACTTAAGATTGTTCCTTCTACTTGCACATTTCCGTTAATATCATAAGAGAACTGAACCTCAATCATCTCTTCTCCAGCAGGACGTGGGGGAATACCCGATAAAACGATGTCATCAGAAAGCAAATTGTTTTGGCTTGTGTATTGATCCTCATTTTCTCCTTGATAAACGGAAATCTGGACTTCAGTTTGGTTATCACGAACCGTATAGTACGTTTTACTTTTAGTAATTGGTACTGTACTATTCTTCGGAATAATCGGATCGAAATATCCTGAAACAAATTGCCCGCCAATTTCTCTCACCACTTCTGTTCCTAGTGCAAATGGGCAAGAATCAATGACCATAAGTCCACTCTCACTCGAGATTTCACCAGATTTTATGCCACCTTGAACGGCAGCGCCAAGAGCCACTGCTTCATCAGGATTGATATCTTTCTTAGGTTTCTTACCAAACTTTTCGGAAACCATTTCAACTACTAACGGAATGCGTGTGGAACCCCCTATTAAAAGCACCTCATCGATATTAGCCATACCGAAAGAGGAATCATTGAGCACTTGGTCCACTTTTTCAATCGTCTTTGTTACCAATGGCTTGACCATCTTTTCGAACTTAGCTCGACTCATTTCCAGATTAATTGAAATAGGAGCGTTGTTATGTATAGCAATAAAAGGAAGGTTGATTGCCACTGTAGATTGACTCGATAATGCAATCTTCACATTTTCTGCTTCTGCTTTAATTCTAGCTTTTACCTGCTCATCACCAATCGCCAGAAGATCAACGCCTTCTTCCTTTTTCACTTCATCGATAATCCAATCAAATATCAGCTGATCAAAGTCCATCCCACCTAAATGATTATCCCCAGCCGTTGCTTTTATTTCCACTACCCCTGAAAAGATTTCAACAAGAGAAACATCGAAAGTACCTCCGCCTAAGTCATAAATAAGGATGTTTTGGTCCTTGTCCATATGGTCTAGTCCATAGGCAATCGCTGCTGAAGTAGGCTCATTTATGATACGCTCAACTTTCAGCCCTGCCAACTCTCCAGCTTTTTGGGTTGCTTTACGTTGAGAATCTGAGAAATACGCTGGAACTGTAACCACTGCTTCATTTACCGGTTCGCCAAGTTGTTCCTCAGCAGAAGACTTCAAATACTTAAGTATGTGAGCCGAAACTTCTTCAGGACGATATTCCTTATCACCAACACTCAACGTTTTATCTTCGCCCATTGAACGTTTAACTTCTAAAACCGTTTCTTTAGGAAAACTCGGGTACTCTTTCTTTGCTATAGGCCCTACTTTAATTTCACCTTTTGCATCAATTTGAAAAACTGAAGGAGTAGTTCGTCCTCCATTGCTATTTGTAATAATTTCTGGCTGCCCATTCTTCAAAAAAGCCATCGCTGAATTTGTTGTTCCTAAGTCAATACCGATCATCGCCATATTTATTCATCCTTCCTATTAATAATAAACTGTTTTAACTTTAGCTTCTCTTAACACGTCACCTGTTTCTTTATAAATAAAGCCTGCTTGAAGTACCTCGGCAACATGATACTTATCCACTTCAGGGTACTGATCAGGGGGAACAGTCCCAAGACTGATCATCTTTTCCCCATCTATTAATAGACCGAGTACAGTAATTTCCTCAACCCCAAGTTCATTCATTTGGTTGAGATATTTTCCCCGAGCACCTTCAATATGTTGTTGCCACTGAGTTAAACCCGAATTCTCTGCAGAGCGATAAATCAGATCTATAGCATCGTAACCTTCTATAACAAGATTTATAAACCCCTCTGTTTTTTCCTTCCATTGAATTTGTTCATTTTCAACAAATGTTTGGTCTTCTTTAGAAGATTGTTTCGCAAGATCCAGAATGCTATCTTGCAGTTCTTGTATTAGCTTCATGGATACTCTATTTCCTTTTTTCACTTCACCTTTAATCTCTTGAATGTAAGTCGCGATTTCAGTTTGTTCTACCAAGCCATCACTCGTGGTGTCCAAAGAATCCAAAGGCTCCAAATTCAAAATTTCTTCCTCTATAATTTGTTTATATTCTTCCATATTCTCTTCATCACCCGACCTTTGAATCAAATCTTCAAATCCATCTTCCATAGATTTTTGAAGTTTTTCCATTTGATTATTCCATTGAGGATAATACACTTCATTACCTACCTCGACTTTTAAACTCTCCAGTAAATCACTCATATTTCTATTAAAACTTTCATACGCTAGCACTAGATTCCAATTAAACAACCTTTTCGTGTAGCCAACAAAGAAACTATAGGGATTCCTACTTCCTTTAGCCTTTTTTTGCTCATTACCAAAATCCACCAATAACTCTATCTTTTTCATCTTCTAATCACCCATTTTCTGAAGCAGAGAGTTCGATCCAGAATCATAAGTAACCCCTTTTTGTTCTTGTAATAGTTTCAGTAAGATTGATCGATCTATTGTATCTAAGGTACATTCCTCACCATTTCTATAATCTTGCACTGTTTCAGAAGCTTTAATCAGAACTTCTTCTTCAATTAAATTACGAACCATTCTCCCATTCCCATGCCCCTCTGTACTTTGGCTAACCTTCACCGTAAGGATCTCTTGAACCAGATCCCAATTCTCTTTTTCAATTTTGTACTCTCGTTCTTGAAGAAGGTGGTCATGAATTTGCAAGAGTTCTTGTATACTATAGTCATGGAAATGAATATTGTATTTAAACCTAGAACGTAAGCCGGGGTTAGATCGTATAAAGTTTTCCATTTCTTCCGGATACCCAGCAAGAATAACAATTAAATTATGACGCTGGTCTTCCATTGCTTTAACCAGAGTGTCAATCGCTTCAATTCCGAAGTCATTTCCTTGAGAACGCACCAAAGAATAAGCTTCATCAATAAAAAGAACCCCTCCTTCAGCTTCTTTTATCTTCTTCATCGTCTTAGGAGCGGTCTGACCTACGTATTCTGCAACTAGATCTCTTCTACTTGCTTCTACTAAGTGCCCTTTATTTAAAACATTAAGAGCTTGATATATTTTAGCTACTAACCTAGCAACAGTGGTCTTCCCAGTACCAGGATTACCGCTAAATATCATATGTAGCGAAATCATCTCAGCTTTAAAACCTTCTTCTTTCCTTAACCTATTAAATTCCACCCAATCACATATTTCTTGCATTTTACTTTTAACGAATGGCAATCCTATCAAGGAATGTAATTCTTGTAATGACTTTTCGAGCGTTACCTTATCCCTCTGCTTCAACTCCGCATTCAATAGATCAGGTGAGTCGTTTATATTCTTCTCAAGCAAATTCAACCAATTTAGGAAGTTAGTTATCGCTTCTTCATTTGTAGACTCTTCTGCATTAGCTGCAGCTTTAAGAGAAAATTTTGCCCTTTTTAAACCAAACAACACTTCATGTACATTGAACTCGTTAATCATGTTCATGTTGTCCTCTATGTTCTTATGTATAAATAAATCATTATTCTGAAGTACAGAATGAGCATACTGTATGTAATATTCCGCTTTTAAGTAAGGAAAAGACAATATGGAGAACCATTCACGCTCTGCCGCTCTATAATCGCCTGTATCATTGTAATAGTGTGCAAGTTTTGACTTCCATTCAGCTAGCTGCCTATAAAAAGTAATACGAAAATCCATATTTCCCTGGTTTATAGCTTTCAAATGGTAGTCTTCCAATTTATTAGCTAACCGGTATAAACGAAGAAAGTTGTAGTGAATGGCTTCTAAGTCTCTATCAACAAATGCAATGCCCATTTCATTATGAAGGTCATTATAAGCATCCATTAGGTAGTGAAGATTTAAGTCTCTCAAATATCCTCTCCCTCCTTATCCATTCAACAATTGATCGAAAAATTGTGTATTCAACTCATATAATGATATGTAATCTCTCTTAACAATTAATACTGAATACTCGACATCCCTGATCGTTTCCTCTGATAACGCGTCAAGAATCTCATTAAAATAAAAGGTTCTTTCAGATTGTTCCACATTCGACAAATACAGAGCAACAAGACGGAAAATCGGTTCTATTACCCTTGAATCTCTTTTTAACTGCTCATACTGGGTATGAGTCTGAATGGAGTTATAACATAAGTTTAAAAACTGGTTGAGCAGTTTTTCTCTTTCAAGTGCTAAGGTAGGGTACTTAATTTTAATAATCTTTATAGACTTTTCCATTTCCCTTGGTTCATATCTGTACGAAAGTTCTAAACCATCAAATACTTCATCTTTCTGCTTATGGGCCTCATGCTCATCCAGTTCATGAGAAAACAAATAATACATGAAATATCGTTTTAGAGCAGGAATGATCTTAGTGTGGTTTACCATGGAATCGAATTCATAAAATGCCGCAGCATCATTCTTCAATTGATTAAGTCCTGCATGATTAGGCAAAAAACTCCCCAATGACTGAGTTAGATGATAGGCTGCTTCATAGTCACCTTTATCAAACAATTTATTGGCTGTCTGAAGACTACGGTCTTCAAACTCTCTAGAAGATGATTTTTGGGCTTCGTACCAAAACTGCCTAAGCACTTGTTCTAAACTTTTCTTATTCCTGCTTTTCACGCTCACCTCTATTAACTTTCCATATACCAATGATTTCTGAACTTCTGAAAACGTACCCACCTTCTCGAACAACAAGGTGAACGCTTGGTGATATTCTTGCATTTCCATCATGAGATCACAGTATTCCATCAAATACTCTAAGTTTTCAGAGTGATGGGTGAGCCCTTTCACGAGAATGCCCTTTGCTTCCAATACTTTGGCGTCCTTTAAGTAGACATAAGCCGCTTCGATGAAATAGACGGAGTTATTGAAATAGACATCTATCAGCTTATTAAGGTGTTTGGAGGTATTCGGGTAATCCCCTAGTCTGTGATAGGCCCTTGCAATTAAGTGTCTAGGATTTTCAGCCCCTGGGATAATTAATAGTATTTTTTTTAATTGTCTTATTGCCTCTTCATAATCCCCCTCCATATAAAGACGTTCTCCAAGCTCATTAAGATGCTCTATATCATTCCCATATAACAAAAATTGATCATAATGAGCTTTCTTATCTAGATCTGAAAGCACTTCATAAGACTCTCTAACTAATTGAAATTCTTCTTGGTTTACCTCGTTAGAAACCTGACGTATTAATGTAAAGTAAGCTTGTTTAATTTCTTTTTGTGTAGCGTTTTCTTTTATCTTTAGTCGTTCATAATGAGTGCTAATAGTACCATCCCCTATCCCTTTTATCGACACGAATATGGTATTTTTTACTTATTTCAGCATCTTTTTTTGATTTATCCGCTAAAAATTAAACCTTCATTTCAAATAAATGTAATTTACGTAGTATTATTTGACTTGTTCGGGGAATCGAAATATATGAAGTTCGGTTTAAAAATTCGATTCTAAACATAAAAATCCCCAGGAGACTAACATAAATAAAAACAGGAGTTCTAATATAAGAACTCCTGCTTTTAGGGCTTAATCAATTGCCAGTTAGATCCAAGTTATAGTGGATATAAATCATAATTTTATATAAACTTTTTGCTAATGGCTTTATATAGCGATATACCTTTAAAGTGTTACTTTACGAGGAAAGGCATTACTCAAATTTTAAAACGAATAACACCTTTATATTTTGCTACGTTTATTTCTTCTACTTTCCTGCCTTATTAATTCCTATACTAAAAGAATCATCTTACGCCTAATCTATTAATTCAAGAAGAACGCATCTAAATCGTCATCATTACGTAATATCTTATTTTCCCCCACACCTAATTCGACAGCTAAATCTACTGAAGCTGCTGCTAAAACATCAGAATTTGCATTCAAATCAAATGCTGCTTCAATCATTGAATTATAACGCTCATATGCAGTATTAATTTTATTGATGATTCCATGATAAGCATCATCTACACTAGAGAGAATTGAATGAGTGTAAGAATTTAACACTTTCTTTAATTCCTGTTCTTTAGCCCCTAATTTGTCTTTAGCAAATCCCCATACAAAATTAGCAGTCACTGTACCTATAACAGCCCCCAGGACTGGAATCGGAATTAACGTCTGCCCAATTGCACCACCCGTAGCAGCTATGCCAGCTTCAATACATAAGACCTGCCCTTCGGTAACGAACTCATCCATATTAATTTCACCACTATGTAAATCTGTCACTAACGAAGATAATCCCATAGAAGCGCTTGTCACAGCCCCTGCAAACGGCGCAGATAGAGTAGTTAAATTTGTTAGAAGATAGATACTTCCAGCAGTTACTCCACCTTTAGTACCTGATTTTGCAGAACTCAAACCAATTTCCGTCCAATCTTCTTTATCGAACTCTTGAATTTTTTTACCACTCTTCACCTTATTATAGACTACTGTTATAGTATTTAACGAGGCTGCTACTGCCGCTGCAGTCCCTGCAACTTTTACACCCTCACCAATAGAAGCTCCTCTTTTAGCCTCAATAATACTACGTTTTCTTTCTGCTTCACTTTGGATATCATCTTGCATACGTTGGTTTTCGTCTACAATGTAGTCTTGATGTTTTGAGACCGTTTCACCTGCTTTACCCAATTGTACTTCACTATAATCAGATACAGATGGTTTTACGACATCTTGAAAAGTACGCCCAGTTTGGGCTTCAATTTCTTCAACTTTTCGAATTATTGCACCTATCGATTTGTCATTTAAGTAATCTGGGTTTTGACCTGATTTAATCGCTCTAACGATTTCATACTGTTCTTTAGGGATCGAATAATTCATAGTAAAATCTTGATAGTTATTAAAATGCTCTAGAACAGCCTCAAGTGTATTATTGGTACCATTGATGAATTTTGATTGATATTTTAATCCGTTTAAAATAAAATCTTCCTGGGCAGTTCGCCCAACTCCATCAAAAGTAGCCACCTTCTCTTGGCCTTTCAAAACCGCCCAAGCGTTACGTACATTAACTTCTAAATGTTCTGCAATTTCTCCGTGTTTCGTTTGTTCAGAACCTAATATGTTTTCTGGTTTTGATAAGAAGTGACGCATGTTCATCATTTGTTGTAGGGCATTTTCAAAGTTCAAATTTTGTTGATGCTGAGCTTGTAATTTCTCTCTTACTAAATCATCTATCTGTTTACCTATACTGTATTGTTTCCATTGATTAAATCCATCTACCCCAACAGCAAAGGTTTGATCCTTCCAAACATTTGCCGCCATCTATTTGCCAACCTCTTTCATAAATAGCTGTGACAAACTTTCTGTGTTATTTATTATCGCTCTTAACTTATTTCGTTCGCTTTTAGAGAAAGATGTAAAAGACTTTACTTCCCTGTTTTCACTAATAAAAGAGATCAAACTTTGCTCTAATTTTGTTGCTAACGATTCAGTGGAAGACTTTAAGCTTTTTATTTCAGTAGTTGTAGCATTAAACGTTTTTGTTGCTTTAACGATCTCAACTCTTTCCTTATCAGCTTTAATTGCAGCTTCTTTGTTCTTTTTACTTGCAAAAATCCCTCCGGCTGTTAAGCTTACAGCACCAATTCCCCAACCAACTGGGCCTGCTAGTGCGAGCAATGCACTTCCTCCTGCCATGCCTCCACCTCCAGCTGCTGCAACACCACCACCTAGCCAAGCTAATGCGGCATTAGTTGCTGCTGCTCCAGATAAACCAGAGATGGCCGCACCTGTTGAAGCTGTTCCGAAAGTCGTTGCAATCGCCATAGCTGCAGAAGGGGCAAGCGCAGCTGTAGCAACACCTGCACCTACACCTGTCGCAGTCCCCCCGCCAGCTACCTTTATCATTTCTTTTTCATCATATGTAATTTCGCTTAGTGCTTTAAAAGTGGTTAGGTTGACTTGAACTTGTTCAAAGCTTTTTCCAAATTCCTTAGGAGTATTGGCTAATGTATTTATATAGGTTTCTACTTTTTCGATAACGCCTACACCAAAAGACCGAGTATTATGTAGTTTTACCGCATTGTTTTGTAGTGCTTTAGAAGACCTTTCGTATTGATTAAATGCCTTTTTAAGTTCCTCTACAGCTTCCTTTTTTAATGTACTATTCAGCATAGGTTAACACTCTTTCTTTTTCGTTATAGTAAAATGTATAGGTTATTATTCATGAAACTATTTTACTATAAAACTTCACCATAAAGTAGTTTATTTTGAATATTTTTACACATTACTCTTGTCATTTAATGTTATTTATATGAAGGGGTGGATTGCACACCAAATTAGGAATATCCCTGGCTCTCCCCCCATTATTCCTCCAAAAATTATTATCCATATTAAATCTAGCTGTTTGTAGTCTCATAACTACTTTATTTCACGGTTTCATAAACCTTACCTCATAAATCCAGTATTTTAGCTAGAATAACTAATATATCGATTACTAGAAAGTATATAGCGTTTGTGGGTACAAATATGGAGAGGCCGGTAATTTTAAGTGGCCGTAACCATTCATTTAAAAAGGAAGCACGAGAACCGTCCCCGCGCTTCCCGCACTTAAAAGTAAGAACTTTATAAATTATGTCGTTCTTTTAGCGTATTTATTGCCTTCATAACTTCTTCAAAATCGGTTGTTCCGTTTGAATTTTTGTCCGTTGTAATATGCGCTACTAACTGTCTATGCAAATTACCTCCATATTCCATCATCACGAATATTGCTGGTCGCGAAGTTTCAACATTATCATCCCAATCTACTAAACCATAACTAACTACATAATTAATGTCCTTACCATGGCTGGAAGGCACTTTGATTTTATCCCAAAACTCATGAACATTATTTTCTCTTGGTGCCAGATTTATCACTCCTATAAATCATATTTAATAAAAATAAAAATGTAACAATGTATTGCTTCTCCGTACCAGGA
The DNA here is from genome assembly GCF_021129245.1 of Pontibacillus sp. HN14. Classification (NCBI taxonomy): domain Bacteria; kingdom Bacillati; phylum Bacillota; class Bacilli; order Caryophanales; family Bacillaceae; genus Pontibacillus; species Pontibacillus sp. HN14. The sequence continues at coordinate 237,538 of NZ_JAJOLR010000002.1, read as the reverse complement.
CTTTCTTCCTTCTTTAGGGATGCAATTTCCCATCTCCCTACATGATATAGAGTGTAGAAACTCCGGAAGGGCGGGGCCGGTTCTCACACTTCCTAAAAATCAAAAATCAACTAAAAAAAGAAACACGGGAACCGTGCTTCCTTGCTTTTTTTAAAACTTCTGTGTCTCCCCGTATCCCATCACCACAACGCGGGTATTCCCTTTTACATACTGAAGTATTTCATGGTCTTTATTTTCCATAAACCCAACAATCGGAAATGCTTCCGATAACGCATCATAGTCAGACTGAGCGGGTGCCTGTTCCCTTGTCGGGAATGTATGGCTAGGGATAACAACCTCCACGTTTAATAAGTTATCCACCGCATACGCGGCTTCCTTCGGCCCCATCGTAAATGTACCCGAGGAGGACAAGATTGCAATAGTAGGCTGATACACTTCTTGAATCCATTTCATATCCGCCATTAAGGCCGTGTCCCCAGAATGATAAATAACGGGGCCGTTTGTGAAGTTAAGTACATACCCTGCCGCTTCACCTGCATACGTTAAGTTCCCTGTGGTTTCTCCGTGACTTGATGTATGCTTGGCTGGAACCAAGGTAGCTGCAACACCATCAAGCTCAACCGCGCCCCCGAAGTTTAGAGGGAATACATTCTGGATCCCTTCTCCCATTAGAATCATAGCCAGCTCATATTGTGCGATGATCTGACATTCAGGATTCGTAGACAATACTTTTTCCACGCCACTCGTGTGATCAAAATGTCCATGCGTTAACAAAATCCCGTCCAATGAACGGAAAAAGGCTTCTGTTCGGTATTCGTCTGGACAGCCTGGATTCATGTCAAAAAACGGATCCACCAAGTACTTTTTCCCCTCCTCAGTTGTAAACAGAAACATCGCGTGCCCTAACCGTGTAAGCTGCATATGCAACCCCTCCTTTTTTTATGACACAACTTTACGTGTTTCATTTAAAAGTTATGTATTTTCATACATCCGCTCTTGCAGGTCTGCAAGCGCCTCTGACTGTTGATCAAGTTGATCAATTTGGAAATGATCAGCAGAGCAACGCTCTCTTCAAATTTATGATCAACTAGAGGATGGTGATCTAACATGTACACCACAGTCTTAGTTGAACGACTCAAGCAATTAGGAAGAGTTGCACATTCAAGTAGTAATTTGTTTTCAACCTTTTCCCTCCTTCCAATAAACCATTACTCCTTTAGATCTAATTGCAATATTTATATTTATGAGATTAGCTGTAATTTATAACCGGAATTAAAGCTTACCTATACCTTTGTCCTATTTCATTCTCATATTGCATACATTGTCTTTGATAAAGAAGGGGGGGGTATATGTTAGAGGTAGGAAAAAGAATTTTTAATAATAATGTCGTTCCATTAATAGTGATCTTAACTTGTTCCATGTTGGCTTTTATCGCACATAAGCTTTCAATTAATTTGTCTCATGTTCCTTTATCTCAGTTTATCTCTTTAAGTGTTGATAACATTTTTCCTGAAGAAGAAACTTTTAGTGTTTGGATAAATGTTGTACTACCAGCGATAATGTATTTGGGAGCTTGTTCATTATTCTTGTGGATGGGGATTGCAAATTTTGTGTCTATCAAAGCAGAAGGCGGTCCCAGAGCTTCTTCCTCGTATAACTTATTTCACAATCACTTACTTAACCACCTTCTTCTTAACCAACCCGCTATTCCCCCTCCTCATCGTAACCGCCTCCCACAACGCCTCATCCGACACCGCTTCCTCACCTCTCAGATCAGAAATGGTCCTGGCCAGACGGTGCATCTTCATTTGTACACGATTACTCCAATTCTCTTTCACCGCTCTGTTTTGAAGAAACGACTTTTGCTCCTCTGTTAAAGGGATCATCGTACGTACTTCTTCTATAGACAAGTCAGCATTACAGCACACTTTCCCGTGCCTTTTATATTGAAGATCACGCGCTACTTGAACTCGTTTCTGAATATCTGAGGAACTAGTAGCGTCTTCTTTCCTTTGTTGCTGAAGATTTACTGGGGTTAAATGAAGGATGATATCAATGCGGTCCTGAACAGGGCCTGATACTTTGTTCTGGTAAGCCTGAACTTGTTTGGGGGAGCAGGTGCAGTAATGGGTCGTGGCGCCAAGGTAGCCACAAGGGCATGGGTTCATGGCGGATAAAAGCAGGAATTTGGCCGGGTACGTAACGGTCGCTTGGGCACGACTGATGGTTACGCGTCCGGATTCAAGCGGCTGACGTAGCATATCGAGCGTTTTCTTCGGAAATTCGGCTAATTCATCTAAGAAAAGAACGCCATGATTGGCTAACGAAATTTCACCAGGCGTGGGGTTTGAACCGCCTCCAATGATGGAAACTGCGGATGCGGAATGGTGCGGGGAGCGAAAGGGTGGCCTTCCTAGTGAGGATAATGAGGTATTGGCGAGCTCATATAAACTTATATTCTCAAGCTGTGACTCTAGTTCTAACTTTGGCATTATCGAAGGGAAACTCTCAGCTAACAAGCTCTTCCCACAACCAGGCGGACCGATCATCATAACGTTGTGGCCACCTGCAGCCGCAACCTCAAGCGCACGCTTCGCCTTCTCCTGCCCTATGACTTCTTTGAAATCAACTCCAGGAAAAGAACCATTGTCCAGAGCCAACTCAGTCATAGGAGGTACAAGAGACAAATCGCCTCCTCCGGATAAATGATCGACGAGTTCCATCAAATATTCGACGTAGATAATCTCAAGCCCTTCAATTTCCTGTATCGGCACACTGCAATCATAAGGGATAAAAAGACGCTTGATCCCTAGTTTCTTCGCTGACATGATCGCAGGAAGAATACCTCGGATCGACTGAACTTTTCCGGTCAACGAAAGGGAGCCAATAAACGCTGTATCATCTGGAATCACGCCCTTCAGTGAACCGAAACACTTAAGAATGCCAATGGCCATGGCCACATCAAACATCGGGCCGTGCTTCTTCTCCTCGGCAGGCGATAAGTTCACGATTACCCTTCGATCGGTAAAATTAATACCAAAACCTTTCAGAGCTGCTAGCACACGCTCCTTTGACTCCTTTACTGCAGCACCGGGTAAGCCGGCCACCACAACTGACTCCACGCCGTCTAGCTTCTCGACTTCTACGGTTACAGGATAGCCTTCAATTCCTTTTAGGCCGATACTTTGAATGGCTACTGCCATCGCTTCACCTCCTGATTCTACGATTTTAAACTTACTGATTAGAAAATGGATAAGACGTATGAGGGGGAATATGGAGATTCATGTGGATAAAAATGTGGATCCTATAAACGGTTAATCACGCGTCTAGGGATTCCTGTTACTCTAGATGGTTGCCGAATAGACACGCCATCTATTTCTTTAATTCTGCTCAATACTTCATCCCTATCTACCTGGTTCAATTTCTGAATTAAACTACTGCTCGGGATGCCCATATTTCTTAATTGCTCCTGTAACTGCTGATCAGTTATCCTCGCACTTCCATTAATCTCAAGGCAATGATCTTTATTTTCCTTTTGCATAAATTCAACATACTGTTGAATGGCCTTCCGCCAATCATCAGAGAACAACTGTAAAGCTCGTTCTTTATCAATAAATGTTTCTTTTTCCTGCACATAGTCCTTACAGCTGGTCCATTTCCCATCCCACACACTTTTCACCAGACCTGCTTTAAGAGGGTTTTGGTGGATGTAGCGAAGCACAATAATAAAATAAGCAGGATCCTCAACAGTCTCACTTCTATACCTGCCCTGAAACAACGGACCACATCGATCATACTTCATGTTGTACCAGTAGATATAGCTTGAACTTATTCTCTTCAACACGAGTGACACCGGCTCCTCTTCTTCCTTTAGCAAGAGATGGACATGGTTATCCATTAAACAGTAACCATAGAGTTTATAGCCACTAACATCCTTATAACATCTAAGTGTCTCAAGAAATCGACTCCGATCTTCCTCCTCTTCAAAAATGGTCTGCTGATTGATCCCTCTCAACATAATGTGATAGACACCATTCAAGCTTTTCTTCCTTGGTCTTCGCGGCAAATAAAAATCACCTCGCTTTACCACGGGGACAGGTCCACCGGTTCATTTTACATGCGTAATAAAAGGATAAAATTAAGGAAAGAGAGTTAATGAAAATGAGGTTGCAATTCGAGGGTTGTTCATACTAATAATTCTATGTAGATCCTATAATTCCTTCAACCATTATGACAAAAGACAAACTTTTCAATAAAATACCACCAGATCATTCCAAGGGTTCACACCCCCTCACAACGTGTGCCAAGGGACCCGCCCCCACGGTACTTAAAAGCTAATTAAGAAAAAGTTCCCAATTTCTAATGATGAACATAAAAGGCACAAAAGGAATCCACTAGTTAGGAGGGGTATATGAGCAGTATCTAATGCCTTGATGATTGTTACTATACCGAAAATGACATTAAATATAGAAGCTAGAAGTACCAAGATTAATATAGGTGACCAATGGACGTCGTTAAGGGTTAATAAAGATATGACTCCTCCTATAAAAATGACCCACAAAGTTGAGTAGATTGTACCTTTCATCTGCAACTCCTTTTGAGATTTAGATTATAGCATAATACCTTTTGCCAACTTCATTGTAATAAATAAGCCACATCGTTAGGGCATAGGAAGCGCGGGTACGGTTCTAGTGCTTCATTAAAACCGAAAAAGTTCACTAAAAAAAGAAGCACAGGAACCGTCCCTGTGCTTCCCAAGAAGACCGAACACATTAGAATTTCACATGAGATGAAACCTGGGGATTATGTACTGATTATTAACAAATACAATTACGCTATACGCCAGATTACCAGTAATTACAATTATGATCACGAGACCGAAAGACATTACCGCGAGATTAAAAGTGTGAGTGAGGAACTTCCTTCTGTTACGCCTCTAGAAGGAAACTTAAAACAACTCCCAAAAGCTATACAAGCAAAATTAGGCCGAAGAACTACTACAAAACTGACTTATTATCATCAAACGTTATTTAATTTACCATAAAAGGAGAGGTATTAAATGAAAAATAGACAGTTATGGTTGGTGCGCCCAATCCCACGTGGTATTGATAAAATTTCTTATTTTATTAAGAACGAAATTATCCAAGTAGGTTGGAACGAAATCGGAGACCTAAGTCTGTGCCAAAACAGAGAGGATATTAGGGAAAATGTTAACCACCAAGGATTAAAACCACAAGATGCTAACTTAAAAGTAGGTCTACTCTACAATTTTCGCTTTCTGATGAAGGCAGGGGACTATTGCATCCTCCCTTATCAAGACCACTTCTATGTGGCAGAAATTACAGGTGATTATGATTACGAACCCCAATTAATGCTCCAGCAAAGAGCTGTGCGTTTTTTAAACGAAGGGCAACCACTCGGATTGAAAGAATCTCTTCCTGCTGTACTACAGAAATCTCTACGCTCTAGACTTGCTTTAGCAAACCTCACAGATCACATTGAACTTTTTTTATCCCACATCAATGAATCTAGTAGTCAAGTAGCTGTAAATACGAATGAAAAACTTCAAGCTCTATTACCTCGCTCACTTGATATTATAGAAGAAGGCTTAGAGAGTTCTGATGAACGAAATCGCTTATTAGCAGCCCTTGCCGTTACTTCTTCTCTAAAAAAATAAAGAATTAGAAGTTTTGTGATTAAAGGGGGCAAAGAGCATTGCCTCCTTTTCTATATTATTATTCAACTTACTAAATAAATTATGAACCACCTTCCTCTTAGTCAATTCACTATCCCCTCTCCTCGCCGTATTCCACTTCTGCCATCTTTTTGATCCACCGCGGGAAAAGAATGATCCACATGTGCTTACTTCCCAAATAGCAGTAGCTTTATTTGTGCCAGGGGACCCGTCCCCGTGGTACTTCCTACTCAGTTCTATCAACATTCCCAATATCAGAAAACAGATGAATTCAAAGAAAAATATAAAAAAAGAGCTTCAATCGAAGGAAAGAACGCTGAGCTCAAAAGGTTCCATGGCCTATCCCGTGCTAGGGGGTATGGTCTATTAAGTATGTCTAAACAATCGAAGTTAGCAGACATAGCAGTTAATATAAAAAGAATAGCAGCCCTAGTATCATAAGAAAACAGAGGATATAGAACAAAAATCCTCTGAAATGCTTCTTTTACTATAAAAAACCAAAATAAAAAGTAAAAATTAACCACATCTAGTTACTGCGCTTCCAGTAAAAGGGACTTTTTCACTGGTCCCGAACCGTCCCCGTTCTTCCTATGCTAGTGATGTATATTTAACCTTTTCCTTTGTTAAAGTCTTAAAAAAACATCTTAAACAAAACTTTTTTTGTTCCAACTCCTTTTTATATTTAGAGGTCATATCAGGTATGTCTATATTATTTGTTGGCTGCATTTGATACGATTCATTTATAGAAATCTCAGTTAATTCATTTCTTGGTATAAGTCTTTCACACTCAGAGCATATTCCCTGACTCAATCCTAAATTGCTAACACCATTTATACACGTAGCTTGTAAATTGTAATTAAAATATTTCTTAGAGGAGTATGTTTCATCTTCAGAACCGTATTCGGCTGAAAAGCAATAGCCGCCTGCACTGTTAAAGAATACTTCCCCTTTTTCAATAATGCTATATGTAAATTGACCAGATATTGAAAAATGTTCTAATGGATCAAATATTGTATCTTCGCATACCTGACACCTATCACGATCCAATACTAAATTTAAATTTGTCTCACCCAATCTATACATTATATGGAATTCTCTTAAAAATTCTTCTACTATACTTCTATCTTTAATTCTAATCATATTTTCCCAATGCTTTGTTTTAGATAACGAAGAACAATTATAAGATCCCACCCACAAGATATCATCTATAATGATAAATTTATGATGCATAAGTGAATTATACTTATGATTATTAGTACCCAAACTAACTGCGATCCCCATTCCTTTTAATTGGAGAAATACCTCTCTAGCTGAATTATCCTTTTCTTCATTTTTGACAATGTTAACCTCATTAAATATAGCAAGCTTTTGAGCATTACAAGCTAATACCTCCTTCAATAAATCATTATCAGTTATAAAAGACATAGCTATAAATAATCTTTCCTTCGAGTATTTAATATCTGTAGCAACTCTTTCAGCAATTTCATGAGAGCTTCCTGGTCTAGCAAAATACGCCTCAATTGTCATCGTTTATTCCTCCTATTCTTTTATAAGATAAAGACGAAACATTAAGTAACACTTGATATTTATGTACTATATTATAACCAATTTAGGTTTTAATACCCCCCAATAAGTTGTATACAACAAACACCAATTACAGTTTTGAGAAACACGAGGGCGGTCCAAAACCAGTGAAAAAGTACTTATTTTATAAAAGTGCTGCACACTTACCTCAAAATACAGATATAAAAAGAAGCAAACCATCTATATACAGTAGGTGATTTGCTTCTTCATTATGATTATTTGACTTTTTCACTGGTCCCGAACCGTACCCGTGCTTCTTACAATAATTCCTTCAACCATTATGACAAAAGACAAACCTTTCAATAACATACCACTAGACCATCGCAAAGGGTTCGATGTGTGCCAACGGCCCCGTCCCCGTGGTACTTCTGATATACCAATTATTCTACCATGCGTAGCGCAGAGACGGTTCTAGTGCTTCCTCTGAAACCATTGTTATTAGATTTCACCATATTTGCTAACTATTATTGAAAAAATGATTAAATTCCTCTGCAGTAAGGATTCTAATATCCTTTAAATTAACCACTTCCTCATATACCTCAATATTGATTCTAACCCTTCCCTCCAACGAATATCTGGCTAAAAAATCGTTAGTAATTTTACGTGCTTCTATGCCAGATAGATTCTCTTTTATTTCTATTGGATGTACTAATTCATCTGTTCCTTCTCCATGATGGATATATACATCATAATAATTTTCATCAATATAATGTTCGATATAGATGTCATAAAGTTTCATGCCATTCCCACTTTCAAAGATATGTTTATCCTCCCCCCGATATTATTATAAATAAGGATTTAATTCACGGGAGAGAAAGACATTTACACGCTTATAAATTGTTGAATTTCACCTTAATTTCTTAGTTATTTTATTTTGGGTTACTCACTGATATATTGAAGCGCGTGGATGTTTCTAGCGCTTCATTTAAACCGAAATATTCCCTTCAAAAAAAGAAGCAAGGGAACCGTCCACGCGAACCCTACATTTTCCATATGCCACTGCACTAGTGTGTTATGCCCACATTAATTTCATTAACTTAGGATATATTTGTTCTGCAGCATTTACTTCATGATTAAAAGTCGGGTGACTACATTGGGGTTAAAGTTTTCTTCAAACATTAATCCAGCTGAGATACTCACTCTAACATCTTCCTCATAAAACGTGTTAAATCTAAGACCCTATTCACTTCATTTAGCAGTTTATGTAAGGACTCTTTTTTCAATGGATCAGTAAAATTGGCTACATCAAAACCAAAAACATCAACCATATCTTCATTGGAATCAAAAGCAACAGCTAATACGATAGAGCCGTCATTTTCCATTTTATGTTCCGTTCTAAAGAAATGACTCCCATCTTGATTTTGACCTTCTTCCAACCCTTGTTCACTAATTAATCCCCTAAATTTGTTAATATTAGACACTTTCATCCCACCTTTATATACTGTTAAATTAAAAAATCTCTTATAAAGAATAAACCTAATATGTAATTCTTGTTGTGTATTTTCTGCGGAATCGATTAGTTTTCCTGCAACAGCTTTTGCTATATCAAAAAAACCATAATACTCCCCCTTATATAGAACAATCAATTCTACTATCCTTCCTCCTTGACAAATTGTTTTCCCTTGTTTTTTTAGTCTTCTTTGATTTTTATCTTAAAATTTTTTTAGTTACACCATCTCATCCCTAGGGAATATAACTCTGGTATCATAAATAAACAAAATTTCCATGAAAACCAGAAAATTTAACTATTAAACTGGAAACCTTATTTAGAGATCACTCAAAATATTGCTAAAGAGACAATGGGTGTAAACTCTAAAATAGAATTGGGAAGAAGCGTGGGCAAGGTTCTAGTGATTCACTAAAATCGAAAATTCACTAAAAAAGAAGCACAGGAACGGTCCCTTTAAGTATTACGCACTATCCTATGAATACTCATAATCCAAAAGTGGTTAGTGGATAAATATGTTAAAATAAAACTTACTGAATGATCAAAGGGGAGGCGATACGTTGGAAGGTTGTTTATCGTTTATATTTATAGTCATTATGCTGTTCGTAGTTGGTTATTCGGGAAATAAAATTAATTTATTGCTAAATGTTCCTAATGACTATTATATTGTTAAATACTTATCCATAATGGCTTTGCCTCTAGCTATATATATAGGCTATGGTATCTACAAATATGTAAAAAACAATAGACCCGAATTCGAAGGAGTTATTCAATATCCATTCAGAGAGGCAGCTGGTGAAGTGAACTTTAGACAACTAATAGGACATAGTAGTAAAATTTATAAACTAACTTTAAATAAAGATGAAGGGTATATAGAGGTCGGAGGGAAATTGACTATTCCTTTTAAAAGTGTAATTGGGAGCTGGAGAATTACATACGATGAACCCAAAATAGAGACATTGGTAATAGATTTCTCGGATTTTAATGGGTCCACGAAAACTGTTACCTTATATTCTCCAAACAGGATGAATGAGGTAAATGATATATTTTTGGGGGCTGATAAGAAGATTAATAACTTAATACAAAAAGAGGACAATGAAGAACTTAACTCTAATCTGAATACTGTTATAAACTTTACTAATAAATACGGTTATATAGGATTAAATGAAGGTCGGGAAAGAATGAAGGAATATACGCTTGACTACGAAAGAAGGTCTAGAGTACCAATCCATATACTAAGTGAAAGCTCCGCTAAATACGATGTTAATAATATCGCAATGAGGAATGAAATTCGATGTGAAATTAAAGAATTGGAATCTTCTTTCTCACTTATTGTTGCTGAAGCAGGAATACTCATAACAAATGTATTTGTATCAGAAGATGATAAAACCATTTATAAGTGCTTATATAACTCTTTTAATCGCAACTGATATCACGATGGAACTTGGAAGGTCCATGTTTTGGCTATGGTGGAAGTGGTAGCAAAATTTATGAGTGAGACGGCCAAAAAGCTTGACTTTGAAGAAGAAATAGCTTTATTACAGAATAAGCATGAAAAAGAAAAAATATATAGTGAAAAATACTATGATGATTTAAATAATTTATGAAAAAGCGGATATATGCTGTAGGTTTCTTATAAAGATTTCATTTTATGCGATTCTCTCTGGGAGCAAGAGAACCACTGGAATAAGAGAAAATGTCTTTTCAACGAGAAGGAGCAACTCAACTAAAATTTGTTCTACTCCTTCTAAGAAGCGCAGGGAGGGACGGTTCTAGCGCTTCCTTCGATACAATAAACTCAACTAAAAAAGAAGCACGGGAACCGTCCCTGTGCTTCCTGAACGGAAAATCCTCGTTGCTCCTTGTAAGCTTGGAATTCTTCAGTGAAGATAATATCTCCACCATTTTCACTTACGGTCATTAACTTCTCCTGGTCATAAACAATCTCTTCTGTTCTTCCTCCATAAAACTCAAAGGCGTTCTCATGAGAACGCAAAACATCACGTGTAGTAAAAGGGGGCTCTTGCCACTCTGCATACTTATATCGCGAATGTGAAAGAACAAAGGCTATGACATAAGCTTTGTCCCACTTCCCATTTGCCTTTTCAACTTTCGCTTCCCCAAAGTCCACCTGTAACTGGTGACCTGGGGGTAATTCCTCAACTTCTTCGTACGTACGATAGGTCAACATTTTCGGTATGTATGCTTTTCTCTCAACTCCCTCACATACGTTCGGACAGTGCTTTCTCCTACATCTGAGAAAGAACATCGTTCTTCCAACCAGTATGAAATCTGGGAAGCTGATAGATCCGGGTGTTCTCTCAACCATGAGAGGATTTGTTTCTGGTAAGGATCTAGTTTTCTTGATCTAGTTTTCAAAATCTCCACCCACTCCAATGCTTCTTCAAAATCTCTTTCTAAGTATTCATAGACTGTTGTTCTAGATAGGTTGCACTTCCGTGTAATAGCTGCCACTTTAAATCCTTGCCTTTTTAATTGATGTACCTCAACGATGGTTTCTAATTTACTCACCTTCCTGATCCTCCACTTCATCCGTTAAATCCATGCTTTCTTATTTTAACGGATGGGAGGTCATTAGTGATCAAACAGTTTCCAATTCTGTCGAGCGAAAAAGGGTGCAAAGAGCATCGCCTCCTTTTCTATAGCATTATTCAACTTACTAAATAAATTATTAACCACCTTCCTCTTAGTCAATTCACTATCCCCTCTCCTCGCCGTATTCCACTTCTGCCTTCTTTTTGATCCACCGCGGGAAAAAAATGACCCACATGTGCTTACTTCCCAAATAGCAGTAGCTTTATTTGTACCAAGGGACCCGTCCCCGTGGTACTTACGGTAGATTAGCTATATACGATAAAGATGATATTACTAAATATACAATGGCAGTAAGCAATGAAAAAATATATGAAATCATACTTAAATATCCTCCAAGATTGTTACGGTTAAAAATTACTGCGATGTTTATTGATTTAGAAGAGGGCAAAATTATAGATGAACAGATATTAAATGCATAAAAATTAAGCATGACAAATATACCCGCCGAGCCAAAATGAGCCCCGCGGGTAATTTTCAAATCAAAATTCTTTATTATTCTTTTCAAATCGCCAAGCGTCCAGACACAAAGCAATAAAGTCACGCCTTTGCCATCTAATCCATTTCTCGTATTGCATGAAGCTACTATTTCGTTGAATAACCATTAGGATTATTTCTGTGCCAATTCCATGCATCAGTAATTATTTTCTCTAATGAATCAAACTGAGGTTTCCACCCCAAAATACTTTTTGCTTTCTCTGAAGAAGCAATTAAGACAGCTGGATCACCAGCTCTTCTTTCTTTCACTTCCGCTGGAATTGGATGTTTCGTTACCTGTCTTGCTACATCAATCACTTGTTTAACTGAATAGCCATTTCCATTACCAAGATTAAAGATTTCACTTGGATTATCATTTCTTAAATACTCTAATGCTAAATAATGTGCTGATGCTAAATCCATTACATGAATATAGTCCCTTACACATGTCCCATCTTCCGTAGGATAATTGTCACCGTACATATAAATTTTATTTCTTTGACCAAGTGGAACTTGTAAAACTAATGGAATTAAATGAGTCTCCGGGTCATGATGTTCTCCAATTCGTGCACTCTCATGAGCTCCTGCAGCGTTAAAATACCTTAAAGAAACAAATTTAATACCGTAACCTTGATCAAACCATTTCATCATTTTTTCCATAGCTAATTTTGTTTCGCCATATGTATTCGTTGGATTATTTTCATCTTTTTCAAGAATAGGAATGTTCCTCGGCTCCCCATAGGTAGCTGCCGTTGAAGAGAAAACAATTTTGCTTACGTTATTTTCTTTCATTACATCTAATAAGCACATCATTCCATAAACATTGTTATCATAATACTCAAACGGCTTAGTCATACTCTCACCGACTAAGGAATTAGCAGCAAAGTGAATTACCGCTTCAACGTTATGTGATTTAAAAACTTTGTCTAACTCCTCTTTATCTCTAAGATCAATATGATAGAGTTGTTCTTTATTAATTGATTGTCTATGACCGCTCTGTAAATTATCGACAACAACAACATCTTCATTCTGACCTAGGAAATATCGTACTGTATGAGAACCAATATACCCTGCTCCACCAGTTATTAAGATAGTCACTATGTCAACCTCCTTTCATTAGAATTTTAATCATTAAATGTTAGAGAGTATACTGCTTCTCAAAATAGTTCTGGTATTCCCCACTAATAATTTTCTCCCACCACTCTTTATTATCAAGATACCATTGAATAGTTTGGGAAATTCCTGTCTCAAATGTGTAACTAGGCTTCCAACCTAGATTTTCAAGTTTAGTAGGATCTATTGCATAACGTTTATCATGACCTAGTCGATCTTTAACAAACTCAATTAACTCTTCAGCTTTACCTAAAAGTTTTATTATCGTTTTAACTACTTCTAAGTTGGTCCGTTCATTATGACCACCTACGTTATAAACCTCACCATTAACCCCTTCATGTAGTACTAAATCAATCGCTGCACAGTGATCAATTACATGTAACCAATCACGAATGTTTTTCCCATCACCATAAACAGGAACCTTTTGATCTTTTAAGACACGTGAAATGGTTAATGGAATTAATTTTTCAGGAAAGTGATAGGGACCATAATTATTAGAGCAACGAGTGATGTTTACAGGTAATCCATATGTTTCGTGATAGGATCTAACTAATAAATCAGATGACGCCTTGCTTGCACTATAAGGGCTATTGGGTTGTAATGGTGTCTCTTCTGTGAAGAATGTAGTTGCATCAAAATCTAGCTCTCCATATACTTCATCTGTTGAAACATGTACAAATTTTGTAACATCAACGGCTCTTGATGCATCTAATAATACTTGTGTGCCGACTACATTCGTTTGCACAAATACCCCTGGATCTGTAATGGAACGGTCAACATGACTTTCTGCAGCAAAATGAACAACGTAATCAAATTTTTCCTTTTCAAAAAGTGCTATAATTTTTTCACGTTCAGCTATATCCGCTTTTACAAAATAATAATTTTCTTTTGTTTCAATATGCTTGTGCTTTGTTAAATCACCAGCATAGGTTAGTAAATCTAAATTATAAATGTCACATTGTCGATACTTGTCCACCATATATTGAACAAAGTTACCGCCGATAAATCCGGCACCACCTGTAACAAGAATTTTTTTTCGTTCCACTTATTTCACCTCTTGTGCTAATTCATTTAAATAATGTTTTAAGGCTTCCTGCCACTTTGGTAGACGCTTAAATCCATTATCAATTAGCTTTTGCTTTGACATACGTGAGTTTTTTGGCCTAACAGCACGTGTAGGATACTCTTCTGTTGAGGTTACGTTTACTTTAATATCTTTATTGGCTTGTTGAAAGATTTCAGAAGCCAACTCTGCCCATGTACAAAATCCCTCGTTTGATGCAAGGTAGACACCATACCTTTCCGTTTGGATCATATCGATTAATAAACGTGCTAAATCAAATGTATACGTTGGTGAACCATATTGGTCGCCGACAACATTTATTTCATTTCGAGTTTCAGATAATCGAAGCATGGTTTTTATAAAATTATGTCCGTTGATTCCGAAAACCCATGAAATACGAACGATAAAATGCTCTTCGAGCAAATCTCTTACAACTTTTTCTCCTTCATATTTCGTTAAACCATAATAACCAACAGGATCGGGTTTATCAACTTCTTTAAATGACTCCTCACCTTTACCATCAAAAACATAATCAGTACTTATATACATCAACTTTGTATTAACTTTCTTAGCTGCTGTAGTAATAAATTTTGTACCTAATACATTTACATTCCAGCATGTTTCTTTATCATCCTCTGCCTTATCAACTGCTGTATATGCAGCACAATGGATGATCACATCTGGATTTGTTTCTTGTACATATTGATATACTTGCGCTTCATTAGTAATGTCTACATCTTCCCTGCCAATTCCTATCATATTTAATCCACGTTTTTTACCTTCTTGTACAACATCAAAACCAAGTTGACCAGTATAACCAGTTACTAAAACCTTCATATTACACTACTCTCCATAATTAAAGTTATTTTCAGCATCTTTTAATAGAGGTGCCTTTTGATCTTTTTCTGACAGAATAGGAGTTATATCACTTGGCCACTCAATACCAATTTTAGGATCATTCCAGATAATACCTCGATCATTTTCTGTTGAGTAAAGCTCATCTACTTTATACTGTACCTCAACATTATCTGTTAAAGTTATAAACGCATGTGCAAAGCCTTTTGGCACTAATAATTGTTTTTTATTTTCTTCAGTTAATTTAATCCCAAACCATTCACCGAAAGAAGGGCTATTTTTTCTGATATCAACAGCAACATCAAAAATAGCCCCTTGTGTGCAACGTACTAGCTTTGTCTGCGCTTTAGGGTTTAATTGATAATGCAGTCCTCTTAATGTACCTTTAGCTGCAGAAAATGAATGATTATCCTGAACAAAATTCAACTCTATTCCAGACCCTGAGAATTTTACATCACTGTATGTTTCCATAAACCAACCTCGATGATCACCATGGACCTTTGGTTCAATAACTAATACGCCCTCTAAATACGTTCCAATAACCTTCATATTTCACCTCTCATGATTAGTACTTTATTTCTCCATTGGCAACTTTTAATAGATATTGGCCGTATCCCGTTTTAGAAAATAGCTCACCAGATTGAATTAACTTTTCTTTACCAATCCAGCCATTAATATATGCTATTTCTTCAGGTGCAGCAATTTTTATACCTTGATGCCCTTCTACAGTTTTAACAAAGTTAGTTGCCGCAACTAAACTTTGGTGAGTGCCAGTATCCAGCCATGTATATCCACGACCTAAAAGTTCAACATTAAGTTCTCCAGTATTTAAATAGGCCTCATTAACAGATGTAATTTCTAATTCACCACGTTCAGAGGGTTTAATTCCTTTAGCAATCTCTACAACACGGTTATCATAAAAATAAAGGCCGGTAATAGCATAATTTGATTTTGGAAATTTTGGTTTTTCTTCTACACTGATTACTTTGCCTTCCGCATCAAATTCTACAACTCCGAAACGTTCCGGATCTTGTACGTGATAACCAAACACAGTTGCTCCAAATTCTTTGTTTGCTGCTCGTTGAAGCATTATCCTCATGCCACTACCATAATAAATATTATCACCCAATATCATGGCTACAGAATCTTGACCAATAAATTCCTTGCCAATTAAAAAGGCCTGGGCTAAACCATCAGGACTTGGTTGAACTTTATATTGAAGCGAGATACCAAATTGAGAACCATCCCCTAATAAACTTTCAAAACGAGGAGTATCTTCTGGAGTCGATATAATTAAAATTTCATTTATTCCCGCTAACATTAAGGTTGATAATGGATAGTAAATCATAGGTTTGTCATAAATCGGCAACAGCTGTTTGCTGGTTACCATTGTTAATGGGTACAAACGAGTTCCACTACCACCAGCTAAAATAATGCCTTTCATAAATAACCTCCTCATTAGAATCATTTATTATTAATTAAGTGTCTTAAAGCATCTTTACCTTTTTTATCATAAATAAATCCCTAATTTTTAGGTAATAATCTAATATAAATTCCATTAATCCCTATTAATAATCAATTTCAGCCAACGTTTTATATACTTAATATTCAATAATAATATTAAGCCAAATAAAATATAGTTAATTACTACCAAACTGAAATACAGGCATACAATTTGTAATAAAATAAAAGTTAATGAACTTACCATTGTCATCCAGTCTACTTTTATTTGCACAAAATGGCGTGTTTCACTCATCCTTATTATCCAAACAACCAAAAAGCTTAACATAGTTGCAATACTTGCACCATTTATTCCATATTGAGGAATCAGTAAGAAATTCAAAACAATATTAACAACTGCCCCATAAATTGAGGTCTTAAAAATCCCTGAAGTCTTCATATTTGCTAAATAGTTCATCCCAATAAACATAGAAAAATTAGAAAAAAGAAGTGACAATAAAAGAAATGGGACATATCTCCACACACTACCATAACTTTCCGCCAAAAAGTAATCTACTATTATCTTTAAAAAACATAAAATCATACTAATAATTATCAAAAGAAATGATGATAAGTTGTTAAATACATTACTATAAAAAATATTTTTTTCACGGCTATCTTTCTCTTCAATCGCTGAGATTTGCCAAGCCTGAATGAAAACCGCGGACACTATATTTAATATACTGGGAATTTTAGATGCAACAGCATAAATTCCATTACCCGATAATCCTATAAAATAACTAATAAAAAATCGATCAGAAAGATTCATTACCCACCACATAAGTTGATTGGGTATTAGAGGAAAGCTATATATCATCATACTCTTTAATATATTCATATTAAATTTCGTCAAATTTACAGTTTTTAAAACACCGGCAAATATCATAATAAACATTACACTGAACATATATGCAAGTAACTGTGCAAAAAAATAAGCATATAAAACATTAAGATTCATATTGAAGAATACAAGAGTAAAAATAAGCATTAGAAAAGACAAGATAATACTATTTAATGAATAAATAATATTCTTTTGTAACCCCTTAATATATTGCGATAAAAATATATTTATCATTTGGAAAATCAATACAAACATTATTAAAAATAGATAATCAACCTGAATAATATTGCCAATAATAACACCTATTAATAATAAAATTACTGATGACACAATTATAGTGACGAATCCTGTATTAAAAATTACTATATGGTTATTTTTATTATCAAGAGCAAAACGCAATGCTGCTTCAGATATACAGAAAGATACAGTAGGAATGGCTAAAGTTATTATAGTAGTAATTAGATCCACATATCCGTATTGTTCTGTACTAAGGTAAAACGTATATATGGGTATTAATATAAACAAAATTAATTTACTACCAATATTGCCTATCCCAAAAATCACAGTATTTATAAGTAACTTTTTAGTCTTTGTCATTAAATAAGCACCTATTCTCGTTGAAAGAACGAAATCTATATTAGGCATGTAAGGCTTAGTGTTTAAGTATAAACTAAATCTCTATAACCCTCTTTTTTCGATCCCATCTACTATTTAAGTCGATAGTTTTTTGACAATGCAAAAATCAGTAATATAGTATTTTTATAGGCTAAATCCTAACTAAACTTCCTTCGTTTATTTTAAATACCATTTTACATAACCATTGGTTTTAAAAACCTAAATAATGTGGCAACCTACTTACTTCTTAATTTAATTTGCATTTTTAATAATTATAATCGCTTATCGAAAAATAAAAAGGCAACAATTTATTGGGAATATAAGCTTAGATACCTATTTGCCATTTCCTCACATTTGAAGAAATTAGTATTGTCAATTTCTAAATTATTTTTGTTCTTTATTTTTTTTAATGGGTTTATTAGTCCATCATTTTCTCTTAAGTCAAAAGTCTCACATGAATTTACATATAACTGTTTAATTTCATTATGGATTGGAATTTCTGATACTATGCAATAAATATTATTTACAAGTGCTTCGACAAAAGATAAATGGAATGATTCAGTTCTTGACGCTGATATATAATAGTGTGCATTATTAAATATTTCCTCCTTATCCTCAACAAAGCCCATAAACGCAATATTAGAATACTTATTGTACTTATTCTTTAATTCTATAAAATCTTTTCCAACTCCATATATCTTAAGCCTGTATCTATGTTGCTTCCCAAAAACATTTACAAAAGATTGAATTGCAAATTCATTATTTTTTAATTCTGTTAGTTCATCAACCATAATAAAAGTAATTTCACCAGAATGATCAATTATATTGGTTTTTGTAGTATATCTCTCTACAGAATTATAAACTGCAAAAGTGTTGGTCAAAGAATATTTTTCATCTAAATATTCTTTAAGACTATATGAAACGCATATCACCTTATTATAATTTTTGATTGAAGATAAAAATAACCTTTCCATGACAAAACCTAATAATTTGCCGTGTCTATATTTAAAATCAGAATTAAAATAATTATGAACGGTTACATATTTTTCAACATATTTAATAGAAGAAATTAATAAAGTACTTCTAAAGCAGAAAGCATGTAGTAAATCAGGGCGTATGCTTACAAGAACTTCTTTAACTTTCTTATGGTATTTGTAAAAATTGAATCTACTTATATTATCCAATGAAAAGATTTTAACCCCAAGATATTTAAAATCATCAACCATTGATAGAGATGTTTCCGAGCTTAGAGTAATTATATATATATCCAAACCTTTCTTTTTTGATAGCTCTTTAACCAGGTCATACAACACAAAAACAGGACCACATTTTTTTAAATTAGATATAACATATACTATCTTCATTTTATAACCTACCCTTACTCAGATAAAATATGTTTAATATAGATTCTGTAGTTCTTATATTTATTATATTTACTTTGTACCTGCTTATTGTTTTGAGTAATAAAGCGTAAAATACTAAATATAAAGAGCTTTATGGTATAAGAAAGAAGAAATGTTCTCATATTTCGTCTATGATTATACTTCTTAGAAAAAACCAGTCGACTATCTAACATTTTTTTAAATTTATTAGATGTATTACTATCATTTGCCTCTGATTGTCCACCTATATGGATAATTTCATAGTCAGGTGTAAATAAAACTTTCATTCCTTTTTGTGATACTTTGTAGCAAAGGTCCATATCTTCGGAATAAAGAAAATAATCTTCCGAAAATCCTTCCACTTTATCATACAAGTCCTTTGATATAATCATAAATGCACCAATTACCCAATCAACATACAGTTTTTTATTGTGATCACCTAAATACGGTGAAAATCGTTTTTTGTATTTATCTGGAAAAAACCTCCCAATTTGAAATTGCTCAATAACTATATTGATTGGAGTATCAAACATGTAGCACGAAGGTTGCAAAGAATAATCTTGATTCAATAATTTACAACCAATTAGTCCAATCTTATCATTTAAATATCCAACTATTTTTTCTAATCCTGGCTTGATTAATACGGTATCTGGATTGAGTAATAATATATTTTCATTTTTAGCATAACTAACTCCAATATTATTACCTTTTGAAAATCCTACATTTTCATTCAGTTTTATTAATCTTATATTTCCTTGTTTTAAATCCTCAATAACTTTACAGGTTTTGTCCTGTGAATTACTATCAACAATTATAACTTCACTATTTGGTAAATATTGTTCCAATGATTTCAAGCAGTCTGTTATGACTCTTTCACAATTCCATGTCACAATTACTACACTGATCATGCCTCTACCCCCATTTCATTAGAAGAGGAAATCCTTCTAACTTTTTTAGCAGCAAATCTATGGATAAAATAAACTAAAATAAGATTTAATACTAATTCTATACTGTTAAAATAAAATGTAAAAAAGCTAATGCATATGGAATAAAAGAATGTGAAACTAACGAACAAATTGAAAATTGAACAGTTATAGTTAGTTTTGACTACCAAACTGAAATATTTCCCGCTGAAAAAACCATAAAAAAACGGGAATAAAACTATCCCTATAAAGCCAAAATCAATAAAAACTTCTTTTAAATATGTCCCAGTAGTTAACCATGGGTAAATCAAGTTCTCTTTCCACCCGGCTTCAATTAATGTAAATTTATTTAAAAATAAATCCTTTGTTTGAGTAAATGAGAGAATTCCTGATAAACTGCTCAATCCAAAACTATGTGATGTATTCGCACCCAAATAGTTACTTAAATTCATGAAATTACTTGTTAAATACAACAATGGATCAATTAAAAACCATAAATTTTCATTCAAATTGAAATCTACCAAGTTTGTTTTATACCTAATATAACTTTGGAAGTTATCAACATATAAATACATCGCACCAGTAAATACCGTTATAATAACAACTGTATAAAGTAAAAAAGTTTTAATATTAATACTTTTTCCCTGAGATTTAAAATACAGGAGTAAGCACAGAAAATATATTATTGGGAATTTATTTCCTTTTAATACTATAATAATTAATGATAGTAATATCATAATTAAAATACTTTTAACTCTGTACTTTTGAAAGATTAGATAGAAACCGATAAACCAGAATACATATACAGTCAAATAAAGGATTTCTAAATATCCAATATAGTAATGTTCCCGTGATAATCCCCCAAGTACAGGAGGAGCTCCCAATTTAACTATCGTTAACATAAAAGCACTAGTTATTACAAAAAATAGGAAGGTTGCCGCTAAAAATAGTTTATTTCTATTATATTCATAAGATATAGGTGGTATTGTTATTCTCTTACCAATAGAACTTCCCATTATGAACATCAAATAGCTTATAATTAATGAAAAATAAAACGGAGCAGATAATGGTGTTAAAATACCAATTATTTGTGATAAATAAAGTACTAATATTGTTGACCATATAAATGTATATAAAAAGATAGGTTCGTTTAATTTAAATTTTAGATTTCTAATTGAATATAATATTATGATTATAATAAGAAATAGTAAATAATTCATTTAAAATCTTCTCCATTCCTAAAGTAGATCCGTTTCATGAATTCGTTTAGACTAATATTTAAGTCTGTTGATCATTTAACTGGAGTTATCTCGGCTTAATATTATTAAGTTTAGATTAAACATAAAGTAGGACAGCAATAAGAAAATAATATTAAATGCACATTTTTATAACGAACCCACATGGAATTATTTGTCCTAAGAAAAATGAGGAATATTAAAAGTATCATCTAACCTATTACATACAAATTACTAAAGTGACACTAGTATAAAATATACTATTTGATCTTTATGTTGTTTTTAACACAAAATTCTGTTTGATCAATGGCTATACATGCAAGCTGTTTTAAATACTTATTAGACTCATTTAAAGTACTAGTAATTTCTTTTCTTCTTTCCCAAACTTTTTGAAACTTAATATTAAAGTCTGTATTTTTAAAATTCTTTAGTTTATAATTTAACATTTCTACATTTGAATACTTGCATACTTCCTGCATTTTATTTTCATAGCCAAGTGAAATAAAAGGAACTGAGTTTTTAATAGACATCACGACACCGTGATATCTCATTGAAACCACAAGAGTTGAATTTTTAATATATTTATTGTAGTCATAAACATCATTTATATTTAGTATTTTTATTTTTTCCTTAGGTAAGCCTATTTTTATAAACTCACTTACATATCTATTGTGTAATTCAGTTTCTAAGTACTCTCCATGCATGTGAGGTAAAATATAAAGCTTCAATCTATTATTTTGTATAAAATTAACATAATCAATTAAAACTTTATTTTTTAGATCTTCAAATAGATCTTCATTTTTAAAATCTGGATGCCATGTTTCTAGTTTTGTTGGAATGAATACTGTATAATCCTCCGTTATTTGTAAAGTATCATCTTCAAACAAGAAAGCTGTATCAACTGATCTTACTGAGAATACGTTAATAGAATGAAGATAATCTAGACTAGCCTGTTCTCTAACATATACATCTGATCTTCTAAGAATAAATTTTGCAATACTATCAAATAAAAAGTTACCACTACTTCCAACGGTATTATTATGAAAAATAAGTTTTCCCCCAAGAAGTATTACTATCAAAGACCTTATCAAAAATCTCCAATCCTTGTATATGCCAATATTTGCACCACAGGGTGATACGAAAATGAATTCTGATGACTTAACTAAATTTTGTAATTCCCTTAAGGTTGTATTGTATATGAATTTTATCTTAAATAAAGAAAAAAATAGGAAAATCAAAATCTGTAACAATCCAATATTCTTTAGACTCAGATCTGTTGCATGATTAATATTGTCGTCATTGACCTCTAGCTTCCCATTAGTATTATATATAATATTTATTTTACAATCTTTAAATCTTTTCCTTAATTCTTGGATTAAGGATATACCTGCAATGTCATCACCAAAATTTTTAGTATGTTGATTTAATATAAGTATGTTCATATTCTTAGCTCACTTTCTTCCTTAAAAAAATTGAATATATTTTAATTCTCATTTTATTTGGTAACAGTGCAACAAAACCTTGAGAAAAAGAAGAAACTAGAAAATCTTTTGTAGAATAAAATTTAATTTTTTTAAGGTGGTATTTAAATTTAAATATACCTTTAAAATATTGAAAACCGCCTCTTCTATTAAACATATCTGCATTAGCTCTCATAAATAATAAGGGCTCATCAATATTATGACAAATCGATCCATTTAAAATCATTCTAGCCCATAAATAATAGTCCTCGAATAAATTGAAATGTTTGTATCCTCCCGCCCTTATTACGTCACTTTTTTTATACATAACCGCAGGGTGAGTAAATGGATTTCTTTTTTTACTGTATCTAATAATTTCTTCGTGATGTGTAGGTAATCTTTTTATCGCATTAATAGTATTAATATCCTTATCAAATTCAGCAACTGCTGAGCTGACAATTGACAATGAACTATTCTTTCTAAATAAATCTAGCTGTTTTTCACATCTATCTTTTCTCGATATATCATCTGTATCCATTCTAGCTATCAATTCATTTTCACACTTATTCAAGCCGATATTCAATGCTTTTCCTAACCCTACATTTTCTTCCAGAGCAACAATTTTTAAGGTTTCACTCTTAAACTCATTTATTACTTTCTCTAACTCGTCAGTCAATAACCCATCCTTTACTAACACAATTTCATCCGGTTTTACAGTTTGATTAAACATACTTAATAAACTCTCTCTAAGAAAATGTGGATTTTCTTTATAGTAAACTGACATTAAGACGGAATACTTTAAATCATTCATGAACTTACCTCTGTTTCCACTTAATTTTTAATATCTACTTTCTCATACACTAAGTTTCCAAAAACCTTATTAAAAACACCAACCTTACTTCCAAACAATTTTATAAGCCAACCTAATGATTTAGTCAGTATTATCTTTCGTCCATGTTGCTCTGCAATTTTTTGCACCATTAGGCTTGTGTTTATATATTCATCATCTTGCGGGAAGAGAATCCCATGGGCTTCAATGTCTACGTATTTTTTCAAATCAGCACTCAACTTTTCAATATTGATCATACTCCTTTGATTATGAATCATAGGAAATAGCGGCGTTTTTAATGCGAGTTTTTCTAATTTAGCATAATTCCCTGGACAATTAGGCCCGTATACTATAGGCGGCCTTAATATAGCTATTTTAAATTTATTATCTGTTAACTTCATTAATTCTTTTTCAGCTTCTAGCTTGCTCATCCCATAATATGTTTTAGGTCTAGGGATTGTATCTTTTGTTATAATTACTTCATCACCGATTTTCCCATTCTTACCATATACGCCCATAGTACTTAAAAATATGAATTGGTTCACACCCTCTTTTTTGGCTTTTTTAGCCAGTTCTACCGTTAAATCTCTATTTACTTTAAAATATTTAGCCGTATCGTTTTCTTTAACATGGACAATTGCTGCAGTATGAAAAACAACCTCATATCCAATAAAAGACCTTTCCTTCCAACTATCATCTCTTACACTAATAGCATCTATTGTATACTTATCAGGAAATTGAGCAACCAAGTTTTGAAATGACCTACCTATATAACTATTAGCTCCTGTTACAAGTATCTTTTTCATTTTGAAACAGTCTCCTCTTTAGTAGCAGCTACCTCTTTAGCGCCTTGATTAATTTCAACTAAGCACTTGTTAACATATCTATCTTCCCCTAATAACACAACACCAATAGTTCTTAAAATTATCTTCAAATCTAGCCATATACTAAAATTCTCTACATAATAAACATCAAACTTGTATCGATTTTTTAGGGAAAGATAGATATTGCCGCTCACTTGTGCTAAGCCTGTCATACCCGGACTAATGTTAAGTCTTTTTAAAATTTCATCATCGTAATCTGAAAGGGATGCAATTCTTTCAGGTCTTGGCCCAACTAGACTCATTTCACCCTTTAATACATTTAGTACTTGAGGAATTTCATCTACCTTCGTTCTTCTTAGCAACTTTCCAATTGCAGTAACACGATCATCGTCTTTCATTACCTCTTGACCCTTAACCATTTTGTCCGATCCCGGTTTCATCGTACGAAATTTATAAACATTAAAGATTTGTTTGTTTAGTCCAGGTCGTTCTTGTAAGAAAAATACAGGCCCTTTTGAAGTAGCCTTAATTAATACAGCTACTATAATCCACAGTGGTAAAAACACTAAAAGCACTATTAATGAGACTACAATATCAATTATTCGCTTTATAAATCTTTGAGACTTTTTTCCTTGCATTACAATCCCTCAATCTTATAATCAATAGGAATTAAATACCCATCACTAAGTTTTATATCACCATCGTGTTTATCAGTCTTCGCTGACCAAACTCTAATGGTTTTATCTCCATCTTTATAAAAAGCACCTGGATACGGAGGAGTTACAGCTCTTACTAATTTTTCCGCTTCATCCATAGTCATACTATTAAATATCTGACCATCTTCAGGCTTTCTTCCTGGCCATTCTGTAGCAACCGCATCGTCTTGCTTTGTAAGTGTAATATTGTTATTAACTATTTCCTCCCAATACTTTGCAATAAGGGTAATGTGCATATCGTCCACTTTTTGATAAAGTTCTGTTGCTGTTGTATTCTGATCTAGCTTAATAACTCCTTGACCAATAACATCTCCTGTATCTACACCTTCGTCCAACTTAAACATAGTTACACCAGTTTCTTTTAACCCTTTAATAATTGCCCACGGTATTGCTGCTCTCCCTCTACCGACTGGTAATAAGGTAGGATGCATACCGATGCAACCATACGTAGGTCCTTCAAGGACGTCTTTCTTAGCTATTTGGGACCAACCAATAATAAACAACCAATCAATTTGGTGTTCTTTTAAAGTACTAAGAACCTCTTGATCGTTGATGTTATCAATCTTCAAGAGGGGTGCATTATGTTCATTTGCAATCTCATCTAAATAAATTCTACCTGACTTATTCTTCGCTTTTTCATCTTTAAGAGTGATGAGTAAATCAAGAGTCCCACCAATGCGATATATTTCTTCAATACAACTCAGACCTAATTGTACACAAGTAGCAAAAGCTATTTTTTTCTTCAAATTATCTCATCCTCTCTTTATCTAGAATCCACGTCTAAATACACTTTCAAAGGCCTCAGCATAAACCATTCCAGCTTGGCCACCACGGTAGGCTGCTAATCCTTTGATTGCCTCATTACTTCTAGGATGAGGATAATCTCTCATTACACCCCTATACTGAGCTAGAGCCTCTATCTTTTTCTCAACACTCTCTTCACCAACCTCAATAAAAGCGTTTGGTGAAAACTGATTCATCGTTTTGTTTAGTCCCCATTCCGTAGATGATGGAACTTCCATGAAGAGTAGTTCTTTTAAAGGTTTAACATCGCTTCTTCTTTGGAATAACCTTGATGCCGCTTGGCAAGCCAAAGAAGTGTGTAAGTGGTCGTTATTTAAATCCGCTGGATGGTGTGTAAAAATCACATCCGCACCAGTCTCAATAATTTCTTTTTCAATAAACTGTACAAGTTTTAAATGTGGGACCATGTTAAATTCAATGTTTGGAAATTCGCCCGTAATGACTCTATCAGCACCGAGAATATTCATCGAGCTACTTACATCTTCATTTAACTCTTCCGTGCTCGGTCTGAAGTTTCTAGCATTAACATCACCTGAAAGGATGCAGACATTTACGGAATGTCCTTCCTGTGCTAATTTATACATAGTAGCACCTGCTCCTAAAACTTCATCATCTGGGTGTGCAATAACAACTAAATATGACATATTATTTACCTCGCTTAATTTTAGTATCCATTCTTCTTATAATAACTTTTAGTAGATTAGAACTTACTTGGAATCTTCAAATCTATTACTCCAACCAACTACTAAACCACTAAAATTGTTATCTACTACTGATAGCCACCTCGTAATATCTATTCAATCTACGAAACAAATACGAAATAGATATTTACTATTTTAATACTTCAAACCGAGTTTCTTCCTATTATATTGACCATTCATTCAATCTATAAATCTCACTAAAAACGCCTCAAACCCTTACCCTGCAAGGTTTCTATCCTTCAATCTAACCACGATAATCAGTTCCTTACCCCCATTCAATCCCCCCCACTAATAAGATTTCCGAAAAGCCAATCTAATCAATATTTTTTAAACCTAAATCCTCTGCTTTTAACACGATATACAGCGATCATCTATTAGCAATTCTTCCTTAACCCAATTCATTCTGCCTAAAAATAAATCAAGAAAAAGAGCCAACCTCCCCACCAACCAAACATATCTCCCCATACCCATCCTGATACATCACAAACAATTCATCCGAATGATCAAGCTCCTCCATTATCAAATGCCTATGATATTCCCGTTCTAAATGATTACGATTACTCTGACATGCAGCAGCTTCAGATCTATCAATAATTCCTCTAACTGAAACAACAGCGATCGCTGATAGAAAACCGAGAATTGTAATAACAGCCAACAACTCCACCAAGGTAAACCCTTGGTTACCATACTTAATCTTATGTATAAATATAAATCGATATTTCATCCCCTGGCCTCACTCGTTTACTCACTTTATTGACTACGTCATTTAGGTTCATTTAACTTCTAAAAATTACCCATTCCCAATCATTCTGTGCCGAGTTTCTTCCTATTAAATATACATACACACAAAGAAAGAATATAGCCTCAACCAAATCAGCTATATTCTCCCTCATGTTTACTTCACTGCAAGCAGTGCTTTTCCCTCTACAACACGTCCATTAGCAATGCCCACAACACGCTCCCTCAAGACATCTTGGCTAACGCTATCATAAGTCTCAATTGTATCCATCACATGATCAAGATTTAGGTTCAAAGCTTTCCCCACATAAATCTTCTCCCAAACCCGCTCATCATGAACCTCATCCTTACCCAATAACTCCTCATACAACTTCTCCCCAGGCCTCATACCAGTAAACTCAATACCAATATCATCAACCTCAAACCCAGAAAGCTGAATCAGGTTCTTAGCAAGATGCGTAATCTTAACAGGCTCACCCATATCAAGCACAAAGATCTCGCCGCCTTTTGCTAGAGACCCAGCCTGAATCACAAGCCTTGAAGCCTCAGGAATCGTCATAAAGTAACGAATCATATCCGGGTGAGTAACAGTAACCGGCCCGCCTTGGGCGATTTGTTTCTTAAATAGCGGGATGACGCTGCCACGGCTGCCGAGGACGTTCCCGAAACGAACAGCGACGAAACGGGTTTCGCTTCTGGCATCCATGTCTTGGACGATCATTTCAGCCATCCGTTTTGAGGCCCCCATGACGCTTGTTGGGTTGACGGCTTTGTCTGTTGATACCATCACGAACGTGCCAATGCCATTTGCATCTGAAGCTTCAGCAACGTTTTTCGTACCGATCACATTATTCTTTACCGCTTCTTCCGGATTACGTTCCATCAACGGAACATGCTTGTGGGCAGCAGCATGGTAAACCACGTCAGGCTTATGCTTCGCCATTACAGCCATCATTTTTTCTCTATGTTGAACATCAGCAATTTCCGTTATAATTTCGAATCGATCTTTATAGACATTTCGTAATTCCATTTCAATCGTATAAATACTGTTTTCACCGTGACCCAATAAAACGATTCGTTTCGGCTCGAATTTACAGATCTGACGACATATTTCAGATCCAATTGAACCACCAGCTCCTGTAACGAGAATCGTGCGGTTCGTTAATGTCTCTGACACACTCCCCATATCAAGCTCAACAGGCTCTCGGCCGAGTAAGTCTTCAATCGATACATCGCGGATTTGATTAACTGATATGTTCCCCATTACAAGATCCTCGATCATCGGTAGAATCTGCACATTTTTCACTGCGGATTGAGCCAAAGAGACGATCTCCTTAATACGTGCTTTTTCAACCGATGGCATCGCAATGACAATATGGTTGACCCCCTGTTTTTCCACTACAGAGGATAAGTCTTTAATGGCCCCGTAGACAGGTAAACCCGTTACGTTCAAATGGCGCATTGTAAAATCATCATCTACAAAGCCGATCAGCTTCACATTCGCCGCTTCGCTTTCCTTCATTTGACGTGCCAGCATCCGGCCGGCTGATCCAGCTCCAATAATAAGCGTACGCGTTTGGCCTTCAACGAATGGGATAGCTGCTTCTTTCGATTCCTTAAGTTTCGTTAAAGAAAAATGAAACCCATATGTTTTATAATACTTCCAAGCAAATCGGACACCGCCGATTAAGATTATATGTAGCATCCATGTAACAACTAGTGCTCGCTCATAAGTATCTTGATACAAGAGTAACTGCATCCCCGCTGTACTAAGAATGGATAAGGTGACCACACCACCGATGCCAATAAGCTCTGGAACACTAGCATATCGCCACACCCTTCTGTAAAGACCGAAGAAGGAAGAAAATATATGGTGCGTAATGAGTAGAGTAATAGATGCCATGATCATTTTCGTATCAAATACATGGGTATAAGGATTAAGGAAAAAGTGCGACATAAAAATCGAAAACGATACAATGCCAGAGTCTATTACCATTAATAGCAACAACCGCTTCCCAAACGTCATATGTACTCACCTCTTTTCATCTGTTGTTTATTCAATTGGTTGGTATATCGTTCTTGCAAACAAAAGGAACGATTCACATTCCTCTCTCCTCTCAAAGCTTATTTGAAAGTATTCAAGAGACATAAATATACGTTTACAACCTGCTCCAATCTAGCGAAATCACAAACCTATATTTATGACGTAATAAGTATTTAAGACATGACAAACAGCAGGAGAAAGCGAAAACTGTTCTGCTCACTCCTGTTTTGCCAGTCATAACAGGGCATCAAACCCCACCTCACACCCCACTACTGACGACAAGCGTCTAAGGTGCTAAGCTTATGCTTCACCCACAGCAGGGCCGAGTGCCTCCGATGATAGTGGCTAGGAGGCATTGCCAAATAATATAACTTGTGTTCTTATCTCTTTTGGAAAATCCCAAGAAATTTCTTCTGCTTAATTCGGTGAGGCATGTCCATGGCGGCCATCTTGCCTTCTAGCAGAAGCTCTGCGTTATCCATAAACTGATAGGTCATTTCCGTTCCGAACTCCTGGTCGATGACGTTATAAGCACTCTTCATATAGAAACTTCTTGTCGAAGTATTGTGTGCGTCTGAAGCAACGAAGTGAGTTAAATTCGCCTCGATCATTTGTTCTGAGAATTTGGCTATTTTTTTGCCAAATTTACCGGCTATGCTTGCAGCGGTGACTTGGGTGAAGGCACCGTTCTTAACGAACTTGTATAACTGATCCGGATGCTGAACGAGTTCCCGATTGCGCTCCGGATGAACGATGATTGGTTTGTAGCCTGCTACCTGAAGGTCAAACAATAATTGACTCGTATAGCGTGGAACGTGATCAGATGGAAGTTCTACAAAGATATATCCGCTTGTCTCCTTTAGCGGTAAGAGACGTCCTTTCGTGATGTCATCTACCATATCTCCATGAATACGAGTTTCCTGGCCTGGTAAGATCGTTACGGGAATATCCCGATCCTCTAGTTCCTCATTTAAAGCGCGGACGGAATCGATTACGCCCTCTCGATGGTTCTCAAAAGCCCCATTCTGGTCATGTGGGGTTGCAATGATGGTTCTGATGCCATCCTTATAGGCAGCTCGTGCCATTCGAATACTATCGTCCATCGATTGCGGCCCATCATCTAAACCAGGTAAGATGTGACAATGGATATCGATCAAAAGACTCACCCTCCACCCTTACGTACATCTATTTATCTAGTACAAAGGAAATATTTTCATTATTTCATTTATTATATCAGCCTAGAATTCGCTTGAGAACCAAGAAAAATGTCGAATACTAGTAATTTTTCCGTTTTCTAGCAAAACACAACTATTTTCCTATTAAAAATAAAGAGAAGCAACCTCTAGAAAACAGAGGTAACTTCTCTCTTTTAGCTGGATCCATAATAATAGTAATAGTTGCTTTTTTTGATGTTCTTCCCATTAAGGACAACACCGAGTAGTTTAGCTTGTGCGTTGATTAGTAGCTCTTTAGCCTTCTGGGCTGCTTCGTGTTGTGTTTGCTTACTACGCACAACAAGCAGGACACCGTCACAGGCATTCGCTAAAATTTGAGAGTCCGTTACCGCTAGCACAGGCGGCGTATCGAAGATCACCATGTCATAGTTGTTCTTTGCTTCTTCAATTAAATTCGTCATTGCATTGGAACCAAGAATCTCCGCTGGATTAGGTGGAATAGGACCACAGGGCATAACGCTTAAGTTCTCAACCTCTGATTGAAAGACGATGTCAGATAGTTTGTTCTGACCGACAAGGTAGTTACTTAAACCGGTTAAGTTACTTACCCTGAAGGTATAGTGGATAGTGGGCTTACGAAGATCGGCGTCAATCAACAGCACTTTCTTCCCCTGCTGGGCAAAAACAGTAGCAACGTTCGCCGCTGTCATTGACTTCCCTTCACCTGGCCCAGCTGATGTAACGAGTATGGTACGCGTTTCCTTATCGACAGAGGCAAATTGTAAATTAGTACGTATGGTGCGGTATTGCTCTGATATCGGAGACTTTGGATTACTATTTGTAATTAGCGTTCGTGCTTTCTGTATAAAGTTCTTATTTTTCTTACGCGCCAAGTGAATCACTCCTTGAGGAAGACCTGGAATGAGATCGTGTCGTACGTGCCGGGCCAACGTCTTCATCCTTTACTTCTGAGATCACACCAAGTACCGGTAGTCCAAGTGTCTTATCGATATCTTGTTCATCTTTAATCGTATTATCTAAGTACTCCAACAAGAAGGCTAAACCAACGCCAACCATCGCACCAAGCACAAAGGCGATCGCTATATTAAGCATAGGGCTTGGTTTCACTGGGCTTGGATTTTTGGGTACTTCAGCTGCAGCCAGGGGCTTAACGTTATTTACTTCGAAAACATCAGGTATTCTTTTCTCGAAGCTTTCAACCGTTTTGTTTGCAATGTTAACTGCTTGTTCAATGGAGGGGTCTGTTACAGTTACTTTAACCACTTGCGATTCAGCTCCACTTGAAAGAGAAATCTTATTCGTTAACTCACTTGCGGTTACATTAAGATCTAGTTCATCAATAACATAATCTAAAATATACGGATCCTTTAACAAGTCATTATATGTCGCAATCATTCCGACATTGGTTTGGATCGTACTATAGTTATATTCAGACGGCTCTTGCGTTTTCTCACTTACAGCAAATCGAGCGCTTGATTCATAAATCGGCGTTAGGACAAAGTAACTAACGACACCACTTACGACTGTGGCTAATACAATAAGAGATAGGATAAGAACGATTCGTTTCTTTAACACATCGAAGATTTCCTTGAGAGAAATCGTTTCTTCCATCAGTAAACCCCCTAATATATGTAACTACTTCTATGATATGGACACATTATAGCACAATATTCTAGTTTTTTACCTAAATTTCTATAAAAGTTAACAATATCCTACGTTATAATTCGTTATTCCTATAAATCTATATATTCTCTTAAATCCTCACGAGAACCACACCATAATTCTTAGTTAGAACTTCCTGAAAAAGTGAGCCATAATAAATAAAAGCGCTCTTATTATAAGAGCGCTCTGTCGCTATTTACCAATATACTCAAGTATTCTAGGATGCTGTCGCAACTTCTCCCTAGCAAGCCTCCCCCAGTTCTTCACAGCCTGTTGAGTCGTCCCTTCCCGTTCAGCAATTTCTTTTATGGTTAATTCACGTAGAACAAACCCATCAAACCACTTCCGCTGGTTCCCCGTTAACGTCCCAACTATTCCCTGGTAAAGGTAAGGATCAACAGCAAAGGATGAATCATAGTAAACGGACTCCTCCTCTAACAAAAGCGTAACGACTTCATCTTTCTCTGCAATTCGGTTCTCTTTCCTCATCTTTGAAATCAACCGGTTTCGCACAATAAAGTAAATATACGAGGATAATTTCCCCTTTTCCTCCTGATAATTCTCTCCCGCTTCCCACAGTGCCAAAAGCCCCTCCTGATAAAAATCCTTGTGAGGATCCCGAATCCTGAGTTTATGAATAATGTGATGAATCATAGGAGTGAACTGCTCTACAAGCTCACTAAAGTCCTCTTTAACATCTGTCACGATGTCCTCTTTTCAAAAAGCGCGCTTTTCCTTTTATTCCGCCGGTAAGGAAAGCATATAGAAAGCCGCGCCTTTCTTCATGGAGACAAAGAGAGTATTTCTTCAACTAAACGTCACGTTTCCAGTCATAAAACAACAAAAACGGACAACTAACCTTCCTATTTACCCATAATTTATGAAGTATTATGTAATTTTTATAGGTATTTAGACATTTTATATTGTAATATTTGGAATTATTCGACTATAATATATGTATTGAGGTGAGCGCTTTCTTACATACATTTTAAGATCATCAGAATCTCTATCCTATACTTCATAGGAACATGCAGATGTGATAGCCATATGATTGCGAGAGGAGGACCGATCTTTCATGTGTGGCTTATGATAGCGCACGGTTGTATACTACTTTAACTCTAGGGGGATTTGAGAAAAATGAAGATAGATACAGAACATTCGAACGGTAATCCGTTCTACGAGGGTCTTATTACTAAGGATACGTTGGCCGTTTTACCTGTTTATCATGAATGGTACCAAGCCCGCATCATCGACCGCTTCAAGGCTGATGTTTACCTAACCGAGACACCGTCCAAGGTGATCGACCTTGCTTGCTTATACTGGATGAGCTCTCCGAGCGCCATGCGCCGATCGATTAATGTTTTACTGAATTGCCACAAGAAGCTACCTGTTGCCATTCAGCCCGAGTTAAACATTTTCGCTTGCCCTACTGCTTCACCTGAGCAGTTCGGCTGCATGTGGATCTTCCCTTGGCACATTGCTGACAAAGGCGGAGACAAGTCAAGCTCATACGTCATTTTCCATAACGGCACAAGAATCGACCTGCCTGTATCCTTTTATGTCTTACAAAAGCAAATTCAACGCACGTGCGAGATTATGGTCCGTTACATGAGTTCCATAAACGAACGATAGCGAGGATAGAAAACTCTAAACCCCGCACAATCCCCCATTACCAAGCCAGCGAACCCCACGGGTTCCCTGGCTTTTCTCTTGCCTAAAAAACGGAGTTCCAAGGTTGCTTTCTTGCGGTAAAACAATGACGCGTGCCAGACACCCTTTCGTCCACTAAAGTGCTGTGCTTCACCTTGAAGTCCACCTGAAATGGACAATTCAAGCATAGGCCTCAGTGTTTCGTCTCGATCGTTTACTAGTTTTATAGGGAAATAAGAACCCCAGATTTATCATCTGCTTTCTTAAACCGGGGATATTTCAAACAGTCCGAATCCTCCTCTTCCATTTGATGAACCCGATCCCTTAAAGCCTCTAATCCGTAAGTAAATGCATAGCGAGCTGTTTCCATCCATATCTCCCCGTCTCCCTTCCCATCTGGTAGCTGAAGCCCGTCAGAAAGGAGCAATAGACGGTCGACGTTGAGCAAAGGAAGAGTGCCCCAATCGAGAAAATCCAGCGCTTCTTCGCTTCCATCTAGAATGGGGTAACCCTCCTTAGTGTTCAGCTTTCTTCGGTTATCGAGTAAGATAGGTTTTATTTCTTGTTCAAAAATCGCGTCGTTCAACAGCTGGCCCCCAGATGCGCGCTCCCTCGTCTCCTCAAGTCTCTTCAAAGCAATATCATCAAATTGCGCCACATGATCATACGTTAGAGCACGAATGGACCCATCTTTGTACTGAACAAAAATCATGCAATCTCCTGTTTGAACGTACGATAATGTTCTGTCTTCATTAAGTTGAATCGCAGCTATTCCGCAGGTACTTCTTGCCTCTTTAGGCACATCAGCTATGGAAGCGTCTCCCCCGTATTCGCGAACATTTTTACGCCCGAGCGTCTCGTTCGCTACCTTCACGATGGACAAGAGTTCCACCTCTCCTGGTGGCTGTTCCATATTCTGAGCAAGGACCGAAGCAGCTAATTCTCCAGGTATGCCATCTATGCCCGTCGCCCCATCAACAACAGCGTAGCGATCCGCTTCTTCATGTAGGACAACCCGGTCTTCGTTCATCGGCCGGCTCCCTTTCTCATAAATAGAAGAAATGTGTCTCAAGTGATCCCCTCCATTAAATAAAAAAAATGGCCCATCCCCTTATGAGATCGGCCATTTCATTTATTAGTCTTGTACTTGAACCTGCACAACTTCACCATTCTTAATATCTTCCTCAGAGAAAGATAAAGGAATTTGAAGGACGCGGTAGTCATTCTTCTCTTCTTTATATTGGAATGGGAATAACTTTTCCTGCTCTCCCACATTTAGGCTTAAGTATAAGTCATTATGCCCTGGTCCAAATTCCGTGGAATCTGCTTCTATTTTAAGCGCCTGAGCAACCCCGCCAACGTTTTTGATTAAATGGTCATGATCTTTCACTAAATTACTCATCTGTCTATTCCTCCCTGTGAAACTTTGATACTACTATTATGCAGGATTTCCAACATTTCGACAACCGTTTCCTCATTTTTGGTATACAAGGATAATTCCACCTCACGCGCACATAAAAAGACCTGATCCATTATAGATCAGGTCCTGAATGAGTTAGCCTCGCACAATAACTTTAGATTTCTTAAGATCTTCCGTTTCCGCTTCCATAATTTCTATATTACGGAATGCTTTACGATCACTATTGTAAGTAAGCTCAAACGTCTTATCGTTAGCTTTAATGGAAACTTTACTATTCTTAGTAGCACCTTTAATATCTGCTAGCTTAATCTCAACTGCATTTACACCCGTTAGAACTTGAACAGCGTTTCCGTTCACTTCTTTAAATGTATACGTTTTTTCTTTTGGTGCAGCAGATCCGCCTGATTCGCCGCCTCCATCACTGCCACCGCCGCTTGCGGTTTGGTTAGAGTCAGAGCCAGATTCAGAGTCTTTCTCGCTTGAGTCTTTAGAAGAATCACTGTCAGAATCTTTCTCTTTATCAGAGGAGCTATCTTTGCTAGATTCTCCCTCTTCTTTGCCATCTTCTTTACTTGAATCATCTTTAGAATCAGAACCGTCGCTTCCTTTTGTTCCTTCTTTCTCTCGTTCAGATGATTCACTGTCTTTTTCGTCGGATTTCTGATCATCTTTATCTTCAGACGTTTGATCGTTCTCCGTCGTTTCAGCTTTATCCTTGTCTGGGTCTTTCTCATTACCTGCTTCATCAGAGCTGCATCCGGCTACTACGAGCACTAGGGCTAAAAGCATTGGAGTCAAAAATTTCTTAAACAATGCGAACTCCTCCTATTTTCATATTAATATTGGTACATTCACTAAAATCTAGTATAACATGGCAAGAGTTTCTAGCAATGGGGCTAAAGAATGGATATTTCTGCCTTTCTATGTAAACACCCAAAAATTCGTTAGTGAATGAATGCACTTCCTTTATATTCCTTAAAAGCATCTCTTTTAAACGAGTAAAGAGTAAGACTTTTCGCTCATATTTATTTTTTGTTCAGACACAAAGAAAAAGGGATAAAATAAGGTTTTCCTTCTTTTAATATGCATGTTTTCCATAAATTAAGGAAAAAATATTTTTTACACCCACATCCTTAGTCCTAGCTACTTTCATTAGTTTTCCTTTCATTCCACAGATGACCATTTTCGGAAATTGGTATTGAAGTCCTATTCATTTCAAGGTAAAATTTACAATGATTTTTATTTCCATGATAAAAAAATCCAATTAAGGGAGGTGGAACCATGTTATTGTCGAATGCTGTTCAACTCTTTCAGCAAAGTCTCGTTGATAAAAGCCGAAGTGAGGAAACGATTCGAGGCTATTTGATGGATTTAACGATGTTCGATCAATTTTTGACAAACTTGTATAATTGTCCATTCTATGTGGAAGAACTAAGCGAAACCGATATTGAATTCTATATGAGGATGCTTCGTGAGGAGAAGGGATATAAGCCTGCAAGTATTAATCGTCATCTGCACTCAATTCGATCATTTTGCCGCTATTTATATAAGAAGGGACACGTCGCCCAGGATCCGGCTATGGCTGTTGAAGCCTTAAGGAAGGAAACGAAAGAGCGCACATTCTTAACGCAGAAAGAGTTAACAAAATTATTAGGATCTATTGAACACCCACTGGTAGAACTGGCCTGTCGAGTCATGGCCAACACAGGTCTTCGTGTATCAGAATGTACGAATCTTAAGATTGCCGATGTCGATCTTAAGGGGAATTTGATTCATGTGATCGCCGGTAAAGGAAATAAAGATCGTGTTGTACCGATTAGTAAGAAGTTGAAGCCTTACTTAGTGGAGTATCTTGATGAATGGAGACAGCCTACTCCATCCGAATACTTTTTCGCTACGAAGAAGACAGGGAAACTTTCCCCGTCTTACATTAATTATGTACTAGCCGAGACGTCACAGAAGTTAAAATGGGAAAAAACCGTGACCGCACACATACTTCGTCACACCTTCGCCAGTCATCTTGTTGCGAAAAATGTGAATACTGCGAATATCAGTAAATTACTCGGGCACGCCGATGTTCGAACCACTTCCGTTTACATGCACTCGGATATGAAGAATTTACAAGAAGCTGTGAATCAACTATAACGTTAGGAGGACAACTCAGAGAATTATGTCAGAAAAGAAACGCAATAAAACACAGGAACGTGTACAAAGTATCCTGCAATTACTATCACAAGGAAAAACGCGCGAAGACATTGCGCTGAAATATAAAATGAAAACGTGGAAATCGATTGATATGTTTATGAGACGACAAGGATATCGGTGGGATCCAGATGAGGGAACCTATTTTCCAAAGGAAGAAGAACAGGCATCTGACATACATATAGAAGAAGATGTTCAAAAAAATGCACCTGAGCACGATGATCGAGCGGAAGATATTATTATAGCCCTGCAGCGGGCACGGGATATACGAGTGGTGGCTCGTCAGTTCCAATTTAAAAATCACCGCGATCTAGGTGCCTACATGCGCTCCAAGCATTATTACTGGAATGCGGAGCAAAACAATTATACGTTAAGTACTCGGAAAGAATCGACGTTCATCGAAAAGCTCTTAGAACAAATCCCGTCATTTACAAATATTCGATATCACTCAGGCCAAAATGACGGTAGTGGCTTAGAAAAGTTTTATCCCGTCTTCGAATTCTTAAATGAAAACTTAGATGGACTGAAAAATTTATTAACTTATCCACAAGAGGCCCAGGGTGTACAACCTGTACAACCCACCCCTTCTAGTACAAACATTGAACAAACAAACCAAAATGAGTATAAAGTCCCAGTACGTTCTTCGATCTATGAACTTATCCACAACTTTGCAGAAGAGACAAGCGTAAATCCAGAGACTTTACTCGAAAATGCAATTAAGCAATATGTATTGAACCATGATCCAGCAACACCTTAGGTAAGAGTAACATTCCCTCTTCAATCCCTTCTCACGCAAGGCCTCAACAACTTTTATTTTTTGAAAATGTTGTTGTTGTGTTACTGAGGTTAAGTGCGATTAACGCAACAACAATCGAAGTTACCTTCTCTAACGGCGTTACAGAAGAGTTTACTGTCGATGAGTTAACTCCAGATGTTGAAAACGAAGTAACTGTTACATATGAAGACGAAGAATATACTGTAACAGTTGATGACTACTCCCCTGAACCTCAAGTTGAAGACGTTTCAGCTAAATCTTCTAAAAGCTTACACGTTACATTTAACAAGCCTGTTGATGAGACAAAAGCTAATCTTTCCGTTAAAAAAGGTGCTGTAACTGCTAGCATCTCTTCTGTTGATTTCAATGAAGATATGACAGAAGCTACTATTGAACTAGGTTCTAAGCTAACAGCAGGAACTTATACAGTTAACGTTTCTGGTGTTACTGATGAAGTGCTAACTGGTTCTGTAGAAGTTAAGGACGAAATGGTAGATTCTATTGAAATTCTTTCTGAGGTAGCACCATTAACTGATGGTTCTGATGCAGACGCGCTTGTAGACGACGCTACTGTTGGTTACAAAGTATACAACCAGTATGGTGAAGACATTACAAAATACACTGCTGTAACAGCTACAGCTAGCACTGGTTCAGCAACTGTAGACTCTGTAAACAGCCAAATCAACCTTGACGGCTCGTACGAGCAAGATGACAAGGTTACTCTTACTATTGTACATGGTGGTACAGCTACAACTGCTACTCAAACATTAACTGTTAGCTCTCAAGCTAAAGCAGCTGATGTAGAAATCGGTTCTCTTTACAATGAAGATGGTAAAGCGTTAAATGAAGACACTGATTTATCTAGTGATGAATTCTATCTACCAGTACAAGTAGAAGACCAATATGGTAATGCAATCACAAATGTTTCTCAATTAAACAGTGACATCTTAATTAATGAAACGAACACAACAGTAGTAGACTTTGCGTCTAACTTCACTACAGTTGAAATTGATGGCGAAGATGTACCAGCGCTTAAAGTTAATGCTCCAGCAGGCGGCGTTAAAGTAGGTACTAGCACTCTAACGCTTATCTCTAAAACAACTGGTGATAGTGCTTCTGTAAAAGTTGAAGTTTCTGAAGCCACACGTACAAACGAAGTTGCAATAAGTCAACCTGCTTTAGTTGTTGCTGGTGAAAAAGCACTACTACCTGCTCAGGTTCTAGATAAAGAAGGTAACCTTGTTGCAGATGTTGATATCTTAAATGACTCTGTAAAAGGTGTAGACGTGACTGTAGGTAACACCACTCTTGCAAATCCATTTGTAGAAAAAGATGGCGATATCTACGTTGAAGTTCCTGCTAGCGAATTATCTACTACAGGTGCTGTAGCAGTAGTTGCTGTTACATCTAGTAACAAAGTAAACACTACAACATTAAATGTCCGTGAAACGGCTGAACCAGTTGTGATTACTGGCCTAAATTCCGATTTCAGCAAAACATTAAAAGCTTCTGCAACTACAACTATTACAACTGCTGACCTAAACGTTCAAGATCAATACGGTCGCACAATGGATGAGGATACGCTAGATGCTTGGTTAGATGCAGATGCTGCTAACAAAATTGTAGTAACAGAAGACGAATCAAGCTCTATCGTAAGCATCTCTGATGTAGCTGGAGATAATGAAATTACAGCTTCTGGTGAATCTGTTACAGTTACAGCTGGTACTACCAATGGTGAAGAAGAACTTACAATGCAACTTGAAGATACTAACGGTGTTATTCAAGGAAGTGCTGCTGAATCTACACTTCGCGTAACAGACGGTACTGAGTACGAGTCTTACAGTGTTGAAGCAGTAGGTACTGTATATGACGAAAACGGTGCTGGACAAACTGATGCTGACGCTTATGATGAAGACGTTAAAGTATACGGTGTATTAAATGACGGTAGTAAAGTACAACTTACAGCCGGAACTGATTTCACTGCTAAATCTACGAACTCTGCACTTTCATCAGACGTTGCAGACGGAACGATTGATGCTAACGGAATGTCAATTAGTTATGCTACAGATGCTACTACTAAAGAGCTTCCAATGACAGTAACAATTAATGCAACAGGTGAACAATTCACACAAAATGTTACTTTCTCTAAAGAAACTCCAGAAGTAGACAGCTTAAAAGTAACTGAAGACACTGCTCTAAATGCTGATTCAGTTTCTTCTGTTGCCTACGATATTGATGCTGATGGTAATGATTTCAATGTTGCACAACTTACAACGGGTAATCCTAGTGACTACAACGTAATTGTTACAGACCAGTACGGGGTGGACGTTCTAGCTAATGCAACTACAGGTGCTGTGACATTCCCTGACTCAACAACTGCTGCTGCACCAAGCGTAACAATCACACCGGTTAAAGGTGAAATCAACATTAACAACAACGGTTTAACTAACGCTACTGTAACAGATGCTTCTCTATCTGCTGGTGAAGAGTTTAACGTAACTCTAACTTATGATAGCGGCGCTTCTGAAACTGTTAAAGTTGTTGCTGAATAATTAACTTTATACTAAACCGCATGGATTCTAATCCATGCGGTTTTTTATGCAATTTAGAGTCTTTATCTCGTGAAGTGGCTGCGCCCTCCAAAACGCTTCTGGTTATTCTAAAATGCTAAGCTCTTTTATATAAGGCTTGAACCATATCAGCGCTCATTTGACTCACAGAAGCGAATGTGTTTCTAATTAAAGAGTTTTGAAGGCTCTCCTCTAAATAAGCGGAGGATTTACTAGTTGGTTGAGATGTCTCAGCCTTCTGCACAGGCGTTGTTTGTTTTACATTAACCTGCTTATCCTTAACAGCAATATCTTGCGTAATGCCCTCTTTTGCGTAATAAGCGTTCATTTCCTTTTCGATTGAGGTTGCTACTTTAGCGATCTCAGGTTCACGGTAAGCTTTCGCTGCTGCGATAGCCTTCTGAGCAAGGTCCGGATTTTCTTTCATATATGGATTTGCGTACCATTCATTTTGTTCAAACCTACCGTCACTAGCTACAGTTGGATTGTTCCATTTACTGTCGAACCATTCATTGGTTGGTTCTTCCACCCCATACTCCGCTGCATGGCCTGCATTGCTATTTAAGCCTAGCACATAAGGGGTCACCCCTGGAGCTTGTTTAAACTCTTCTATAGACTCATTTACACGCTCTTTCCATGACTCTACAGCATCCTGATCTCCTTCTGCCTTTGCTTCCTTAAGAGCGCTCATACGAGACTCAATTAAATTACCCCAATAAGTTTTGTTCTCCGTTAGTACACCGCCTTTAAGATCGTACCAGGCCGGGTGTTGTTTGGCTTGGAAGTTATCGTATGTAGACCAATCGTTTGAGTTGATGGCGGATGCGATTAGAGAGTTTTGATGTTTATTTAGATCGTGTAAGGGGTTTATAGCTCTTTTAGCTGTTTCCATTGTTGAGGACCAGTTTTTTGGGTCTTTTAGTTTATGGTTATATGTAAAACTTGAAGACCTATTTAATGAGTTAATTAAAGGCATTTGCACATAGTTCACTCCTTACGTTCAGGACATTTTAAATTTATTGTTTATGTGTCCATTTAGAAAAATGACCTGTAGACAATTTTGTCTACAGGTCAGTAATAGTAACTTTTATTGAATAGTTAATTCTACTGTTGCATCAGATTCTGTTCCTGCTACCTCAGTAAGTCTAACGTCATTTCCATTTGCATCAGCAGTATAACGAGTAGAAACTGTTGGATTAGCATTCAAAGAAGCGATAATACGGTCTCTAACCTCTGCTACTGTCTCGTCCGTGGCTAATAATGTAACATTTACGGATTGGTCAAACCCATCAGTATTTGTTACTTGAGCAGTAATAGATTGATTAGTACCTGTAAGGTTGCCTTGAAGTACTTCTGTATTAAATACTCCCGCAACAGGATCTACACCATCAGCAAGCTCATTAGAGCCAGCAAAGGTTACCCCAGTACTATCTGGATCTGTGCTAGTTAGAGTAAATGTAGACTCGTTTGAATAGTTACCCTCATCCTGTGTCAACACAACTGTATCATTATTAGTTGTTGCAGTATATAAAGGGCTAAGTGTAGCGTCAGCATTGATTGCATCAGCAACTTTGTTAGCAACAACAGATGGAGAATCACCTGTCACAATATTTGGAACTGTAGTGCTACCAACTGGACCATTATCATTTGTTACAGTTACTGAGAAGTTAGAAGAGTTAGCACTTGCTCCTGCTGTAATTTGGTTTGTTAGTGATTCTGCAGAACCTTCTGTACCTACAGTAGTATCATTAGTAGAGCCAAGGGAAGCCCCGAAACTTAATGTAGTTGATGAATCATCAATTGTAGAAGGCGTTGCAACATCATTACCTGCTAAGTCCTCAAGAGGAGAAACACTTCCTTCTCTATAAGTAACTTCACCAATGTCAGAACTAGCAAAAGTACCTGCTGGGAATGTTAATGTTACAGTGTTTCCACTAATTGAAGCCGATGTAGCATTGTTGACATCTGCTGTTGTAGTATCATCATCTTCGTCTACAGAAAACTGGCTTGCTAAATTCGCTGCAGTTGCTGACGAAGTTACAGTTTCATCGAAAGTAACTTCAAGTGTTTGGTTGTCTGTAGCATTTGCTGATAACATTGTTGGAATTGTTGAATCAACTGGATCAGTATTGCTAACAATCTCAAACTCTTTACGGTCACCATCTTTACGATAAGTTACTGTATCCCCCTCAGAAAGTTGCTGCTCAAAGTACGCTTCAGAAACAGAACTCTCAGAATCTGTTGTAAATAGAACTCCATCAGTGTAATCGAATGATTCAACATCACCATTAATATTTAACTCGAATGTGTTAGCATCTTCGTCAAGGTTCATTACTGTACCAGTGAATAAAGTAGTTTCTGGCTCACCAGCAAAGTCAGCTTCAATTACTTGAGCAGGAACTAGACGTAGGTTCTCTTCACGGTTATCGCTTGAGAAGTCATCTTCAGTTACCCCTGTTGCACGTACGGATACAGAAGCACCTTCGGCGCCAGTGATACTAAATGTATCTTTGCCAGATGCGATGTTTTTGTTAAGTGTTAAAGATCCACCAACTTCGATAGTTGTGCCATATGCAATAGCATCGCCTTCACCGTCTTCATAACCATAACCATCAACGCTTACTGGTTCGCTACCAGTATTTCTTACAACGTAAGTTACGTCATATGGTACGTCATTAAGAGTCATACCACTTTGGTTAACTGGATTGAATGTAACGTTTAGAGGAGCATTTTCAAGAGTTACATCTGTACCGTCTTTACCATCTACTCCTAGGATAGCGCCAACTACACGTTCTTGTTCGAAGTTTGTAGTTTCAGCAATTAGGCGTGGTTCACCTGACTCTAATACACCAGATTGAGTGTTTTGAGCGTTGTTTTGGTCGATCCAAACGATTGGAGTAGCAACTTCATCGTCTTCACCGTATACAACGAATTCTGCTTTACCTTCATCATTTAACTTCAACTGAATTTCAGCATCGTTACGACCATTTAGGATTGTACCTAGTAAGTCATCACTATCTACTGTTTTAATGTCAGCATCCG
Organism: Pontibacillus sp. HN14; assembly: GCF_021129245.1. Lineage (NCBI taxonomy): Bacteria > Bacillati > Bacillota > Bacilli > Caryophanales > Bacillaceae > Pontibacillus > Pontibacillus sp. HN14. Next base: position 193,562 of record NZ_JAJOLR010000002.1, on the reverse strand, counting down.
TGTTTGTAGAACGAAGATCGTCAATATCTTCTTGAAGCGCTACGTTTACAATTCCACCATCGTAAGCTTCGCCATCTTCGTCAGTTACTGTAACAGAGTACTTACGACCATTGTCATAACCCGCTGCTGCTTCGTCTTCGTCACTAACAAGGTTTAATGAAGCTGTAAGGTCTTCGCCTTCAACAGTGAATTCATTAGTTTCTTGTGCGCCAGAGAATGTTACTTTACTAGCAATAGCTTGAAGCTCAGTAGCATCCCAACGAGCTTGGTCTAAGTCGTCGCGGTCAGAGTTAAGGAATACAACTGGTGTAACAGAAGTGTTTGTACCACTTACAGAGAATGTAGCTTCACCGTTAGCATCTGTTTCAACGATAACGCCATTTTCTTCTCCATCAGTTGTTTGGTAAGGAGTAGCAACGTTTCCGTAGCTTGGATCTCCAACTACTGCATTTGTTACGTCAGAAGGTTTAACATTTACATTCTCAAGGAACGTAACGTTAAGTTCTTCGTTTGATACAGGCTCTCCAGTTTCAGGATCAAGATACTTAACTGTGTAAGTTTTCTCTTCACCGTTCGCTAGTGTGCTGTCAGCTTCGTCTTCAGATACTGTAAGGATGTTATCAACACCCCAGTAAACTTTAGCGTTGTCACGAACTGCTGGAGCAGTTGTAGGGTAAACCGCTACGTTATCTACACCATCGTTGTATTGAGTGTAAGAGTATTCAGCAATACCGTCTTCGTTTGTGTAAACTTCGAATTTGTGGTCTTCGTTAAGGCTGTCTGTTGGAGCGTCAACGTTGAATGTTACAGGGATTCCTGCTTCTTTTACGCCAACATCAGCTTTAAGAGTAACCTCTTTACCAACTACAGACTGTTTAGATTCTGAAACAAAGTCGATTGCATCAGGTACTACAGCTGAAACAGTTTCGAATGAACCTAGAACTTCGTCGTCTGCCATAACTGTGTATTCTTGACCAGCTTCGTGAGCTTCCGTAGTTAGGTATACAACGCGATCGTCAGTTTGTTTTACAACTGCGTTTTCGATTGTAAGACCTTCAATTGAGAAGTCAATTGCGTCTACATCGCTTACTGGCTCAACGAATTTCACTTCTACAGTAGTATTGTTAATCGCACTTACCGATTCAACATCAAGGTTAACACCAAGACCCCACTCAGCAAGCATGTCGTCCGATACCATAGCGTCTTCATCATCAGCAAGCATGTCGATGATTTCAGAAAGATCGCTATCTGGGTTATCTAAAGTAGCGTCTACAAGTGCTTCGTAAGTGTAGTATACTTCGTCAGAGCTAACTGCTTTGATTGTACCTGCTTCTTCACCATCTAGAAGCATGTTTACGAACTCTTCGTAAGTAATTACGCTAACTTCACCGTTTTTCTCTACTACAAGATTGTCAACAGCTGTTTCTGCTGCGTCAACTGTTTGTGGTGCAACACCGGCTACTGCTGGTACTGCTAATGCTGTTGCTAAAGCCGCTGATGACATAACTTTAAATTGGCTCTTTTTCATTATGAAAGTTCCTCCTCTTAATCTTTAAGAAAGTTTTTTATATCTTTATTAATCTATTGAAATGACTTCCGGTACCACTGGTTCTGGTTGTTCACCGTCTGGGTTTGGAAGGCCATTGTCAAAGTTTGTGACGAGTTCATATGAATCTACAACACTACCGTCAAGCGTATTGCTAGAGTCGTTTGATAGATTGTCCAATAGTGCCAATGGATTCTCATCAGGCTGGTCAAAAACAGCCGTTACAAACGGTTCATATTTCACGTAAGCGTCACTATCTAGACCTACAGCTTCAATTGTAGGCTGTTCATTTGAAACGAAGTCGTACAATCCACCGTCCTGGTCGATCAAGGCGTTTGTGAACTGCTCGTACGAAACGAGGAACGTATCTCCGTCAAAAGAATAAACTAAATGTTCGATATTGGATTCTGCGGCATCAACTGTCGAGTGAATAGCTGGAGCGATAACAACGGCTGATGTAAGTGCTGATGCGGCCACCCACTTTGTTAGATGCTTCATCGAATTCACCCTTTATGGCTTAGAAACTACAGTAGCTTCTTTAAGCTGAGCTTCAGAATAACCAGAGATCTGGATGTTACGGAAAGAATCACGGCCATCGTCGTAGCTAAGTTCTACTTCTTCACCGTCGATCCAAAGTGCGATTGTGCTGTCAGCAGTTTCGCCATCTAGCTCATCTAGACTTACTTCTACAGCCATTACGCCTGGAAGTGGAGCAGCTACTTTACCGTTAAGTTCAGTTACAGAACCTAATTCTTTAACTTCGCCTGGCTCTTCTTTCTCATAAACAACCCATGCGCCTTCAAGTTCTTCTTTTTCGAAACCAGATACTTGAATATTACGGAAAGCGTCGCGCTCTGCATCGTATTCAAGTTCTACTGTTTCACCATCAACGTCAAGAGTTACAACTGTTTCAGCTGTAGCACCGTCAAGGTTATCAAGAGGAATTTCTACTGCGAATACTCCTGGAAGTGGAGAAGCAATGTTTCCTACTTCAGAAAGCATTGAGTAGTCAGGTCCTTGGTTGTCTTTCCAGATCATCCATGCATTGTAAAGCATTTTAGCGAAGTCGCCACGTTTGATTTCATCATGTGGTTTGAATTCACCGTCTGGGAAACCATCAGCGATATCTAACTCATATACAGCATTGATGTAAGGGTAAAGTTTTGTTTCTTCAAGATCTGTAAATGGAGCATCTTCGTACTTGTCCTCAGATTCAGGTTTAAGTTCGAAAGCTTCAATTACGATTTTAGCCATTTCTGCGCGGTTTAGCTTCATGTCTGAGCCAAACTCAACTTCAGAATAACCATCGAAAATTTCAGCATCGTAAAGTGCTTGAATTTCGTTTTCGATACGTGGAGGAACGTCCTCAAAAGTTGCAGTAAATTTGTCAGCTGCTTCTAAGCCACGAGCGGCGAAGATCATTTCAGCTGCTTCACTACGCTTCAGGCTTTCTTCTGGTCCGAATGTACCATCTCCATAACCAGTGAAAACACCTTCTTCGTATAGTGCGTTAATTTCTTCATAGTGACGAGTGTCCTGATCAACATCTGTGAAATCGTCAGCTGCAGCTGCTGATGCTACTGCTGGCGCTACTGCAGAACCTACTAAAGCTGCAGATGCAGATGCAACCATGAACTTGCGATAAGACTTTGGTTGAAATGCCATTAAAGTTTTTCCTCCCTTTATGTACCTAGTACATATTTATATATCAGGTTCCTGGGATGAGAGTCCCATCCAACAAGAACCCTTTTTCACATTGTTTGTGTAAACTTTTCCAACCCACATAATACTTTTTGAGGTGAAAATTGGTTTACATGGAAATACTCACATTGTAATTCTAACAAATCTATTTCTTTTTTCAACTAATAAATACACATTTTGTCTATTTTATTTCAAAGATAGGTAGATTTGTTACAAATTGACGAAGAATGTAATAGAATTCCTCGTGCAATTATTACAACTTTTCTTACAATAACGTTTCCTAGTATATCATGGTAATTTAGATAATTACAAGAAATATCCACCACTAAATTACATAAAATTTACACCACAATCACTATATCTATGCCAGGTCTCTTTTTCTATGCACATAATTGAAAATGAGCCCTGAGATCAGCCAGAACAGTACGTTAACTTGAGGTATAAAGATCAAGTTATTCGCGAGATTCTGCCCTGCAAATGTTCCACTTCCCACAAATAGACCCACAAGCAATAGTTTCTTCAATAGATCTTCACGGTTTCGGATAAATTGTTTCCCTATAAAGATGTAATAGTAAATATAGATCGCTAAGAAACTTAAGAGACCAATCGTCCCTGTCTCAGAAGCGACTTTCAGATAGGAATTGTGTACCGAGTACTGATCATGTCCAAAATCAAGACTTGGATACCTTGTGACATATTCTTTGTAACGAACGTCATAGTTACCAATACCAACACCAAGGATTGGATAGTCTCTGTACATGAAATATCCTGTCTTCCAAAGGGTTACCCTTGAAACAGCGGTTTTATCTCCGTAACTTTTCTGGCGTTTTTCTTCTTCTGTCTCCTCGTCCCCAGGTTCGCCTTCTACCGGGGCTTCTGAGGAAGGGATTAAGGACTGTACCACATAGATCGCTGACTTTGTGCGGTCCTGTACGTCTGGGAGGTTGTAGACAATGACACCTAGAATAATCGTTGCGATAATCATATGAATCGTAAATAGCTTCTTATAGAACCGTTTTGGCACAAGAAGTGACGTAAATAGAATCGCCATCGCCATAATCATCCATGCCGAACGTGTATAAGTGAAGATTTGGTTAATCACGTAGACAGCAAACAAAGCGAAGAATGCAAGCTGCATTTTCCGATCTTTAAAATAAGCTACAGCAATAAGTAAGAGAATTGGCAAGATAAAGTTAATAAATCCGGCCCAGTAGTTCGGGTTCACCATCGTAGACATAACACGACCGTGCGCTTCTTCAAGAGCATAAAGACCAGCTGTATTCAGGTTCCATTGGAAGGCGTAAGACAGAATGCCCCATACCCCAATAACGGCTAGAACACTTGCTAATGTAATTCCCATCGTTTTGAATTCGTTTCTCGAGAAGCTTACCTTCGTTACGATGTAGAATAGAACAACGTAAGATACGTAGCGAATGATTTCTTTAATACCTGGGAACAGGGATTCAGCTTGTGTTAATGATATAACCTGGATGATAAAGAATAAGCCGAATAAGGCCATAAAGGTTTTCATCGAAAGATCGCTATTTAGTGTGATGCGCTTGGTTTTTAATTCATAAGCAGCAACCACTGTCAGCAACGGGATAAGTACAACTTCCGCTGAGACCGGAATGGGTCCCAGATACACTTTCAATGGAACAAGTGGCATGATGATCAGGTGCAAGAGCACCAGGTAAAATGTTAATGAATGTTTCTGTGCCATGTGTTGGTACACTCCTCTTTTTCTATTTGGCTCTGTTTAAGCTTTGTGTTTTTTATTTTTAAAGTAATGGTGGAAGACCGTAGGTATTGCGGATGTTTCCGTTAGCTTTAGTTTGGCGTAAGGTGGTCCGTGAAATCACTCGCTTTCCGCGGCTAGCTGGGGAGCCTCCTCAGTCGCATTCGCTCCCTCCGGGGTCTCCCCTAGGCTCCTACTGCCGCAGGAGTCTCGCGATTTCCCGAACCACCTCTTCTTTATATGGATCAAACGGAAACATGCCATAAAAGGCGTTTCCACAAAATTCCCGCTTAAGCAGCAGGGCCGTTCGCAAAAACAAAAGGCAGGGGTGTCTGGGGAACGGGGAGACTCCTACGGGAGAAAGAGGTCGACGAGACCCCACAGAGAGCGCTAGCGAACGAGGAGGCTCGACAGCTCGCCCGTGGAAAGCGAGTCGTTCCCCAGACACCCAATCCTCTCATCAAACATAACGGCCCCTATCCCTCACAACATAACAGAGCTTTCTTTACGTCTTACTTAGAGCGCGTGCAAAAAAGAGAAGGGTTCATCCAGACGAAATAGACGAGCCCTTACTCTAAAAGTTTCACGCTTCTAGAAATTTTTTATACATCTTTTTCGTTGCCTCAGCAAGCTGCTCTAGTGAGAAGTTGGTTGAGGCATAGGTATGGAACTTTCGGCCCAGGTCGGCTAGTTCCCCCTGTTGTTTCCTTTCAATCGCTTCAGCGAAAGCGTTCTTTAGGGCTCCTGAATCTTTAATCGGCACGACCCAGCCATAGTCTTTCACCATGTGCTGAACACCTCCGACGTCTGTTGCAATGACGGGGGTGTCTTCCCTGCCTGCTTCAAGAAGAGCTAGTGGGAAGCTTTCGCTATAGGAAGCGAGTAGTCCGACGTCTGAGATTTGGTAAAGGTCAGGTACATCGCTTCTGAAGCCTAGGAACTGAACTTGATTCTCAATTTCTAGTTCCTTGACGCGTTTCTTTAACGCTTCTTCTTCTGGTCCTCCGCCGATAAGGAGGAGTTTGAAGGAAGGGTTGTTTAAGGCTTTGACGGCCCCGAAGACTTCTTCGTGTCCTTTGATCGGGTGGAGACGGGCGACCATGGCGGTGACGAAGTCGTCCTCATTTACGTTCAAGTCTTCACGTGTGAGGGTGCCTTTTGCATAGGACCCCTTTGAGAAATCGATGCCGTTATAAACGGTCGTGATTTTGTCAGCTGGGATGCCTAGTGAGATGAGGTCTTCTTTGAAACGTTCGGAGACCGCAAAAAAATGATCAATCCGGTTGATCGCCCACAGATTGATTTTCGTGAAGATCTTCCCCTTGATTCCGCCCTTTAAGAAATCAAGCTTCGGATCACTATGAATGGTTGTAATCCACGGGATATTGGTCGAACGTTTGATCAAGGCCCCGTACAGATTCGCGCGTGGTCCGTGTGTATGTAAAAGGTCATAGCCTCCGTCTTTCAGGAACCGCTTCAGCTTACTGATGATTCGGAAATCGTAGCGTGAGCTCTGGTCGAGCAGGTGCACATCGATTCCCTTTTGAATCGCCTCGTCATAAAGCACTCCTTTTTGCATAACAAGGAGAGAGACTTCTTGCTTCCGGAACTGAGAAAGCAATGTAATGAGGTGGTTCTTCGATCCGCCCGTTTCCCCGCCGGAGATTAAATGAACGACTCTCATGATGAACCCCCTCCATTACTTTCCTTATACACGCGCTGTTTGAAACTTAAATTTTTGAATATAGCATATAAAAGCGTGGATGCTTTGTTCACTTGCTTGAAGTGCTCGCTGTAGGCGTACTTGCCATACACGGCATCAAAGCGTTTCTTAAATGTTTCATGATCAAGCTGTAAAAACGTCTCGACTGCTTCGACTTTCGTGTTCTCAACGAGCTGAGCTTTATAGCGAGACAGAGCTAAGAAACCATCAAAGTCAATTCGCTGGGATTCAAAGATCTCCACCGCTCGCGTCTTCAGATCAAAGCTCTTCGTAATATCCACCACACAGTTAATCTCCTCTTTCGGAAGAGCTGTATTGATTTCATAGAGTCTCACCAAAGGATCGCGCTTCGTTTGATCAAGCGCATCCCTGAGGAGATGACCCGTTTCAATATGATCGCTATGGCAATCTACGAAGACCGGAGCGTACACAACGTCAGGCTGCACTTCTTCAATCACCTGCTTCAGTCGCTGCTGCAGGGAGTCGGTACTCGCTAGCTCGCCGTCTGGTTCGTCGAAGAAACGAACGTCGTGAAGCCCAAGGAGTTCCTTGACGTTGTACGCTTCATTGCGGCGGCGCTCGATTAGTTCGGATTGACCTAATTCAGAGACGCTTCCGGCTCCGTTTGTTAAGAAGATTACCGTCGCTTCAGCCCCTGCTTCGATATGCTGGCGCAATGTGCCCCCGGCGCCGATTGTTTCATCATCGACGTGTGGCGCAAGCAGCAAGACACGCTCCTCCTCTAGAGGCGCGGTGTTGAGCTGACCTTTATAATAGCGTTCCAATACAAGGTCTGTAATGGGATGGATGATGGGTGAGATTGATTGTAAAATCTTTCGCTTCATAAATGTAATCTCCTTTAACCTAGAACGAATCTATGTCTCCCGGGGTAATGTACCACGCTTCAGGCTGTTGAAGGTGGGCCGTATCGTCTGCAATATCCTTCCCGACTAGAGGCATCGGGCTGTCTTTATGGATAAAGCCGTGTTTCAAAAGCGTTTGGGCAGAGGGGCTCGTCGTAAGCGACCATGTCTGAATGACGTCGACTTGTTTTAACCGAACAGCCGCTTCCTGAAGAAGAACGTCCCAATCCTGTTCTTCTCTCGCCAACCAGTCGACGATGAAGCCGTTCTTATAAGAGCCCTGGTCCTGTATGGAATACGTAAGATAACCCCTTAAGGTGTCATCTTTATAGTAGGCGAATGTGTGGTACGTCTTCTCTGGGTGCTTCTTATAGCGCCAGTTTAAGTAGTCTGCATCCCTAACGAGCTGTGCTTTTGCCTGATGTCTTGTGGCTTCAGCTAGTTCATCAAACGTGTGATCAAACGCTGTAACGTCTTGGATCGTGCCGTTATGGGGTTTGATTTTACGCGTTTGCCATTTCGAGATGACCCCATCAAGTGGGGTAAGCAGCTTCAGGGGAGCGATCTTGCTTGATAGAAGCGCGACTGGTCGCTGCATCAGGACGTATCTCGGCATGTCTGTCATATGAGCTGCCCCTGTATAGCGGAGGAAGAGCTCCTTCGCCTTTTCAGCAGGGAAACCGTACAAGAAGTCGATGCCCTGATCATTTGCGTGTTGTAGTAGTTTCTCGTTTAACTTCTTATATATACCTTTCCCTCGTGCGTCAGGATCGACCATCGTATCAATACGGAGGCCGACGGTGCGACGCTTCCCTTCAATCCATGCATCCCCGATCCAGAGAGAAATGTGACCAAGAATCGCTTCCTCTTCTTCAAAGACTAGAATCCACGGATTAAAGTCGTTCGGATGCTGTAAGAACTTCCACTCCCATACGGAGAGGGAGCGTTCTTTTCCGAATACTTTGGTGAACAGCCCCTGAATCTTTGGTTCATCGCCGGGTTGGTACGTTCTGATTGGCATAAGTGTCATCCTTTACTAAAAGTGCAAAGAGGCTTGACCGCTTGCCAAGCCTCGCTTTTATTTCTTCGTTACGATCTTCCAGAGGAATTTCGGTAAGGCGAGCTGGCGTTTGAATCGTTTCGGATCTGTGGCTAAGCGGTAGAACCATTCCATTCCGACTTTACGAAACGGCGCCGGTGCTCGTTTTACATGCCCGGCATAGACATCAAAGCTTCCGCCAACACCCTGGAACACTTTCACCGGCAGGCGGTCTTTGTTCTCACGAATCCAAAGCTCTTGCTTCGGAGAACCGAGGGCGATAAACATGACGTCTGCTTTCGATTCCTGGATTTGCTGGATTAGGGCTTCCTGATCCTGTACATAGCCATTTGCATGTCCGGCAACTTTAAGCGCTGGATACTTCTCTTGAATGTTGTCGATCGCTTTTGTGACGACTTCTTCTTTTGCCCCATAAAAGAAGACGCTGTAGCCTTCTTTCGCCGAGAGCTTCAGAAGGTGGTCCATCATATCGACGCCAGTGACGCGGGAGCGAACTTGTCCACCGCTTAGGCGGGATGCAAGAAGCACCCCTACTCCGTCTGGGATCTGGAACGTTGAACCGTTGATGAGATCACGAAGGGTCGCATCTTCCTGCGCCTTCATGATCTTCTCCGGGTTCACGGCAATAATCGTGGATTGCTCAAGTCGCTGCACGCGGGTCTTTAATTGCTGAGTGATCTCTTCATATGATAATGGGGAGACTTCTACTCCCATGTATTGTTCATTTTTCATTGATGTATCCCTCTTAGTTTATTGGCTTAAGGCCTGTTAAGTGACCGATCTGGTAAAGGGTCATTCCCTCGTGGTCCGGCACGCAGTTACGTGTATCAAGAACAACAGGTGTCTTCATGTATTGAGCGAAGAGGCTCGGGTCCATTTCTTTAAACTGACGGTGATCAGCCAGGATAAGCGCTGCATCCGCATCTTTTAATGCTTCTTCTACGCTGTGTAACGGGATGTCTGTCATCTCCTGCTTCACGAATGGATCGTGTGCTGCAACCTGGAAGCCTTTTTGATGCGTTTGAAGACGCTTTGTAATCGTGACAGCTGGGCTTTCACGTACATCGTCTACGTTCGCTTTATAAGATAGGCCGAATACGGCTACTTTTGGATTGTCGATATTCTCCGTTAACGTTTCGATCTTCTCAACAACAAATGAAGGCATAGAATCATTTATTTGACGAGACGTCTGCATCAGTGGTGTCACTTCTTCAGCCTTTTCAATAATGAAGTAAGGGTCAACGGCGATACAGTGTCCGCCTACACCTGGTCCTGGCTGCAGGATGTTAACACGTGGGTGCATGTTGGCAAAATTAATGACTTCATGCGCGTTCACATCAAGCTTGTCGGATACTTTAGCTAGTTCATTGGCTAGGGCAATGTTTACGTCACGGAATGTGTTTTCCATTAACTTCGACATTTCCGCTGTAACAGCTGTTGTTTCGTGGATGTCTCCTTTTACAACAAGACGGTACACGTCCGCTGCTTTCTTCGCGCCTTCTGGTGTTAAGCCACCAACGACGCGTGTGTTATGGATTAATTCTTCCATGATCTTACCTGGAATCACACGTTCCGGGCAGTGGGATACGTAAAGGTCGTTGCCTTCAAGGTCCCATCCTGCATCACGAAGAACCGGAGCGACGACGTCATCAATCGTTCTCGGTGGGATCGTTGACTCAACGATGATTGTGTTGCCTTTCTCAAGGACAGGCAGAATCGATTCTGTTGCCTGTGCCACATAGTCCGTATTCGCCGTTTTGTCTTCATAGACAGGTGTTGGCACTGCAATAATGAAGACATCCGCTTTCTGGACTTCTGTTGAGGCTGTTAATCGACCGGATTCAACCGCTTCTTTCACAACTTCAGGCAATCCTGGTTCTTCTATGTGAATGTTTCCTTCGTTTAGCGTATCTACTACTTTCTTATTTACATCAACGCCTACTACATCGTAGCCAGCTTTTGCGAAAACAGCTGACGTTGGAAGGCCGATATAGCCTAGGCCGACTACACAAATTTTTGTCATAACGATCTCTTCTTTCTCCTTTAATATTTGATTAGAGTATAGCAAAGAATTCCAACCCTTGCGAATAGTTATTTCCGTCTGAATTTCGAATCTTTATTTCATTTTCTGACAAAAGGTGCTACTATGAAATTGAGTTTGTAGCAGTAAAGGATTGGAAAGATAACTTATGAAGATTGTTATTTCAGGGTTTTATGGGCTAGGAAATACAGGAGACGAAGCGATTCTTGATAGTATGATTGATAACTTACGATCATCGCTCGATGAGCCTGACCTCACTGTTTTTTCCCTTTCCCCTGACGAAACCGCATCTAAACATTCAGTTACCAGCATATATCGAGGCTGGCGTCATGATTTTAAGAAGAAGGTACGAGCACTTCGTGAAGCTGACCTTCTCCTAAGTGGTGGCGGCGGCTTACTTCAAGATACATATCCTACTCGTATTATTTTCGGACCTCTTCCATATTATTTACTTATTGTGCTATTAGCGAAATTGTGTGGCACGAAAGTAATGTTCTTCTCTCAAGGAGTCGGCCCCGTCACAAGCAAATATGGGAAGCTTCTTATGAGAATGTTCGGGAACTTGGCAGATTTTATTACGGTGCGCGATGATTATTCCAAGAACTACCTTCATGATCTGAAAGTCACCCGTCCAAAGACGGTGGTGACCGCAGATATCGTATTCGCCTATCAGGGCCGTGACGACGATGCTTGTGTTGAATCTCTTCCTATTAAACGGGATGATTCTCTAGTCGGCATCAGCGTACGCCCCTGGTTCGAGGAAACCCGCTATCAGAAAGAGATGGCGCTCTTGGTCGATCGTTTGATCAAGGAGCACGGCGTCACGCCTGTTTTTATTCCGATGGAAGGCGAACACGATGCCTCTGTGTCCCGTACGATTCAAGGGCACATGGAACACGGCGACAAAACGTACGTCTTAGGCACGGATTTCACACCGAACCAATACTTACAGTTTATGAAACATTGCGATACAGTCATCGGCATGCGCCTGCACGCGCTGATCTTTGCAACGCTTGCTTCTGTTCCATACGCAGGGATTAGCTATGATAAAAAGGTTGAGAGTCTCGCGAAACGAACAGGCATGTGGGACTATTCCACAACGCTTGAAGAGTTCACGGCGGATGACCTTTATCCGAAAGTGGCACAGATCCTAGAGAATCATGATGCTCTAAGTGATGAGCTTGATCAAGAGCGAGCCGCACTTCGGGAACAAGCCCTTCAAAACCTCGAGCTTATGAAGAAGCATTTCGTAAAGTAACGGATGCTTCTCCCTCGAGTCGCGGGGATTTTCATTTATAGTTGTATGGCTTACAATGGTCATATGTGAAATTTTAGCTTATCTCGTAACCCTATACATTTTTACTTTGTACATAAATCAACTCGAGATTTTGGTATACTCGGAGGAACATTATGAGAATTTTATTGGCAACGGTATTCAATTACCCCCACACAGGTGGGCTATCAACCCATATGACAACTTTAAAATCGGGGCTTGAGGCTTTAGGACATGACGTTGAGATTTTGTCCTTTAGTGACCTGCCCTATTACAAACAACAATTCTTCGCAAAAGGACCCAGTTTCTTTATGAATCGCATGGTCCCTGGGAAGGGTATTTTGCTTGGGCATAAATTACGCCAGAATATGCTGAAAGACATGATTAAAAAGCAGCATGATCAAAAGCCCTACGATCTTGTGAACGCTCAGGATATCTATGCAACGTTTGCCTCTTTAGAGGCGGGTGTGAATACCGTTACGACCGTGCACGGCTATATGACATTTGAGGCGATTAGCCGCGGATCGATTAAGTCGGACAGTGAGGAAGCGAAGGTCTTACAGGAGAAGGAAACAGAGGCCTACAAGAAGACGCGCCAAGTCATTACGGTCGACTACCGCATTCGAAACTACGTCCGTGACCTTGCTGGTGTGGATGGCATTCGCGTGCACAACTTCATCGACGTGGACCAGTTCCGCCCTCAAACGGACCGGAAACAAGAGTTCCGCAAGAAGTTCGGCTTCAAGGAAGAAGATAAACTCATCTTCATCCCCCGCCGCTTAACGAAGAAAAACGGTGTGATCTATCCTACGAAGGCCCTGTCGCTTATTCAACAATCATTCCCGGAGGCCAAGCTCATCTACGCCGGCAGCGGTGAAGAGGAACAAGCCGTCCGAGACGAAGCAAAAGCAAACGGCACAGAATCCTCTGTCCACTTCCTAGGAGACATCCCTCACGAGGTGATGAAGGATTACTACGCTATGAGCGATATCACGATGGTTCCATCCGTTCACTCAGAAGGCGTCGAAGAAGCAACGTCGATCTCAGCATTAGAAGCCATGGGCAGTGGCGTACCCGTTATCGCCTCAGCCGTAGGTGGCCTAAAAGAAATTGTCGATCACGAAGAAAACGGCCTACTCGTCCCAGAAAAAGACATAACGGCCCTGGCCCAAGCCGTGGAGCGCATACTTTCAACACCCACATTCGGCGAACGCATGGCCCTACAGGCCCGCCTCCTGATCGAACAAGAATATTCTCACGTATCAGCGGCCACATCCTATGCTAGTATTTACGAAAATGTATTGCAGCACGTTTATTAAATAGATGTTTTTCAAGTTCAAGGTTTTAAAGGGTTTCCTGTAGTTGAAGGGTTTTTCTTTCTGCTATATGCGCCCCCTTTTACCGAGGGATTCGTTCTCCTAATTATGTTGGGGGAGGGAGATGGGCGAGACTCCTATGGAAAAACGGACAACCGAGACCCCACAGCGAAGCGAGGAGGCTCGGCCGTTCGTCCATGGAAAGCGAGTGACTCCCCCTCCCCTCTTCCCGCTTATAAAAGTGGGTCCCTACTCGTTGAAAAACAAGTATATGAAGAAAGAAGAAGGTATTCAACATGTCTGGATTAAAGAAAACCGCAATCTGGATTACGATGCTATCGATTTTGTTGAAACTACTTGGGTTTGTAAGGGAGAGCATGATGGCCAGAGAATTTGGTGTAAGCGAAAGCACCGATGGCTTCTTGCTTTCCTTTACTTTTGTCACGCTAATCTTAGCGCTGATTGCGAACGGATTTAATTCCGTCTTCCTCCCCCATTACGTCAAGCATCGTAAAGCAGATGTAGAGAAAGCCGAACGAAATGCCAACAGCATTTTAAACTACACGACGATCTTTTTCCTCGTTGGATCGGTGGCAGCGTATTTCCTCGCTCCTTACATCGTTCCATTTCTGTACGGAGACCGGTCGGCGTTAACGCTAGAAATTACGATTGAGCTCACGCAAGTGTTCTTCATCTTTATGGTCGTCATTGCCTTAAGTGGTGTACTCGAATCGTACCTGCAGGCGCGCCGTATTTTCGTTCCGACTCAGATCTCAAAGATTATGGGTACGCTTATGGCGACTGTGTTCCTTGTTCTGTTCGCAGATCTTTGGGGCATTTACAGTATGGCGTACGGATTTGTGTTTGGTACGTTCCTCGGTGTTGTCATTCAGTTCGTTTCCTTGAAGCGAGGCGGATTTAAATGGATGCCGAGCCTGAAGTTTGATGAAGAGTTCGGGCGTAACTTTTTAATCTTGTTAGCACCCGCCCTTCTCCACTCTTCTGTTGGCCATATTAACGTGTTCGTCAACAAAATGTTCGCAGCCCGTATTGATACAGGGGCCACGACGTATTTAAACAATGCATCCTTACTGATGAGTATTCCGAGTACGATTTTCACAACGACGATTGTTGCGATTATCTTTACACTCCTGTCAGAACAGGCTCAACAGAAGGAAAAGTTTAAAAACACCCTTTATATGGGGTATCAAATTGGGATGATGACGCTGTTGCCGATCGCGGTCGGTACGTTCTTAGTGGGTAAAGCTGCAATTTCCTTCATTTATGAAGGTGGTAAGTTCACACCAGAAGACACAGCGAATACGTACTACGTTCTTCAGCTCTATATTCCGATTATCTTAACGCAGGGTCTCCTTGTCATTGGGGTAAAAGGACTGTACGCGCAGGAGAAAACGAAGAAACTATTAAGCATCAGTTCCACCACGATTATTTTAAACGCGGTGTTAAACTACGCCTTTATTCAGCCGATGGGCTACCCGGGACTTGCTTTATCAAGTTCTGTAGTCGCGGTGTATTACGTCTCAGCCGTTACTTATGCGGTGTATCAGGATTACGACAAGAGCGAGCTTATGCAGATTCCGGCACTCTTCTTTAAAGTGCTGATTCCGACGATTATCATGGCGTTGCCGATTTATCTGATTCAGACGTTGACAGATATTGAGTCGCTCTACGCTCTATGGGAGCTCGTTATTCTCGTTCCGATCGGGATTGTCTTTTATGTGATTGGCCTTTATGTGTTCTACCGTGAAGGCTTCAGGCAGATGATGCGCTTAGTGAAAGATCGTAAGAGTATGAAACAAGGATAAGGAGGGTTAGACGATGAAACGGTGGCGAATCTTAGCCGGACTGATTACATTAGCCGCAGTTGCCGGTTTATGGGTCATTTTCTCCCCTGAACCAGTCGACGGGATGAAAGAAGTGACAGTGGGCGAAGAAGAAACGATCGCCCACATCTTCGGTGATGGTCTTCAGTTTATGGAACAGGATACAGAGAAACATGAATGGGTCGCCGCCCGTGACGTCGTCTATTCCTATGAAGTGTACGCGGGCAACGAGCACATCGGTGAGGTTTCTATCACAGACCGGACGCTCCGTAACGGCGATGAACTTCATTTTTCTTCTTTTGAAAATAAAGGTGATGACACTCACACGGTTACGATTGAGTATCCCCTCTCAGGTGAGATGGAGTTAACTTCTTTTGACGACATCGGTTCAGCGATTGAGCATAAGCATGATTCAACCGTTGGAGTCGACCCGACGACGATTCCAGTCGGATACGGGACGCTCGCTGATGGCAGCTCGGTCTGGCTTGGTCAGCGTTACACTTCTACGGTTTTAACGAAAACCTATGAATCTGGTAAAACGAGCGTTGTACGAGAGTTAGATGAGGAAACCAACCCTTACGAAGTTGAGGACGAACGGTTGAGACAGACACTTGAAGCGAGTGGTGACCAACTAGCCGAAAGCTGGCTGATGCGCTCAGGCGATCCCCTCTTCTCTTCTATAGAAAAGGCGACTGCTTGGGCCGAGGATATGGCTGTCGATTACCGCTGGGCGAAGAAGTGGCTGACGCCGGCTGGTGTGTATCAGAAGGTGCCATGGTCGATTGAACCGGGTACAAAAATGGGCTACGGCCGCGTGATCGGAACCCTACCTCACCAGGATGCTTTATCACGGTATGAGGCAACGGGTGAGCGTTTCTTTGAAAGCATTTCGCTTAATGCGGTGACAACGATTGAAGCGTATCGCGCTGAGAAAGAAACAGAGCTTTGGAAGACGGAGTATACGAGTACGTGGGTAAAAAAAGCTTACGGCATTCACGCTCCTTATACAGATACGCGTCATAATGAAAAGCTTGCTTTATTCTTAATGAATGCAGCAGACGGGCTTGGTATTGAGTCTCTTCAGTCAGAAAGCGTGAAGTACGCGGATTACCTTGTCGCACAGGCTGATGATGGTAATACGATTTCCTTTGGAGACGATGCCTTTCTTGTTGGGGACTATGATGGACCTGGCAAAGAGGAAGTCCCTCACGCATCGCTCAATCACGCACTGGGTGAGTCCGATTATTTGCTGAAGGCGTATGAGCGGACGGGTGATGAGAAGTATTTGAACCTGGCCTACTCGATTCGTCAGGCGATTGAAATGATTGGCACAGAGTGGATTCGTGAAGAAGGCGAGCATGAGGATGACGTCTGGTATCAAGTGAATGAGGATCATACGTTTGAAGGTAATGACTATCAGTTATTAACGTTGGTTGATTTATATAAGAATCAGAAGGCCTGGGCCGAGACAGAGTACGGTGTGAGTGATGTGTATAATACATTGATTGAATCGAAATCGTCTTATCTGGAGCGAACTGGTCTTGATGTTGAGAAAGCTGTGAATGAACGCATCTCCCCTTAGGAGGTGCGTTTTTTTGGTTTGGGTGGTGGGGCTTTAGTGTGGTAGAGAGGTGATGGGTGTCTGACACGGTTTAGTGCTGTAGAGCGTTGGTGTGTGTCTGACACCCTTTAGTGCTGTAGAGGATTGATGATAGTATTTAGCCGTTAGGATGGTTTTCTAGACGTTTGAGAGGAGAATATGGACGTGGTGTAGCTCTTTCTCGACGTTAGATTCGGGTTTCTCGTCGTGCGGATGTTTTTTCTAGACGTAAGGGACGGTTTTCTTGACGTGCGTGGCCTCGTTCTAGATGTCAGAGTTCATTTTCTCGACGTTCACCCTGCCCACTAAAGTCAAAAGTATTTTAATACAGTAAAGGATAGCAGGGTGTCAGACACCCTGCTATCCTTTAAAGCAACACCGCGTGTCAGACACGCTTCACTCTACTAAAGTAAAAGGAACAGGCCGCGGGCGGCCTGTTCCTTCCTTTTTTATGATTCTGTTTCGGTTTTGGTTTGTTTTTTGTTGCCTCGTTGGAAGAGGCGGACGATTTTCTTGGATAGGTCGTCGAAATACGTGTAGACAACCGGGATGAGTAAGAGCGTGAAGAAGCTTGAGACGGTGAGACCAAAGATAATGGTGATCGCCATCGGCTGCTGGGCTTCTGCGCCTTCTCCTAGTCCTAAGGCTAGTGGAATCATTCCGAGTACGGTTGTGAGTGTGGTCATTAAGATCGGGCGAAGGCGACTTGGTCCCGCTTCTAGAATCGCTTCGTAGCGATCGACGCCTTTTCGTCTGACGATGTTAATGTAATCCACGAGCACAATCGCGTTGTTTACAACGATCCCGGCGAGCATGATGACCCCGATGATAGCTGGTACACTAATCGGCTTCCCTGTAATGAATAGGCCGCCAAGTACGCCAATAATTGTAGCTGGCATCGAGAACATGATGACAAATGGATACAGGAAGTTCTCAAACTGCACGGCCATTACGGCGTAGACAAGGAAGATCGAGAAGATCAACGCTAGTGCCAGATCTCCAAAGGAATCAGCCATGTCCTCTGCCTGTCCCCCTATTGAATAGGAATAGCCTTCTGGGAAGTTAATGCGATCGAGTTCGGATCGAATATCTTCTGTAATGCTTCCAAGGTCGCGGTTTACAATGTCGCTTGTGACGTTGACTTGCTTTTGCTGATTCTCACGAAGCAATGTCGATGGTCCCTGGACTTGTTCGAGCTCAGCGACGGTTGCGAGCGGGATCATGTCGCCCGTCTGGGTTTGGATATTCATCGATTCTAAATCGCTAATCGTGCGACGTTCATCATCTGGAAGAATGATGCGCACATCGATTTCCTCCCCAGCTTCACGGAAACGGGTGGCCGTTTGACCGCTAAAGCCAAGCTGCACCTGGCTCATCACCTGCTGATAGGAAAGGCCGTACTGCGCGGCTTTGTCCCGGTCGACGTTGACCTGGATTTCAGGGCGCCCTTCTGAAGCTGATGATTCAGGATTGTGAACGCCGTCGATCTGGTCAATCGTCCAGGTGACTTGATCGGCAAGTTCCCGTAAGACTTCATATTCTTCACCGTTTAGCTGAATCTGAACTGGAGCCCCTGTCCCAAGACCCGCTGCCATTTCACTAACGGTGATTTCAGCCCCAACTATATCACGGAGATCTTCATCCATCTCTTGCATCACAGTGGATGTTGTTTTGTCCCGTTCTTCTGGTGGGACGAGCTGTATCGTGTAGGTGGCTTCATTGGCTGTTGATGAGAATCCTTCGAAGCCTCCTCCACCGATGCTTAAGTAATTCGATGAAATGATCTCTTCGTATGGTTCTAACTTTTGGTCGATTTGTTTTGTAATCGATTCTGTTCCTTCTAAGGACGTTCCGGATGGTGCTTCAACGGTTACCTCGATTTGGCCCTGGTCAGATGGTGGAATGAATTCCGTACCAAGGAGAGGTGCGAGAAATCCGCTTCCGACGATTGCGAGAATCGTAACGATGACCGTAATGAGACGATGTCTTAGCACCCCGCGAAGCATCGAGCGATAGCCGTTGTTGATTTTGTCCATGAAACGGTCGAACCAGTAGCGGCGTCCGTTGTCCTTCATCGCTTTCGTTAAGAGCTTCGATGACAGCATTGGAATGAGCGTGATCGAGACGATTAAGGATGCGACGAGTGAGAAGGAAACGGTTAACGCGAGTGGCGTGAACAGTTCTGATGCGATTCCTTCAACGAATACGATCGGCAAGAATACCACGAGCGTTGTCGTCGTTGAGGCAATAACGGCAGGTGCGAGTTCTGATGCCCCTTGTTTGGCCGCTTCTTTGAGCGAGTATCCGTTCTGCCTGTAGGCGACGATATTTTCTAGTATGACGATCGAGCTATCGACCATCATTCCGATTCCTAAAGCGAGTCCGCCCATCGTGAGGACGTTCAACGTGTTGCCAGTAAAGTACATAAGCGTAAATGTTGAGATGATCGCAATCGGAATGGAAATCCCAATAACGATCGTTGCCCGTACACTCTTCAGGAATAAGAGCAGAATGAGTACGGAGAACAGACCACCGAGAATGATGTTTTGTACAACAGAGCGAATCGATTGTTTGATAAAGGTCGAGGTATCAAACACGATGTCCATGCTCACATCACTAGGTAAATCCTCCTCCACGTCATCCTTAGCCGCTGCTACGTTGTTGGCTACTTCTACTGTGTTCCCGTCTGATTTTTTCAAAACGGATAAGACAACAGAGGGCTGGCCGTTGACGCGGGAGATCGTGGTCACGTCTTTGAACGTGTCTTTAACCGTTGTCACGTCCTCCAGTTCTAGCTGAGCTCCAGTTGGAGAGGTGATGATCGTTTCTTTCACATCTTCAATCGTTTCGAACTCTCCCTGAATGCGAACCTGCAGGTCTTGGTCCCCTTTTTCAAGCACGCCTGCTGACGTGGACTGGTTGGCTGCGTTAATAGCCTGCACGAGAGTCTGAGCGTTTAAGCCGTATTGCGCCATTCTCGCACGGTCGATCTGCACTTGCACCTCCCGGGAGCGGCCCCCTTCGATGCTGACAGATCCGACACCCCCCTGCCGTTCAAAATAGGGAACGATGTTATCTTCAGCGATTCCTTGCAGACTTGAAGCATCTTTACCAGATAAGCCCACCCACATGACTGGAATTTGCTGTGGATCAAAGCGTAATATGCTCGGGTCCGCAGCATCTTCTGGCAGGAGCCCTTTAATCTGGTCGACTTTTTCCCGGACGTCGAGAAGAGCGTTATCTAAGTTCGTCCCATTCTCAAACATCAGAATCACGAGGGATGCGCCAGGCTGAGACTGGGATTGCACGGTGTTAATGCCCTCAATGGAACTGACAGCCGATTCGACTGGACGGCTGACGAGTTTCTCCACTTCCTGCGGGGCAGCATCCGGATATTGTGTCGACACGACGGCAATAGGTAGATCGATCTCAGGATAAAGGTCGATCGTCAGGTTTCGTAGTGAAACGAAGCCAAGAGCGACGATCGCAAGGACGATCATAAAGACGCCGACGGGTCGTTTAACGGAGGATTCGACGAGTTTCACTAGTCTACCTCCTTCATGATGCGGATCTTGTTGTCATCGGACAGAGTGAGCTGCCCTTTCGTTACGACTTGATCTCCTTCCGTCACGTCGCCTGTAATCGCCGTAAGGTCAGACTGAGCCCGAACGACTTCTACAGCTGTTTTCACCGCACGTTCCTCTTCAATGATGTACACGTACGTTTCTTCATTTTCTTCTACTACTGCAGAAGTTGGGACCAAAATTTTATCGGCGACGGTCATTTCAGGTAGCTGAAGTGTGGCCATCATGCCTGGTTTGATCTTGGCATCTGCATTTGTGACGGTTGCCTCAACCGGGTACAAGCCACTGTCGTTTGTAATGGATGAGATGTAGGTCACCTTCGAGGTTACGTCTTCATCTAGTGAACTCATGAAAGCCGGAATCTCTTGATCTTTTTTAAATAGAGAAAGTTCATCGGCTGTTACGGAAACTTGTAAGGTGATCGGGTTCAGCGCTACAATCGTCGCAAATGGTTGCTGACCGGACACCATATCCCCTACTTCGCCGTTCACGGACGTGACTTCGCCTGATATGGTCGCTACAATGGCCGCGTTACTTAGCTGACCTCTGGTTGAGTCGAGTTGCGCCTGAGCCTGATCCACCTGGAGCTGAGCCTGTTCGACGCTAATCTGTGCACTATCATACTGCGCTTCTGCCTGGTCGACGGCACGCTCTGCTTGGCTTACGGCTTGTTTGGCGTTTTCTTTTGCAGGGCCCATGAGCTTGTCTTCCTGCTCCTTAGCGTCATTTAATTGTTCACGCGCGTCACGAAGCGATTCTTCAGCGGCGTCACGCTGACTTCTTGCCGCTTCGAGCTGCTTTTGGGCAGACTGGACGGAAATCTTCTGGACCTCAATCTGGTCATTTACATTGGAAGCACTGACTCGGCCAATGACGTCACCTTTTTGAACGGTATCTCCTTTCGATACGTTCACCTCCACCAGTTCGCCTGTTGATTTCGGCAGGATCGGTGCATTCTTGCTCGGCATGGCCCGTCCAAACACTTCACGCTCAACGACGAGGTCGCCTTTACTTACTTGCGCCACTTCTACGGGCGTCACTTGTTCCACTTCTGACTGTGTGCCTTCTGTTGAATCATCAGAGCATGCTCCTAACACTAGGGATAGGGTCAGCATGGCTCCGGCTAATACCTTCTTGTTCATTCTTCTCGTACTCCCCTCAGTTGTCTCTTACAATAAGGAAATGTTCATACGGTCTGCAATGTCCTGGCAGTCTTGTTCCATTTCCGGCAGATCTTTAAAGTGAGCAAGCATTCCCTGAATCATTACCGTTTCAGGCTTCTCCTTCTTCACTTCATTCTCTATAATCTCTAAAGCATGCGTCAGTTCTTCGATGCGATTCTTATGTAGGGAAAGGGTCTTTATTTTCTCTTTCATCGACTCTAGCTGCCCCAGAATACTCTCATCTTCCTCAGGCAGATCAAGCCCCATGGAGATCGACTCCACCTGTTCTTTCGTGATAAGCGGATCATCTGATTCTTTCATTAGTCCAGTTATCGCATCATCCAATCGTCTAACGATAAAATCGGCTAAACGTTTGGCATCAAGAGGCAACTGATCAATGACGAGCCACTTAAAATAGCTCTCCATCATTCCTTCTAATAGAATGCTTGCGTCAACGATCTTAGGCGTAAGCGCTTCCCCGTAAATATTGAGGAGGTTCTCATTACTCCACCTGAAGTTTTGCTTGCGCATCTCCATCATAAAGCTATTGGCTTCTGATTTAATATCGACGTTATCGCGCATATGCATAATGATAAATTCTTTATTATTTTGAAAAGCTTCTATATAGACTTGAATCTGGCGGGCTAATGACTCCTTCGGCGGCAGCGCTTGTTTCCGAACTTCCTCTACTCGCTCGACAAGGTCATTGTAGTAGTATTGGTGAATGTTTAACGTCAGGTCTTCTTTTGAAGAGAAATGCAGGTAAAAAGCGCCCTTCGAGACCCCACTTTGGTCGGCAATTTCTTGTATGGATGTGGAATGGAACCCTTTCGTTGCAAATAGCTTCATCCCGGTTTCAATGATGCGTTGTTTCTTCTCATTCATAAAGTCTTCATCCTCTCTCCCTCTAGCATATCATCCCACAGCTGGGTAAGATAGAGGACTGGGCATGACTGGTCAGTCAAGCCATGGATACTATACTATATTGGGTGTCCCTTTACAATAGCTTCCACCTCTTAAATGTGTATAGAGCGTGTCTTTTTTAGTATGGACGAGGTTGGGTGGTTTCATAAACTTATGCGGAGAGAATGTTTCCATTAACGTTATTATGAGCTTAAGGTGAACCGGGAAATCACTCCCTTTCCGCGGCGAGCTGGGGAGCCTCCTCAATCGCTACGCGCTTTCCGGGGTCTCCCCTAAGCTCCCAATGCCGCAGGAGTCTCGCGATTTCCCGGTTCACCTTTACCATAATTGGAGTAATGGAAACATGCTATAGGCCCCTGGAAGATGTATAAAACACACCCAGCTTATGTTGGGGGCCGTTCGCAAAACCCATAGCATGCCCTGTCAAAAGTGGTGAACGGACCTCACCTAATCACCTCTAATCCTCTCCTCACATATAGCGCGGGTTTCCGTTCCACCCAATTCGGCGAAGGTGGCCCTGGAAATTGCGAGACTCCTGCGGGAGAAAGAGGTCGACGAGACCCCGGAGGGCACGAACTTTGCCCGAGGAGGCTCGACAGCTCGCCCGCGGAAAGCGAGTGATTTCCAGGGCCACCTTACTCCCCAATAAAGCAAACGGAAACATTTTCTATTTGTGAGCAAAAAGAAGAGCCTGCTTGGGAGCAGACTCTTCTTACATTCAGGATTTCATGTATAAGGAGCGTGAGAAGGTTGCAATGGCCAGTCCTGTTAGCTGCATTTGCCGCTTAATGGAGTAACCTGAAGTTGTGATATCTATGATGGATTCATCAGAGAACATCACCTTACTGCCCTGGTCTCCTTTATTCTCTTCATATTCCTTTACGTGGTAAAATGAGATCCATCCACAATACATATTGCGCGGGGACATTGTGGGAAACATAAATGTCCCCTCACTCGGATTTACGGGTACCGGGAGCTTGCTTTTTGTCTGTAATATCTTCTCCATCGCCATCTGTCTTCCAATAAGAGTCGATCCTCCCATCAAACACGACTCGGTTATGATCTGTTTAGGTGTTTTTCTACAATAGATCACACGGTTTGGTTCGAGGATTTTGGATACATTGGTGGGATGGAGATTTGAGAAGACTGCCATTGTATCTGGATTAATTATATAAGCCTCTCTCACTTCTTCCCCCATCGCTTGCCTCCTTATAGAATATATTTACATTTATGTGATTCTATTATACCGGAATAACACTTGAATTTTGAGAATTATTTGTATATTTCTTCAAATTTTTATTTGAAGTAGTATTTTAGAACTATTTTCCGCTCGAAATTGCTATATATCTGATATACTGGGGGTCACCATATATTGGGAGGTCATGCTGACATGGGGGAGATGCATCCTGCCACTGGTACATACGACGTGAAGCGTCAGGCAAATCTGTCCTTAATGGACAAGGCGTTAACGCGTATGCAGACAAAAGGTAACGAGGACGTGAAGATGATCGAGGATTCGTTAAAAGAACCCGAGCATCCAACTCTCGGAGCCGTCATTGATACGAAGGCTTGAGTGTATTCTCAAGGCGAAGCAAAAACCCACTACCTTTATGGTAGTGGGTTTTTCCATTAATCGTTCATATCGTCATCTGTATTGTTTGTGTTTCCTTCTTTATCGCCTTGTTGCATGTTATCATCTTCATTCATTTTTTCTTCTTCTTTGTCCATGTTCTCTTCTTCTTTTTGATTCTCTTCTTGTTTCATGTCCTCATCGTTTTCCATTTCATCTTTCTTATCTTCTTCCATCTGTTGCTCATCTTGCTTCTGTTCTTCTTGTTGCTGCTCGTTTTCTTCAGGCGTTTCTTCCTCAGTATCACCACAAGCCGCCATTAGAGATAGTGCAAGCGCTGAAGCACCTAATTTAAATAACCAACTTTTCTTCATGTTCATTCCTCCTAAGTATAGTGGAATCCCCTGATTCTTCAGGAGTTCCGTTGTACTAGTTGTTAGAATGAGCTTTTATTGGAAAAGTATGCATGGTTTTTTACACTTTTTGGGTTTTGTTTTTTTGAGGTGGGAGGATGTATTTGGGCGGGGTTCGGACACTCTGGAGCTGGTCTGGATGCTTTTGACTGGCGTCCGGGCACTTCGGGCGAGCGTCTCGTCACTTTCTCGCTCGTTCGGACACTTTCGCGCGGCGTCCGGGCACTTCGGGCGAGCGTCTCGTCACTTTCTCGCTCGTTCGGACACTTTTGCGCGGCGTCCGGGCACTTCGGGCGGGCGTCTTGTCACTTTCGCGCTCGTTCGGACGCTTTTGAGCGGCGTCAGGGCACTTCGGGCGGGCGTCTCGTCACTTTCGCGCTCGTTCGGACGCTTTTGAGCGGCGTCCGGGCACTTCGGGCAGGCGTCTCGTCACTTTCGCGCTCGTTCGGATGCTTTTGAGTGGCGTCCGGGCACTTCGCCAGGACCTCCCGTCACTTTCCTCCCTCGTTCGGACGCTTTTGAGCGGCGTCCGGGCACTTCGGGCGGGCGTCTCGTCACTTTCGCGCTCGTTCGGATGCTTTTGCGCGGCGTCCGGGCACTTCGCCAGGACCTCCCGTCACTCTCCTCCCTCGTTCCGACGCTTTTGAGCGACGTTCGGGCACTTCCCACGTGCCTCCAAACAAAAAACGCTCCAAAGCTACATAATAGCACTGGAGCGTTACACGTAATGATTAATCTTCTTTATCGCCTAGGGCGAACATGATTTCAGCTTCACAGACGGTTTCGCCTTCAGCTGTTTTGGCTGTGGCTTTTCCTTTTCCGATGCTGGCTTTAGCACGGATGATTTCGACTTCTAGAATTAGTGTGTCGCCTGGGCGCACTTGGCGCTTAAAGCGGCACTTATCGATGCCTGTGAAGAAGGCAAGACGACCCTGGTTTTCTTCTTTTTTCAGCATGGCTACGGCGCCTACTTGGGCAAGAGCTTCTACGATCAACACGCCTGGCATGACGTTGTAGCTCGGGAAGTGGCCCTGGAAGAAAGGTTCGTTTGCGGTTACGTTCTTTTTCCCGACAGCGCGTTTACCTTCTTCTAGTTCTGTGATTTGATCAACTAGAAGGAATGGGTAGCGGTGCGGGATAATGTCTTTAATTTGTTCGATATCTAGCATAGATAGGGAGCCTCCTATTCGGTTTTCGTTACGATATCTATAATATGTTGCCACGTATCAAGTTTCAAGGCATCGGTTGGATTTCCGTCTCCAATCACGCCATATCCGATCATAACGCCACCAACGAGAGCGAGTGCACAGATGACCAGAACGACAATGATCCGTAACCAGATCGGAAAGACACGACGACGATAACGTTCAGGTTTCTTTTCTTTATCCTGCTTCTTAACTTTGTCGGTTTCTTTCGAGGCTTGGCTCTTTGTTTTCTCTTGATTCTGTTGTTCTTTCTGAATTTCTCGTCGTTCAGTGCGACTGGTTGGCTCTGATTGTTTCTTTTCTGGCATACCTACAGACTCCTTATCCATTCGTTTGGCGCTTCTGAGTGTTTAACGTAGCTGGTTGACTAGTCCCATCATCTGGTCGCCCATTGCGATCGAGCGACTGTTAAACTGATAAGCGCGTTGCATCATAAGCATATCTGTCATTTGTTTCGACATGTCGACGTTTGAGGTTTCTAGGGCACCTTGCTTCATATTGATGTTCTCAGGTGCTACCCCGCTGACAATGTCCTCCACGTTTAGGTTTCCTATTCCCTCACCAGGGATTCGAAACACATTTTGACCGGCTGCTTCAAGTAATCGAGGTCGCTCAGCGTTAACGATCTGAAGACGACCGACTTCATTTTGCAAGCCATTCTGTGTAAGGAAGATCGACCCGTCTTTTCGTATCGTCATTTGCTCGAACGTATCGCTAAAGACGATCGGCCCATCTTCACCAAGAACAGGGTTGCCATTTGATGTCACCATCATGACTTCATTAGCATTGACCGGAGTGAAGGAGAAAGAGCCGTCTCGTGTATAGCGGGTTTCTTCTTGTCCGTTTATGGTCGTTTGAATTTGAAATAGATGCTTTTCATCTTGAAGGGCCACATCTAACGCACGACCTGTTTCTTTAATCGATCCCTGTGACAGATCAATGTCCGTATGAGCCAGTTTAGCACCTGAACCCATGCGAAGTCCATCGGGGGTTAACCGATTTGGATTGTCCCCTTCTTCTTCGATGTTGTCGATTTGCTGGTAGAGAAGAGAAGCGAATTCAGAGTTCTTCGTTTTGTAACCGGGTGTTTCCATGTTGGCTAAGTTGTTCCCGACTAAATCAAGCTTTTGCTGAAGCTGCCCCATCGTGACGGCCGCTTGCATTGAAGATCGTAGCATGTAAAAGATCCCCCCTAGCGCACTCTGGCAATTTCATTAACTGCCTTGTCCATACTTTGGTCATAGGCTTTTAATACTTTCTGATTGGTTTCAAAAAGGCGGTAGGAATTCATCATATCAACCATCGTCTTTGAAGCATCCACATTAGAACGTTCAAGAGCATTTTGTTGAACTGAGAATGTTACATCCCCCGTTGTTCGTGCATTCTGAACAGCCTCGCCTTCTCCTCCATCAAAACGGAAGAGGTTCCCACCTTCTTTCACCATTTGGTTCACGTCATTCGTATATGTAAGACCGAGTGGAGTCGCTTGTCCACCCGCTTCTAAAATGCCATCACTTGTCACATTAAAGTCCATACCACCCGTTTGAATCCGGGCACCGTTTTGATCCAAAACGTAGTTCCCGGCGTGGGTAGTCAGGAAGCCTTGTCCATCAACGGTAAAATTCCCGTTTCTCGTATAGCGCTGTTCGCCGTTTTCATTTTGAACGGTAAAGAAAAGCGCTCCAGATTCATCGGGAATATTGCCGTTGATGAGTGCCATGTCAGAGAGGATTCCTGTTTCTCGAATATCGCCTTGAGCAAAATCAGGTATCTCTTCTTGAACATAAACGCCAGTGTTCATACCGCCGATATCCTTGTTAACAGGTAGCGTGAGACCGCCGGATTGCGTCGGGATTTCTTTGCCGCCCATTTTTTGCATTAAAAGTTCTGGGAAAGCGCGCATCGATGATTGATCGGCTTTGTACCCAGGTGTTGTGGAGTTGGCTAGATTATTAGAGAGCGCTTCTTGCTGACGCTGTTGAGCGAGCATACCAGAAGCTGCTGTATAGAATCCTCTTAACACGAGACTTGTCCTCCTTCAGGCTTAGACAATGTTGTTTTTCGGTAATTTATCGATGTTCTCAAGCATAATGCCTGTCCCTTTTGCCACACAGTTCATTGGTTCTTCTGCTACTAGGACTGGGACTTTGAGTTCTTCTGCTAACAGTTGGTCAAGGCCGTGTAATAAGGCACCGCCTCCTGTTAAGATCACACCGCGGTCAATAATGTCCGCTGAAAGTTCAGGTGGTGTGCGCTCTAGCACTTGCTTCGCTGATTGAACAATAACGGCCACTGATTCTTTCAGTGCTCCTTCAATCTCTTCGGAGTACACGGTAATCGTACGCGGCAGACCTGACACCATGTCACGCCCGCGAATGTCGATCTCTTCTTTACGTGATCCAGAGAAGACCGTAGCAATGTTCACTTTGATGTCTTCTGCTGTGCGCTCACCAATAAGAAGCTTGTAGTTCCGCTTGATGTATTGAAGGATTTCGTTATCGAATTTATCTCCGGCCATTTTAATAGATGAGGCGGTGACAATGTCGCCCATAGATAGAACTGCGATATCTGTGGTACCACCGCCGATATCTACTACCATGTTCCCGCTCGGCTGGAAGATGTCCATTCCAGCGCCAATTGCAGCGACTTTCGGCTCTTCTTCAAGAAGAACGCGTTTACCGCCGCTCTTTTCAGCTGCTTCTTTAATGGCTTTTTGCTCGACTTTCGTAATGTTTGTCGGGCAGCAAATCAGCATACGAGGCTTAGACAAGAATCCTCGAACGTTGATCTTATTGATAAAATGCTTTAGCATCGCTTCTGTTACGTCAAAATCTGCAATAACGCCATCTTTCAACGGGCGAATTGCTTCTATATTCCCAGGAGTACGTCCCACCATACGACGGGCTTCATCCCCTACTTCTAAGACTTTACCACTATTACGGTCCATCGCGACTACGGATGGTTCATTAAGTACAATACCTTTACCTTTTACGTGAATGAGTACGTTCGCTGTACCCAAGTCTATCCCTATATCTCTTGCAAACATGAGATATTGATCCTCCCTGCTCTTCTGATACTTCCGAAAACAGTTTTCTTCTAGTAATATATTTTATCACAAAATTCCACAATTTTAGTCATAATTAGAGAAAAAAGTTTCCAATACCAAAAGAATTAGGCCTTTGGGAGGACCATAGTCTTATCCAGCCGTATTTGCAGGCGCCTCCTGACTTGCTTTTGTTTTGTATTTCTTCTTCGTCGCTTCCCCGCCACGCAGGTGACGAATCGCTTTATGGTAATCTAAAATATCCTTCACCTCGTTGGCTAATTCGGGATTGATTTCCGGCAACCGCTCCGTCAAATCCTTGTGAACAGTACTCTTAGACACGCCAAATTCCTTGGCAATGACCCGGACGGTTTTCTTCGTCTCCACGATATATTTCCCGATCTTGATTGTTCGCTCTTTGATGTAATCGTGCACACCACTCGCCTCCTGATGATTGGATGTCAAAGGTGTGAAATGAGACAAGGCACTGGGCTATAAGTATATGTTTAGTATGCAGCTTCTAGGATGCAGGCTCTTCTATGTCCGGTAAGGTAAACCTCTAAAAACTCTCACCTCAAACCTTTCTATAACTCGGTTTGTAACAGAATATGTTTCACAAAAACCCTTTATGCTTAAAACATCACAACGGACAAGGACTTTAGCCACATTTCTTTCACAAACTGAGGCATTGCCCCTTTTATGCGGTGAAGGGACAGTGCGTGTCTGACACCCTTTAGTGATGTAAAGGGATGACGCGTGTCTAACACCCTGCACTTCTCTACCGTAGTGAAGGGTGTCTGGCACGCGTTCGTTCTCTAAAGCGTTACAGAGCATAAATAGACCCGGTCCGTGGCAGTGCCTGCCACGGACCGGGTGGTGTGTTTATTGAACGATCTCCATATTTAGGCGACTCATTGCTTGAAGCGGGAGCCTGGCAAAAAAATAATGACTGAGTTCATTTACAAATCTGAAATAAGATTCTAATAAGATTGATTTGTCTTCTTTAGCAAGACCCAGATAGTAAAGCTGAAATGGTGTTGGGTCTTGGATCTTTTCTAGAATGTCTAACGCTTGTTGTGTTTCTCCTCTTACAATGGCCAAGTGAGCTTTTTCTGTGGGATCGAGTGTAGTAATGCCCTCAGTTCTCCCGTGAACAGCTGATATAAAAGGGATATTATGGTTATCAAGAACGAATTGGAGGGAACGAATGTTATATTGCTCTGCAATCGCTTGCGCTTGGTTAATATGATAGAGCGTAGCCTCGTACCCTTCAAAGAGATATGTAAGGGCAAGGCTCGAATGGATTTTTGCGATTCTTTCAGGTGATAAGTCTTCATTCATAATATTAAATGCATATTTTCGAGCGATAATGAGTTCATTATTTCTCCAATGGTAACGGAATAATAGATATTTGTATCTTAACGTGAGGTACTCCTTCAAGATCGATGGTTCTAACTCGTCCAATTTTTCTTTGAAGCGGTCTATGTATACAGCAAACATACTAAATCGATTCGAGTCATAATAAAGAATGGACTGAATTAAGTCTACAAAGCATTCCTGTTCACCCGTAACTAAAACAATTTCTTGAAGATTATCAAATGTTTGACTAATATTTAGTTTTCCATTTTTGTAATGGTAGTAGATTTCATATAACTGTCCCCAGGAACGGTCCATGATATCTGTAGATCGCTTATTTTCTTCTATCATCCACAATAATTCTTTATCTAAATCATTCACAATCAAAAACTCCATACCGTGTTGGCGAGCTTCGGGAGTCTTTCTCTCTAAGCAAATCTCTTTAATCATGTGAAGAGCCTGGTCCTTCCCGTGTATTTTAGGAAGTGTATTCTTCAACATATAAAGAGAAATATTCTGTGTAGACAACTCTCGAATAATAGCTTTTGCACTCATGGATATCATCACCCCATAACCGGACTTTTTTAGAAACAAATTGTGACAGTCTCAAACAATGCCAAACTAAAATTACCAAAATTTCAGAATAATTGATACCCTTTCTACAAAACAAGAACTAAATCGACAAAACCTCCATATGCCGCACACCTTTAGGCTTTACAGCAATGAAGCGTGTCAGACACCCTTTAGTTCTTCACCGCACTAGCGGGTGTCTGGCACGCTTTAACTCTCCACCGCACTAGCGGGTGTCTGACACGCTTTAGTACGGGAACGTGAAAAAACCACCCATAGGGTGGTTTTTTCTGTTCTTTATGCGTTTGTCATCGAGATCGATGATTCTTCTTCATCTTCGTTTGGTTGTTCTGTTTCAGGTTGTTTGTCTTCGTCTGCATCAGTGGATTCGCCATCCTCTACATCTTCAGATCCATCTTCAGTTTGACCTTGGTCTTCGCCTTGGTTTAGGTCCTGGTCCTGGCCTTCGCCTTCGCCTTCAACTTCAGCACCTTCTTCTTTGTCCGCTTCAGCATTAGCATCTGTTTGATCCTTAAGTTTGCTTAGTGGTTGGAAGAAGTAATCTTCTGGATTTAGAGCTTGGTCGCCGTTACGTACTTCAAAGTGTACGTGGAGGCCACTAGCTTGTCCAGCTAGACTGCGTCCGGATGTTCCGATTACGTCGTCTTGATTAACCTTGGCACCGACTTCTACAAGGACGTCACCTAAGCTCATGTAACGAGTCTTGATGTCGTCTTCATGTGTGATCTCGATGTATTTGCCATATAGCGCATCTTCTTTTACTTCCGTGACGGTTCCTGTTGCAGAAGCTACCACATCAAAAGATTCGCCATCTTCTCGTGCAATGTCAATTCCATTACTTTGGTAAAATTTGTTGTTGAATTGAATGATGGCCTGTTCTTTCTCTTCGCTGCTGCTGTCATGATCGTAGAACTTTGTTTTGATGACAGCTTGGTCTTGATTTAAAACTGGCATGTTTAAGTTCTCATTCAGGTCCATAACCGGTACAGATTGGTCGTCCTCGTAAGAGTACTCAATGCCACCTTCTTGTTGGCCTTCTTCAGGTTGAACGTTATCCACGTTCTGATTCATACTTTGGAAAACAAGTACTCCTGTCAAAATCAAAGCTGCAGCAACTAGATAAACACTTGGGAAAAACCATTTTTTGCGGAAAACACGTTTCCAATTGTTTTTTGAAACGCTTTTGTTTTCTTCCTCTCTCATTTCATCATCACCTCAGGAATCATTCTGATCAGAAAGAGGAAGAACTATACATTTTTTATAAAAAATTTTTTAAACTTATTTTTCGACAAATCCGGGATCTTATACGCTTTTTTTACTTCGAGGCCATTTTGGGTAGAAAAGAGTCCACGTTCTCAATCGCCACCCCTTTGTAATAATGGGTTACGATCTCTTTGTAGTCCTTCCCTTCTTGGGCCATGCCGTTGGCTCCGAATTGACTCATACCAACTCCGTGACCATAACCTTTAGTCTTAAAGATAAAATGATTATCTCTGTACTCAACCGTGAAGTCAGAAGACTGGAGTGCAAGCGCCTCCCGGATTTCACGACCTGTGAGCGTTTTGTCTCCAATGGTTGCTTTTGAGATCCGATTACTTTCCGTTTTCTCAATATTGGCTAACACTGGCTTTGTTGGATCGATGTTCACCGCTAACAGGTTCTCCACTTCCGATTCAGAGAATACCTTTTGATCTAAATACTTTGGTGAGGTTTCATCCCACGGACTTGAGACACTTCGAAGATAAGGGATCTCATTCTTCCAGTAATCTTCCGAGTTCTCCGTTTTCCCATTGGACGTGGAGAAGAACGCAGCAAAAATCGGATCGCCTTCAAACGTCAGGATCTCACCCTTTGTTTCCCCAACAGCTTGACGAACCTTCTGAATCTTCCACTCGTAATCCGTGCCCCATATTTGGCGCAGTTCTTCATCGTTCTTGTAGACCTGGTGTTGAACGGTGTCTGTAACGTCCGCTCCGCCCTGAAGCTTCTCTTCTCCTTGGACGAGGTACCGTACAATATACGTTCGTGCCGCAAGGGCTTGTGCTTTCAAGGCTTCGATTTCGAAATCTGCTGGCATTTCAGAGGCGACAACACGAGACACATATAACTCGAGTGGTACCTCCTCCACTTGATTTGCTTGATCACGTAGGACCGATACGACAAAGGCCGGGTTCTCTTCAAGATTGTACTCCGCCACAGCCTCCGTCGCAGCTGGCTGTTCTGTAGCTCCTTCCTTGTTGTGTTCGATAAATGGTACGACAATTAACGTCGGAAGTACGAGAATCATAAGAACTAACACACTTATGATTATAAAACTCGGCCCCTTCCACATCTTCATTCAGAAGCCCCCTTTTCTAGTTACTCTACTATCTAATCTATACAGATTTCCCCTTTAGTAGAACCACAGGTGAGAAAAAGTGTAGATTGTTGTGATGGGACAAGGTGTCTTTGAATAAGGTAAGGGGTGACGTGCTGGGGGTGTCTGAATTACGACTTTTGACGTCTAGATTCATTGGACTCACGTCTAGTTTCTGATTGATGACGACTAAATTACTTAAGGTCATGTCTAGATTCTGGCTAACGACGGCTAAATTCATTGAGATCATGTCTATTTCCTGGCTGAGCACAACTAAATTCCTTAGGAGCACGGCTAGATTTTAGCTAGCTACGGCTATATTCATTGAGATCATGTCTAGATCTTGGCTGATAACGGCTAAATTCCTTAGGAGCACGGCTAGATTCTGGCTCGCCACAGCTAAATTCCTTAAGAGCACGGCTAGATTTTGGCTAGCCACAGCTAAATTCCTTAAGAGCACGGACAGATTCGTTCAGACCATGTCCAGATCGTGTCTGTACCTCCCTGCACCATTACATAACACCTTATTTAGCTTCGATTGAACATAAAAAGAGACTACCTCCATTGGAGATAGTCTCTAGGCTATACGATATCTAATTAAGATGATAAGGATGATTTAACGTCAGTTTGTGGATGATCTTCTTCTTCTTCAACTTCGTCATCAATGCGTTCCACATCTGCACCAAGGGCTACTAGCTTGCTTTCAAAATCAACATAGCCTCGATCTAAGTGCTTCAGTTCAGTGACGCGAGTGTGACCGTCAGCTACTAAACCAGCCACAATAAGGGCAGCGGCTGCGCGAAGATCTGTAGCAGATACTTCTGCACCTTGTAAGGATGAAGGACCTTCAACAATAACAGAACGGCCTTCAATCTTCAGGTTCGCGTTCATGCGACGGAATTCTTCTACGTGCATGAAACGGTTCTCAAAGACTGTCTCTGTAATGACACTTGTGCCTTCTGCTTGCAGCATAAGGGCCATCATTTGTGACTGCATATCTGTTGGGAAGCCTGGATGCGGCATTGTCTTAAGGTCAACGGCTTTTAGCTTTTCAGGTCCAATAACACGCAGACCTTCGTCTTCCTCTTCGATAATGACACCCATTTCTTCCATTTTGGCCACAAGGGACCTTAGATGCTCTTGTTCAGCGCCTTTTACGAGTACGTTTCCTTTTGTGATTGCAGCAGCAACCATAAATGTTCCTGCTTCAATACGGTCAGGAATAATGTTGTGCTCCGCGCCTACAAGCTTTTCTACACCTGTAATGCGAATCGTTTCTGTACCTGCACCGATGACTTTTGCTCCCATCTTATTCAAGTAGTTAGCTAAGTCAACGATTTCTGGCTCTTTGGCGCAGTTTTCAAGAACGGTTTTGCCTTCTGCTAAAGCAGCGGCCATCATAACGTTCTCTGTTGCACCAACACTAGGAACGTCAAAGTAAATACGAGCGCCTTTCAGACGGCCTTCGGTATACGCTTCAATGAAGCCGTTTCCGACATTTACTTTCGCTCCCATAGCTTCGAACCCTTTTAGGTGCTGATCAATTGGTCGAGAACCAATCGCACACCCTCCAGGTAGTGCTACTTTCGCATGCCCATATCTAGCTAATAACGGGCCTAATACAAGGACAGAAGCTCTCATTTTGCGAACATACTCAAACGGTGCTTCTGTTGTCAGCTCTTTTGATGCATCAATTGTAACAGTGTTGTTTTCTACATTTACTTCGGCATTCATATATCGTAAAACTTCACTAATTGTATGAACATCAGCAAGAGCGGGTACATCTTTTAAAATACTTTTTCCTTCACTAGCGATTAAACCTGCTGCGATGACAGGCAGAACAGCATTCTTTGCACCTTCAACTTTTACAGTGCCTGTTAACTTGCTGCCACCGCGGACGATGATTTTTTCCAAGGTCATTCCCCTCCGCGTCCATTTTCTCTATATTAATATTCACTCGTTATTATCGGCGTTCCAAATATGAGGGTTGTCTTTGCGCCCATTCCTTGCCGAAGGGCATACTGAACATTCATCGCCCCATTGTCCGAGTAAGGAAGCGCCTGATTCCATTCGTTTGTAAATCCGGTTACTGAAATAAAACCTGGTTCTGTTAGTGTTTGTAATTTTTCGATTTCTAGTCTTGTACTAAATTTTTCAAGCAATAAAACACCATCTATCTTATCATTTTTATCCGCTTTCACACAAGTGAAAATTGTGGTATTTTCTTGAAAAAAGGCGGATTTGACGCGATTCAGACGGTTTGTCATAAATTGCTTGGTATGAGAGTCCCATGTTGGTCCCGTCATTTTATAAATGATCTCGGCATAAGGCTCTTCATGTTTAGACACAAGTATTATAAATTGTTCGGATCCTGGTATTGATTTATGATGGTTCATTGCAATGATTTTTGTTACATCTTCCGTTTCATGGGTGGTTACCGATAGGTCGGGATTGGTTGATTTGAGCTGATTGAGAAGCGCCGGAAGTTGGTTTTCTTGAAATTGTTCTTTCAAGACGATTTCCCATTGAGTCATAGAAATCCCTTCTTCCGATAAAAACGCGGACACATCTTGGAGTGGTTGCAATGGAGACTGAGTACTCGCCCCAGCACTCATTTGATTCACATATGAGTTCAGAGTAACTGCCAGTAAAATAATAATAAAAAATGGTTTCGTTTTGTTTAACATTTCGCTCTCTCCCCTTGGAAAAAATCATATCTCCATTATCAACGAGAGAGGCATCAAACATACTTCAAAACCTTCGACAGTTCTCGAAAGAAAAACTGCCTGTGTCGGCAGTTTTCTATAAAAGAAACTTTAAATTCTGAGACCATTGCAAATAATCTAAGAAGAAGTTGCTTACAGCTGTTCCAATCGTAATCGTTAAAAACATCAAAAGTACTCGCGCTTCGAATACGCGCCCTTTTTTAATTAACCCATCCAAATTGAGGGCTTGTAAAAGACGCCATGTAATTAAAATAAAAACAATATGCGAAATCATATTCGTAAGCGATTGGTATCCTACTAAATCCATTTAAGTCACACCTTTGCATGCTGGTTTCTACTAAAACTCTGACATTGGCATGCGTAATTGTCAATCTTGGGACGTGACTCGGTATACCATTCCTTTTTTTAAGTTACTCTAAACCTATTCCACTCAATAAAAAGTAGTTCTTCTTCCTTATATCGGTCCATTTCGACAATTTATTTAGGAATTCCTTTTTATGTAATGTATTAATTTGTTAAATTTTAATGAATTTTTGAACTTTCGATGATTCCATTGCTCTCTCTGAGCGTAAGGCAATTCAGGAAATATGATATTTGATGGGGACGCCGTGAGGTCCGTTATTCCAAATAAGTGAAGTTCTGGATGGAGGACTGCGAGACTCCCGCGGGGAAAGGAGCCTAGGGGGAGACCCCGGAAGACGGCTTGCCGTCTGAGGAGGCTTCCCAGCTCCCCGCAGGAAAGCGAGTTGTCCTCCATCCAGACCTAGCACACATACCGAAACGGACCATTCCATGCGAGTCTACTCAAAAGAAAAAGCCTTAAGCTAACATCATGTCAGCTTAAGACTTCTCTATAAGATCTAATCGGTTGAGGGCACGTTTTAGTGCTAACTCGGCTCGGACTAGATCGACGTCATCTTGTTTGGAGTTTTTACGGCGTTCAGCACGTTCCTTCGCTTTGCGAGCACGTTCCACGTCGATGTCTGTTGGAGTTTCCGCTGACTGGGCAAGGATTGTTACCTTGTCAGGTCGAACTTCTACAAAACCTCCGCTTACGGCAATCATCTCAGAGGACTTACTGCCTTTTAGGCGTACTGCACTGATTGCTAACGGTGCAACCAATGGTATGTGCCCTGGCATAATCCCTAGTTCGCCGCTTACCGCCTTACAACTTACCATTTCAAATGAATCTTCTAAAACCGGGCCATCAGGAGTGACAACACTCACAGTTAGTGTGTTCAAGATTACCCCCCCTTTGGGCTGGAATGAAGCGGCATCTGCTTGATACAGGATGCCGCTTTAATATTATTGTTCCATTGATTTCGCTTTTTCAATTACATCGTCAATGCGTCCAACTAGGCGGAATGCGTCCTCTGGAAGGTCATCGTACTTACCGTCTAGGATTTCTTTAAATCCTTTAACAGTTTCGGCAACTGGCACGTAAGAACCTTTCTGACCTGTGAACTGCTCAGCAACGTGGAAGTTTTGAGATAAGAAGAACTGGATACGACGCGCACGAGATACAGTCTGCTTATCTTCGTCAGATAATTCGTCCATACCAAGGATTGCGATAATATCCTGAAGCTCTTTGTAACGCTGCAATGTACTTTGAACTTGGCGGGCAACTTCATAATGCTCTTCTCCAACAACAGCTGGGTCAAGGGCACGAGATGTGGAAGCAAGTGGGTCTACGGCTGGGTAGATACCTTGCTCTGAAAGTTTACGCTCAAGGTTTGTTGTTGCATCTAAGTGGGCGAACGTTGTCGCTGGCGCCGGGTCCGTGTAGTCATCGGCAGGTACGTAGATCGCCTGAATAGAGGTTACGGAACCTTTTTCAGTTGATGTGATACGCTCCTGAAGCTGACCCATCTCTGTTGCAAGAGTTGGCTGGTAACCTACGGCTGATGGCATACGACCAAGTAGGGCGGATACCTCAAGACCACCTTGTGTGAAGCGGAAGATGTTATCGATGAAGAATAATACGTCCTGACCTTGCTCATCACGGAAGTACTCCGCCATTGTAAGACCAGAAAGCGCAACACGCATACGTGCACCAGGTGGTTCGTTCATCTGACCGAATACCATGGCTGTCTTCTTGATAACTCCTGAATCTGTCATTTCGTAGTAAAGGTCATTTCCTTCACGAGTACGCTCTCCAACACCGGCGAATACGGAAATACCACCGTGCTCTTGGGCGATGTTGTTGATTAACTCCTGAATTAATACCGTTTTACCTACACCGGCACCACCGAACAGACCGATCTTACCACCCTTGATGTAAGGAGCTAGTAAGTCTACAACTTTAATTCCTGTTTCAAGAATTTCAGTTTCTGTAGATAGTTGTTCAAATGTTGGTGCTTCACGGTGAATTGGGTCACGACGAAGACCTTCTTGAAGAGGTTCGTCTAAATCAATTTTTTCACCTAATACGTTAAAGACACGTCCTAGTGTAACGTCACCTACTGGAACGGAGATTGGCGCACCTGTATCAACGACTGGTAGTCCACGAGTCAGACCTTCTGTTGAAGCCATCGCTACTGTACGAACCGCATTATCTCCAAGGTGAAGTGCTACTTCTAACGTAAGGTCTACGTTACTTTCGGATTCATCTTTTGCATCGTAATGGACCGTTAAGGCGTTGTAGATCTCAGGCAAGTGGCCTTCTTCGAACTGAACGTCTACTACGGGTCCCATTACCTGTGTAATGCGTCCTTTACTCATGTTTTCCCTCCTAACTTACTTTCACGTTCATCCAGGGCTCGCCTACTCTAAGGCTGCAGCTCCACCGACAATCTCGGTGATTTCCTGGGTGATGGATGCCTGACGTGCACGGTTATACGATAGCGTAAGATCTCCGATAAGATCGTCCGCATTATCTGTCGCAGCTTTCATGGCTGTCATACGAGCAGCATGTTCACTGGCTTTCCCGTCTAATAAGGCTCCGAAGATTAAACTTTCAGCGTATTGAGGAAGAAGTGACTTCAAGATTTGATCCTGGTCTGGCTCATATTCATATGAGCTTAGCTTCTTACCTTCTGTTGAGATATCTGTTAATGGAAGCAATTTCGTTTCTGTTACTTCCTGCGTAATTGCACTTACATAATGGTTGTAGTAAATATACAGTTCATCAATGACGCCGTCAGCATAAAGCTCGACTGCTTCGCTTGCTACATCTTTAATGTCAGCAAATGCGGGCTGGTCTGCCACTCCTGTAATTTCACGCTCAATTGGCATATCACGTTTTGTGAAGAAATCACGGCCGACACGTCCCATTGGGATTACTGTATATTCATCCTTTGAGCTATGTGTATTTTGGATCTTCTGATACACCTTACGAAGCACACTACTATTGTAAGCTCCTGCTAGACCACGGTCTGATGTAATCACAAGGTAACCTGTCTTCTTAACAGGACGAGTGTTTAACATCGGGTGACTCACATCACCACCACCGTTTGCAATCGAAGCTACAACTTCTTGAATCTTATCCATGTAAGGATTAAACGCTCTAGCATTTTGCTCAGCACGATTCAATTTCGAAGCTGAAACCATCTCCATTGCTTTAGTGATCTGTTTCGTTTTCTTCGTAGAACTGATCCGATTCTTTATATCTCTAAGGGATGCCACGCTGTTTCACCACCCTTTCTTCAAAGGTTGCTTATCTGATCTCCAAAGGAGCCAATTAGGCTACTTTGAAGACCGTTTAGTTTATTATTCAGATACGACGAATGTCTTCTTGAAACCTTCGACCGCACTGTTAAAGTCTGCTTTTTCAGGAAGTCCACCTGTTGAGCGGATGTGCTCATAAATCTCTGGTTTGTTCTTTTCGATCCATGTTTGAAGTTCGTCTTCAAAGCGCTGGATGTTGTTGACAGGAATATCATCAAGATATCCATTAACAAGAGCGTAAATGATCGCAACCTGTTTCTCTACTACAAGTGGTTTGTGAAGACCCTGCTTCAGTACTTCTACCGTACGTTCACCACGGTTCAGTTTCGCTTGTGTTGCTTTATCAAGGTCAGAACCGAACTGAGCGAATGCTTCAAGCTCACGGAAGGATGCAAGATCCAGACGAAGGGTACCTGCAACTTTCTTCATCGCTTTGATTTGGGCAGAACCACCAACACGGGATACGGACTGACCAGCGTTAATGGCTGGGCGTACACCTGAGAAGAACAAATCAGATTGTAAGAAGATCTGTCCATCTGTGATGGAAATTACGTTTGTAGGGATATAAGCTGAGATATCGCCCGCTTGTGTTTCGATAAATGGAAGGGCTGTTAGTGAACCGCCACCTTTTGCATCACTAAGCTTCGCTGCACGCTCAAGTAAGCGAGAGTGAAGGTAGAATACGTCACCAGGGAAAGCTTCACGGCCTGGAGGACGACGAAGTAGCAAGGAAAGTTCACGGTATGCAGCCGCTTGTTTAGAAAGGTCATCATACACAACAAGTACGTTTTTACCGTTGTACATGAATTCTTCACCCATTGATACTCCCGCATATGGAGCAAGGTAAAGAAGCGGAGCTGGCTGAGAAGCACTTGCTGTTACAACAATTGTGTAATCTAGCGCACCGTGCTTACGAAGCGTTTCAACTGTACCACGTACGGTTGATTCCTTCTGGCCAATCGCTACATAAATACAGATCATATCCTGGTCTTTCTGGTTAATGATCGAGTCAACCGCAACGGTTGTTTTACCTGTTTGACGGTCTCCGATAATTAACTCACGCTGACCACGACCGATTGGTACAAGAGCGTCAATCGCTTTGATACCCGTTTGAAGTGGTTCATCAACGGATTTACGGTCCATAACACCTGGTGCAGGTGATTCAATTGGACGAGTCTTACTCGTTTCAACTGGTCCTTTTCCGTCTACAGGTTGTCCAAGTGGGTTAACAACACGTCCTAGTAGTTCCTCCCCTACTGGTACCTGCATGATGCGTCCTGTACGACGAACTTCGTCGCCTTCACGGATCTCAGTAAATTCACCAAGGATAACGATACCGACGTTGTTCTCCTCAAGGTTCTGGGCCATACCCATAACGCCGTTTGCGAATTCAACGAGCTCACCAGACATGACGTTATCAAGGCCATGGGCACGAGCAATACCGTCACCAACCTGGATGACTGTACCTACATCGTTGACTTCAATTTCAGAATCATAATTTTCAATTTGCTGCTTAATCAGCGCACTGATCTCTTCAGCTTTGATGCTCATGCAATTTCACCCCTATCATCATTTGTTTGCAGAAACTAATTTCCGCTCGATTCGCTCTAATTTGCCACTCACACTGCCGTCATAGATGCGATTTCCGATGCGTAGCTTAATGCCGCCAAGCAAGGAAGGATCAATCACGTTGTGAATGCGTAGAGTTTGTTTGTTAAGCTTTTTCGAGAACACGTCTTGAACCATCTTCTCTTCATCTGGGCCTAACGCACGAACTGAATAGACTTCCGCTTCTGCAATCCCGCGCGCTTCGTTGGTTCGCTCAATAAACGCATCAACCATTGCTGGAATCATATCCTCACGATGACGATCGATAGACATGTCTAACGTGTGCGTCACTTCTTCTGAGTATCCTTGAAATACATCGCGCAGTAGCTGTTTCTTCTTATCTTTTCGAATGCGTGGATGCTTTAGAAAAGAGTTTAGTTGTTTATCTTTACGAAAAACTTCCCCAATGGTGCGAAGTTCTTCTTCAAATGTTTCGAGTTTCGATTTTTCCTGTCCGAGTTGAAAAAGAGCCGTTGCATAGCGTTTTGCCACTACTTCGTTACTCATCGCTCTTCTCCTACTTCTTTAATGTACTCATTGATCAGTTTCTCTTGATCTTGCTCAGATAATTCTTTCTCAATTACCTTACTCGCAATACGTACGGACAAGGAAGCCACTTGATCTTGAAGGGCTTGAATCGCTTTTTCTTTTTCAGTCTCGATCTCTTGACGAGCTGATTCTTTAATGCGCTCACCCTCAGTGCGGGCAGCTACAATAATATCTTGTTCCTGCTCTTTAGCAGCTTTTTTAGCGTCTTCGATAATTTGATGTGCTTCTTGGCGCGTCTTCTTCAACTCTTCTTGAGCTTCAGTCGACATGCGCTCAGCATCTTGGCGGTTCTTCTCAGCCGTATCAATTTCGTTGGAAATGTGATCTTGGCGTTCCTTCATAACATTCATCAGTGGTCCCCATGCAAAAATGCGTAGGAGAATTAATAAGATGATGAACGTGAATAGAAGGGTGGCCATGTCTCCCCACGCAACACCGTGAGCTTCTTGGCCTGTCTCAGCGCCCAGAATTAAAAATCCAGTTAATGACTGCACACCATTCACTCCTTTCACACTTATCTGTAACAGGCATGACATTAGAAAAACTCTGCTTTTCACGCCCTAATACGGGGGTAAAGTCGGAGTTTTTCTATGTATCTTGTATTCAATTCTTTTCATTTAAGGTATAAGGAATGGCGAAGACAATACTGGTCGTACTCCGCCATTTTAAATCAAAATCTATTAGCTTCCCATTACGATAAATGCGATAACAACAGCGATGATTGGAATCGCCTCAACTAGTGCAACACCGATGAACATTGTTGTTTGAAGGGCACTACGTAGTTCTGGTTGACGAGCAATCCCCTCTACTGTACGACTTACGATTAAACCGTTACCGATACCAGCACCAAGTGCCGCTAGACCTACTGCAATTGCAGCTGCTAATGCTCCCATACTCATTAAAAATTCCTCCTCTAAAATATTAGATAATGCATTACTTAAATTTTATAAATTAATGATCGTGACTCACTTTGTGAGACATATAGACCATTGTTAACATAACAAAGATAAACGCCTGAATCGCACCGACGAATACACTGAAACCTTGCCAGGCAATCATCGGGATAATACCGCCAAAGAATCCTCCGATACCAGAGGTCATAAGGCCAGCCAGTAGTCCTAAAAGAATCTCACCGGCGTAGATGTTACCAAATAGTCGGAGTCCAAGTGTTAAGGTGTTCGCAAACTCCTCAATAATCTTAAGTGGGAATAAGAAAGGCAGCGGACGGAAAAATTCCTTCCCGTACTCTTTCACTCCTTTAATCTTGACCCCATAGTAATGCGTTAGCACAACGACCATTGTTGCAAGTGTTAGTGCTAATGCTGGATCTGCAGTTGGTGATTTCCAATAGATTGTGTGATCCACACTAATCATTGTTATAACCCCAAGCATGTTTGAAACAAAGATGAACAAGAGTAATGTTAATCCTAGTGGCAGGAATTGCTTCCCTGTCTTCCAATCCATGTTGCTGCCAATGATCCCCTTTACGAAATCAATAACCCATTCCATAAAGTTCTGCATCCCCGTTGGCTTTCGTTTTAAATTAGCTGTTGCTGATACAGCCAAAATGAAAACGATAACAGCACTGACGATAATCATTAGCACGTTGGACATGTTGAAATCCAGCCAGGATATGTCAAGTACATCCGTAACCATAGGTTGTTTGTGATCCAAATTCTTCACCTCTCTTCCTTGGGCTAATCTTATTTATCTCTAAATCTAGAGATTAAAAATTCTATCATAATAACAACGTACGTTGTCATTAATCCAATAACGACTGCAATTAAGTGGAAATGTTGTGAATATTGAAGTGCAATAAGAATGGCTAAACCCGCAGCAGCAAACCTTGAAAAGGTTCCTAATGTTCTGCTGGTTCTGTTCTCTGAAGCAGCTTGTCCCATTTGTTTAATCTTGCGCTGCATTAGCCAGAGGTTAAAAAAACTAATAGCAGCTCCCAGGAGCAAACTCATAAAAATGACTTGGTAATCTGTAAACCCAGCACCGAGTACAATCAATGCGAGAAGGTATAACATC
The DNA here is from genome assembly GCF_021129245.1 of Pontibacillus sp. HN14. Classification (NCBI taxonomy): domain Bacteria; kingdom Bacillati; phylum Bacillota; class Bacilli; order Caryophanales; family Bacillaceae; genus Pontibacillus; species Pontibacillus sp. HN14. The sequence continues at coordinate 150,072 of NZ_JAJOLR010000002.1, read as the reverse complement.
CATTTTCTTTGGCGGGTAATCATCTGTTGGAATTGTTGTGGCATGTTTAATCTTCTCCCGTGTATTTTCGCACTAAATAGATCGTGCCATATGTACCTGCGGCTAGTCCGGTGAAAAGACCTAGGATTAGAAAGAGTGGTGATGTGGTAAACTGGTTATCAAGCCAGCGTCCGAAAAAAATTCCTACTAATGTGCATCCGGATAGTTGGGATAAGATCCCACTCGTCAATGCCATAGCTTTAAATGGATTATCATTCGAGGCCATGAAAACAGCTCCCACTTAAGTTTTCATAGAAATCTTAAAAATTTTGTCGTTTTATGAAAACCTTATCATTCCGCTTAAATTAGCATACAATAGGGGTTTTCTATTGTCAATCCGTTTGTGAAGAAAAGTCATCGCTGTAAAAATATGTGAGTAAACATTCAAATTGTCACAAATTCATTATTTCACAAGTGCACCCGTATTGTACACAAATACCCTTTTAAAATCAAAAGTATTTTTTGGTTATAATACGCTTTCGGACGCATTCATTTCGACCCCGTTCACTTTGTGACGTTTTTGTGAAATTTTTAAAAGAGGCTGTTCCAAAAAGTTGTCGCTCAACTTTTGGAACAGCCTCTTTTATTTAGGACGTATGTCTTTATGTTGGAACCTGTCGAATTAGAGGGGTTCTTGCTTTGAGATGGGAGTTTCTGAATGTTAGGTCACAGACGTTCTCGACGCTAGACCTTGCCTTCTCGATGTCGAAGTCCTTTTTCTAGACGTGCGAACCACTTTTCTAGACGTCGGGACTTGTTTTCTCGATGTTGAAACTCATTTTTTCGATGTCGTGACGGGTTTTCTCGCCGTTAACCCCCGTTTTCTTGACGTGCAGATAGGCTTTCAGGACGTCGCTTCCCACTTTCTCGACGTCCTCCCTATAATCAATCCGCCCCCTCCCCTACCCTTCTATTTAAGGAAAAGTCTGGCCAATGGTAATCGGGGTTTCGAAGGACTGTGTTACTCCACCTTGCTTCACTGTTACAACAGCCAGGTAGGTTCCATCCTCGCCCACCTCTTTTTTATCTAGTGTACCTTCTACCATTCCTCGAGCTACATCTTCATTTTTAAATAGAGGTCTAATGTAGCGGAGCGTTTCCGGATCATATAAATCGACTTCTAGCAGATCGGCTGCAAGTGGTAAGTAGAGTTTGTATTGATACTCCTCTTCTGAGAATGGTTTGAGCGAGAATTCAAGACCCATGGCTCGTGGGAACTCGGCTTCTTTTGTAAGAGCTAAGTATGGAAGCTGATAGGTTTTATGATCATCTTTTAACTCAAGCCACCCTTGTATAAATGTTTCTTCGTTCCGCAGATTATGCTGGTGAATCGATAAAGAGATCGGCACCGTCTTCTTCTCCCCTGGTTGAAGCGAGAAGCTCATCGGGAGCTGAAAGCGGATGCCCCTTTCTTGCTTAGGTATGGTGAAGCGGTAATCTTGGGGCTCGTCGCTTGAATTCTCTACAGTAATCTTAGTCTCCCGCGTTTCTGTGTCATCAAGTATTCGACCAAAAGCTAAACGACCATTGTAGAGAATGGACGATGGCTCAGCAGCTGCGAGTGGTTCAATGCGTCCCATTCCCTGGGCGATCGGCTCTACATTTTCTCCGTTTGCTTCCTTTAATACGGTAGCTGTTGAAAGGAGTGCAGCTTTTAACTTCTCAGGTCCCCAATCAGGGTGGGCTTCTTTTAATAAGGCTAACGCTCCTGCGACATGGGGGGCTGCCATGCTCGTTCCTTGAAGGTCCTTATATCCTCCTGGAACTGTACTGGTAATGGCGACGCCCGGGGCAACGATGTCAGGCTTGATGTCCCAGTTCCACGTCACAGGGCCTTTTGAACTAAAGCTTGCAATTGTATCTTTATTCACTTGAAACTTTGTTTCGAGCCAATTGTTCGTGTCAGCTATTTGTTGTTTCAGCCACTGTCCCTGTTCTTTTGTTAAGGCTGCAACCGGAATGGTTACGTCTCCTTCAATGGCACCCTGGAACTCTCCATCTTCGTTGTTATATATAAGAGCTGCTACTGCACCGGCTTTTTCAGCCATCATGGCTTTCTCCGTAAACGTCACCTCTCCCCGCTCTATTAACGCAATTTTGCCTTGGACGTTTTGAGTGATTTGTTTACCGAGACCAGCTGAAGCAACCGTGTAAGTTTTTCGAAGATCCCATGGTTCAGAGCCCATCATGGGCATAACAGGGAGCGCTTTTCGCGAAAGGGCATCATAAAGATACGGAATTTGGAGCGGTGGCGTCGAAGCACCGACAGCAATAGATTTTATAGCTGTTGCCGGAGATCCCACCGTCCACTCCCCTGGCCCGGAGTTTCCGTTTGAGATGACCATCGCGACTCCCATATCTACAGCTTGGTTGACCGCGATACTCGTTGGCCAGTCGGGCCCGTTTACAGAGCTACCTAGAGAAAGATTGATAATGTCCATCCCGTCTTCGACCGCCTGCTCGATCGCAGCTATGACCTGAACAGAAGAGCCGACTCCACCAGGACCTAGCGCGCGGTATCCGTATAGCTCCGCATCTGGCGCCATGCCTTTTAGTTTGCCGTCCGCTGCTATAATTCCTGCCACATGGGAGCCATGAAGAGTAGGTTCCCCTTGGGTTTCGAGCGTTTCCATCGGATCCTCATCAAGGTCGACGACATCATACCCGCCTTTAAAATTCTTCTTCAAATCAGGATGGTTGTAGTCAATACCGGTATCGATCACGCCGACCTTCACTCCTTTACCAGTATAGGGAGTGGATCTGAATGGATCCTTATTTTCTAAGACAAAGGGAACACTTTCATTAATATGCACCTGGTAGGTTTGCGAGGGAAAAGACTGCTCTACGAAGTCGGACTTTTCTACCCGTTCTAAATCCCTTACCGATCCACGAAGAGCTAGCCCTTGCAAAAGCGTGTCATACACATGGATCACTTCAACGCGAGGGTGGTACTTCTCAATATAGGACTTCCATTTATGTGCATCATCTTCCACTTCAATGATAATCGACTGTAGCTCCCGCTTCCCCATCGCCTGCTGGCCAGGACTGCCTAATAAGAAGCTAAAGAGTACCATAACGACAACGATTTTCTTCAAACAAAACCACCACCCTTTTCCTCTATCTTCTGAAAGAACCCTCCACTTCATACATAGAAACTACACTTTAGTGCTTTGCAGAAATGGTGGGTGTCTGACACGCTTTAGCGCTGTAGAGGATCAGTGGGTGTCTGGCACGCTTTAGTGCTGTAGAGGATCAGTGGGTGTCTGGCACGCTTTAGTGCTGTAGAGGGTCAGCGGGTGTCTGGCACGCTTTAGCGCTGTAGAGGGTCAGTGGGTGTCTGACACACTTTAGCGCTGTAGAGGGTCAGCGGGTGTCTGGCACGCTTTAGTTGGGTAAAGAAAAAAGCAAGGGACGCGGGGTCCTCTTGCTTTTATCATTAGTCGTCTTTGGTTGTGAAGGGTTGTGGTTTTTCTTCCTGGTAGTTGAAGAAATAGCGCATGGCTTCTGCGATTCGGGCGGATGCTTGGCCGTCTCCGTATGGGTTGGAGGCTTTCGCCATTGCATCGTACGAAAGGTCGTCCGATAGCAGTTCGTTTGCCATGGAGAAGATATTCTCTTCGTCTGTTCCGGCAAGTTTTAATGTACCTGCTTTAATTCCTTCTGGGCGCTCGGTTGTGTCACGAAGGACAAGAACCGGTACCCCAAGGGACGGCGCTTCTTCTTGAACTCCCCCACTATCTGTCATGATCAGGTGAGATCGTGACGCGAAGTTGTGGAAGTCGATAACATCAAGTGGCTCAATTAAGTGAATACGGTCGTCCCTGCCAAGAATTTCGTTGGCTGCTTCCTGGACCGCAGGGTTTAAGTGAACCGGGTAAACCACTTCAACGTCTTCATGTGTTTCCACTAAGCGTTTGATGGCTTTGAACATGCCACGCATCTTGTCGCCTAAGTTTTCACGACGGTGTGCAGTAACGAGAACAAGACGTTTGTCTTTCCCTTTTTCTAAAATCTCGTGTGCATAATCGTCTTTAACTGTTGTCTTAAGCGCATCAATCGCCGTATTTCCTGTGACAAAAATATTGTCCTCAGGTTTATTCTCATCCAATAAATTTTGCTTGGACTGATTGGTTGGTGTGAAATGAAGATCAGCCATTACGCCTGTAAGCTGACGGTTCATTTCTTCCGGGAACGGAGAGTACTTATTCCATGTGCGCAGTCCCGCTTCTACGTGCCCAACTGGGATCTGGTTGTAGTAAGCTGCAAGACTTGCTGCAAATGTTGTTGTTGTATCTCCGTGAACAAGCACAACGTCTGGCTTTGTTTCCTTCATGACTCCATCAAGTCCTTCAAGAGCACGCGTTGTGATCTCTGCTAAGGTTTGACGGGATTTCATAATGTTTAAATCAAAGTCAGGTGTAATGCCGAAGATCCCCATTACTTGGTCCAGCATTTCACGGTGTTGAGCTGTCACGGTAACAATTGGTTCAAATTGGTCTGAACGTTTTTGGAGTTCCAAGACGAGAGGGGCCATCTTAATGGCTTCAGGTCTTGTCCCAAAAATCGTCATGACTTTTATTCGTTGGCTCATGTCGTTCACTCCAAACAAAACTTTATTTCGTTCCGAACAGACGGTCTCCTGCGTCTCCTAAACCTGGTACGATATAACCTTTTTCATTTAGTTTCTCGTCCATTGCCGCAAGATAGATATCTACATCAGGGTGTGCTGCCTGAATTTCTTCGACACCTTCAGGAGCGCCAACCAGGCACATTAAGCGGATTTGCTTCGCGCCGCGCTTCTTAAGTGAGTGGATGGCTTCGATAGCAGAACCACCTGTTGCAAGCATTGGGTCCACAACGATCATTTCACGTTCTTGAACGTCGCTTGGAAGTTTCACATAGTATTCAACTGGCTTAAGCGTTTCAGGATCACGATAAAGTCCAACGTGACCTACTTTCGCTGCTGGAATTAAGTCTAAAATTCCATCTACCATACCTAGTCCTGCGCGAAGAATAGGGATAATCGCAATCTTCTTACCTGAAATCACTTGGGATTTCGCTTCTGAAACGGGTGTTTGAATCGTTACTTCTTCAAGTGGTAAATCACGTGTGATTTCAAACGCCATTAAAGCTGCTACTTCATCTACAAGTTCACGGAATTCCTTCGTTCCTGTTTCTGTCTTCCGTATGTACGTTAGTTTGTGCTGAATAAGAGGATGATCAAATACATAAACCTTACCCATGAGCCGATCTCTCCTTTAATTGAATAGTTTGCATCCTTAAAATTGTACTGAATTCTGGGTTGTGTTTCAAGATGCATGAAACAATCTCTACACAAAATATTCTAAGGTCCTTTTGGCTTTTGTGACGGTTTTGTGAATTTTTTTCTTCTATTATATAGAGCCTTACATATTCTTACTTAGTTTACCACAAAAAAGCCCGTTTCATGAAAAAGCTAGACAGACTAATTTTTAATGATGAGTGAGACATAGGAGGCGCTTTACTACGGTACAGTATTGATGGGTGTCAGACACCCTTTACTTCGCTACTGCGCTGATGCGTGTCTGACACCCTTCACTTCGCCACCGCACTGACGGGTGTCTGACACCCTTCATCCCGCTACTGTACTGAAGGGTGTGGATACTGAAAAAAACTCCAACTCATAAGGAGTTGGAGTGTGGGTTCAGTTTATTCTTCTGTTTTGTTTAATAGTTTTTGCGCGAGGCCGGACAGGTTGTCGGTGGTGCCATGGATATCTTGGATGGCATCGACGATCAGGTCAAGGTCTTCTTTATTTCGGTTGAACATGTCTACGTATTGGTTCATTTCCATCTTCACTGTTGCTAGTCCATTCGTGACTTGTTTCATATCTGTTTGGGATTGCTTCGTTGAAGCGTTCATTTCCTGCATGGATACTTGCAAGGTCTGAATGTTTTCGTTGCTTTCATTTGTAATTGAATTGATTTGATTACTCATTTGCTTGGAGTTTTCTGCTAGTTTTCGCACTTCTTCTGCTACAACAGCGAATCCTTTTCCGCTTTCTCCGGCACGAGCCGCTTCAATGGATGCGTTTAAAGCCAGTAGATTCGTTTGGTCCGCGATGCCTTCAATTTGGTTTGTGATAGATGTAATTTGTTGAGACAGATCATCTAGTTTTTCCATGGTTGCCATGCTGTTATTAAACTGTTCAAGCACCGTTTGGAAAGAGTTCAGCATTTCATTTACTTTTTGATCATTCATATCTGTTAAAGAAATTAGATTCTGACTGCTCTTTTGCGTATTCTCTGTGTCTTTCCGAATCCGGTCCGCTTTCTCAGACGTTTCGTTCATGGACGCATCTGTCTGTTCTACAGAAGCTGCTACTTCCTGACTAATCGCCACTAATTCCCGGCGAAGCATCTCGTTCCGATCATTGGCTTCAATTGCTTGTGATGCTTTCACAGCTAGGTAATGATCTACTACAAGCTGACTATCCAGATTCATTATATTCGTTACCGCCACCAAAATATCAGAGAGCTTGTGGGGTTGATCCTGATAAGATTCCACCACTTTTGGAATCAGTAAGTTGCTAAGAGCGGAATATGTAGCAAGGAACCAGGCAACCGGAAGCTCCACACCACCATGGGTGCGTCCAATTCGCTTACGCATGTTCATATACGCTTCATCAATATTTCCGGAAAATGCACTATCAAAATACTCGACAAATACTTGCTTCAGTTTGTCATGAGAACTATGATTCGTTGCAATTTCATTTAGTCGAGGGTGAGCATACAAGTGCTCCAATACTTTATCCAGCAGTTGATCGCTCAATGCTAACACAGCTGGTTTCACTTCTTTCACTGTAGCAAGCTGTTTATCCGTTAAACTCATATAACTTAAACGTCCGGTAAGATCCTGGTCATCGACTGTTACAGGCGTTCCCATATCTGCATACGCACTCGCTGCTTCAAATCGGGCCGTTGGTCTCTTTTTTGTAAAAATACTCATCGTAATTCCCCCTTTATTCCTTCTTCTTATATCGGCTTTAGGTGGAGGAAACTTAATCTTGCTAGCGCATTTGATAAGTTGCGGTTCAGATTAGGATGAGGAGGTGACCATGGACAGACTTTGACCTTTTGTTTCGCTAGAAATTTCTTTATTGCATTCTTGTTTTCTTGGTTGCTTGGATTTCTTTCTTTATTACTCTTGAGACTTTGTGCATTCTGGGTTTGGTTTAGACACTGGGGCGGGGGTTTCTGCATTCCGCTCACGGTTTCGACACTCAAACTTTGGTTTCATCACTCTATCTCAGTTTTCTTCACTACTCCAACTCCTTTCTTCATAACCCCGACTTCTTTCTTCACTCCAAAACCACTTTAGACATTACAGAACCTCTATCTTCACTCCACATCTAGTTTAAACACTCTGACCAAGCTTTCTGCATTCCGCTCTCCCTTTCGACACTCAAACCCCGGTTTCTTCACTCCATCCCGGCTTTCTTCATTACTCGAACTCCTTTCTTCATAACCCCAACCTCTTTCTACACTTCAAAACCACTATAGACATTCCAGAACCTCTATCTACACTCCACATTCGGTTTAAACACTCCGACCACGCTTTCTGCATTCCGTTCTCCCTTTCAACACTCAAACCCCGGTTTCTTCACTCCACCCTGGCTTTCTTCACTACTCCAACTTCTTTCTTCATACCCCCAACCTCTTTCTACATTTCAAAACCACTTTAGACATTCCAGAACCTCTAACTTCACTCCGCATTCGGTTTAAACACTCCGGCAACACTTTCTGCATTCCGCTCTCCCTTTCGACACTCAAACCCCAGTTTCTTCACTCCACCCCGGCTTTCTTCACTACTCCAACTTCTTTCTTCATAACCCCAACCTCTTTCTACATTTCAAAACCACTTTAGACATTCCAGAACCTCTATCTACACTCCACATCCGGTTGAAACACTCCGGCAACGCTTTCTGCATTTCGATCCTACTTTCGACACTCAAACCCCAGTTTCTTCACTCCACCCCGGCTTTCTACACTACTCGAACTCCTTTCTTCATAACCCCAACCTCTTTCTACATTCCAAACCCTCTTTATACATTCTAGAACCACTATCTACACTCCACTTCTGGTTTAAACATTCTGACCACGCTTTCTGCACTCCGATCCCACTTTCGACACTCAATCCCCGTTTTTCTACACTCCGCCCCCGCCCACACCACTCACTCCCCACCAACACAAAACAAAAAAGCCTCTCCCCAAAGGGGAGAGGCTCGCTCACACTCAATCTACTTATGCATATAACTCAAAACGAGACGTTAAGGCCAGGACGCGGTCGCGGGCTTCGGCTAGTTTGCCTTCGTCTTCGTGGTTGTTTAGGGTGAAGGCGATGATGGATGCGATCTCATCCATTTCTTCTTCTCCGAAACCACGGGATGTGACGGCTGCTGTTCCGATGCGGATGCCGCTTGTGACGAATGGGCTTTCTGGATCGAACGGGATCGTGTTTTTGTTCACTGTGATTCCGATGTCATCCAGGGCTTTTTCGGCTACTTTTCCTGTTAGGTTCAGAGGACGTAAGTCTAGTAAAAGCAAGTGGTTGTCTGTTCCACCTGATACGAGACGGACGCCTTCTTTTTGTAAGGATTCACCCAGGCGCTTGGCGTTGTTGATGATTTTCTCTGAGTAGTCTTTGAAATCATCTTGAAGAGCTTCCTGGAAGCTCACTGCTTTGGCTGCGATGACGTGCATAAGTGGGCCGCCTTGCATGCCTGGGAATAAAGCTTTGTCGATTTTCTTCGCATATTCTTCTTTACAAAGGACCATGCCACCACGTGGACCGCGAAGGGTTTTGTGTGTTGTGGTCGTTACGAAGTCTGCGTATGGTACCGGGTTTGGATGGTGGCCTGTTGCCACAAGACCGGCTACGTGCGCCATATCCACAAGCAGGTAAGCTCCTACTTCGTCCGCGATTTCACGGAATTTCTTAAAGTCAATGGAACGAGGGTACGCACTTGCACCAGCTACGATGAGCTTCGGCTGTACTTCGCGGGCTTTCTCAAGTACGGCTTCGTAATCGATTTGTTCTGTTTCCTGATCGACGCCGTAGTCTACAAAGTTGTACAGTTTCCCGCTGAAGTTAACAGGGCTGCCGTGTGTTAAGTGGCCGCCGTGGTTTAAGTTCATACCAAGTACTGTGTCACCTGGATCAAGCACTGCAAAATAAACCGTCATGTTCGCTTGAGCACCTGAGTGAGGTTGAACGTTGGCGTGGTCCGCTCCGAATAATTTTTTGGCGCGGTCGCGAGCAAGGTTCTCTGCAATATCGACGTGTTCACACCCGCCGTAGTAACGTTTGCCAGGATAACCTTCTGCGTATTTGTTCGTTAATACAGATCCTTGAGCTTCCATAACGGCTTCAGATACAAAGTTCTCCGATGCAATCAGTTCGATTTTCTCCTGCTGACGCGTTTTTTCGAGTTGAATGGCTTCCATAATTTCTGGATCAACTTGTTGTACGTGCTTCATGTGTACGTCCCCCTTTAAATTCGTTTCGCCCTTCCTAATCACAGGTAACGGACGATGGTTCTTCTATTGTGTAAACTGCCCGGTTGCCACCAATGAGCTTCGGACGAGATCGCGCATTTGTCACGTGAGCCTCTCCGATCGTCTTTTGCTTAAACCTGACAGGTACAGCTACTTTCTTCAAATGCATGCCAATAAACGTATCGCCAATATCGATCCCGGCGTTTGCCGTAATCTCCTCAACGACCACTGGGTCTTTCATCTGATGATACGCGTGCGTGGCCATGGACCCTCCCGCTTTGCGGACCGGAATGACTGACACTTCTTCTAAACGGTGTTCACGTAAGACGTCTCGTTCTAGAACGAGCGCTCGATTGAGGTGCTCACAGCATTGGAAAATGAGCCTGACTCCGCATTGATCTTTAAGACGCGCGAGTTCTTCGTAAAGATCCTCAGCGATCTTCTGACTTCCGCTTGTGCCGATGTGTTCTCCTGCGACCTCACTTGTGGAACAACCCACTACGAAAAGGTCGCCCTCTTTTAAGTATGAACTGTCGATCCATTCATCGACAATTTGCTTTATGTCCTCTTTTACAGTCATGGAAGGATTCCTCCCTTTTATAATCAGAGGCATAATGGACGAAAAGGAGAAGGAAACACACAGACGCATTCCTTCTCCTTCCTCGCTTTATGCTTCGTATTCCGAGATTTTAGAAACGCGGTTTGCGTGGCGTCCGCCTTCAAATTCCGCACTTAACCAAGTCTTTGCAATTTCACGCGCAAGACCAGGTCCGATTACACGCTCACCCATTGCAAGAATGTTTGAGTCATTGTGTTCACGCGTTACTTTTGCCGTGAATAGGTCGTGAACGAGCGCACAGCGCACGCCTTTTACTTTGTTCGCAGAAATAGACATACCGATGCCTGTACCACAGATCAGGATTCCGCGGTCAAATTCGCCATTGGCTACGCGTTCTGCTGCAGGAATGGCGTAATCTGGGTAATCGACAGAACCTTCACAGTCACAGCCGATGTCCTCAAATTCAATGTTCATTTCTTCTAAAAGGCTTGTTACTTCCTTACGAATGTTCACGCCTCCGTGATCTGATGCTACGATAACTTTCATGATGATCATCCCTTCTCTATATCTGTAATTCGAAATCGGTGGATTTGTTGTCTTAATCCGTCCGCTTGTTCCTGAAGCGCATGGGCAATCTGATCAATGGATTCGATTAATTCTGTCTGATGCTGTACGGATGAGCTTGCTTGAAGCGTACCGGCTGAGGTTTCTTCTGCAATGGCTGAGACTTCTTGTGATTGAATCGATGTCGATTGGAGTGACGTTAACTGCTGGTCTACAAGGGCAGAAATCTCCTGGACCGCTAACGCAACTTCGTTAACAGACGTCGACATATCCGCGATCGCCTGATTGGTCTCTCCGCCACGATCCGCTTCACGGCGAGCAAACTGAACCCCATCGGTAATCTTTTGGACCACCTGTGAGACATCTTTTTGCATATTTTGAATCAGATCAGAAATGCCTTTAACCGCTTTGCCGCTCTCGTCAGCAAGCTTCCGCACTTCTTCTGCGACGACAGCGAAGCCTTTTCCATGCTCACCGGCACGGGCTGCTTCGATGGACGCGTTTAAAGCCAGCAAGTTCGTTTGCTCGGCAAGGTTGCCAACAAGGGAGATGATGTCTCCCACTTTCTTGGCGTTCGTTTCCATGCGTTCGACCGCTTCTAAAGAAAGCTCCTGCTCTTCTGCGATGGACTGGATGCCTGTTACGAGTGAGTGAACGACTTTCTCGCTGTCTTGCAGCGTTGCGATCATGTGTGAAGACATCTCATGAGAACGCTGCGCTTTTTGTTGAACTTGTGTTGCGAGTTCGGTTGTTTCTTCGATCGCTTCGGCTGTTTGTTGAATGGCAGTAGATGAGTTCTCTGAGCCTTGCGAAATTTCATCGATCGTCTCTGATATAAGCCGCGCTTGATCTGTCGCTTGTTCGGTTGCCTTTTTTATGGCGGTTACCGATTGATTCGTTTCCCCGAAATTCTGGTCAATGTTATGTACCATGCCTCTTAAATTGGTCATCATCGTTCCAAAAGCTGTACCGAGGGAGCGAATTTCGTCGTCTGATTTAGAGACAGCCACTTCATCCGTTATATCCCCAAGAGCTGCTTTAGCGGCGATTCCTTCCAATTTAAGAAGAGGTTTTGTAATAAAACCGGCTGCTACATAAGCAAGAATGCCTGACCACAGTATGCCGAGGGCGAACGTGATCAACGTAAACGGCACGATGCCAAGACCGATGGTATCTTTCATCCGGTCATACAGCACATAAATGAAAAAAGCGCTCGTTGAATACGTGATTACAGCAAGCGCTGTGATGAACACAACAAGCTTTAATCTGAGACTAAACCGATATTTCTTTTTCTCCGCCACTTCTGCCATCTCCCTACAAAAACCTTTGTCCTACTTATTGTCTAATTTTTCGATAAGAAGTTCAACATGTTTTTCAATTTCTGTAAGCGTTTTTTCGTAGGTATCTGCATCCCCTCCAAATGGATCGGAAATGTCAGAGTTAGGTAGATTTGCTTCGATTTCACGGATGAGTGAGATCTCTTCGTTCAGGTGTTGCACTAAGGCCTTTTCTAGTTCTTGCGGCGTGTTATATTTTTGGCGATTCTTTTGTAAAAAGACTGCCTTTCTATCTTCTAAAGTAGAGTAAGCTTCTTTAAGCTGCTGCCACTGATTGTGATCATTCTGGAGAACGTATTCTTTCAGCGTAAACACGTTATCTTCAAAGCGCGGATACTCCATCACAACGCTTTGCTTATGCTGCGCGGTCATGGTTAACACAAGGTCCGCCCACCTCATCAGATCGAGTGAAAGAGGTTGCGACTCGTGCTTAAGGGAAATCCCTTTCTTCATAAGAGCTTCTTCTGTCCCTTTAGAGGCTCTTGAACCCTTATGAGCAAAGATCCCAGCTGACCTTACTTCGATGTCTCCATTCTTCTCCCTTAACAAGGCTTCTGCCATCGGACTTCTACATGTATTCCCTGTGCACACAAACAATATATGCTTCATTCTCAATCCTCCACTAATGTGCTTATCTTACCTGCATTATAACATATGAACCGAGGAAGACGCCTGAGGTAAGAAAACTCCTTCGTTCATATACAACAAAGGAGTTTTGTCGTTAAAATGGCTTAAATTCGTGGGTAATTTCCCCATCTCGATTTCTGTACTGGAAGATATAGCGAATCCCATCTCCTCTTGAAGGGTTTTCAACGTTTTTGATCGTTAAGGCCGTTCCCTTATAAAAAGGAAAGCCGTGTTCGTAATTGCCTTCGAGCTCGATTTCGAAGTTCCCTTCCGTGTCAATATACCCACTTTTGCCTTCTGCTACCGCATGGGCGAGGCCGTCTACGAACCATCCAATCACTCTGAACGTTGGTTCGATAACAAGATCCCCGCCTTTGTTAATGACCCCGCACTTCTGGTCTATACAAACCGTCGCATAATCATCGTGAAACGGGTAGGCCTCATCATATTGAGCCTCGATTTTCATCGTTCCTTTTTTGTTAATAAAGCCAAATTGCCCATTTACCTGAACAGGAGCAAGGCCTTCAGAAAAGCCGTACGCTTTAGTAAACGTATCGTCTATAAGTTTCTTACCATCTGAATCGATATAATGATAGCGCCCGTCGTCTTGCATCACAAGAGCTACACCCTCATTGAAATGAAAGGCTTCTCTATAGAGGGGTTCGATGACCATGTCCCCGCTTCGATTGATGTACCCCCACTTTTCGTTCTTCACAACGGGAGCATAGCCATCTTTAAAACTTTTGGCGCCCCGATATTGTGTGGCAATCACCATTTCCCCGTCTGTGTCGATGTAACCTCTCGCTCTATCATTCACCACTAAAGCTCGCCCGTCATGAAAGGCTTTGGCCTGTTCATACGTTTCATCGAAAACCTGCTCTCCTTGCTGGTTTATAAACGTATAAGACTCATCGCCCCCGATCTCCCCCTTCGCGGCTGGGAAAAGAGGTTGCGTGAAATAGTAGCTTTCCATCATATACTCAGGGCCACGCCCTCTTATGCCAGAAGTCAGTTGAATTCCGTAAAGAGGATAATTGCTGTTGTATCCTGTTTCAAGCACGAGTTCCCCTGTTTCATCCACAAAACCTAGTTCAGCGTTCTCGTTTACCGTGAAATAAAGGGTGTCGTTTGAGGTCAGTTGAATGTACAGCAGGTAAGCTCCACTCATTACCACAAGGAGGAGTCCCGCTATAAGCCATTTCCTTTTGGAGCGCCTTTGGGATTTACGCCCTTTTGCCTGGTCGACCAGAAAGGGATCGTCATCTTCGACGATGGACTCAGGTGCTGCTGGGGGCGGGCGTTCTTCTGTTTCCTCTTCTATTGGTTCAAGTACCTCTTTTTTCTTCGGTGGGTCGTATGTAGGTCGTTGAGGTTGAAACTCGAACATGGATTCTTCGTTCTTGTCTTGAATGTAGGCCTGGTCTTTGTTGCATTTGGCGCACGATTCGCCTTCTTCGATCTGTGCGCCACATTTCTTGCATTCTTTCATTGGGTCACCTCACTTTCCTAGTGGATAGGTCTTTTTCTACTAGAGGCCATCAAATTCATGAACCACTTCTCCGTTTTTATTTCTGTATTGGAAGAAGAACCGATTCTGATCTTCTTCTGGATTCTCATTTGCTTTTATCGTAAGGACCAATCCATTGTAATACGGAAAGCCTTGGCCCATGGCATCGACCTCAAATTGGGTTTCCCCTTTGGTATTAATGTAGACCATACGTTGTCGATCGTTTGTGAAGGCAAAGGCAAGTCCATCCACGAACCATCCAATCGATTCGAACTCTGGCTCAACAACCATGTGTCCTCCTTTATTGATCACGCCGCATTTATTCTCCTCAGGGCATACGGTCGCATAGCCATCATGAAAGGGATAGGCGTTGACGAATTGAGGCTTGATCTTTGTATTCCCGTCTTCATCAACATAACCAAAGCTCCACCCTTCTTCAAACCGGACTGGCGCGAGACCTTCTGAGAAAGCACGGGCATCCGGGAAGGTTTTCTCCATGATTTTCTTCCCTTCTGTATCAATGAAGTATGCCCTGCGATCCTTCTTCACAAGAGCCACCCCACCGTTGAAATGATAAGCTTCTTCATAAGAAGGTTCTATGACCATATCCCCGTCTTTATTCACATAGCCCCAGTAGCCTTCGACCATCACAGGGGCGTACCCTTCTTTGAAATCTTTGGCATTATGATAATCGGCTGGAATAACCATTTCTCCCTCCACGTTTATGAAGCCCCGTAATCCGTCTTTTATGACAAGGGCGCGGCCCTCATAGAAAGGTAGGGCCTGCTGGAAAGAGGGTTCGATCCCCCATTCCCCCTCTTTGTTGATATAGCCAAACGTTGGACCCTCCTCCATTGAAGGTACCCTTGCCGGATAAAGTTCTCCTGTAAACTGCATTCCTTTGCCAATATGCTCAGGACCCAGGTCCTTGGCATCTTCCTCATAAGGGAACGTGGGTTGGATTTCGCGATCTGTTTCAAGCACGATTTTCCCTGCTCTGTTCATGAATTGTAGTTGCCCTTCCTCATCCATCGTAAAATAGAGCGTATCCTTCGAAGTGATCTGCATGTATATGAGAAAAGCTGCGCCCAATACAATAAGGAGCAGGCCTGACACGACCCATCTTACTTTTGGGCGCTTGAATTCTTTTGACTTTGACTCGGTCTTTTCGCCGAATAAGAAAGGGTCTTCCGGTTCGGTTTGTTCGACTCGTTCAGGTTGAGTAACGGAGGCCTCTTCTACGGGTTCGGGCTCCTCCATCTCCCGCTTTCTTTTCGGCGTTTCATATGTAGGTTGTTCTGGCTCGTAATCAAACATCGATTCTTCGTTTTTTCTTTGTATGTAATCTTGTTCTTCTTTACAATTCTCGCATATGTCCCCCGCTTCAATCGGAGAACCACACCTCTTGCACTCCCCCACCGTTCCACCTCCACAATTTTCCTATATCTATTGTAGCAGGAAGTGTGGTCTTTTTTCGATAAAAAAGCCGCCCGAACATGATTCGGACGACTCAGTTATTTATACAGCGCAGCGGTTCGGGCCGACTTCCATTTCACGGCGTTCGTCTGCGTCTGGTTGCTTTTTACCCATATTGGTTTTGCGAATTTCTTCGTGACTGTTTGGCTGAGGCGGAAGGTTATCGGTCACAAGGTGACGGAATTCACTCTCATCCTCTACCTGCAAACGATCGTTTTGCTTATAAAGCTCCTGCAGCTTCCCTTGCACCGTTCCTTCTTCATTCACTTCTTCCATTTTACCAAAGTGGGCCGGCAGAACGATTAAGTCCTGAGACAGATCTTTGTAGCGGCTGTAAAGCGTCTGACGAAGATCCTCTACCCAGTCTTCTGCTTTCCCGGCAAGGTCCGGACGGCCAATGGATTGAACGAATAAAATATCGCCTGTTAGCAAGTATTTCTGATCGACGATAAAGCTTGTGCTTCCGATCGTGTGACCTGGTGAATAGAAAGCAGCAACCTTCACATCGCCAACGGAGATTTCTGTGCCGTCTTCTAAACCACTATACGAAAACTCAACCCCGACATCATCTTGTTTCGGGAACCAGTAAGTGGCGCCTTCTTGGTCAGCGAGTTCTTTACCTCCTGAGATATGGTCCGCGTGTAAATGGGTATCGAGCACGTGTTTAATGGAGATGTTGTGCTTTTTCGCGAACTGTTTATAGTGGTCTGTCATACGGTTGGCATCCACAACAGCTGCCTCGCCGTTTGCTATGATCATGTAAGATAAGCACCCTTTTCCGAGGCGAAGGAACTGATACAGCTCGCCGCCACCGGTTAGATCCCCAATTTTGACCGGCTCAAGGTGTTCACTCCAGGCGGTCATTCCACCTTCAAGGTAGGTAACCTCCTCAAGACCTGCTTCTTTCAGGATTTCAACGGCTTTCTGTGAAGAAATGCCTCGAGCACAAACGACGTAAACGGGTTGGTCATTTGGAAGCTTTTCTTTCACGTCACCAGGATCGCTTTCGAGCGTTTTAAAAGGGATATTCAAACTGCGAACATTGCGGCCTTCTACAGCCCACCCTTCGTAGTCTTCCTCTTTTCGAATATCGAGAAGAAATACTTCCTCATTGTTCAGAATCTTTTTAGCTAATTCATCTACAGTTAATGGTTGTAGTGCCATTTTAAACCCTCCTGTTCATTGTTAAAGAAGAATGTCCCACCATATCTTGATGGCTGTGCCGACTATAAGTACGGCGAGAATCGTTTGCAGTACGTTCGTATTGGCTTTTTTCCCTGCTTCGGCTCCAAGTTGAGAGGTTATGATGCTTGCAATCCCGATCGCGATTGCAGGCATGATCGGTACATCACCTGAGAATAGCTTACCTGTTACAGCGCCAATCGATGAGATAAATGTGATGGCCAGTGAAGAAGCGATGGTCATCCGGGTCGGAATGTGAAGGATACTGAGCATAATCGGTACAAGTAAAAAAGCTCCGCCTGCACCGACGATTCCCGCTCCGATTCCGACGATAAATGCCGAAATAGAGGCGACCCATTTGTTAAAGTCCGGGTGATCCTTTCCTTCCGTCTGTTCGTGTGTCGGGATGAACATCATGACTACGGCAATCAGTGCAAGGACACCGTACACAATATTTACGACTTTCTCAGATAAGTACGAGGCTCCAAATCCTCCTAATAAGCTACCGATTAAGATACTTATGCCCATATAGACGATTAACGTTTTATGAAGGTAGTTCCCCTTACGGTACCCCCATACGCCTCCAAATGAAGCTACGAAGACTTGCACAGCCACAATACCAGCAGCTGCATGGGCGCTGAAACCAGCGAAGCCCAGTAGTGGTGGGATATAAAGCACCATCGGATAATTGACAATGGCACCGCCTATGCCAACTAATCCAGATACGAAAGAACCGACAAGTCCAATAGCAAAAACCGTTAACAATAATGACCATTCCATACAACTAGCACCTCTTTACCTGCCACAGCTTCCTTCTTAGTCTGCAATCCCTGTCCACTTTTTATCCTAAAAATTAGGCTCACAATACCTATACCACTATCTGTACTCACAAAACATCAAAAATCCTTTCCTGCTTTAGAGAACGACAACATGCCAGACACCCTCCACTGCTTTAGTGCAGTGAAGGGTGTCTGGCACGCGTCTTCGCTTTAAAGGACCGCAGGGTGTCTGACACGCTGGGGTTTGTTACCGTATTAAAGCAAGTTTATAGGATGAGCTGGAGGCCGAATGCGCAAAGGATGCTGCCTCCGAACATTTCTGAGTAGGTACCGAGGAGCCCTTGAACTTTCCTTCCGAGCAGAAGTCCTCCCCATGTGAGTACGGTACTGGCGAGTCCAAATAAAACGAGCGTTATAAGAGTACGAGCTCCGGACATTCCGAGACTTAGCCCGACTGAGAAGCTGTCTAAACTAACGCTTAAGGAGAAGATAATGAGGCCAAATCCTACGGGTGTGAACGCAGGCGCGTCGTCTTTTTGAAAGGAGGAATAAAACATTTGCGCACCCAGAATTAGGAGCAATACCCCTCCGGCTACTGTCGCGACTGAACCTAGCTGAGCAGATAGAAATCGGCCGACTACCATTCCGATAAAGGGCATGATTACATGGAATATTCCTACTGTAAGTCCGATCGTGCCTATTTTTCGAAGCCTGAGCGGAACCATTCCCATCCCAAGGCCGATTGAAAAAGCATCCATTCCTAATGCTACTGCCATCATGGTAAGCGTAACAATCTCTCCAATAATCGTGAACGAATCCATAAAAAAACTCCCCCTCGGGACATGCTAGTTCAGCATATGCGAAAAAGGAGGAGTTTAGAAGAAGCTATTTGTCTTGGGTAATAACGCTAGTTGATGCTTTCTTTAACCGGTTCATAACAGCATAGCCCATCCCGTATTCCGGGAAGCTTTCACATAGGATCACGTCAATGGTATCGGTAGAAAACGCGCGCAGGGCGCTATACAAGTGAACAGCCACTTCGCTTAACTGCTCACGAGAACCACATACCTGTACCTCATCTGCTTCGATTTGATCCACATGTTCCTCACTGATAATGACACCGACGCGTTTGTCATTCTCTCTAAGCTGGTCAATCTGACTTTGAAGAAATTCAAGGTCTCCTTCTACAAGCCAAAGAGGGGCTTCAGGGGCATAGTGCGTATACTTCATGCCTGGTGATTTTGGTTTTTCTTTTTGATTTAGTAAAGCGGCATCGAAGTCCGTCGGCCCCACTACGCTCTCAAGGTCTTCTTTTGTAATGCCACCTGGTCTTAAAATTACCGGACGGTCCCCTGTGCAATCCACAACGGTCGATTCAACGCCTACGCCTGTCTGGCCCCCGTCTACAATTCCAGCAACGCGGCCATTCAGATCTTTGTACACGTGATCGGCTGACGTTGGGCTCGGGCGACCAGAGCGGTTCGCACTCGGCGCAGCGAGCGGGAGCCTGCACGCTTGTAATAATGCACGGGCTACCGGATGATCAGGAATCCGGACGCCCACAGAAGATAATCCTGCCGTTACATTTGAGGCACAGGCGCCGTTGCTCTCTAAAATAAGGGTAAGCGGTCCAGGCATAAAGGCATCGATTAGCTTATGGGCGATGTCCGGAATATGCGTCACCACGTCTTCAATATGCATTTTATCGGCTACGTGCACAATAAGCGGATTGTCAGCCGGCCGACCTTTAGCTGCAAAAATGTGTTGCACCGCTTCGTCATTCAGCGCATTCGCCCCAAGGCCGTACACCGTTTCAGTAGGAAAAGCGACAGCCTGATTCTCTTTAAGACATTCGGCCGCTTCATGGATTTGTTGATCGTAATCGTTTATATGTTGAGGATCGATGGTCCAAAATTTCGTTTCTGTTGTACTCAAGGTTCGAGCATCCTTTCTCTGTTTGCCAACATTATTCTTATATTATGAGCTTTCTTCTCCCTTTTCTGCAAGTCCTCTACCTATTCTTATGAGTAAGATCTACTTAAAACGGGTAGAGTGTAATTGTGCAACCAAACAAATGTATGGAGGGATTTTTCATGAAAGTACTTTATACAGCAGAAGCAACAGCAAAAGGCGGACGCGAAGGTTCCGTTTCAACATCTGATAATAAAGTTGAACATAATCTGTCTACGCCAGAAGGTCTTGGCGGCCAAGGCGGAGACGGTACAAACCCTGAACAATTATTCGCATGTGGCTATTCAGCGTGCTTCGATGGCGCACTAAACCTTGTTGCCGATCAGTCTGGTGAACAGATTGAATCAACGGTTACAGCTAAAGTTGATATCGGTAAAGGAAACGACGGCTTAGGTCTTGGCGTGAACTTACATGTTGAGATCAGCGGTGTTGACCAAGCTAAAGCTGAAGAACTTGTGAATAAGGCACACGATGTATGCCCTTATTCTAAAGCGACACGCGGTAACATCGAAGTTTCTCTAGAAACGAAGGCTGTGTAAAGCAGGCTTTTAGACTCAGGAAGAGGCTATCCTATAGGATAGCCTCTTTTTATATAGCAAATGTGAATAAAAGGGGGGTTCATCCACATGTTTGCACAAGTTATTAACAAGTGTTATCCACAAGTGTGAATAACTAACTCTTACTCGATTCATAGCACCACCAGTTTCCGGTTTGTGCTGGTAACTCTTTCTCATCAATCGGGACGGCGGATGAGTCTATTTGTTGATACTGATAGGTTTGAAGCAATGGTTCTAGCGTGCGTTGATGACTGAAGACATATAATTTCTGAAGGCCTTGCTCTTCCACGTGTTGCTGTAAGACTTCGAAAAGTGTGAGGACAAGCTCTGGTCTTACTCCGGATTGGAAGTATAGGGATCTTAGCCAAACGGACTCTTCTTCGACGGGCACAAGAGCTACAAATCCTTGCTGCTCGCCGTTTAATGTGACGATGTGTCCGTGTTCCATTAAGCGCTCCCGATCTGTTAGCTGTTCTAGCTTATCCCCAAAGAAATCTTCCATTGTGGATTCTTTATGATCTTTTATATGAGTAAGTTCAATCATATAATTCCCTCCCTGGCATTGTTACTACTATCTATATGAAATGCTAGAGAGAATATGATAGATTTCTATAAAAAGCTAAACCACTCGGTTAAGAAGAACTTCACTTCGACTTTTTCTCGCTCTGCTTTTGCACTTGAGTCTACTTCTTCTTTTGGCTCTTCTTTCGTTGTGGACTGCTCCTCTTCGATCTCTTGAGCCGGTTCATCTGTTGTTTCTGCAGCTACTGATGTGCCGTTATTGAAATCAAGGAAGCAAAGTGGTGGGAATAGCACACACCACCAGTTGGCTCCATCTCCATTACCTAACGTAATTAAGATTGCTTCATATTCACCAGCTGGGTAAAGATACGTTCCATAAAGTTTAGCCGGAAATTCTACATGCTTCCCGTAATCCACAGTGTAAGATGTTTGAACACCTTCTTCTTTCAACACGTTATCCACAATTTCCTCTAATTCACCTAGTCGGCTCTGAATTAGTTCACGAGCTGCTTCAATAGAGGTTAACTCCTCGACCCAAACGGTGATCTCAGCATTGACGGCGTCTCTTACTTTTCGTTTAATCGCCTGATCTCGATCACGGTCACTATTTGCTAGAATGCGTAAACGAATGGCTTGATCTGGAATGACTTGAATATCCGTGCCACGGTCAGGCGCCTCATTATACCCTTCCAATGTATAAGGAAACAATACCGCACAAAGCACAACCAACAACGCAACACCAACCGCTTTCTTTACATTCACCTTCTTCAACATATTCATATCCCCCGTCCCCTTTATGTTTTGCTTCGTCCTTTTCTCTTACAACCAGTATGAACAGCAAACCACCCCCCTATACCCAAAAATCTACTAAAATTTAAAACTATCACTTTAGTAGGGTGAAGGGGGAAAGGGTGTCTGACACGCTTTAGTGCTGTATAAAAACGGGGCGTGTCTACACCCTTTAGTGCTGTACAAGAACGGGGCGTGTCTGACACCCTTTAGTGCTGTACAAGAACGGAGCGTGTCTGACACCCTTTAGTACTGTACAAGAACGGGGCGTGTCTGACACGCTGGTGTGCTTTAAAGCTGTGCATAGAAAAAGCCTGGCTCGTTTTAGAGCCAGGCTAGGATGATGCGGTCTTTTTGGTTGATGTCTTGTATGACGTTTAAGTTGGCGTATGGGAAAGTTTCGTGAATAATAGCGGAAACATCTTCTCCTTGGTTATGGCCGATTTCAAAGGCAAGGAGTGTTTCTTCTGCTTTTACTTTTGGAACCTGACTCACAATTGCTCGGTAAGCAGCAAGTCCGTTATCGTCAGCAAATAGCGCTAGTTCAGGATCGTGATTGACGACCACATCAGATAAGCTTGAGCGGTCAGATTCTGGAATGTACGGGGGATTAGAGACGATCACATCCATCTTCTCCCCTGTTTCTACAATTGGCTCGAGGAAGCTTCCCTCATAGAAGGAAATCTCTGCTCCAAGACTCGTTGCATTCTCTCTTGCAACTTTTAGCGCCTCAGGGGATAAATCGACAGCTTTCATGGAGACGCGTTGTAGCTCTAGCGCGAGTGTAATCGCAATAATGCCACTACCTGTTCCTATATCCACCATGTTCAGCGTCTGGTCACTCCAGCCTTTCTTTTTCAGCTGATCCGTCACTGCTACAATAAGCTCTTCTGTTTCTGGGCGAGGGATCAGAACGTGACCATTCACGATAAAGTCACGACCGTAAAACTCTTCTTGCCCGATTAGATGCTGAACAGGGACGCCTTCTTCTGCATGGGTGCGGATATCTTTCTCGAACTGAGCAAAAAGCTCAGGATCGATTCCATCCCTTCCATTTGCAAGGAGCTGGGCACGGCTGCATTCTAAATGGTGCATCAGTAATAAATCCGCCACGTTTGCTTCTCGATCTCTCTCCGTTAAAAAAGAGGAAGCCCAGCGACGGGCTTCCCAAATTGTTTGATTCGACATGTTATTCTCCGATCGAAGCAAGCGCTTTTGTTTGTTCTTCCATAATCAACGCTTCTGTGATCTCGTTTAGGTTACCTTCAAGAATCTTATCAAGCTTCTGAATCGTTAACCCAATACGGTGATCGGTCACACGGTTTTGTGGGAAGTTGTACGTACGAATACGCTCAGAACGATCCCCTGAACCAACAGCAGACTTACGGTTCTCATCATACTTCGCTTGTTCTTCCTGTTGGAATTTCTCATAAATACGTGCACGTAAGATCTTCATGGCTTTCTCTTTGTTCTTGATCTGGGATTTTTCATCCTGACAAGAAGCAACGATTCCAGTTGGTTCGTGCGTTAGACGAACGGCAGACATAGTGGTGTTAACACTCTGTCCTCCTGGTCCACTTGATGCGAACGTATCCACTCGAATTTCTTTCTCATTAATGTCGACTTCGACTTCTTCTGCTTCTGGCAGACAAGCGACAGTCGCTGTAGACGTGTGAATACGGCCTCCAGATTCCGTTTGTGGTACACGTTGTACGCGGTGTGCACCATTTTCGAACTTCAGCTTGGAGAATGCGCCACTCCCGTTTATCATAAAGATAATCTCTTTATATCCGCCTACTTCACTTTCATGAGCTTCAATGACTTCTGTCTTCCAGCCATTTGCTTCTGCATAACGGGAGTACATGCGATAAAGGTCTCCAGCAAACAAGGCTGCTTCATCGCCACCCGCTGCACCACGAACTTCCATAATAACGTTCTTATCGTCATTTGGATCTTTCGGGATAAGAAGGATCTTAAGGCGCTCTTCCATCTTGTCTTTCTCTGCAGAGAGTTCAGAAATCTCTTCTTTCGTCATTTCTTTCATCTCATCATCAAGATCTTCTTCAAGCATGGCTTTGGCGTCATCAAGCTGCTGAACCGTATCTTTGTATTCGCGGTAAACTTGAACCGTTTCTTCAAGGCCCGCTTGCTCTTTCGAGTATTCACGTAGTTTGTTTGAATCGTTCACGATTTCCGGGTCGCTAAGCAATTCATTTAGTTTTTCATACCGATCTTCTAAGGTTTGAAGTCTATCTAACACTTGCATCCACCTCTTTTTTGTCCATAACAGTCTAATTATAGTATAGGCGATAAAGGGAGTCAAAAGAAGTCATAACCGCACATTTTTTAAATCCTTTCCCTTCTGGCCTTATGTAAAAAGGTCAGCTACTTGTAGCTGACCTCCTTCTTTATTGCTGTAAAGCAGCGACGGGTGTCTGACACCCTTTAGCTTACTATAGTTAATCGACAATTTTCACTCGGATGTTGTAACGAGGAAGGGCGCGCTGGATGGCTGTTTTAATGTTTTGGGTTGTTACCATGCGCTCGTCATTGCTCTTAATGTCTTCATCTACTGTGACCCTGACGCGCACGACATCTTTATTGAAGATCACACGGCGCACCTTAACGCCTTCTAGAGTGTCGACTGCTTCATATACTTTCTCACGATCTTTACGAAGTCCCCAAGTCTCCCCCACTTGGTTAATCTGCATCGGATTATCTGATTGCAAATTTCGGGAACGCTTCGGCTCATGGTGCATCATGGAATCCGTGTTCCGTGCAAAGAATTGAACATCCTGCACTTCATCTGTCGCCTGTGGATTTGATGCGCATGCGCTTAGTAACACGGCGGCTGCTAAACCTACTGACACTAAAGCTATTCTCATGGAGAAACCTCCTTTTCAGCTTGTTTCTAATAGCTTCTCCATAAGAATCAGGACTATGTTTGAACACAAACGGTAAATCGAGGAAGAAAAGCACTGTAGTGCGGTACCGTGCGAAAGGGTGTCTGACACCATGTACTGCTTTAGTGCACTAAAAAGCCCCTTCCGTTGTGGAAAGGGCGTTTGGTTATGATTTTTGGGTTTGGGTCGCTTTTACGATGTGCCTGGGTTTGTTGGGTACTTCATGGTGATGGCGGCAACGAGGCTCATATGATTCGGAGGCACCGACTAAGATGATCGGTTCGTCATATGAGGCAGGACGGCCATCAATTAAGCGCTGTGTCCGGGTTGCGGGGGATCCGCATACTGGACAGATTGCTGATAATTTCGTAACGGATTCACTGACTGCCATAAAGGTTGGCATACATCCAAACGGTTCTCCACGAAAATCTAGATCCAAACCGGCAACGATGACGCGGTGTCCTCGATCAGCAAGGGTTTGAGCAACCTCAACGACATGATCATCGAAGAACTGAACTTCATCGATCCCTACAACATCTACATTTTCATCTACCACATCAAGAATCTCCGTTGAATGGTCTAATGGTCGAGCTAATACAGACGTTCCAT
Organism: Pontibacillus sp. HN14; assembly: GCF_021129245.1. Taxonomy (NCBI): domain Bacteria; kingdom Bacillati; phylum Bacillota; class Bacilli; order Caryophanales; family Bacillaceae; genus Pontibacillus; species Pontibacillus sp. HN14. The sequence continues at coordinate 125,115 of NZ_JAJOLR010000002.1, read as the reverse complement.
TGTGACTCACGATGGAATCCTCTGCGTAACGGTTATCTAGAGCTGGTTTAAATACTTTTACGGAAAGGTTTCCGTATGTAGCACGGCGGACGCGGCGAATCAGCTCTTCTGATTTCCCTGAAAACATACTCCCACAAATCACTTCAATCCAACCGCTGTGTTTCATCACATGCACAAGCCGGTCTCTCCCTTCTCTTCCTCGTTCCTTTTTCTTATCATGTACCACTTTGTTGGGTACTATCAAAACTCTATATCAAAAGGGGGAATCGCCTAATAACTGGTTTAAGAATTCACCCTTCAAGCTATTCATGGCATAAAAAAACAGGCAAAAGGTTAGACAATTTGCCTGTTTTTTATCTCCAAAACTAAGCGACGAATCGCAACTTAGCCAAGGTTGTATTTTTTCTTAAAGCGATCTACACGGCCACCAGCTTTGTCAGCTTTTTGCTTACCAGTGTAGAATGGGTGTGAAGCTGAGCTAATTTCCACACGGATTAGAGGGTAAGTGTTACCATCTTCCCATTCAACAGTTTCATCAGAATGTAACGTTGAACCCGTTAGGAATTTGTAGTCAGAGCTCGTATCTAAGAATACGACCTTACGGTAATTCGGGTGAATTCCTTCCTTCATGCTTTTCCACTCCTTTTTGCCCTGCGTCCTTAGGAAACAGAGTTATTCTAAGAGGTTTTAATTGGCTGGATCGACCCAGCCGAACTTAAACTCACATAGAAAGATTATAACAGTAGCCCCTCTTAAATGCAACAGCCATTCGACGACTTAAAAGGAGCTCTGTTTGTTTCAATATTTGCTATAAATCCTTGCTATGAACGACGTGAAGAGTTTTTACCCTTCATTTCTTCATCCATGAGTTGGAAAAATTCGTCGTTATTCTTCGAAGATTTCAAACGACGCAAGAAGCGGTCGACGAAGTCGTGCTGGTCGCCCATCGTTTTGCGGATCGCCCAGATCTTCTCAAGATGCGGTTTTGGCAGGAGCAGTTCTTCTTTACGCGTACCTGAGCGCTTGATATCAATCGCAGGGAAGATACGGCGTTCTGCAAGAGAACGATCTAAGTGAAGCTCCATATTTCCGGTTCCTTTGAATTCTTCATAAATAACGTCGTCCATACGAGAGCCTGTATCAACAAGAGCTGTCGCCAGGATCGTTAGACTACCGCCTTCTTCGATATTACGGGCAGCACCGAAGAAACGTTTCGGACGGTGGAATGCCGCAGGGTCAATACCACCAGACAGCGTTCGTCCACTTGGCGGGATCACGAGGTTATAGGCACGAGCCAGACGCGTAATGCTATCCATTAAGATAATGACGTCTTTCTTATGCTCAACAAGACGCATTGCACGCTCTAGCACAAGCTCTGATACCTTAATATGGTTCTCTGGAACTTCATCAAATGTTGAACTGACAACATCCACATCCGGCTGAACAGAACGCTCAATATCCGTTACTTCTTCCGGACGCTCGTCTACAAGAAGGATGATTAACTTAGAATCAGGATGGTTTTGAGAGATGCTGTTTGCAATTTGTTTCAGTAGCATGGTTTTACCGGCTTTTGGTGGTGCTACTACAAGACCACGCTGACCGAAACCAACCGGTGTCATGAGGTCGATAATTCTCGTTGAAAGCTTTTTCGTCTCAGTTTCAAGTCCCATCATACGATCAGGATATAGTGGCGTTAGAGCCGGGAAGTGTACACGCTCTTTTGCGGAATCAGGGTCTTCGCCGTTAACAGCATCAACGTGAAGAAGGCCATAGTAGCGCTCATTTTCTTTTGGCGGACGTACTTTACCCGACACCTTATCCCCATTTCGAAGATCGAAACGACGGATTTGTGACGCTGAAATATAAATATCTTCTGCACTTGGAGAGTAATTAATCGGACGTAAGAAACCAAAGCCTTCTGAAGGGATAATTTCTAGAATTCCGTCCATGAATAGGAAGCCATCTTTTTCAGCTTGCGCCTTTAAGATCGCAAAGATTAATTCTCGTTTCGTTAATTTCGCATAGTAAGAGACTTTATATTCACGTGCTAAGGAATAGAGTTCCTTTAAATTTAAGGTCTCAAGATGCGATATGGATAGTGAAACGGACACAATATCACCACACCTATGTTTATTTATTTTTATAATCTATGAAAGGAAACAGTTCGAATATAGCTTCTGCAATGGATAAAAAATGGATCTTTTTTAATTGAAGGAAGTCTTTAGAAGCTAGAATAGAAGTTTGCCAACGGGGTTTAAAAAACGAATTTTTATGGATGCTTTTTAAACAACTATCATTTTAACCCTAATCCATCTGTTTATTCAACTCCAGATTAAAAAAAATGAGCGCACCCTTTATGAGAGTGATTTTTAAGAGTAGAAGAAGAAGTTCTTTATGAATAGGTAAGCGACTACTCATACGTGATGAAGCAGTCGCTTAGTCTATCTTTTTTATGGTTTAATTACTAGATTTGGTTTCTTTTTCAGAGAATGGTCGCCATCTATAAAGCGAACCGTTCCTGATTTCGCGCGCATGACAACCGTTTGGGTCGTCGCATGCACACCTTTGAACTGTACACCTCTGAGCAATTCACCATCTGTAACGCCTGTTGCGGCGAAAATGGCGTCGTCGCCTCCACAAAAGTCATCCATATGTAACACTTTGTGAATATCATCGATGCCCATCTTCATACAACGTTCTTCTTGTTCAGCGTTCTCCGGGAGTAATTTCCCTTGAATTTCTCCACCTAAACATTTCAGAGCGGCTGCTGCTAAAACGCCTTCTGGAGCTCCTCCGCTTCCGAACAAAATATCTACGCCTGTATGATCGAATGCTGTATTGATCGCCGCTGCTACATCTCCATCAGAAATGAGCTTAATGCGTGCGCCCGCCTGTCTGATCTCTTCGATCAACCCTTCGTGACGCTTTCTGTTCAATACAATGGCCACAACATCCTCGACATCTTTGTTCTTGGCTTTTGCCACTGCCTTTAAATTCTCTTCAACGGAAGCATTAATGTCGACTAAGCCGACTGCCTCCGGTCCAACGGCTAGTTTCTCCATGTACATATCTGGTGCGTGAAGAAGTTTACTATGATCAGCTACAGCGAGAACAGAAAGTGCATTCCACGTCCCTTGTGCCACGATGTTGGTTCCTTCTAAAGGATCAACCGCTACATCGACACGGGGGCCGTATCCATTTCCGAGCTTCTCTCCTATATAAAGCATAGGAGCCTCGTCCATTTCCCCTTCTCCGATCACCACTGTGCCTTTCATTGGAATTGTATCAAAGACGTCACGCATAGCGCTTGTGGCTGCGTCATCCGCTTCATCTTTCTTTCCTCGTCCCATCCAGCGCGCTGACGCAAGCGCCGCGGCCTCTGTGACGCGTACTAATTCCATCGTTAAACTTCTTTCCATGGTAATTCCTCCCCTTGTTTGTAAGCGTGGCTTAAGAGAAGCTCCCTCCCACAAGAGCCTCTCCCCTCACGCTTTACGTTGGTTGATCACCCACATCTCCATGGAACACACGTTTAAGAATTTTGAAATTGTTCGATTTCGGCTTCAGTCATTTTCTCACGCCAGATCACAGCACCAAGGTCAGAGAGTTTCTCTACTAAGTTCTCATATCCCCGGTCGATGTGTTCAAGACCTGTGATTTCTGTTACGCCGTTCGCCATTAAACCTGCTGCGACAAGAGCAGCACCTGCTCGTAAGTCGCTTGCTTTTACCTTAGCCCCTTGAAGGGTTATCGGCCCATTTACAATGGCCGAACTTCCTTCCACTTTGATGTCTGCATTCATACGACGCAGTTCATCAATGTGTTTAAAGCGTGCTTGATAAATCGTATCCGTTACAACGCCTGTCCCTCTTGCTTGTGTTAAAAGTGAGGTAAAAGGCTGCTGGAGATCCGTCGGGAACCCTGGATAGACGAGTGTCTTAATATCCACGCTTGTCAAAGGATTTGAACGTCTGACAAGGAGTTGATCATCTCCGGTTTCCACTACAATCCCCATCTCTCTTAATTTCGCAATCAAGGATTCTAAGTGTAGAGGGATGACATTATCAATAATGACTTCCTCTCCCTTAGCCGCTGCCATGATTGTATACGTCCCTGCTTCAATACGGTCCGGAATGATCGTATGCTGGCAGCCACTTAAATGGTCAACGCCCTCAATACGAATCACATCTGTTCCTGCTCCTTTAATTTTAGCCCCCATGCTAGTTAAAAGAGTCGCAACATCAATAATCTCCGGTTCCTTAGCAGCATTTTCAATAATCGTTTTCCCTTTTGCCTTTACAGCTGCAAGCATAATGTTAATGGTTGCACCAACACTCACCACATCAAGGTAAATGCGTGCTCCACGTAATTCTTCTGCTCTAAGGTAAATTGCTCCTTGCTCATTGGTAACTTGAGCCCCAAGAGCTTCAAAACCTTTAATGTGCTGGTCAATTGGGCGAGGACCTAAATGGCATCCTCCAGGTAAGCCGATTACAGCTTTCTTAAAGCGACCTAACATCGCCCCCATAAAGTAGTAAGAAGCGCGAAGCTTCTTTACCCGTCCGTTTGGCAGGGGCATCGAGATCATGTCTGAAGGATCAATATAAATATCTTGGCCACGTTTAGAAACGCGCCCTCCTATTTCCTGCAGTAAGTGGCTTAGAGTGTCAACATCAGAAATATTCGGTAACCCCTCAATTGTTACAGGTGATTCAGCTAGAATAGCAGCCGGTAGTAATGCGACCGCACTGTTCTTCGCTCCGCTGACGCGTACCTTCCCTTTGAGAGAGTGACCTCCTTCAACAAGCAATTTTTCCATGACGGACTCCCTTCTTTCATGTAAAGCCTATTTTAGATTAGGCTTATTTTGCACAATATTTCCAAGTTCATGCACGATTTATTTATTCCAATCGTTCTTGAACTTTTCAATACCTTGATCAGTTAGTGGATGTTTTACTAACTGAGTAATAACTTTCAATGGAATAGTCGCAATATGCGCACCATGTAAAGCGGCTTCTGTTACGTGCATTGGATGACGAACAGATGCAGCGATAATTTCTGAATCAATGCTGTGACGGTCGAAAATCTCTGCGATTTGCGCGATTAAGTCCATCCCGTTTTGACCGATGTCATCCAGGCGACCTAAGAATGGTGATACGTATGTGGCACCAGCGCGCGCAGCTAAAAGCGCTTGGTTGGCATTAAAGATAAGCGTTACGTTTGTTTTAACGCCCTTTTCTGATAATTTCTTAACAGCTTTTAGTCCTTCAAGCGTCATTGGAACCTTAATTGTAATATTCGGTGCAATCTTTACTAATTCCTCTGCTTCGCGCAACATTCCTTCTGCATCTTCTGCCATAACTTCTGCGCTTACAGATCCTTCTACTTCATCTGTGATTTCTTTTAAACGGTCATGAAACGAAACGTTTTTCTCTTTCGCAACTAGTGAAGGGTTTGTTGTAACTCCTGCTAGGATTCCTAATGCGTTTGCCTCGCGGATTTCGTCAATGTTCGCTGTGTCGATAAAAAATTTCATGTGAATTTCCTCCCCTAATGATGTGCAATTATTTATGTGAGCTGTTCACTTCCCATTTAAGTGAACAGAAACCACTCTTTAGATCTATATAACTAGTACTTTCGCCATTTAAAACGTTTTCATTTTATATAAAAGGAAACCGCCGAACTAGCGGCGGTTACTCTTTTGTTTACTATGCCTTCTGAGAAGAACCGAATTCGCGCATTTTGCCGATTACAGTTGCTTTGATCGCGTCGCGACCAGGACCCATGTATTTACGAGGATCGTAAAGGTCAGGCTTTTCAGCAAGAACTTCGCGAATCGCTTTACCTTGGGATACTTGGTTCTCAGTGTTTACGTTAATTTTCGCAGTACCGAAGGAGATTGCTTTTTGAATGTCAGCAGTTGGGATTCCAGTACCACCATGAAGAACTAGAGGCTTGTCTACAAGACCCATGATTTCTTCCATACGGTCGAAGCCTAGGTTAGGTTCACCTTTGTAAGGTCCGTGAACAGAACCTAATGCTGGAGCGAATACGTCAACGTTTGTTTCATCAACAAGTTGCTTACACTCAGATGGAATTGCGTATGCTGCTTCAGCATCGTCAACGATTAGATCGTCTTCCTGACCACCAACACGGCCAAGTTCTGCTTCAACAGATACACCGTGGATATGAGCTAATTCAACAACTTTCTTCGTAACAGCGATGTTTTCTTCTAAAGGATCATGAGAAGCATCGATCATTACAGATGTGAAACCAGCGTGGATTGCTTCCGCACATTTTTCGAAGCTAGAACCGTGGTCTAAGTGAATCGCAACTGGAACTGTTGTACCGTAAGATTCCATAAGTGCTTCTACCATTGATACAACAACTTTGAAGCCACCCATGTAACGTGCTGCGCCTTCAGATACACCTAAGATTACTGGAGATTTCTCTTCTTCAGCAGCCTGAAGAATCGCTTGAGCGTACTCCAAGTTGTTTAGGTTAAATTGGCCAACACCATAACGGTTTTCTTTAGCCGTTTCTAACATTTCTTTCATTGATACTAGCGGCATGGACTAGTCCTCCTTTATATACTTTCACAGAATCACATCGTATAGTGTTTACACCATCATACGTTCCAATTCTCTGACATAGGAATTTAACACCTTTTCCTTACATAGCATACCAAGTCCATACCACTGGTGCAACAGCCCAATTAAACGTTAGCGCTTACATAAACATTTTTCCTGCAAACGCCGGTCTAATGCAAAATATTCAAAATAATCTCCCTAATTTCTTGTACGTTAAAAGGCTTCGAAATAACCGTTTTTACAAGGGAGTGTGAGTGAGCCCCCTGCAGATCATCTTCTGATAATCCACTCATAAGTACAGCAGGAATTTGATAGTTCTCTGCTTGTAATTCATCCAGTACTTCAAGACCATCTTTAACCGGTAACTTATAATCTAATAGTAAAAGGTCTGGATGTTGTTCTTTGACGAAATCGACTGCTTCTTGCCCTGTTTTTGCTTCGATTACGTTTAGTTCCATCGTTTTCAGTACTTCTCTTAATAGCATGCGTATTCCAGGTTGATCATCAACCACTAATACTGACTTCGTCATAGTTCCCCTCCGTCCAAGTGTTTAATCCTTTAATTTATGTATGACCTTTACATTATGTCAATTCGCTTAAAGAATAGCGAATTCCTGCATGCTTTTTCCGAAAACCCTAATATTCCCTTTTGCTCTATTATTTTACGGAAAGTTTAAAAGCCGATACAATATGAACGAGTTCATGCTAAAAGGAGGAAAACCCGTTGCTTAAAATGCTAGCTACTCAAATTACCGGCCTTTTCAGAGGGATTCATGAGAAGGAAGAATTTCAAATAGAAGATGTTGCCCGTTCTTTATCACAAGCTGTTGTGGGGGATGGTCGGATTTATGTGAAAGGATTTGGTGAAATGGTTGCCATTGAATCTGAAGTGCAATCAGGTCCTGAACCTTTGCCGAAACAGCACGTTTATGACCCTTCTGTCTCCTTAAGTCATCTCGATCGCGTAATTGTTGCTTCTCGCTTTGCAGACGATGAGAATGCTTTATCGTTCATCAAGGATGTGCAAGAGCAAGGTGCGGAAGCTATTCTTATTGCTGCTGAGACAAAAGAGGACAATCCAGCTAAAGAGCAAGCGGATTTCTTTATTAACACCAGAGCAAAAGGACCGCTTCTCCCATTTGAAATGGAGCGCGTCGGCTTCCCAAGCACCATAGCCATGCTATATGTCCACCACGCCCTCTTCGTCACCGTCAAAGAAATCACCGACGAATACGACATCGACTAACACTTCTATGCGGTGAAGGGATGGTGCGTGTCAGACACCGTTTAGTGCTTTAATGAAGTGCAGGGTGTTTGACACGATTTAGCGCTTTACCAGTGTGCAGGGTGTCTGACACCCTGCTGTTCTTTACAGCGTTAAAGTGAATAGGGTAAAAAAAGCCTGCCGGGTGATCGGCAGGCTTTTTAGTGGTTTTATTTCTGACATGCTCCTACGAAGCCGTGGAATAGGCTTTGTGGGTTTGTCGGACGAGATTTGAACTCTGGGTGGAACTGGGATGCAACGAACCAAGGGTGGTCTTGAAGTTCGATGATTTCTACAAGGCGGCCATCTGGGCTTGTCCCTGAGAATAGGAAGCCTTGGTTTTCCATTTCTTCACGGTACTGGTTGTTGAATTCATAGCGGTGACGGTGACGCTCATAAATCACTTCTTCACCGTACGCTTCTTTCGTACGAGTACCTGCAGTAAGCTTGGCAGGGTATACGCCTAAACGAAGTGTGCCGCCCATATCTTCTACATCTTTCTGTTCAGGTAGAAGGTCAATGATTGGGTGAGCCGTTGTTGGGTCGATCTCAGCAGAGTGAGCACCGCTGTAGCCAAGTACGTTACGAGCAAATTCAACCGTTGCTAGCTGCATACCTAAGCAGATTCCTAAGAACGGAACTTTCTGCTCACGCGCGTAGCGAATCGCTTCGATTTTACCTTCAATGCCGCGGTCACCAAATCCACCTGGTACTAAAATGCCGTCAGCGTGGGAAAGTTTCTCATCAACGTTTGCTGCTGTTACTTCTTCTGAGTTTACCCAGTCAATTTTAATATCACTATCAAAGGCATAGCCTGCGTGTTTCAGTGCTTCGACAACAGAAATATACGCATCTGGTAATTCTACATACTTACCAACTAAAGCGATTGTTGTTTCAGATTTTAAGTTTTTCACTCGATCAACTAAACCGTTCCATTCTGTCATATCTGCTTCTCCGCAGCTTAAGCCAAAGTGGTCACACGTAATTTGATCAAGGCGCTGGTCCTGTAGCATAAGTGGTACGTCATATAGCGTTTCCGCATCTCCAGCTTCAATAACGGAATTCTCGTTAATGTCACAGAATAGCGCAATTTTATTCTTCATATCCTGGCTAATTGGCATTTCTGTACGAAGCACGATAACGTCTGGCTGAATTCCAAGAGAACGCAATTCTTTCACCGAGTGTTGGGTTGGTTTTGTTTTCATTTCACCTGCTGCTTTAATATAAGGCACTAGCGTACAATGCAGGTACATCACGTTTTCTTTTCCGATGTCACTCTTAATCTGACGGATGGCTTCTAGGAATGGAAGAGATTCGATATCCCCTACCGTTCCGCCGATCTCCGTAATAACAACGTCAGCATTTGTTTCTTTACCGGCACGGAAAACGCGTTCTTTAATCTCATTCGTGATGTGAGGAATGACCTGAACCGTTCCTCCTAAATAATCACCACGACGCTCTTTCTTGATGACAGTAGAATAGATTTTACCTGTTGTAACGTTGCTGTATTGGCTTAAGTTAATATCGATAAAACGCTCATAGTGTCCAAGGTCTAAGTCGGTTTCTGCTCCATCTTCTGTTACGAAAACTTCACCGTGCTGATACGGACTCATTGTACCCGGGTCTACGTTGATATATGGGTCAAACTTTTGAATCGTTACTTTTAATCCTCGGTTTTTCAATAGACGACCAAGTGATGCTGCTGTGATCCCTTTCCCAAGAGAAGATACAACCCCACCGGTTACAAAGATATATTTCGTTTCTGCCATTTCGTCATCCCTCTTCCTTTATTTAATCCTCAGGAGGTCTTCGATACTTATATGCTATACATTTCATTATCTTTTTATAAAATAGAAAAGCGCTCCCGTTAAATCTAACGGGAGCGCTTTAGTTTCCGATCTCTTTTAGAGAGCCCAAATAAAATAATACTGACTTCAGGAAAGAAAGTCAAGAACGCTTATAAATCTTCGTTTTTGTCTTCCTCTTCATCATCATCATCGTCGTCTTCTTCGTCATCATCGTAGAGATTCTTTTCCTCATCGTCGTCATAGCTTGGATCTGTGTCTTCATCTTCAGCTAGATCGTAGTCTCCATCTAAACCACTGTTCTCTTCCCCGTCTTCGTCGAGGTCAAGTTCTTCGTCATCTAGATCAAGATCATCTTCGATCTCTTCTTCTTCGATGTCTTCCTCTTCTTCTTCAACAGGAGCTGCAGCTTTTTTCTTCTTAGGAGCAGCTTTCTTTTTCTTCTTAACAGGAGCTTGAATTTCTTCTTCAGCTTGTTCAACAGGATACCAACGCTTCAGTCCCCACATGTTGGAACCAATCGTAAGGAAACGGCCATCTGTATTTAAATCCGTAAAGAATTGAGCAATACGATCCGTTTTCTCTTCTTTGGAAAGTCCTTTAATCTCGCTAATTTTATTGAATAGGTCTTGAAAATCCAGCGCTTGCTTTTCGTCAAGTAAGATCTCATGCGCGATTTCTAGCATAGACATTTCAGCAATCTCGTCGTGGCTATAGTTTTTAAAGCTCACGTACAGCACTCCCTTTATATCAAATATTTACTCATCATAACATAATAGTATAAATTCTACGTTGTTCGGTTTCAACCATATCATACATTATAAACAATTCAATATTGTTTATGCTAGAGTTTCGCCGAGTTTTTTCATGTGAAGGACGCTTCCTTTAGCACACTACAGCACAGCAGGGTGTCTGACACCCTTTATTGCTCTACCCCACTACAGCGTGTCTGACACCCTTCACTGCTCTGCTGCGTTAGAGCGTGAGAAAGGGGAACCTTTTTGGGTTCCCCTTTTGTGGTTTACATGTTGCGGCGGTATTGGCCGCCGACTTCGTATAGGGCGTTTGTGATCTGGCCAAGGCTTGCGACTCTTACGGTTTTCATTAATTCTTCGAAGATGTTGCCACCGCTCGCGGCGACTTGCTTTAATTGTGCTAAAGCGGCTTCCGTTTCATTCTCATGTTTCCCTTGGAATTCTCGTAAAGAAGTGATCTGATGCATCTTCTCTTCTTTTGCAGCTCGCGCAAGCTGCATGGAGTTAATGTCATCTTCAGACGATGGGTTTGGATTCAGATACGTATTCACGCCAACGATCGGCAACTCTCCGCTATGTTTCTTCCCTTCATAATAGAGAGACTCTTCCTGAATCTTTCCACGCTGGTACTGTCGTTCCATCGCACCAAGGACACCCCCGCGATCATTCATGCGTTCAAACTCCTGCATAACCGCTTCTTCCACAAGGTCTGTCAGCTCTTCAACAACGAACGAGCCTTGTAAAGAGTTCTCATTCTTCGTTAATCCGAATTCTTTGTTGATGATCATTTGAATCGCCATCGCACGGCGAACGGATTCTTCCGTAGGCGTCGTGATCGCTTCGTCATAGGAATTCGTATGAAGAGAGTTACAGTTATCTTGTATAGCGATGAGTGCCTGCAGCGTCGTACGAATGTCGTTAAAGTCAATTTCTTGAGCGTGCAGGGATCGGCCTGACGTTTGGATATGATACTTTAACTTCTGACTTCGTTCATTTGCACCGTACTTATCGCGCATGACAATCGCCCAAATTCGGCGAGCTACCCGACCAATAACGGTATACTCAGGGTCGAGACCATTCGAGAAGAAGAACGAAAGGTTCGGAGCAAATTTATTAATATCCATGCCCCGGCTTAAATAGTACTCCACATAGGTAAATCCATTCGCAAGTGTAAAGGCGAGCTGCGTAATCGGGTTCGCCCCTGCTTCTGCAATATGGTAACCAGAAATCGATACAGAGTAATAGTTGCGCACCTCATGGTCGATGAAGTACTGCTGAATATCTCCCATCATACGTAGGGCGAATTCAGTTGAGAAGATACATGTGTTCTGTCCTTGATCCTCTTTTAAAATATCCGCCTGCACCGTTCCCCTTACAATAGAAAGGGTTTCTTCTCGTATTCTTTCATATTCCTCAGCCGATGGCGTGCGACCTTCTTGTTCTTTAAACTTCTCAAGCTGCTGGTCAACGGCTGTGTTAAAGAACATCGCAAGTATGATCGGCGCCGGTCCGTTGATCGTCATTGATACGGATGTGGTTGGTTCGCATAAATCAAATCCGTCATACAGCTTCTTCATATCTTCTAGTGTACAAATCGAAACGCCACTTTCCCCGACTTTTCCGTAGATATCCGGACGTTCATCCGGGTCTTCACCGTAAAGCGTTACGGAATCGAAAGCAGTACTTAAGCGCTTCGCAGGTTCGCCTTCTGATAAATAGTGAAAACGACGGTTCGTTCGTTCAGGTGTGCCTTCACCGGCAAACTGACGGGTTGGGTCCTCCCCTTTCCGCTTAAACGGAAACACTCCGGCTGTGAACGGGAAAGCACCCGGTACGTTTTCTTTAAGCATCCACAGTAAACGATCGCCAAAGTCCTGGTAATGAGGGAGCGCGACCTTTGGAATCTTAAGCCCGGACAGCGTCTCTGTGTTAAGGTCCATTGTAATTTCCTTATCACGCACTTTGAAGGTCATCTTATCCTGAGCGTAGCGCTCTTTCGTATCGTCCCAGTTCTCAAGCATTTTCTTAAGGTCAGGCTGCAATTTCAACTCATAAAACGAAGCCATTTCATCCACATGCTCGCGGATCTCTTCATTCTCGATCGCACTGACTGCCCCTTTTAACTGGTACCATTTGCGTGCCACTTCGCTTTGGTTCTGGGCCATTTCATGATAGCCCCTGACCGATTGAACGATGTCCCGTAAATATTGACGGCGCTCCGGAGGGATAATCAAGTTCTGTTTCTCAACCTCTGTCACTCGTTCAAACGATGTTCCCTCTTCCCAGCTATATGTTTCATTCAACTTATCTACAAGAGCTGCAAACAGCGTGTTCGTTCCGGGATCGTTAAACTGGCTTGCAATCGTTCCATAGACCGGAAACGATAAAGGGTCCTGATGAAACAGACCGTGACTGCGCTCATACTGCTTACGGACCTGCCTTAACGCATCTTCAGAACCTTTTTGCTCAAATTTATTAATGACGATGAAATCAGCAAAGTCAATCATATCAATCTTCTCAAGTTGTGAAGGGGCACCAAATTCAGCTGTCATCACATACATCGAAAGGTCCGTTACATCCGTAATCGCAGCATCTCCCTGACCGATCCCGCTTGTTTCAACGATGATAAGGTCAAAGCCTGCCACTTTTACAACATCAATGGCTTCTTGAATGGATTTCGATAGTTCGCTTCTTGAGTCACGAGTTGCGAGTGAGCGCATATACACACGGTCTGAGAAGATCGCGTTCATTCGAATACGGTCCCCTAAAAGCGCTCCGCCGGTCTTCTTCTTAGTCGGGTCTACGGATAGAATCGCTACTTTCTTATCTGGGATTTCATTTAAGAAGCGACGAATGAGTTCATCTGTCAGCGAGCTCTTCCCGGCTCCGCCTGTTCCGGTAATGCCAAGGACAGGCGCTTGTGAGGGCTCTGTTGCTAGTAGTTGTTCAACAGCAGAAGCGACTTCCTCATGAGCGTGGTCCGAGTTTTCTACATACGTAATAAAGCGGGCGATCGCTTGGGGATTGCCGCTTTTTAGACTTTCTGTCGCTGTATCTAAATCGAGTGGGGTTACGAAATCACACTCTTCTAGCATTCTATTAATCATGCCTTGAAGCCCGTACTCTCGCCCATCTTCCGGCGAGAAGATGCGTGATACGCCGTATTCGTGAAGCTCTGCGATCTCACGAGGTATAATAACTCCCCCTCCGCCTCCATATACACGTATATGCGTGGCACCTTTTTCTCGAAGTAAATCGATCATGTATTTGAAATATTCTACGTGACCACCCTGGTACGAAGAGATCGCAATCCCTTGCGCATCTTCATGAATCGCCGCGTTCACGACTTCTTCCACCGAACGGTTGTGACCGAGATGAATCACTTCAGCCCCGCTTGACTGAAGGATGCGGCGCATAATGTTAATTGACGCATCGTGCCCATCAAACAAGCTTGAAGCCGTTACGAAACGAACGGCGTTCTTTGGCTGATAGATTTGTACTTGTTCCATTTCCATTCCCTCCTATTTATATAGGCTCTGAAAGTGATAATCCTTGAAACAAAAAATGCATCTGTCGCTCTGTATACGATTGGAGTGTAAATTCTTTCTGGAGGACCCAGCGTCTGAATCCCCACATCTGTCCCTGAACGAAGATGTTATTGGCTAATAGTTTTCGATCTTTCTCTTCAATGGGGTCTGACAAGCTATTCTCGATGACACATTCAATCATATGGAGCATATCGCGCTCTTTTTGCAACACGTAGTCCTGCGCATCTTTAGGAAGGGACTTCACTTCCTGATACATCACAACGACTTCATCCTGCATGTCATCCATTAGCTGAAAATAAGAGCGAATCGCTCGCTCGAGACTGTCCATCCCCGTTTCATTCATATCAATAACGGCTTCCATACGTTCTTTAACGTGTTCATAGATGAAATCACAGACGAGAAACAACACATCTTCTTTCGTACGAATATACTCGTACAGCGTTCCGATGCTGAATCCAGAGGCTTTCGCCAGTTCGCGCGTAGTTGTTTTGTGAAAGCCTTTTTCTTTAAATAAAGCCACTGCTCCCTTAATCATTTGGTCGCGTCGCTTTTTAATTAATCGTTCATCTTTAATCGACGTCGGCACCTTTTTCGTCACGAACTCCCCATCCTTCCCCGCTGCTTCCATTCTTTCAGCCATTCACCGGCCAGTTCATACGGATCGAGATTCTCTTCCCGGAGCTGTTTCTGCTTCTCCTCGTCCGCTTCGACGAATGTCTGTATATCCTTCCACAATTCTTCTCGGATCAGGTCATAGACCTCTAATTCAAGCTGGTCTTTCCGCTTTTCTATCCCTGCCTCTGTTTCCTTTAAGTATGCCAGGTGCTCTGTCATGGAACGCCAGAGCGTATCGATTCCTTTATTCTCTGTCGAAACGGTCTCAACAATAGGGTTCATCCACTCCCCGTGGGAGATCATCAGCAGCTCCTCAAGCTGTACTTTTAACTTCCTGACTCCAGGGAGGTCTGCCTTGTTTACTACGAAGAGGTCTGCAATTTCCATAATCCCGGCTTTAAACATTTGCAACACGTCTCCGCTGTTCGGAGTGAGTACAACCGCTGTCGTATCCACGACTTTCATAATATCAAGCTCGGACTGGCCGACTCCCACCGTTTCGACTAACACAACATCAAACCCGAAAGCATCACAGACCCGAATCGAGTCTTTCGTAGCTCGTGATAAACCACCAAGACTGCCACGCGTGGCCATGCTACGAATAAAGATGCCAGGATCTGTGAAGTGTTGCTGCATCCGAATCCGGTCACCTAACAATGCGCCCCCGCTAAACGGGCTCGTAGGATCAACAGCAATGACCGCTACTGTTAATCCGAGCTCCCGCAAGTGGGTCAGAAGCCGATTGACGAGCGAGCTTTTCCCAGCACCAGGTGAGCCTGTAATGCCAATATAATGAGCGTTTTTCTTAATAGAAAATACATCACTGAGAAGCTCCAATTTATCAGGATGGTTATTCTCCACTAACGTAATTGCCTTTGCCATTGCCCGGATATCCCCTGCCTGAATGCGTTCAGCTAGCTCGTGCATCGAACCTTCCTTTCTATTCTTTCGTCAGCATACGTCCAATAACAAGACGCTGGATTTCATTTGTACCTTCATAGATTTGCGTAATCTTCGCATCACGCATGTAGCGCTCAACCGGGTAGTCTTTCGTATAGCCATAGCCTCCGAAGACTTGCACCGCTTCGACCGTAATCCGCATCGCCGCGTCCCCTGCAAACAGTTTCGACATAGCAGAAGCTTTCCCGTATGCTTTGCCTTCTGACTCGAGCCAGGCAGCCTGATAGGTTAGGAGTCTCGCTGCTTCGATATCCGTTGCCATATCTGCCAGCTTGAACGAAACGCCCTGGTTCGCTGCAATCGGCTTACCGAATTGTTCGCGCTCTTTCGCATACCCAACTGACGCATCAAGGGCGCCTTGTGCGATACCAAGAGCTTGAGCTGCAATCCCGTTTCTTCCGCCATCGAGTGTGGTCATCGCAATCTTAAAGCCATCTCCTTCAGCCCCAAGCATATTTTTAGCCGGAACTTTACACTCTTCAAAAATCAACTCTGTTGTAGGAGAAGAACGAATACCGAGCTTCTTCTCTTTCTTCCCGAACGTAAATCCAGGAGTTCCTTTTTCAACGATAAAGGCACTAATGCCTTTATGCTTGGCATCGGCATCTGTTTTCGCAAATACGATATAGGTATCTGCCACTCCGCCGTTTGTAATCCACACCTTGCTTCCGTTTAACACGTAGTGATCGCCATCTTTTCTAGCTGATGTTCGCATCGACGCGACATCTGATCCGGCTCCTGGTTCTGATAAGGCATAAGCCCCAAGCTTCTCCCCACGAGCAAGTTCAGCTAAGTATGTTTTCTTCTGTTCTTCGTTTCCGTATTTAAATAGCGGCCAGCTTGCAAGTGAAATGTGAGCCGATAGCGTAACCCCAGTTGAGGCACATACGCGGGATAATTCTTCTACAGCAATCACATAGCTTACATAATCAGAACCGATCCCCCCGTATTCCTCAGGCCATGGAATTCCTGTCAGGCCAAGCTCAGCCATTTTGTCAAAAATCTCACGGTCAAAGCGTTCCTCTTCATCACGTTCTGCTGCTGTTGGTTCTACTTCATTCTTCGCAAAATCCCGTACCATTTTACGAAGCATTTCTTGCTCTTCGGTTAATTGAAAATTCATCCTCGTTCCCCTCCGTTACTTCGCTAATAAATGTTTGCTAATGACCATACGCTGAATTTCATTTGTTCCTTCGTAAATCTCACATACTTTCGCATCCCGGAATAACCGTTCTACATCGTAATCTTCTGTATATCCATATCCTCCGTGGATCTGAACGGCTTCAATGCTTGCGTTCATAGCTGCTTCTGATGCATATCGCTTCGCCATTGACGCTTCTTTTCCACACGCAATACCTGAGGATCTAAGAGAGGCGGCATTATAGGTTAATAGTTTCGAAGCTTCAAGCGCTGTTGCCATGTCCGCTAATTTGAACGAAACGCCTTGTTGCTGTGCGATTGGCTTCCCAAATTGCTCCCGCTCTTTCGCATAGGCTACCGACTGTTCAACCGCTGCTTCTAAAATGCCAAGCGATTGAGCCGCGATTCCAATTCGGCCAATATCAAGGTTCGCCATCGCAATCTTAAAGCCTTCTCCTTCTTCACCAAGGAGCTGACCGGACCGAATGCGACACTGATCGAAATTGAGCTGTACAGTTCCCGACCCGTGCATGCCCATTTTCTTCTCTTTCTTCCCCACTTCAAATCCAGGAGTTTCCCGCTCGACGATGAAAGCCGAAATGCCTTTTGACCCTGCTTCAGGATCTGTCCTGGCAAAAACAATAAAGGTGTTGGCGTTCGTTCCATTCGTGATAAACACTTTGGATCCATTTAACACATAATGATCCCCGTCTTTAATAGCCCTCGTTCGAAGGCCTCCGGCATCAGATCCAGCTCCCGGTTCGGTCAGAGCAAAAGCTCCGACGTATTCCCCTGAAGCAAGCTTCGGGATATAGGTCTTCTTCTGCTCTTCTGTGCCGAAATAAAGGATTGGGTTCGTTCCAACAGATGTATGCACGGATAAGATAACTCCAACAGATCCACTCACACGGGATAACTCATGGATCGCAGTAATGTAAGACGTGAAGTCCATTCCGGCACCGCCATATTGTTCAGGAATGGGAATGCCCATCAAACCAAGCTCTCCCATTTTCTTTATAAGTTCTTCTGGAAAACGGTCTTCTTTCTCCATCCTCTCTACAGCAGGAGCCACTTCACGTTCGGCAAAGTCACGGACCATTTTGCGCATCATTTGTTGTTCTTCTGTAAATTGTAGGTTCATGCTTTAACCTCCTAGCTGTACTGGTAAAACCCCCGACCTGACTTCTTCCCAAGCCATCCTGCTTTCACGTACTGACGAAGGAGTGGACATGGGCGGTACTTGCTGTCTCCGAATCCTTCATGAAGAACCTCCATGATATATAAGCACGTATCAAGACCGATAAAATCAGCGAGCGTAAGCGGCCCCATCGGATGATTCATACCAAGCTTCATCACATCATCCACCGCCTCCGGTGTCGCCACTCCTTCGTAAACGGTGTAAATGGCTTCATTAATCATCGGCATCAAGACCCTGTTCGAGACAAAACCAGGAAAGTCATTAACCTCTACCGGCGTCTTACTTAATTGCTTTGTAATGGTTTCAATGGCTTCGTAGGTCTCATCACTTGTTTGCAAGGCGCGAATAATCTCCACAAGCTTCATTACCGGAACTGGATTCATAAAGTGCATTCCAATAACTTGAGAAGGACGCTCCGTGACAGCGGCAATTTCTGTGATCGGTAATGAGGACGTATTCGACGCCAGAATCGCGTGTGAAGGAGCGTGGGCGTCGAGCGTCTGGAATACTTTCGTCTTCACGTCCATGTTCTCCACCACCGCTTCGATGACAAGATCACAATCGAAGCTGTCTTCAAGCTTTGTTGTCGTCTGGAGTCGCTCAAGTGTCGCCGCCTTTTCTCCCTCTGTCATGCGTTCTTTCTCAACAGCGCGGGAAAGCCTCTTCTCAATTCCGCTTCGCCCCTTTTCAAGCGCGTCTTCTGAAAGATCGTTTAATTTCACCTGAAACCCGGCCTGTGCAAAGACCTGGGCGATGCCAGCTCCCATTTGACCGGCACCTATCACCATCATGGTTTTCACATTCATTTTATTAAAGCCTCCCCGTCTTACTGTTTCGGTACTTCAATCATAATCGCGTCGCCTTGGCCGCCACCGCTACAAATGGCTGCAATACCTGTTCCGCCACCACGACGTTTTAATTCGTACATGAGCGTCAGGATAATTCTTGCTCCACTCGCTCCGATCGGGTGACCTAACGCAACGGCGCCTCCGTTTACATTCACTTTCTCTTCATCAAGGCCCGCAATCTTACCACTTGCAAGGGACACAGCCGCAAAGGCTTCATTGACTTCAAACAGATCGATCTCATCAATCGATTTGCCTGTCTTCTCTAAAATGGCATTGATAACTTTTCCTGGTGTTTCCGGGAAGTCCTGCGCTTCAACGGCAACTTCTGCATGCCCGATAACGGTCGCAAGAGGTGTATAGCCCTTTTCCTTGGCGTACTCATCTGACATGAGTAACATCGCTCCGGCCCCATCGTTTACCCCTGGCGCATTTCCTGCTGTAATGGTGCCATTTGGATCAAATACAGGACGCAATTTCGCTAATGCTTCCACCGATGTATCTTTACGAGGAGCCTCATCCTGATCCACAACGATTGGATCCCCTTTACGCTGAGGGACTTCTACTTTCGTAATTTCTTCTGCCATCTTTCCATCTTCCATCGCTTTAACGGCACGTTGATGAGAACGGTACGCCCACTCATCTTGTGCTTCCCGGCTCACTTCATATTTGTTCGCCGTGTTGTTGCCGTAATTCCCCATATGCACGCCTTCGAAGGAACACGTCAATCCGTCATGAACCATCATATCTTTCACTTTCTGGTCTCCCATACGGAAGCCCCATCGTGCTTTCGGAAGGAAGTAAGGCGCGTTCGACATGCTTTCCATGCCTCCGGCTACAATAACCTGTTCATCTCCTAAGCGAATTAACTGATCGCCAAGTGTTACTGAACGCATGCCAGAAGCACATACTTTGTTAATCGTTTCTGTTTTCACTTCCCAAGGAATGCCAGCGTGGCGGGCCGCTTGACGTGAAGGAATTTGTCCCTGTCCTCCCTGAAGAACCGTCCCCATAATGACTTCCCCAACATCTTCAGGTTTGAAGTTCGCTCGCTCCAACGTCGCCTTAATCGCTGTACCGCCAAGTTCTGATGCTGTTAACGAACTAATTGAACCTCCCAATTTACCAAAAGGTGTGCGTGCTCCCGCTACAATAACTGTCTTTGCCATTCATGATTCCTCCCCTTTTTTGATAACGCTTACAAAACACCCAAAAAACTGTCCATGTCGACCCCTGTTTCGGAACTCGATTGAACGCTCGTTCAACGACTGCTCATAAAGAATCCCATCCCTCTTCAAGAGACCTGGTTTATAAAAGAATGAGGGGGCGCCCAAGACATTTGGACGCCACACCTTGTTGTCACTCTATTTCGACAATTAAGCCGTTTGTTCCTCTTTTTCTGAACCAAAAATCGAGCGAGCTAAGATTTCAGCCACATCTTCTGTCGATACATCTTCTTCGACTTCTTTCGCTTTCGTTCCATCACTTAACATGGTCAGACAGAACGGACAGCCACTGGAGATCGTGGTTGGATCTACTTTTAGCGCTTGTTCTGTACGTGCCACATTGACGCGGTTTCCTGTTTTCTCTTCAGACCACATTAAGCCGCCACCAGCACCACAACACATACCATTTTGGCGATTACGCTGCATTTCAACGACTTCAACACCAGGAATTTGTTTTAAGATATCACGAGGTGGTTCGTACACTTCGTTATATCGGCCCAGGTAACAAGAATCGTGGTACGTAATCTTTTCTTTCACTTCATGCGTTGGCTTTAAGCGGCCATCTTTCACTAGTTCCGCTAACAGCTCTGTATGGTGATACACTTCAGCTTCAAATCCAAAGTCCGGATACTCATTTTTAAATACGTTATAAGCATGCGGATCAATTGTAACAATCTTCTTCACTTCAGCTTTCTCAAATTCTTTAATGTTTTTCTCTGCAAGGTCCTGGAATAGGAATTCGTTTCCAAGACGACGAGCTGTGTCCCCTGAGTTCCGTTCTTTGTTACCAAGGATGGCAAACTTCACGCCAGCTTCGTTTAACAAACGAGCGAAGGACATGGCGATCTTCTGTGAACGATTGTCGTAGGATCCCATTGAACTTACCCAGAAAAGGTATTCAAATTCTTCTCCATCTTTTTGCAGTTCTTTAACAGTTGGAATGCGAACCGCTTCGTCTTCTTTCTTCCAGTTCTCACGCTCTTTCTTAGAAAGACCCCAAGGGTTCCCCTGGCGCTCAATATTCATCATTGCACGCTGAGCATCCTGGTCCATCTTTCCTTCTGTTAGAACAAGATAACGACGAAGGTCGATGATTTTGTCGACATGTTCATTCATGACCGGACACTGATCTTCACAGTTACGGCACGTTGTACATGCCCAGATCTCTTCTTCTGTGATGACGTCACCGATCAAACTTGTTGTTTCCACATTCTCTAAGCTTGCTGCGGTTTCGTTCTGAGAAGCTTTCGCCATTTGAGCCAGTTGATTGCCATTTGTATTCTGAAAAGCATACGTTGGCACCCATGGTGACTTCCCTGTGACCGATGCTCCCTTCTCCGTTAAATGATCACGAAGCTTAATAATTAAGTCCATCGGAGAAAGCATCTTCCCTGTACCCGTTGCCGGACAGGCATTGGTACAGCGTCCGCATTCTACACAGGCATATAAGTCAATCATTTGCAGATAAGAGAAGTCTTCAATCTTCCCTGCCCCGAAGGAAACTTCTTCTTCGTCTTCTCCTTCGATATCAAAGTCGATCTTCTGAAGCTTCCCTGCACGTTTGTCTCTCGCCATAAATACGTTAACAGGTCCTGCTAACAAGTGAGCGTGCTTCGATTGAGGCACGTACACAAGGAATGTAAGTAAAATGAGTAGGTGAACCCACCAGGAAATAAAGAAGATGGCAGCTGCTGCTGTTTCTCCAATCCAGCTAAGTAAAAAGGCGATTCCTGAGGCTACTGGCTCTGACCATGTAAGGTCTTCATTGTGCCAAATAATCTCCATTCCGTTTCCAAGTAACACAGAAACCATTAATGTCCCAATAAAAATCAGGACGAGTCCTGCTTTCAGACCCCGCTTTAGGCGGACTAATTTCTCAACGTAACGACGGTAAAAGGCCCATACAACGGCTGTAATAATCGTTAACGTCACAAGCTCCTGGAAAAACGTAAATCCAGGATAGATCGGTCCAAGCGGCAGATGACTTTCTTTCCCAAGACCTTTAATAATAAAATCAATTGCCCCAAATTGGACTAAAATAAATCCATAAAACATCATGACGTGAATGGCGCCTGATTTTTTGTCTTTCAACAATTTCTTCTGACCAAACACATAGACCATAATATCCCGCAGACGTTCTTTCAACTGCAGATCAAAATCCATTTTCTTACCAAGCTGAATGTAAGCAATGCGCGTTCTAACAACTCGTACAAACAAATACAAACCGTAAGCGGTTACAATTAAGAACATAATCCAATTCAACAACAGTAAATCCATTCACTGCGCCCCCTTTGTTTATATGCGTGCCTTCCTTTTCTCCAGACCCCATTAGAGAATTATACGAAACCACAAAAATATTCTGACATCTATATCCTTATATTACAGAATGAATGAACATTCAGTCAACATCTTTCCCTCTTATTTATGTTCATTTTTATATAATTCAGGGAAAGCTAAAACTATGCTTAATTATTTGAAAGGAGCTTATCTCCGTTTATGGTCTTTATATATGTACTAGCAGCGATCCTACTGTTAATCGGATTACTCTTATTAGATTATGCATTAGGAAAGAAACACCACTTAAAAAATGTTCGTTTTCTTAATTTCGAAAGCACGACAGGTGAATATCAAATTTACACAGCTGGTGATCCGTTGTTTCAGGATCTATTTCAGGATTTACGACATGCAAAAAAGACAATTGATATGATGTTCTTTATTGTTAAAACCGATGACATAAGCGAGGAACTACTCGAGATCTTGAAGCAAAAAGCTGAAGAAGGGCTTCAAGTGCGTTTGTTACTTGACCGTGTTGGAAGCTTCCGGATTAATTCAAAAATAATTAAAGACCTAAGGGAGTCGGGCGTTCAGTTTGCTTTTAGCGAAACACCCAAATTTCCTTTCTTCTTCTATCGTTTACAACGACGGAACCATCGTAAAATTACGGTCATCGATGGAGACATTGGCTACATAGGCGGCTTTAATGTGGGTAGAGAATATTTAGGGAAGGATGCGGAGCTTGGAAACTGGAGAGATTACCATCTACGTTTACTAGGTGACATCGTTCAGCATCTTCAATGCACTTTCTTTGATGACTGGTATTTAGCGACGGGACACCATGACGAGGAACCCTTCCCAACGGAAACAGAGGGCGAAAAATGGATTGAGATCACTGCGACTGATGGCGTTCAGCTTGAAGACGTGTTTGAAAGCCTCATATGTCAGGCGAAAGATGAAATCTTTATCGGCACCCCTTATTTCATACCGAGTGAACGGTTGTTTAAATGCCTCACTGACGCGTTAGATCGCGGAGTCAATGTGAAGGTCATCGTTCCGATGAAAGCCGATCATCCCCTTGTCAAAGAAGCAGGACTGCCCTATATGATGCGATTGATTGAAGCTGGTGGTGAGGTGTATATGTTTGATCGAGGATTCTACCACGCTAAGGTTGTCATTATTGATCAGCAGCTCTGTGATATCGGAACAGCCAATTTCGACCGGCGAAGCCTGTTCTTAAATAAAGAAGTCAACACGATTATTCATAATTCCCGTTTCGTGATGGACTTGCGTCTTGCCTATTTAAAAGACGTACAAGACAGCCAGCCACTTAAAGAGCATATCTTCCAACTGAATACCATTCGTACAAAAATTAAAATTGGCATTGCCCGCTTGTTCCGGCCGCTGCTTTAGAAAGGATGACACGGATGCGCATACGGTTTGGGTTCGTTTCCCATACTTTATCGTTATGGGAAGCTGTCCCTGCAAAGACGCTAACGTTTAAACGCTATTCGGCTATGACCGAAGAAGAACGAACGAATAAACTATTAGAAGTGACTGCTAAAAATTTATACCACACGAAACGAGCGCTTTGGTTTAATCGGGCTGCTGAGATCCCCCTTTACCGATTCTCATCTTCGATCGTCCCCCTCGCTACGCACCCGGAGGTAGCTTGGGATTTCATTACGCCTTTTAAGAAGGACTGGGAAGAGATTGGCGATATTGTAAGAGCCAGTGGGCAGCGGATTAGCTTCCACCCGAACCAATTTACTGTCTTCACAAGCGACAAGCCCCATATTACAGAAAACGCCGTAACGGACATGACTTACCACTACCGGATGCTTGAAGCGATGGGTCTTGAAAATGAAGGGTTTATCAATATCCACATTGGTGGTGCTTACGGAGATAAATCATCAGCACTAGACCGATTCCATCAAAATATTTACGAAATGCCTGATGAAGTACGTAGCCGAATGACGATTGAAAATGATGATAAAACGTATACCACAGCTGAAACCTTAGCAGCCGCAGAGCAAGCAGGGCTCCCGGTGATGTTTGACTACCATCATGAAATGGCAAACCCAGGCGAAGAAGACTACGCCTCCCTCCTCCCCCGTTTGTTCAAAACATGGGAGGGAACGGGCTATCCCCCTAAAGTTCATTTATCTTCTCCTAAATCAACAGAAAAGTACCGGGCCCATTCCGACTTTGTCGATCCGGAATTTGCCGTTCCGTTTTTGAAGGCTTGTAAAAAGGAGACGGATGTTCTAGATGTGATGATTGAGGCGAAGGAAAAAGATCGTGCTCTTCTTCAAATTGTGGAGGACTTAAGCGCGATTCGCGGGGTGAAGCGTGTGCGTGGCGGCGAGATTGAGTTTTGACTATTTGGAGCGAAGATGAGATAGCAAGGGGGAGAGGTCCGTTTCCAGAAAAGTGCTTGGGCTTACTGGGGGCCAACTCGCTTTCCTGCGGGGAGCTGGGAAGCCTCCTCGTTCGCTTCCGCTCTCTGTGGGGTCTCCCCTAGGCTCCTTACCCCGCGGGAGTCTCGCAGGCCCCCAGTAAGCCCGAGCGATAAATGTGTGAACGGACCCGCACAGTCGCTATCCCCTCCATCAAAGAAACATCTCCTATTATTTGAACAAATTTTCGATGAGGGGACTGAGTTGTTCGTAGGCTTTGAAGCCGAGGTAAATGCCGACGATGCCCATGACTCCGGCTAGTGCTGGTGGGGCTGGGATGGGGAGTTTGAAAAGGGCAAATACAAAACCAACGAAAAATCCTGTTACGATGGAAAGAAGGATAATTTTCATAACTACGTCTCCTTTGTCTTGTAGGTTGGTTTTAGTATATTCCTTTTTCTATAGGGTTACCATTCTATTTTAAACGTAGGCTCTGTTATAGTTTAGTGTTGTTATTTTATAGGCTTGTTCAATACCCAAAGCTGAGACATTTAAGTGTAGATAGGACCGTCTTTATTGACTAGTGCTTGGGGTGGCTGGGGCGTCGCGTAGATTCAACTCTATTTTCTAATATGGTATGTTTCCGTTCTTCTAAATATGGAAAAAGGTGGTTCGGGAAATTGCGAGACTCCTGCGGCACAAGGAGCCTAGGGGAGACCCCACAGAGAGCGCAAGCGAACGAGGAGGCTCCCCAGCTCGCCGCGGAAAGCGAGTGATTTCCCGAACCACCTTACGCTCAGACTAGCGCTAACGGAAACATTCTCACTTTCCGGTGCTCCTTATTAGGGACTTTTATGTAACGTGTAAAAAATCAACAATCAACTTTAACAGAGCCTAAACGTAAAAAGAGGGACCTCCTTTTGGGAGGTCCCTCTTTCTCATGAATTACATTCTTGCTGGTGCGGATACGCCGATTAGTTTTAGGGCGTTTTCGATTGTTTGGCGTGTTGCTTCCATTAGGGCCATACGTGCTTGTGTACGCTCCACTTGCTCTGTGTCTAACACTTTCTCAGCGTTGTAGAAGCTGTGTAAGTCAGAGGCTAAGTCAAATACGTACTGCGTCACGCGGTGAGGCATACGCTTTTCAGCAGCGTCTGCTACTAGTTGCGGGAAGTCACCAAGGCGTTTGAGTAATGCTTCTTCTTTTTCTGAAGAAAGATGAGTGCCGTCGATTTCCTCTGTAAACTCGAAGCCTTTCTCTTTTGCAGAGCGAAGCATGCTGCAAATACGCGCGTGTGCGTATTGAACATAATACACCGGGTTATCGTTTGATTCAGACTTCGCTAAGTCCATATCAAAGTCAAGGTGAGAGTCACTTGAACGCATGCTGAAGAAGTAACGCATTGCGTCAATTCCTACTTCGTCCATCAGTTCACGTAGCGTGACAGCTTTACCGGTACGTTTACTCATCTTCACTTTTTCACCGTTTTGGAACAAGTTCACCATTTGGATGATTTCCACTTCTAGTGTGCTCTCGTCATTTCCAAGCGCTTGGATCGCTGCTTTCATACGAGGAATGTACCCATGGTGGTCGGCTCCCCAGATGTTAATAAGCGTTTCGTAGCCACGCTCTAACTTGTTTTGGTGATAAGCGATGTCTGGAGTCAGGTACGTGTAACTTCCATCATTCTTAATAAGAACACGGTCTTTATCGTCACCAAAGTCCGTTGTACGGAACCATGTTGCACCGTCTTGTTCGTAGACATAGCCTTTTTCTTTTAATGTTTCAACGGCTTGCTGAACTTTTCCAGAATCATAGAGAGATGTTTCAGAGAACCACTCATCGAACGGAACGCGGTACATCGCTAGGTCATCTTCAATTTTCTTCAGTTCATATTTCAGTCCGTATTCACGGAAGAATTTCAGACGCTCTTCTTCTGATTTGTGCTTCCACTCGTCGCCATATTCTTGAACAAGGCTGTTTCCAAGTTCGATGATATCTTTCCCGTTGTACCCATCTTCAGGCATCGGGAAGTCTTCACCTAACGCTTGCATGTAGCGAGCTTCCATGGACGTTGCCAAGTTGTTGATCTGGTTACCGGCATCGTTAATGTAATATTCACGAGTTACATTGTAGCCAGCTTTGTCTAAAACGTTGCACAGCGCGTCCCCAACAGAGGCACCACGTGCGTGACCAAGGTGAAGATCGCCTGTTGGGTTGGCTGATACGAACTCTACCTGAATCTTATGGCCATTTCCGACCTGACTTGAACCATAGCTCTCGCCAGCCTTAAGAATCGTTGGCACAAGGCCTGTCAGGTACTGGTTATCCATAAAGAAGTTAATGAAGCCAGGACCTGCAATTTCCATTTGTTTAATGGATGCTTTTGATTGGTCAAAGTTCGCTACTATATCTTCTGCAATCTGGCGTGGCGCTTTACGTGCTACACGAGCAAGTTGCATCGCCATATTCGTTGCGTAATCGCCGTGGCTCTTGTCCTTTGGCGTTTCTAAAACGACAGTAGGTAATTCACTTTCACTTGCTAATTCAGCTTTTAGTACGGCCTGTATAATTTCATCTTTTAACTTTTGTTCCGTTTGTTCAACAATATTCATGATTGGCCCTCCTCTTTGAATCGTAAGGATAAACGATGACGTTGTTTCTGTTGTCCGTTCACTTCTAAGTCGTAATTTATTTTCAGCATGCCCTTCAAGACGTCATTAGATTCTTGAAAGGATATCGTTTTTGTAGTGGTTTGCAAATGAAACTTTCCGTACTGATGGTGATACACACTTTCCGTACTTTGTTTCTCTCGGAATACCTGATTCATTCGTACAGGACCCGTCCGACGAATGATGACTTTGTCCGGATGAATGGTTACAAGGTTGTCCACTTTCGTCTCATCCTCTGTTTTCTCTGTGAAACGAATAATATGGGCATTCCCTTTCTGAACATAATCCCCGGGCTCGTCTACAACGATGTTTTGTTTCTGATCTTCGTCTTTAATCTCAGTCTCTAGTCGAACACGTATAGGAGTACGATCCTCCGCCATCATGCGTCACCTCTTCCTTCTCACCAGTCGTCAATCACGATCTTTTCTTAACTTAACCATTATAAGAATTCCAGAAGAAAAACTCAATAGATGATTACTAGAAAAGTGCAGGGGGCTTGCTTAGAGGCGTACGGATAAGACAGCTTTTTGGAAAAGGCGTTAGCCTTTGGAAAAAAGATGACTTATCTCGCTAGCCTCTAGCCCCCGGAACTGGATCAGGAAAAGTGCAGGCGGGGTGGTCAGGGGCGTACGGATAAGCAAGATGCCGGAAGTGGCGTTAGCCACTGCAGTTAGATTGCTTATCTCGCTAGCCCCTCCCCGCCGGAACTGGATCAGGAAAAGGGCAGGCGGGGTGGTTAGGGGCGTACGGATAAGCAAAATAACGGAAGTGGCGTTAGCCACTGCAGTTAGATTGCTTATCTCGCTAGCCCCTCCCCGCCGGAACTGGATCAGGAAAAGGGCAGGCGGGGTGGTTAGGGGCGTACGGATAAGCAAAATAACGGAAGTGGCGTTAGCCACTGCAGTTAGATTGCTTATCTCGCTAGCCCCTCCCCGCCGGAACTGGATCAGGAAAAGTGGAGACGGGGTCAGGTAAAGAGGAAGTTCGACTAAGTTCGCCACGTCCTGTGGCAACGTCGAACGACCCGACGTCGTGTGGGCGGAACTGGATCCAGAAAAGTGCAGGCGACTTACTTCAATAGAGAAGGAGCGGGGCGTCCCGACGCTTCTGGAACGCATTCAGACTCTTTTGGGTACCAAACCTCCTCATCCCGACACGTTTCCTTGTTGTTCTGACGTATTTTGGCTTTGTTCCGCCACATTTCACTTTTGTAGTGACACTTTCCCCAACCATCAGGACACCTTCACCACTCGTCCTGATACTTTGTCAGCAGTTCCGACACTCTCGCCCATTCTCCCAACAAAAAAAGACCCGCTAACAACCGAGTCTTCCATAAAAATTTCCTATTTCATTCTCTATTTTTTTTACAGCTTCTTCAGTTCACTCAATGGGATCTTCGCGAACATGTAATGCCCCTGCCTGATAAAGGCTTGGTGGGATTTTGTGAGAAGCTCTTTATCTTTCAACGCTTTTCCTAAGTAATAATCTTGGAAAGGGCTTCGGTCTTGAATAGGTGAGAGGATATCAATGGCGGTCTGGACATCTCCTCTGGCAACTGCTAAATGAGCCTGTTCCGATTTATCGCTTGTCGTAATCCCTTCGTAAACCCCATTCACTGCTGAAAGAAACGGAATATTATGGTTTTTGACACTCTCTACATACCTATAGTCCCCTGCTTCTTCTGCTATTCGCATCGCTTCGTTCGCGTGATACATCGCATGTTGATAGCTTTCTAGAACGTAACTAATGGCAAGGTAGTTGTGAACAAAGGATTTCTTGTCAGGGTTAAAGGTTTTATTTAATACTTTAAAGGCATATTTGCGCCCTAACAGAAGTTCATTCTTGGATAGATGATAAACGAAAAAGACTTCATCCAATCGCTCCTCGTAACAGAGCAGGAGGAATGAATCACGTATGTGTAACATTTCCTCTGTAATAGCTTCCACATCATTGCCCATCTTGCCATACTGATTCAGGTCTACATGGGCATATAATTTTAAGAACAGCATGATCACATTTATTTCTTTGTTCAGTGGTTTAATGCGGCTTAATTCCAGCAAAATTTCATTCGGATCATTATAATGGGTCTTCCGTTCTAACACGATTCGATAGACACGTCCCCACTGTTGGTTGATTGGATTCGAACTAGCTTCGTTAATCTTGATCAGTTTCTCACATGCTTCCCGAAACCCTATTATGTATAGAAATTCCAGCCCTTTACGCTGGTTATCTTCATTTCTCGATTCAAGACAAAAGTGTTTCATACACTCTAGTACTTGGGATCGCTCATACTGACGTGACAAAACTTTATATACAGCAAAAATCGGCGCCTCTTCCGGCTGCTGAAAAGGGCTAATAATGGCTTCAACATTTACGCTCTCATCCATCTCTCCACTTCCTTTATCGCCGAATCCACAAGCTACACTTTACTTTCGTACCTTTACACAAAAACCATTTTTTCACAGATCAGCAAGACTATCAAGAAAAAAGACTAATAAATTATAAGCTTGCTTTACTGATGTGAAGCACCACAGCGTGTCTGACACCCTTTAATACAGCAGAGCGACGCAGGGTGTCTGGCACGCTTTATCCTACTAAAGGAAAAGCCCCTACTTATGGGTAGGGGCGTTGGTTTATTTGGTCCAGCCTAGCAGGATTTCACGGATCATTTTGCTGGCTGTGATTTGGGTTTGTTCGGATGGGTCATAGGCGGGTGCTACTTCTACAAGGTCAGCACCGATGATGTTAAGATCTGAATCGGCAATCATACGGATGGATTCAAGCAACTCTTTAGAAGAGATGCCCCCTGCTTCTGCTGTTCCTGTTCCAGGTGCGTAAGCTGGGTCAAGGACATCGATATCGATCGTCACATAGACGTTACGTCCTGATAGCGTCGGCAATACTTTCTTCAAAGGCTCTGCGACCTCAAACTTAGACATGTGCATGCCGCTTTCTTTCGCATATTGAAACTCTTCGCGCATACCAGAACGAATGCCAAAGGAATATACATTCTCAGGTCCGATCAACTCACAAATCTTTCTTACTGGAGTAGAGTGAGACAATGCTTCGCCTTCGTATTCTTCTCTAAGATCTGCGTGGGCATCGATGTGAATGAAGGCCATATCGCTGTACTTCTCATGGAAGGCTTGGATAATCGGCCAAGTGACCAGATGCTCCCCACCCATTCCTAGAGGGAATTTCCCCTGATCTAGAATGGTGGTCACGTAATCCTGAATCATATCAATGCTTCGCTGCGGATTTCCAAATGGCAAAGGAATATCTCCTGCATCAAAGTAAGCGACTTCTTCAAGGTGTTTATCGGCATAAGGACTATACTCTTCAAGTCCAAGTGACGCTTCCCGAATTCGGTTCGGGCCAAAGCGTGAGCCTGGTCGGAAACTAACCGTCCAGTCCATCGGCATACCAAAGAGAATAACGTCTGACTCTTCGGCTGTCGGGCGACTCATAATAAATACTTTACCAGAATAGGCTTCGTCAAAGCGCATGATCTCTCCCCCTTACTTCGTTAAGTCTTGTACGAACTTCGGAAGCACGAACGCTGCCTTATGAAGCTCTTTCGTATAGTATTTCGTATCGATTTCGTGGAAGCGCGCTTCACTCACTTCTAACGGATCATATGATTTACTTCCGATTGTGAACGTCCAGAGGCCGCTTGGGTACGTCGGGATGTTAGCTGTATATAAACGAGTGATCGGGAAGATTTCACGAACATCGCTCATCACCTGCTGAATTAAATCTGCTTTGAACCAAGGGTTGTCTGTTTGGGCAACGAAAATCCCGTCTTCTTTTAATGCATTGGAAATACCGGAGTAGAATCCTTTCGTGAACAAGTTCACTGCCGGACCTACTGGTTCTGTTGAATCCACCATGATGACGTCATAAGCGCCTTCGCTCTTTGCGATGTGCATGAAACCATCATCAACCTTCACTTCCACACGAGGATCATCAAGGGTACCCGCGATAGACGGAAGGTATTGCTTAGAGTATTCAATAACCTTCCCATCAATTTCTACAAGGGTAGCTTTCTCAACACTCGGGTGCTTAAGGACCTCGCGAATGACGCCGCCGTCGCCCCCTCCCACAACAAGAACGTCCTTAGGGTTAGGGTGAGTAAATAACGGAACGTGCGCAACCATTTCGTGATAGACAAATTCATCACGTTCTGTCGTCATAACCATATCATCAAGGGTTAACATGTTCCCCCACTCTTCTGTTTCAAGCATAGCTAGTTCTTGGAATTCAGTCTTCTCTGTATGATGTGTTTTATTAATCTTCGTCGTAATGCCGAAGTTTTCTGTTTGCTTCTCTGTATACCAAATGCTCATTTATTCTTACTCCTTTCGTAAACCGTTATGATAAAAGGCATTTAAGCCGTTTCATAGAAAGTCCTTAACATTATACCATTCGATAACCCTCTCGGTTGTACCTGCTTTCTACTTTCTTTCACGGAAGAAAATCTTTCAAACAATCAAATTATAGAGAAGCTAGCGAAAAAATCAAGTCTTTTTCCCGTTCTCAGTGCCTGAATGTTTAAAACCCTCTCCCCTTACCTATACTGATTTGTAAAAACAGGTTCGTCTATCTATGAGGGGAGATCGTTCCATGAAACTACGAATACCTCAGATTTTTTATAAAAATAAACCCATAAAGTGGCTCAGTCTATCCGCCGCTTCTCTTATAACCCTTTTCATTACCAGTTTGATAGGGGTGTTTTTATATTGTTACGTGGCTGGTCCACCACCCCTAAAGAATGAACAAAACACGATCTTTTATGCACAGGATGAGAGTGTAATTGGTGTGGAGCACGGGGGTGAAAATCGCTACTGGATCGAGCTCGATGAAATGAATCCAGCCTTTATTCAAGCTACTCTTCTAACAGAAGATAAACGTTTCTACGATCATTTCGGTTTTGACGTAAAACGAATTGCAGCGGCCGTGATCCAGGATATTAAAGCGATGGCGAAAGTCCAGGGAGCGAGTACCATTACACAGCAATATGCTCGGAACCTGTACTTATCCCACGAGAAGACATGGACGCGTAAAATTAAAGAGGCGCTCTATGCTGCAAGACTCGAGATGTTTTACGATAAGGATGAGATTTTAGAAGGCTATTTAAATACGATTTACTATGGTCATGGTGCGTACGGAATCGAGGCAGCGAGTCGGTTTTATTTCGACAAACATGCTTCAGAGATTACGCTTTCTGAAGCAGCCCTTCTCACGTCCATTCCGAAGGGACCTTCTTATTACTCTCCGTATACCCATCTTGAGAACGCAAAAGCACGTCAAAACCTGATCTTGCAACATATGAAAGAGAAGCAAGTGATCTCAGAACAGGAGTATGCGAGTGCTAAGAATGCTTCAATCCGTCTCGCTCCTCGATCTGAGAAAGTGGTTGCCCAAGTGGCTCCGTATTTCCAAGACCGCGTGATGCAAGAGGCCTCTTCTATACTTGATCTTGATGCGGAGTCGATTCGTTCTGGGGGCTACCACATCTACACCAGTCTCAAAGTTTCGATGCAAGAAGAGCTCGAGAAGTCCGTGAGAGAGAAAATTGATGAGCGATCTGATATTCAAATTGGGGCTGTCAGTATGAATCCGGAAACGGGTGGGATTCTGGCGATGGTTGGGGGGCGATCTTATTCTGAGAGTCCTTATAACCGTGCTGTGCAAGCGAAGCGGATGCCAGGGTCAACGTTTAAGCCGTTCCTTTACTACGCAGCCCTTGAAAATGGCTATACACCTGCTACGACGCTTCTCAGTAAACCGACCTATTTTGAATTAGAAGATGGAACGGTCTACGAACCGAGTAACTACAATGGTTATTATGCTTATGAGCCGATTACACTCGCTCAAGCTATTGCTTTATCAGACAATGTTTACGCTGTGAAAACGAATGTGTTCCTTGGAGAAGAAACACTTGTCGAGACCGCACACCGCATGGGGATCTCAAGCGATCTTCCGGCCGTCCCTTCCCTTGCCCTTGGAACCGCTTCTGTGTCTGTACAAGAGATGGTGGGCGCCTACAGTTTGTTTGCAAACGGCGGGGTTGCAGTGAAGCCTCATACGATTGAGAAAATCACTGACGCATATGGGCACGTCGTTTATGAACGCAAGCAAGGAGATAAGAAACAAGTCATCGATCATGATAAGGCGTTTGTATTGGCGCATTTAATGACTGGAATGTTCGATGAATCTCTGAATGACTATATGAAGGTGACAGGGTCATCCATTGCCGATCAGCTATCACGCACCTATGCGGGTAAGTCAGGAACCACGAAGACGGACAGTTGGATGATCGGTTTCAGTCCTCAGGTAGCAACTGGGATTTGGACAGGCTATGACGATAATGAACCGATCGAGAAAGTGGAGGATCACCAGTATGCAAAAGACATCTGGGCGTCCTACATGGAGGCCGTTCATCAGGAACATCCTTACAAAACCTTTGCCCCATCTGATGGTGTAGTGGGCGTCTATATTGATCCGGACAGCGGGCAACTGGCTACTCCTTACTGCCCACATCAGCGCCTTGCCTACTTCGAAGAAGGCTCTGAGCCAACGACTTATTGTGAACACCACTTCCCAGGTGATGCACCTGAGGGGAGTTTACCGAAGCCACCGAATTCTGATCAAGAGAAAGAAAAGAAGAGCTGGCTCTATGATTTATTCTTTTAATATAGAAAAAGGTCGGCTGTGTGAGCCGACCTTTTTCTGTGTCCTAGTAAACATGTGTAATACCCATGTGATTCATATTTTACAAATTTATCTCAAAATACTCAAGATTTTCAAACATTATTCAAATTCTAGTCACAATTTCTACTGCTGATCCGGAAGGGCTGCCTTCAATTCATCTGAGGAATTTGCCCACATTTGTTCGTTATGAGAACGCAAGAAGTCTCCAAGAAGTTTCTTCGATGGTTCATCCATATTCTCTACGATGATTTTACTTTTCAGAGATTTATCCATATTATTCACGTGCTCCGGAAGTGATTTATAACCACGTCTCGTTTCATGGTCAATGACCATTTCACAACCTGTTACGCCTGCATAATAAGGACCGTCCTCGTTATGAGCAACCGTCACCCACACAATCCAAAACGTTTTGCCATTTGGAGCAATTTCACGGTCTGGCTTAAATTTAATTCTTTTCTCAAGCTTACTGCGTGCGTGCATCGCACCCATATCAATGTAAGCTTCTCCTTCGGTTGGGTCAATCATAACAGGGGACATGTTCTCTAAACTGATTGAACCTACACCATATCCACCATGACCATCCGTCGAGTCATCTTTTAAAATCGTGAACTGATTCTTCTTTTTATTTGTAGACTGATCATTTGAACTCATCGCGTGATCCTCCTTCTTCCTACACGAAATCATTTATTCCCTTATTCTAACACATCCACCCACTCCCACTAAAGCAATGCAGGGTGCCAGACACGCATCAGTGCTCTAAAGCGCTGAATGGTGCCAGACACGCGTTACTGCCCTAAAGCACTAAACGGTGTCTGACACCCTTTAGTGCTTCAACGCATAAAAAAAGACCCTTGCGATGGCAAGGGTTTGATTAGTTTAGAAGTCGGTTGATGAAGCTCCAGGCTTGCTCGAGTTCTTCGTCTGTATAATTCATCTTTTTCTTTACAGCTCTTACTTTTTCTTCGCATTCTTCGCGGGATAACTGGTCAAAGTAAAGCATGGTTGAAACGAGCTCTAGGAAACGGGAGCTTTCCTCATTCATATTGTGAATGTGCTCGGTCATATCCTCTAGAGGCATGTCCTTATAGTGAGTTAGAAACTCTTCTCCGCCCTCTGTTAAACTATAGCGATACTGGTGGTAGTTGCTCTTCTTCTCATGCGTTTCTGAAAGAAAACCAAGGTTACACAACTCCTCCACGCGTAGCGTAAGTTCCTCAGAGTAAGGCCCGTAGAAGTGAAACTCATAGCGCTCTTCAAACGGGTACCCTGCTTTCTTTAAAATATAAATCATTTTCTGTAGTCGTTTACGGCCGACAACTTCTTCACATTGTGAAAAAAACCGAACCAGCTTGGCGTGATTATTTAACACAACGGCTCATCTCCTATCCGTACAAGATTTCCAAAATACGTTTCTTCGTTTTACTCCGGTTGGATAACCCTTCAATAAAATCTTTAGGGAAATATAGCTTGTGATCTGTACGTTTCTTTCCTGAAATGGATTCTACGATGTCTGACTGTCTTGACAACTCTTTTAATTCTCCGTTTGGTCTGAGTAAATGGATCGGTAAACGTTCTCCTTCTTCCCCAGGACGGTAAAAGTCATAAGGAAGGTCCGACGAGGAGTCTACTACGAGATAGTAGTCAGGATCAATCCCTGCTTTCTGGAAAAGCTTATGCAATTCCATCCACTCACTCATTTGCTGATTTGGGTTAAATTCAACGTATTTGAATAAGTGACGATCCACAAAGCGCGCACACAGATCGCTTAAGATCGGATCTTTCTCATCTTTCCAAATTTGGAAGTAATACATAACAACATTTTCATCTAGCTTTAAATACTCCTGAAGGTCCACATCCCCTGCAAAAAAGGACGTAAAGTGATACGGTTCCAGGTAGAACGAGTACTCGTTTTCATACAATTCTTTCGCTCTATGTAAAATCTTCGTGAGGATAACCTCGGCACTTCTTGTTACAGGGTGGAAATACACTTGCCAATACATCTGATAACGGCTCATTATATAATCTTCGACAGCATGCATCCCACTTTCCTTCACAACGACCTGATCTTCCATCGGTCGCATCACTCGAAGAATACGCTCCATATCAAAATGACCATAACTTACCCCGGTAAAATAAGCATCACGCTGCAAGTAGTCCATCCGATCAGCATCAATTTGGCTTGAAATCAGACTAACGACAAGCTTATTTTCATACGTCTTATTAATGACATCTGCCACTTTATGGGGAAAATTGTCATCCACTCTTCTCAATATAGCGTTTACCCCTGTGTTTCCAAGGATAATCTTCCTTGTAAAATCTTCGTGATCCAACTTAAAGACTTTCTCAAAGCTATGGGAAAACGGGCCATGACCGAGATCGTGAAGAAGAGCTGCGACCAAGCATAATAAGCGCTCATCCTCATCCCAATTTGGGCGGTTCTCGAAATTGGTAATGATACGGCGAACAATTTCATAAACCCCTAGTGAATGATTAAAGCGACTATGCTCTGCCCCGTGGAAGGTTGTATAAGACGTTCCGAGCTGCTTAACTCGACGTAGGCGCTGGAATTCAGGAGTTCCTATCAGATCCCAAATGACGCGGTCTCGAACGTGTACATACCGATGAACAGGGTCTTTAAATACTTTTTCTTCGTGTAATTTTTCGTCTTTATACGCCATAACTTTCTGCCCTTCCTATTCCCGACAATATTTGTTCTATTATATACGAAAATTTCCAATTCATAAACCATTCTGGCGTTCTTTTATCCTTTCCCCATTTTAGAGGTTGATCCCCTAAGGAACAACCCCGTAATTTGTCGAATTAGTGAAGCTGGGGATGTCCGTTGCGATAAAAGGTGCTTGGGCTGGCTGGAGGACCACTCGCTTTCCTGCGGGGAGCTGGGAAGCCTCCTCATTCGCTTCGCTCACTCCGGGGTCTCCCCTAGTTTAAAAGTGCAGGCGTGGTGCCCAAGGTCGTACGGATAAGGTAGCTTTTTGGAAAAGGCGATGAGCCTTTGTAAAAAAGATGACTTATCACGCTAGACCTTCCACGCCAGAGCTAGATAGGCTCCTTTTCCCGCGGGAGTCTCGCAGTCCTCCAGCCACCCCCTGCGATATTTAGGCGAACGAACCTACGTATTTGCTGATCGACTCAGATCTTTCCCTCGTATAACTTGTTTCCGTTCATTCTAATACTGAAGAGGTTGGGCGGGAAACCGCGAGACTCCTGCGGGAAGAAGAGATCGACGAGACCCCGGAATGAGCGTAGGCGAATGAGGAGGCTCGACAACTCGCCCGCGGAAAGGGAGTGGTTTCCCGCCCCACCTCACTCTCAACTATAGCTAACGGAAACAGGATGATGCATCTGGGAGGATTTTTGGTATAATAGTTCTGTTAGTTTAGCACGTAAAGGAGACCAATCATGCAAGAGATTCATGAACTACTACAAACCAACTCCTATCGATTTATAGATCAAAGTGAGCTCGGTCCGACTTTCTCTGCGCTTCAGTCGTTCGCAACGGATGATGCGTTAGCGATGAGTGTGGGTCAGGGGCGATCTCCGGTTACGGCTCGGTTGTGGGTCCATCACCAAACGGTTGTGTTAGGCATTCCTGACGCTCGCCTTCCTTCTATTGATGAAGGGTTGAGCTTCTTAAGTGAAAAAGGGTATCAAGCAATTGTGCGAAACTCTGGTGGGTTAGCGGTGGCGCTCGATGCTGGGGTTTTGAACCTTTCCTTTATCTTTCCTGATGCGAAACAGGTTGATATCCATGACGGGTATGAAGCGATGGTTTCATTTATTCAGAGGTTATTTGAAGAAGAGGGATATCCGATTGAGGCTTTTGAAATTAAAGGCTCATATTGCCCAGGTACGTATGATTTAAGTATCAATGGTAAGAAATTTGCAGGTATCTCTCAGCGTCGTGTGAAAAATGGTAGTGCTGTGCAAATTTATTTATGTGTAGAAGGAAGCGGTTCGGAGCGAGCGGAACTGATCCGTCAGTTTTATGAAATTGGCATAAATGATCAAGAGACCACCTTCTCCTACCCTACCATTGAGCCCGATACGATGGCTTCTCTTTCTGAACTGTTTGGGAAGGAGATTACGGTGCAGGATGTACGAAACCGTATTCTTTACCTTCTTTATAACCTGAGTGGTCATGTGGACACAACGCCGTTAGATGATACTGAAATGGGCTGGTTTGATAAGCGTTTCGATCAAATGGTTGCCCGCAACGAGAAAGCACTGCGTTCCCTTAAATAAGGCCCCGCAGTGCTTTCTTATTATCCACATTAGTTCCTAATGCGGAGTGGTGTCTTGGGGTGTTTACGTTGCCAGGGGGAGTGAAAGGTGGTCCGAGAAATCACTCGCTTTCCGCGGCGAGCTGGGAAGCCTCCTCATTCGCTTCGCTCACTCCGGGGTCTCCCCTAGGCTCCTACTGCCGCAGGAGTCTCGCAATTTCTCGGACCACCTTGTCATATTGGGAGTAACGTAAACACCCAGCCAAACGTGTATCAGAAAAACTTAGCGTTCACCTCTTTTTCCAACACACAACCCTGGGGCAAATTCAGCCAAGGGTGGCTAGGGAACGAGGAGGCTTTTAAGGGAGAGAGGAAGTTCGACTAAGACCGTCACGTCCTGTGACAACGTCGAACGACCCCACGTCGTGCAGGGCCGCGGAAAGGGAGTAGTTTCTCGACCCACCTTACTCTCCCCAGAGGTAACGGAAACAGATCCGCATAAAAAAGAGGAAGCCACGGACGGCTTCCTCTTTTTGGTGCGTGATTGCTTATAGAGATTGGGCTGCTGTGATTAGGGATAGTTTGTATACGTCGTCTGCGCTACAGCCGCGGGATAGGTCGTTTACGGGTTGGTTAAGACCTTGAAGAACCGGGCCTACGGCGTCGAATCCGCCCATGCGTTGGGCGATTTTGTAGCCAATGTTTCCTGCTTCTAAGCTTGGGAATACGAATACGTTCGCGTCTCCACTAAGTTCAGAACCTGGTGCTTTCTTTTCAGCAACAGATGGAACAAATGCTGCGTCGAATTGGAACTCACCGTCTAGTGTAAGCTCAGGATTTTGTTCCTTCGCAAGCTTAACTGCTTCTGTGACTTTTTCCGTTTCAGGAGACTGTGCAGAGCCTTTTGTAGAGAAGCTTAGCATCGCAACGCGTGGGTCGATGTCGAATAGCTTCGCTGTGTCTGCGCTTGCTAGAGCAATTTCTGCTAGGTCCTGGCTGTCAGGAGAGATATTAATAGCACAATCAGCAAATGCGTATTTCTCTTCGTCTTTCACCATGATGAAGATACCAGATGTTTTCTTGATGCCTGGTTTTGTTTTGATGATTTGAAGAGCTGGGCGTACAGTATCTGCTGTAGAGTGAGCTGCGCCACTTACAAGGCCGTCTGCTTCTCCCATGTAAACAAGCATTGTACCGAAGTAGTTCTCGTCTTTAAGGATCTCACGGGCTTTTTCTTCTGTCGCTTTTCCTTTACGACGTTCAACAAAGCTCGCTACCATTGCGTCAAATTCACTGTAGTTATTCGGATCTAAAATGTCAGCATTGCCAAGATCCAAGTTCAAATCTGATGCTTTCTGTTTCAATTCGTCAGGTTTACCGACTAGTACAGGTGTAATTGTACCTTCTTGAGCTAGCTTAGAAGCTGCTTCTAAAATACGCTCATCAGAACCCTCCGGAAGCACGATGCGCTTCGTTGTGTTTGATAATTTATCTCGTAAAGAGTCGAACAAGTTACTCATTATGTTATCCCTCCATGTTCATATCTGTACTATATGATAAATCTTTTTGTGTGTAATTGAAAGGAAAGAGGAAATCTTATCAAAATTTCTTTATTTTCAGACGAATACTCCTCGCATCTTTCCTCTCACACAGCTGCTCTTCTCAGCGTTTCCATATTGTAAAGAAGTTATGTTATAGTAAAAAACGGAAGAAAAAATTCATTACTCATTGATATAAAGGAGAGAGTGTCCATGCCAGAAGCAGTTGAAACCTTAGACGGTTGGTATTGTTTACATGACCTTCGTTCTATTGATTGGACTTCTTGGAAGCACGCCTCAA
Organism: Pontibacillus sp. HN14; assembly: GCF_021129245.1. Classification (NCBI taxonomy): domain Bacteria; kingdom Bacillati; phylum Bacillota; class Bacilli; order Caryophanales; family Bacillaceae; genus Pontibacillus; species Pontibacillus sp. HN14. Next base: position 85,029 of record NZ_JAJOLR010000002.1, on the reverse strand, counting down.
GCGACGAGCGAGAGTCTGCGATCGAAGAATTCCACCAACTTCTAGAAAAGTGGAACCAAACAGAACAGAATAAAGAAGGAAGCCACGCTCTTTATACAGTTGTTGGCCAAAAAGCCGATTTCATCTTAATGATTCTTCGCCCAACAATGGAAGAATTAAATGCCATTGAAACAGAATTTAATAAAACCAAATTAGCTGAATACACGAAACCTTCCTATTCTTATGTTTCTGTAGTGGAGCTATCAACGTATATGGCAAGAGGAAAGGATCCAGAAACAGATCCTGAACTTCAAGCTCGCTTGAAGCCAATCCTTCCAAAATGGGAATACATTTGCTTCTATCCGATGGACAAGCGTCGTGAAGGCAATGACAACTGGTACATGCTTCCGATGGAAGACCGCGGAAAACTGATGTATTCACACGGTATGATTGGAAGAAAGTATGCCGGTAAAGTTCGCCAAATCATCACAGGTTCAGTAGGCTTTGACGATTGGGAATGGGGCGTTACCTTATTCGCTCATGATGTTCTTCAATTTAAGAAGCTTGTGTACGAAATGCGCTTTGACGAAGTAAGCGCTCGTTACGGTGAGTTCGGTTCCTTCTATGTAGGAAACCTTCTGAAACAAGACCAGATCGCTTCATTTCTTTCTATATAATCAAGCCAATAAAGCCACCCTCCAGGTACTCGCACCTGGAGGGTGGCTTTTGTTATGACCTGATTTCAACCACACCTAAAAAGGCCTTTAGTTCTGCGCACCAGCAACTTCTAAAGCCTCCCATCATGAATCTCCCCTCCCCCGTCCCTCACTCACCCCTGTCTTTTTTTGTTCATATCTTCAATCCATTTTACATAAACATGTTCCTAAGAGGATTGTGAGATTTGAAAGGTGATACCGCGCGAATCCTCACAACTGGTCATAACCCGGCCCTGTTATTTCAACTAGCGGTCTCTTAGAAGGTGGAAGCAAAGAGGGAAGAGTCACGGTTTCGGCAAGCGCTATAATTCTGGTTCTTACCCTTTATTGTTCAATGAACCGAACGCCCTAAAGCTTGTCATCTGAGCACCGCTATGTTTTCAGTATCAAAGTGTTTTCTAATCTGAAAGGAGTGCAGACTTATATGGCTAATCAAAAGCAAGGCGGTTCTTATGGTTCAGGTCAAGGTAGTGGTCAAGGTTCATACGGGGGCTATCCGATGCAGGGGATGCAACAAGGCATGCAAGGGCAGCCCATGATGTACCCCTACTATCAAAACCAAATGGGCATGGGGCAAATGCCTCCAGGCAGTCAAAGCGGCCAGCAACTTCCCCCATCTCAAAACGGCGGGAACCTACCTCTTGAGGAAGAATCCTATATTGAAAACATATTACGCTTAAATAAAGGCAAGCAAGCTACCGTTTACATGACCTTTGAAAACAATGAAGACTGGAATGCCAAAATCTTCAAAGGCATTATTGAAGCAGCAGGTCGTGATCATATCGTTTTAAGCGATCCCGAAACCGGGCTACGATACTTACTCCTGATGGTTTACCTGGATTACATTACATTCCCTGAAGAAATCAACTACGCCTACCCATACGGCGGTAACAGGCGGTAACAGATCGAGTAAACGTAAACCCCACCACGTTTCAGGGTCGGACTAAATAAAAGACGGCTGACCTAAAAAAGGTCAGCCGCATTTTCTACTAAACGAAAAAGGAGCGTTTGCTATGAAACATCCGTCTCAAAAGTTCGCTCAATTGCAGTACTTGATGCTTGCATTGGCGATCGTCATTGGCATTATTTCTCTTACGAAAGATGGATGGTCCATTTTGACGTTACTCATGTTTTACACGCTTGCGTTTAGTTTTGTTTTTGAAGGGATGGCTCATTACGCTCAACGAAATACTGCTATCTTTGTGGAGCAAGCTTTACGAGCCATCATTATTTTAGTGTTTTCGACTGTCCTCTACTTTTAAAGGTAGCGGACAACGGCATAACCAAGCAGGACCCAACCTACTAGAAACGCTACGCCTCCAAATGGTGTAATCATTGCAAATAGTTTAACGGAAGACAAACTATAAATGTACAAACTACCTGAGAACAGAAGAATCCCTATAAAGAAAGCCCAACCAGCTGATGCGAGATTTCCGCTCACTTTGTTGAACAGAAGACCCACAACGAGTAAGGCCATCGTGTGGAACATTTGATAGTTCACCGCTTTTTCCCAGGTTTTAATCATTTTCTCCGAAATGCGTCCCTCAAGGCCGTGCGCTCCGAAGGCCCCCAATGCTACAGCAAGAAAGCCGTTAATAACACCTAACAGTAAAAAAACTTTCATGTTCCTCTCCCCCTATTTACCCTTTAAAAATCAAATAACGAGTTCCCATTTGCCTCTTCATGGTCGATTTCTGGTTGTGGTTTCGGCGCAGGCTTTGGTGATTCCACCGTTTTCTGTGGTTGTATATATGGTTGTGGCGTTGGCTGTGAATAAGAAGATGCTGATCCTTGTTCATCTAAAATCAGATCGCTCAATAATTTAACAGCACGCACGTGTTCTTTCACTTTCTCTGGATTGCTCTGTCCAAGGCTCGCTTCTTGAACTTCTTTCATCATTTTCTGCAAAATTTGATCGTATGAAACGGACATTCCGTTGCCTCCTTGCTCGTTCTATTACCCTTATAATCTGTACTTTCTCTAAAGAAGTATAACACGGATTGCTTGGATTCTCGCCACCTGTCACAAAATCTCCAACAGCTAAGCCGGTCTCCATAAAAAAAGAAACCGCTCGGATTTTTTCGAACGGTCCCCATTGCCTTACGTTTTCATTAACCTTACTAACTCAATACCTTCGTCCGTCATCACGGAATCGCCTTCATAACTAAAACCATATTTCGTATATAATTCAATGGCAGGAGTGTTCCTTTTCCCGGTCATGACTTCTAAAGGGGGTGAAACTTCTTGCAGCAAATGTTCAAGCAGTTGGGAAGCGATTCCTTGCTGTAAATAATCTGGATCAACAGCTAGCCTCGCCAACACATTCACTTCTTGTAATTCTTCACAGCCAATCACTCCTAAGAGTCTATCTCCTTCACGAAAACCAAAGAACATTTCCTTTGTATTCTCGATTTGTTCGGCTGTGTCTGCCATCGGAGGCAGCTTCTTCACCCCAAGAAGTCTAGCTTCAATGGGGTAACTCCTTTTCTGCAGCTCAATTATTTCACTTGCTACATTCGGGAGTTGATTCTGCAAACGTTCGATCACTTCATCACCTCATTACAGGATCCCGACTGACGATAAGAAGATAATCGCAATACAAACCGGCGCTACAAATTTTACTAGAAAACGCCAAATGTGTCGAATAGGCCCTAATGATCCCATATCAGTGGCCTCAAAAGCCTCCTCTTTAGACCAGTGCCAACCAACGAACAAGGCGATAACCAGACCGCCAAGAGGTAGGAACACATCGGAAGCAACGAACTCCATTGAGCCCATAATATCACGATCCCCGATAATCGTTACATCTGACCACCGGCCCATACCAAGGGATGCAGCAACGCCAAGGAGATACATAAACAATCCGAGGACGGCACTCGATAATGTACGCCCCCATCCGAACCTACGCATAAAATAAGCAACTGGAACTTCTAATATAGAAATGGATGAAGACAGCGCAGCTAAACAAAGCAGGAAGAAGAACACGAGTCCGACAACCCCACCAAACGGCATTTGTTCAAACACTCCAGGAAGCGTAATGAAAACCAGGTTCGGGCCTGATTCTGGCGAGATGTTAAAAGCAAATACGGCAGGGAAGATCACCACTCCCGCAATAACCGCAAAGAAAGTATCCATCAGCCCGATCCCCACTGTCGCAGATGGCAGGGATTCATCTTTGGATAAATAACTTCCATATGTCAGCATTCCTCCCATACCGAGACTTAAGGAGAAGAACGCTTGTCCTAATGCGGCCAAGTAAACAGATGGGTCTTCAAGAATCGACCAGTCTGGCTGGAACAAGAACGTTAATCCTTCACTTGCACCCTCTAGCGTGAGACTATAAACGGCCAGCAAGATCAATAACACCGCTAATGTCGGCATGAAGATTTTACTCGCTCGTTCAATTCCATCTTTCACTCCTGTTAATACAACAAGGATTGTTATCACCATAAATAAACCATGCCAGAACAACGGAGATACAGGGTTTGTTATAAATGTCCCAAAGACTGCTTCATAACCGCCATCAGGCATTGTAAAAAATGAAGTATTAAGATAATTCCAAAAATAATACAAAGACCAACCTGCTACTACGCTATAAAAACCTAGTATCAGAAAGGAGCAAATCAAGCCCATATACCCTTGAATAAACCACGGCTTCTTAGGGGCTAACTTTTGATAAGATCCGACTACGTCACTTTGAGCCTCTCTGCCTATACTAAACTCAGATAATAGAACTGGTATCCCAATCAGAAGGACAAATGCTAAATATAATAGAAGAAAGGCTCCTCCTCCATTTTCTCCTGCCACATAGGAAAAGCGCCAAATGTTACCCAGTCCAACGGCTGATCCCATGGCAGCAAGCATAAATCCGAGTTTGGACTGCCATTTCTCTCTTGCCATAAACACAGAACTCCCTTCACTCATTTTTCTCTCTTTTTTTCTGAAATATGAAAAACTATACCACAAATCCGAACGATTCGCGATATAGTTTCAGACATTTCAAATCATTTACATATCACAGACGAATATCAAAACGTGAACTTGATTTCTTTCGTGACGCAGGTTGTGATGCTTTCTTTTGAAAAGCTTCACATGGTGAGCCTGTTGTCTTCTCCACGAGTACAGAAGGAATTTCTTTCGTTTTAAAGCCGTACGCTTTACATCCTCGAGGAAAAGCAGGATTCCATGTTGTATAGAAATACTTACATTGAAAGCAATTCGCTTTATTCCCCATGTAGCTTCCCCTTTCTCCCTATCGTTATACTGCTCTCCCACCACTCCTTGTGATAAGATGGAAAAAACAATCAAAAAGGAGTATGTTTATGGAACGATGGTTTGGCAACGACGTGCACCAACCATTTCAACCGTTAATGACAGGTCACATCGTCATTTTAACCTTGTTCGCGGCAGGGATTCTCATTCTCTTATTCAGTTACCGAACCCTCAAACGTTCCTCGCTGTATAGAAATTGGATTAGGTGGACGTTGTTTTCTATATTGCTAATCTCAGAAGCGACCTATCAGCTTTTCGCTATTACGAATGATATATGGAGCACGAGAGAGTTTGTTCCCCTTCATTTATGTGGTGTTGCCTCTATTCTAGCCATGATTGCCCTTGTTACACAGAACAAAGCACTCATTCAGTTTAATTTCTTTATCGGAATTATTCCAGCGTTCCTGGCTTTACTAACACCAGAATTACCTAACGCCTTTCCACATTATCGATTTTTGAAGTTTTTCTCTCACCACATGGCCATCTCTTGGGCGAGTTTATTCTTAATTCTAACATCTCCTGTCACCATTACGTTTCGTTCCCTGCTTGGTACATTTGGAATCTTGAACTTGTATGCGGTGTTTGTTTTCTTTATTAACCGAGAGATCGGATCGAATTATTTATTTCTATCAAGAGCTCCAACCGCAGACACACCTCTTGATTTATTAGGGTCAGGGATCTGGTATTATATTAATCTAGAACTGCTTGCCTTTTCCATTTTCCTTCTATTATACGGGGGATACCGGTTATCACAATCTCCAAAGAACCCTTTCAAAGATACGCCAGCGTAAGAAAGCAGCCTCCCGCATGGGTAGGCTGCTTCTTTATAGAGGGATTTTTTATGAGATGATATCAATTTTGACAAAAAAACGCCCAGGAGGAGGACCCCAGGCGTTCCGAGTTTCTTGAATTAGCTTGTTTGCTGCTGTTTGTGCGGCGTTCTAGAGAAGACTTCTGGATAGCCATAGCTTCCGTGCTCACTCATATCAAGCCCAAGAAGCTCTTCTTCTTTCGATACGCGCATACCGCCCATTGCTTTTTGGATGATTTTAAGGAAAACGAATGATACAACAAATGCATACAGACCGCTAGCTCCAACGCCAAGAGCCTGAACGCCTAGTTGTTCAAATCCTCCGCCGTATAGAAGACCAGCGCGACCACCGTTTGCTGCTGCAAGTTCTGGAGTAGCGAAGAAACCAGTTGATAGGGTGCCCCAAACTCCCGCAACACCGTGAACCGATAGAGCAAAGATTGGATCATCAATTTGTCGTTTCTCGAAGAAGGACATGCTGTAATGAACAATTACACCTGCAATCAGTCCAATGACAACCGCTGCCCAAGGAGCTACGAACGCACAAGACGCTGTGATGGCAACGAGACCTGCCAGAGCACCGTTTAGCATCGTTGTAATCTGACATTTCTTCGTAAGAATCATCGTAATGAACATCGCAGCAACCGCCCCAGCCGCTGCAGCCAATTGTGTATTTAAAGCAACGTAACCAAAGAATGCACCGTCGACAGAAACCGTACTGCCTGCGTTGAAACCGAACCAACCTACCCATAAAAGGAGGACAGCGAGTGATGTATAGACTTGGTTGTGACCTTCGATTTCATTTACACTTCCGTCTTTATTGTATTTGCCAATCCGCGGCTTCAAGATCATTGTAGCCGCAAGTGCTGCCATAGCTCCCGTTAAGTGAACGACTGTAGAACCAGCGAAGTCTTGCTTCCCATGTTCTGATAACCAGCCCCCACCCCAAATCCAATGAGCGACAACAGGATAGATAAAGACAGAGAATAATACCGCAAACCAGATATAAGATGAAAGCTTCGCGCGTTCAGCAAACCCTCCAAACGCAATCGTTAGAGCAATCCCTGCGAAAGCGAGTTGGAATACAAAGAATACCGTTTCAGCTAAATCTCCTCCAGCATCGATCGTTCCGCCGTAGAAGAAGTTCGACAACCCAACGAATGCATTCCCTTCACCAAAAATCAATCCATATCCAACTGCCCAAAAGACTAAAGATGAAATCCCAAATGTGAATATCGTTTTCCCAGCAATATGACCCGCATTCTTCATGCGTGTGGATCCCGCTTCTAAAAGGATAAACCCACCTATCATTAAAATAACCAAAATAGCAGATACCATCGTCCACAAACTGTTCATCATACCTATTTCACTCACTGTAACTCCTCCTTAACGTTTTATGTTAGGTTTTCTAACATGAGATGTGTATATTATATTACAAGTTTTCTGATAATTGTCAACAATTTAAACACAAATTTAAAAAACGCTTAATCTGCCAGGCTTAGATTAAGCGTTTTCATCTTTGGTTTTATTGGATTTTTTAGGTGAGCGAAAAAATGAAAAAATAGGCGCGTCTGGATGACTCCCTTTTACAATAAAGTCTCGAATTAACTCAGCTGCAATGGTACAATACATCGTTCCATTGCCTCCGTAGTTTAGCGCGAAGAAACTCCGAGGAAATTCTGGTTGAGGGCCAATAATCGGAAACCCATCATGCGTACTTCCAAATACAGCCCCCCAGTAATAATCCGCTCGAATACCTTCTAAACCTGGAAACAGAGCCCTTAACGAGTCAAGAAGTTGATCCCTTTTGGATTGTAAAGATCGTTCTCTTTGACCTTTTCCTATAAACGTTTCATCCAATCCGCCTATTACAATACGGTTATCTGCTGTCGTGCGTGCGTACAAATAGGGCCTCGCCGTCTCCCAAATTAAGCATCGATCCTTCCAACCCGGGAAGTGAGAAACGGGCTCTGTTGCAATCGCAAAAGACGTTTCTAATACCGCATTTTTGTTCCGCTTCATCTGCTGCGCTTCGTATCCTGTGGCATACACCACGAACTTAGAACGAATGGTGAAATCCCCTTTTACAAGGAGTGTCACTTCCCCTTCATCCTCATGATGATCCACGACTTCTGTGTTCTCAAACACTCGAAGACCTTTCTTCTCATTGGCATCTATGAGGCCAATCGTAAAGGTAAACGGATTGATCTCGGCATCCCCTTTCGCATAGATCGCACCAGGTTTTGAAAATGAGAAGGAGCGCTCTATGTCCTGCTGCTCTAAATAATCTACTCGGAATCCATACTTCTTTAGCGTTTTATACTCTGCTTGCAAAAAAGGAAGGTCCTGAACAGATGATGCAAAGCACAGGCTGTCACGCTTTATAAAGTCAGGGTCTACCGTACATTCTTCTGCTAAAGCTTGAACTTTATTAATGCCTTCCAAACACATCTGATAATAACGAAGGCCTTCTTGCTCTCCGTAAGTTGCCATGCAAGAAGTAAGCGACTTATCATTCGAAAATTGCAGTAATCCAGTATTAGCAGAAGTGGATCCTTGACCAATCTCCCGTTTATCAACGAGGATGGTATCTAAACCTGCTTCCACTAGTTCTCTTGAGATAATCGCACCAGAAATCCCTCCTCCGACCACCACCACATCACAAGTTAGGTTAGCAGTGACCCGAGAATACCTCTTTCCCCCTTTGAATGTTTCCACCCACAATAAAGATCCAGACTTTAAATCCATACCCATACCTCCTAGCTATTTTTACAAAAAGAAGGGCAAGGCCAAATACAAAACGGATGCTACGCCCGCAGCAATCGCTGCGGGCTTAAACTTAAATTTGGCGTAACGCACAGCATTTAAGTTTAAAATCCCTGCTGTTGTATTGGTATTATCACTAAGCGGAGAAGAGAATGCCCCGAATGTTCCACTGGCAAACACAGCTCCTATTACAATTGGCAAGGAACTTCCGCTTACTGCCGCAATGGATACACCTACTGGCATCAAGATTCCCCACGTCCCCCATGATGATCCGATAAAATACGACAGGGCACATCCAATTAAGAAGACAAGGACCGCGACAAACGACGCGGGGATCCATTGAAGGGATTCTGATATGGTTTGAGCGAAATTCAGGGCTTCAGATCCTTTGCTCAAACCCCAGACCATAGCTAACAAAAGGATGACGCTCATCATTTCGTTGCCACCTTCAATCAGTTCATTCATTTGTTTACGAAGTGGATAAGAACGTATCTTTAAATAAATGATGAACCACGCAATCGAAAGGACAACGGCTAAGACCATCGCATCTAACACATTCGCATTGATTAAGGCTTCGAATCCTTGGGCCCCTTCTTTTTTCACGCCGAGCATATACATAAAGAAAAACGTGAAGATAATAACACTAGCTAACGGAAGGATGAGATGCCAAAAGTTCGAAGGAAGGTCTTTCGAAACAGAAGGATGACAGTCTTCCCATTGATCGTCATCATCCTCCCCTTCCTTTTCCTCTTCAGCCTTACTGTTTTCCGCATCGGTAGCTTGTTTCTTACTCTTATGAAAGAAGCTAAGATAGAATCCAATAAGAATCATAGAGATCGCAAAGAAGTTAAACGGAATGCTTCGTAGGAAGAACATGTACGGGTCCCCTTCAATCCCGTTTTGATCCATCGCCATTCCAATAACAGAAGACATATATCCAACAAACGCAGTGGCCACAGGGACAAGGACAACAAATGGGGATGCTGTCGTTTCAATCACAAACCCAAGCTCTTGCTTTGTCATAGGTAACTTCTTTACCATCGCTTTCATAACAGGAGCAATTGTTACGATACGAAAGCTAGGAGCGCTGAACGTACCGAGGGCTGATAACCATGTCAGAGCAAACGCCCCTTTTCGCCCAGAAATCTTTTCGGTTGCCGTTTGAACGAATCCTTTAATCCCGCCCGAGATGCGTACTAATCCAATTAATCCTGAAAAAGCGTATAGGAAAATAATGATTTTTAAATTATTAGGATCTGACAATCCTTTAATGACGAATTCGAGTGCTTGCGTCATTCCGCCCAGCCAGTCTGGGGTTACGAGATAGCCTGCTACGACGACTCCGAAGAAGAGGCTGGGGATGACTTGTTTGGTGGCAATGGCGGTGATGACGACGACGATAAAGGGGATGATTGAAAACCAGTTCATACTTTTCTCCTCATTTCTAGGCGTGCTCTTCCTAGCATGTGAGAAAGCTGTCATTTTATGCTTTATAATAATGAGGCCGTTACGGTTGAGAGTGCTAGGGGGTGACCGGGGAACGACTCGCTTTCCGCGGGCGAGCTGTCGAGCTTCCTCGTTCGCTAATGAACTGCACCCCTATTTTTGGACACTATCCAAAATGGGAGGTGCAGATATGAACCAAGTAACACCAGGTATGAAACATGACATCGCTAAACGATACTTAAATGAAACAACAAGCTATCGATATTTATCTAATGAAATTGGTGTTGATGACTCCGTAATCCGTTACTGGGTGAAACTTTATCAATATCACGGTGATGAGGCTTTTATTCCACCCTATACAAACTATCCTGCTGAATTTAAAATGAAGGTAATTCAATTGATCGAAAATAAGAATTACTCGATTCGAGAAGCCTCTGCCATCTTTCGTGTTCCTCACTTCTCTATGGTGAGACGATGGAGGAAAAAGTGGAAAGAAGGAGGCGTTAAGGCCCTTGAATCGGCAGGAAAGGGACGGTCTGAAATGAGTAATCGTAAGAACCAGAATCAATCGGAACAGCCTTCTCAAAACGATATGAAAAAGATGCAGGAAGAGCTAGAATACCTTCGTGCCGAAAATGCATACCTAAAAAAGTTGAGAGCCTTAGTTCAAGAAAAAGACCAACAGACAACCAAATCAAAGCGCAAGTAGTGTATGAACTAAGGAACGATTTCTCGGTGAAACTTCTCGTTCAAGTTGCCGGACTAAAGCGCAATACTTATTATTATCAAGCCCTAAAAATGAATCAACAGGACCCAGACGGCGATCTTAAAGAGTCCATCTCTTCTATCTACCATGAGCACGCTGGTCGTTATGGTTATCGCCGTATTCACATGGAGCTCTTAAATCGCGGTTACAAGCTCAACCATAAAAAAGTAGCCCGCATCTTGAAAGAACTAGGTTTAAAAAGCAGAGTGCGACGCCAGAAGTATGTGTCGTACAAAGGTCAAGTTGGCAAAATCGCAGATAACACCCTTAACCGAGACTTCACAGCTCAAGCGCCAAACCAAAAATGGGTAACGGATATAACGGAATTCAAGCTATTTGGTAAAAAGTTATATCTATCTCCTGTACAGGATTTATTTAATGGTGAAATCATTGCGTATAACCTTGATTTCAGACCAACATATAAACTAGTTGAAACCATGTTAGAGGACGCTTTTGATCGTCTGACTGACGATGATGAACTACTAATGCATTCGGATCAAGGTGTCCACTATCAAATGCCTCAATACCGTAAGACCCTAGCGGAAAAGGGGATCGTCCAAAGTATGTCACGAAAAGGAAACTGCCATGACAATGCGGTGATAGAAAATTTCTTTAGTATTTTTAAGACAGAGTTTTTATATAATCAAACATTTGAGAACCTAGAGGATTTCAAACAAAAAATGGACCAGTATATCCATTACTTCAACCATAAACGAATCAAAATGAAGCTCAACGGGAAAAGTCCGGTAGCTTATAGAGAACTTCACCAAGCTGCGGCTTGATGAATGTGTCCAAATTTAAGGGTTCAGTGCACTAACGCTCTCTGCGGGATCTCGATCTAGCTCTCTCTCCCGCAGGAGTCTCCCCGTTCCCCGGTCACCCCTTATCAAAAATGGAGAAACGGCCCCACAGCTAAAATGAAGAGGGGGAGGCAAACGAAAAAACAAACCCCATTGCGAGCTACAGAAAGCGAGTAGTCCCCGAGCAAGCCCTAGCACTTTTATAGGTAAGTAAAGACTCCTTTAACTTGTACCTCCATACAAAAAACCTTCAAGCATATGCTTGAAGGTTTCGTTGGTGGAGAATAGTTAAAATTCTAACTATTGTTTCACGTGTAACTTTTCGACAAATTCCTTGTTATATCAAGGTTTGTCGACGGTATTTTTATGGTTTGGCACCAAATTATACCTTGTGTAACCATTCGTCCATTGTGTAGGTTTGGCTTTCTTTAGTTTTATAGACAAGGTGGGATTGGTTTAGGCCTCTTGGTGATTGGGCGCCTACGGCTTCGGCGATGTAATAGAGTCCTTCTCGCATGGAGACGAGGTAGTTGCAGACTCTGTATTTCTTTTCTTCGATGCTTAAGGCTTTTTGTAGGTCCGGGTCTGTAGTGGCTACTCCTACAGGGCAGTTGTTGGTGTGACAGACCTGGGCCATAATGCATCCAACGCTTAGCATGAATCCTCTTGCGATATTAATCATATCGGCTCCAAGAGCGAGTGCGGTGGCTGCTTTCTCTGGGGTTAGCAGTTTACCAGAGGCAATGATGTAGGTTTCGTCTCGCAGGCCGTACTTCTTCAGGAGCCCATGGACTAGTGGGAGACCTGAGAAGATCGGGAGTCCAACTCCTTCGGCCAATTCATAATAGGACGCTCCTGTTCCACCTTCACTTCCATCAACCGTAATAAAATCGGGTATAATGCCTGTATCTTTTATGGCTTTTACAAGTGTTTCGACCTCATCATGGCTTCCGGCTACAATCTTCATTCCTACAGGCTTGCCCCCTACGTCTCGTAATTCTTGTAGAAAGGAGAGCAATTGTTGAGGGGTATCGATTCCTTTAAAACGATTCGGGCTGTCGATTGATTGGCCCTCTTCTACCATTCGAATGCGGGCAATTTCCTCGGAGACTTTCTCTCCGTCCAGGTGACCTCCACGGGTCTTTGCGCCTTGAGCTAATTTAAGTTCAAAAGCCTTCACTTGTTCTGTGTTGCATTTATCTTTAAACTCTTCCCATGAAAAATCGCCGTCTTTTGTTCGGACACCAAACATGGCTGGACCAATTTGCATGATGATATCAACGTTCCCTTTTAAATGATAGGGAGATAGACCTCCTTCTCCCGTATTCATCCACGTTCCACCAGCCATCCCGAGTCCTTCTGAGAGAGCCGTAATGGCTTTCTCCCCTAAGGATCCATAACTCATAGCGGATTGGCCAATTACTCCTTTAACGTGAAAGGGGTGCTTGGCTCGATTGTTACCAAGTACAATGGCATCGTCCTCTTGAAGGTAATACGGCTTTATTTGATCGTCTTCCCTGTGTTCTTTTCGAGAGAACAGTTTCTCATCATCAATCTGGTAAGTTTTCGTCCGAACTTTAGGCTCTTGCTCTACACGGATCTCTTCATCGAGAGTCGGGAACATGTGATTCACTAGGAAGAAGCCGTCCTCCTGAAAGGGGCGTTCCGATCCAAATCCAATCATCCGGCTGTTGTATTTACCAGCCACAACCACTTGTTGGAATTCCTTTCTCGAGAAAGGTTTCCCTTCATTGTCTTCATTAAATAAATACTGGCGTAATTCTGGTCCCATCTTCTCTATAAAGTAGCGCGCCTTTCCGAGAACAGGATAGTTTCTTAAAATCGAATGCTCCTTCTGATGTTCGTCATGAAAATAGACACGGAAAACCAGCAACAGTGGTATGAGAATAATGAGTAAAACAAGGCCGACTAATATGCTTAATAGAATGGTATTGATCATTTTCTTTCCCTCCTAAAACAAGTACGGTCCATAAACGAACGTAATAATAAACACCCAGATGATATCGACGAAGTGCCAATAGTAGCTGAAAATCTTTTGTTTTTCCCCGTAGGCTGCTGCAGGGATACGCGGGTAGTGGTAGCACAGTAAGAGCATCCACCCTATCCCGAATAAAACGTGTGAGGCATGAAGACCTACAAGAATATAGAAAGAGGACAAGAATAAGTTTTCTGTTAATGTATAACCTTCTGACACATACATATAGAATTCGTGAATTTCAAACCCCATGAAAGCTGTAGCTAGAAGGATTGTTGTGATTAGCCCAACCCAAACGCCTTTTTGCTTCCCTTTTTCAAACGCCTTTTCACCGTAGTGAATGGTAGCACTGCTACTCAACAAACAAATCGAGGTGATCACGACGGTTCGCAATTCAAATGTTTCACTAGGTGTTGGATTAATAGCTGAAGGAGTGAAAAGGAAGTACGTCGCAAATAACGTAGCAAACATAATGAGTTCACCTATTAAATACAAAGCAAACCCGAGCTGCTTATCGCCAAATAGCGCACTTTTATGTGTGGTCATGTCCTTCCTCCTCCTTTTTCATTCTTGTATGTTCATCCGTTAACGTACGTAGCGCGAAGAAAGCCAGTACCAGTATGCCAAAGAGAATCTGCAGCCATGTCACGTGATAAATAAAGGAGAGCGAAAGGGCCAGAATGAGTCCGAAGAAGCTTACAGGTTGCCACGACTCTACATCAACCGGCGCTGATCTGGATGTCTTAGCAATAGGTAGCTTTCCTCCTCTATTTCGTTTCGCTTCCCATAAAGGGTCTATCGTCGTAACCTGAGGCATCGGGTCGAAAGGATGTTCTGGCGAAGGAGAAGGTACACTCCATTCAAGAGTTCGTCCATCCCAAGGATCGTCCCCACACCTATCTGGATCCTTAAAGCTTCTATAAATATTCCAGACGAAAAATAAGGTTCCAATCCCCATCATAAAAGCCCCGATGGTACTGATAAAGTTAAAGGTAAATACATTATCTTCAGCCGCATAGGTATATACCCTGCGAGGCATTCCGTTCAATCCTGCAAAATGCTGCGGGAAGAAAGTAATATGAAAGCCGATTAAGAAGAGCCAGAAGTGAGCCCTCCCCCACTTTTCCTTTAACTTAAATCCAAACATCTTCGGGAACCAGTAATAGATTCCAGCAAAAGCTCCTAGCACGGTTCCACCGACCATTGTGTAATGGAAGTGGGCCACTACAAAGTACGTATCATGGAACTGAAAATCAGCCGCTGCCACAGCAAGCATCACCCCTGTTACTCCCCCGATTACGAAGGTAGGAATAAATCCAGCTGCGAACAACATAGGAGTATCTAAACGAATGACCCCTTTTCTCATCGTAAACAACCAGTTAAAGATCTTGATCCCGGTTGGAACGGCAATAAGCATCGTCGTAATCGCAAATACGGTATTGACGACAGGACCTAAGCCGACGGTAAACATATGGTGCACCCACACCATGAAGCCGAGGAGTCCTATAATGACGATCGCTACAACCATCGATGTATATCCAAACACCCGTTTCCTTGAAAATGTGGATATGACATCTGAGAAAATACCGAATGCTGGAATGACGATGATATACACCTCTGGGTGACCGAATATCCAGAACAAATGCTGCCAGTAAATAGGTGACCCTGCTTCCCCTGAGAAGAATGACGTGCCAAATAAGCGATCAAACATAAGAATATAAAGGGCAATTGTAAGGACAGGAAAGGCGATAAGAATCAGAAACGCTGTAATAAGGGTCGACCATGCGAATAGTGGCATACGCGTCATCTTCATACCGGGCGCACGGTGACGAACAATCGTTACAATCATATTAATGGCCGCTAAAATCGTCCCCATCCCGGATACTTGTAATCCAAATATGTAATAATCGTTCCCTGCTTCCGGTGTAAACTCAGCTGTCGATAAAGGGGCATAAGCTGTCCAACCTGCGTTCGGAGAGGCTGTCATAAAGAAGCTCATGTTCACAAGAATGGCCCCGGCAAGAAACAGCCAGAAACTAATGGCGTTCAGGTATGGAAAGGCCATATCCTGGGCGCCAATTTGAAGAGGAACTGCGACGTTCATTAGACCAATCAAAAGAGGCATCGCTACAAAAAAGATCATGATTGTGCCATGGGTCGTAAAGGCTTCGTTAAATTTATCACCTTGAAAGACCCAAAAGTCATTCTCCGGGACAGCAAGCTGCACACGGATAATAAGTGCTTCAATGCCAGCTCGTAGAAAGAAGAGAGTCGCTGAGAGCAAATAAAGAACACCGATCTTTCGGTGATGCGTCGTCGTTACGTACTCTTTTATAACCGGCCATTTGTTCGACCGATGAACCAAATATACGACCCCAAGGCCTGTACCTATCAGGGCTACGTAGGCCAGTAAAACGTCAGATGCTATATAAAATGTTCGATCAAACAACTCAAATGTCATCTACTCCACCCTTTACTCAATTTTCTCCTTCATTTCTTCTAACCACTGTTGGTACTCGCCTTGTTCCATAACGGTTGTCGTGAACCTCATCTGCGCATGTTCACGCCCGCAAAACTCCGCACATTTCCCTTGATAGGTTCCCGTTTCCTCTGGAGTCACAATCATTCTCCTTGTCTTCCCGGGAATAAGATCCTTCTTTCCCCCAAGCTTTGGGATCCAAAAAGAGTGAATCACATCTTCAGAACGAAGCGTGAACTCAACCGGACGATCAACCGGTAACCTCAGGTCGTTCACAGCTTCAACACCATTCTCGTACGAAAAAGTCCAACTGAATTGACGACCGGTCACTTCAATTTGGACGGCATCTGTTGGTGTCGCTTCTATTTGTGCGGACTGTTCGAACGTAATGGATACCGTCGGAACAGCTAATATCGCTAATAATATAAAAGGAAGCACCGTCCAAGTAATCTCAAGCCACGGACTCCCTTTATCGTCTGGAGGTATGTAATCTTTATTTTGCTCATTTTGCTTATACTTTGATATAAACCAGATAAATAGAATGATAACGATTGCAAATACAATCATCATAAGAGCGAAACTAAATTGGATTAAGAAAGACTGATCTCTAGCCGTCTCACTTTTTGGATCTAATACTCTCAAGTTACACCCTGTCAAAAACACGATGCATGAAATCACTAGTAATTTAAGCTTCTGCATTGATTCTCCTCACTTTCCCCGGCAGATGGTGATTTCTTACTCTATATCCCTCTCTTAACCGTATGAAACTAAAGATTACTAAATTGTGTAAAACTTCCTTCGCGTAATGGGGCATCATGAATTTACTTCTTTTTTTAAAATGCTTATAATGATTTTTAGAAAATGGAATTTAAATGGAGGATTGAAGTAGACTATGACACACTCACATTATTACTCTTTCTTTCAAGAACAATTACAAACCCACTCCTCTACGATTGCTTCTTCTATTCTAGAACTGCTAGAGAAGCATTATCCAAAGGAGTATAGTGGGCTAGCTGAAAACGATCAGAAAGATATGCTTTCCTTTCTAGAGAAAGTTGTCACGATGATTGGAAACAATATTGTGGAGAAGGAAGATTCTACTCAGAAGGCTACGGATTTAGGGGAGAACATTGGTGAAGCTGTGGCGAAACGTCAGGGCATTCTATCAGATTATATCTCTAAACTGAGCCTATATAAGGAAGCGATTTGGACTTTCGTGGAAGGCCAAATGCAAGGGCGAAATGAGTCATTCAAAGAGCTAATGGACATTGTGAATCGCATTGATACGTTATTTAATTACATGGTTCATGGCTTTACACTGGCTTTCTCAAAAGTCGAGCAGCGCAAGTTACATGATTATGAAGAAAAGTACTTGAAATTATCCACGCCGATCGTCCCTATCATGGATCACGTAGCAATCTTACCAATTATTGGCGAGATTGATGAAAAACGGGCTAATGTCATTATTGAAGAAACGCTAAGAGAAGCTAATGAACTCGATATCGATTGGCTCGTTATTGACTTATCCGGGGTCTACCATGTAGATGACTTGTTTATGAGTCACTTAGAGAAGTTGCTTACTTCCCTCGAGATTCTTGGTCTTAAGCCAGTCCTAACCGGCATGCGCCCTGACTTAAGTATGCGCGCTGTGCAGATGGGTCTTGTCTCTAAAACAAAAGAAGATGTGATTACGAAAGCTACATTGAAACAAGCCGTGGCTATGCTTTATGACCAAACGGCACAACGTTCTTAACTATATTCCACCGCTCCCCCTGGATCAATCTCAGAGGGAGCGGTTTTCTTATAACTGGTAGCAGGCGTTTCAGTACCCATACAAAAAGCTCACCCACTAAGGGATGAGCTTTCAACCGTTTTATTGTTCCTGATCTTCTTCGTCAGTTGAAGATGAGGATTGATGGAGTTGCTCTAGTTTTTGAATGCGTTCTTCTAAAGCATGGTATTCTTCTTTCGTCACGAAGCCAAGGTCGCGGATTTGCTCGCGGAAATAGGCTTCTGTTTGAGCGTTCCATTTTTCATTTTGCGCTTCGCCTCTTTCACGAAATTCGCGCATCGCTTCCTTCGCCTCTGAAGGACTTATCTGACCCTTTTCCACCATTTCATTATAGACTTTTTCAACTTTCTCTTTTCCATTCAGTGCAGCACCAATGCCGATTAAAAACCCTTTCTTTAGTAGATCACTCACCCTTATTCCTCCTATCTTTTGTTGTAACCTTAATGGTTCTGAAATGCACCGAGGCTACGAGTACAAATGCAACAAAACCCGTTGCCCCTGTCGCCAGACCGATGTACAGATACAATGATTCCAGATTCCGGAAGCTATATAATGCAAATCCTCCTCCTCCAATGAAAAGGAAAAAGGATAAAAACGCATAAAAGAAGTAATAGTGATGAAACATTTGACGTTGTTGCTTTCTCTCTTCAAAGGCCCTTTGTCTCGGGGCATCTGTTAAGTATTCATTTAACGATTTAGGTAAGGAAAGAAGCGGTTTAGCTGTATCTTTAATCACTTCTTTATAAAGACTGGCATCTGATTCACCGCCAGATACCCATTGCTTAATAACAGGTTTCCCCCACTTCATGAGGTCGATATCCGGATAGACGGTTGTAAGTACCCCGATCACGATTGATGCTGCTCTACCTAGGAATGCGTAGTCTGCAGGCATTTGGATCGGCTGTTCTTTCACAAATTCTTGCAGGTCTTTCATAATTTGATTGAGAGCTTCCTGGTCAAATTTCTCAAAGTCACCCTGCAAATACATGTCAGCCGTTTCTTTTAATAGACGTTTTACTTTTTGACGATTGGCGTATGGAAGAAGGAAATCCATATCTTCAAGTGCGCCGATTACTTTATCGTAATCGTCCATAATGAACCCCTGTATAATCATACGTATATAACTGGCATCTTCCTTACTAATCTCGCCTACCATTCCGAAGTCGATCATGACAATGGTTCCATCAGACCGGACCATCAGATTCCCTGAATGGGGGTCGGCGTGAAACATGCCATCAGATACTAGCTGTTCAACGAATAAATCGAATACTCGTTTCGCCAGATCCTCCCGTTTTAAGTTATTCTCGCTTATAAAGGACTCATCTGTAATCTTCACACCCTCTATCCATTCCATAACAAGCACACGTCTTGTGGATAGATCTTCATAGTAGTCTGGAACGTATACTCCTTTAAACCCGGAGAATCTTTGCTTAAAGTAAAGGGAATGCTTCAATTCATCTGTGAAATCAAGCTCTTTCCCCATTACGTAGACAAGTTCACGATACAAAGCGCCAAGGTCTGCTTTCTTTCCAATCGATGTTAAGCGACCCAGAAGCCAAAAGACGATCCGAAGGGCTTTGAAATCTGTGTGAAAAATTTTCTCCACTCGGTATCGCTGAATTTTAACGGCTACTTCCTTGCCATTATGGAGCTTTCCTTTATATACCTCTCCAATGGATGCAGATGCGACAGGCTCATCTCCAATTTCCTTAAGGTGCTTGGAAACGTCGCCTCCCCATTCTTCCTCTAAAATCGCTTTTGATTTCTCAAATGGAACAGGTTCGACCCTGTCCACTAATCCTTCTAACTCCTTTAGAAACACAGGGGGCAGGAGGTCAGCGCGGGTGCTTAAGAACTGCCCAAATTTAATGAGCAAACCCTCAAGCATTAGTGCTTTCTGGCGATATTCTTTCGCTTGCTTCACCAGAAGGCGTTGCCATTTATCCCTCGTTCGTTCATCCCAAATGCGATGGACGCGTTGAAACCAGAATAATTGCCAGAAGAATTTCAAAGCCATTCCTACGATGATTGTAATTCGATAAAGTGCATGATACCTCAAGTGCATCCATTCCCCCTCTCGTCTCTCTATGGTATTTGTACCCTTTTTTTACACACACAATCCTCTCGTTTTGGGAGAATGTATGTAATTTGGTATGGTTGAGTAAGACCATGGGAATGATGTTCCCCATACCAAAAGGACACAAAACGTAAAGAAAAGGTTGAGATCATAATGGATATTCAAGTATTAAAAGAAGACCACCTTGCTTTTGTTAGCCACTGGTTAGCCCAGTTAAATGATAAGGACGACCATTATATCGCCTGGCTGGAATCGGAGCCAGAAGCGATCAAGGCTCAATTATATCCTTTGATCCATTCCGAGAATCCTCACGCCTTTGTAGCCTTTGAACAAAGTGAAATGGTAGGGTTTATTGGGCTCGAGCCGTTTGAAGAGGAAACGGTAGGACGCTTGCTTGGACCATTTGCCTATGGTGAACATGCACCTCACACGATTGAAGAACTCTGGAATACAGCCCTCTCTTACTGGAAGGGGATCTATTCTCAGGTTAAGGTCGCCTTTTTCGAACAAAACCGCCCTCTTGTCCAATTTTGTGAGGGGGAAGGATTCCAATTATACAATCGGGAGAAGAATTTAATCTTGCCCAGACAGAATTATAAACAAGCCCCTCTCAGTCCATCCGTGGTTCCTTACGAGGGATCATTTGAGAAACTCGAGGAACTGCACCCTAGTGCAGCCTTCTTTAACGCAGCAGAGATGACCCACCTGATTCAGGATCCCCACTTTTCATTATGGTGCTATAAAGAAAAGGACCAGATGAAAGGGTATCTCTTCTTTGAACAAATCGAAGGGATGGATGAAGGTGAAATTTGCTTCTTACAAGTGGAAGACACAGAGCAAGGGCAAGGGATCGGATCGGCTTTAATTCAATACGCTTGTCATCATGCCTTCCAAGAGGCTGAGCTATCCATTGTGACCGTCCCTGTCCGCGCTAGCAATCCTCATGCAGAGCGATTGTATAAAGACTTTGGTTTCACAGAACACACGACAATCGTTGCCTATTCTAAAGAGGTAACGTAAACCAACTAGGAAGGAGCCGCTTGGAAGCTAATCCTTAAGCACTCTAAGCGGCTTCTTCCAGAATCTTTCGAGCCTTTATTCCCTGAATAAAAAGATTAAATTTTCCAATTTTACAAAAAATATTCGAAAACGCCTTGATTTTGTTGCGAAATCGCTTACAATTATATTAAAATCGTTAAAAAACTAGATTTGTAGGTGACATAATGAGTACGTCTATTAAACAGGCAACAATTGAACAGTTTATGAAAGTTCGCTTACAGAATCGCAACCATGATTACTTACATCCATCTTATTTGATGGAACGCCAACTACTTGTCGCTGTCTCACAAGGGGACCAGGAAAAAGCCCATCAACTCTTACATTCTATAAATGAAGAACGAGCGATCATTTCACCAAACCCGACATTGCGTTCCGTTAAGAATGTTCTCGTAAGTTCTTGTACCCTCTTTACCCGTACAATTATTCATAGCGGGGTACAGCCGGAAGACGCTTTCGAATTAAGTGATCACTACGTCGAGCTCATTGAAAGAACCGATGACGTGGAGCAACTTTTTCAGCTTGAACGAGAGATGCTCAAGCAGTTTATTGAGCGTCTAAACAAAGAAGAAACGCTCCCCTACAGTAAAGTCGTTAATCAGGCGATCGCCTTTATTCACGATCGCATTTTAGAAGATCTTACGCTCGACTCGATTGCACAGAATAGTTTGGTCAGTCCAAGTTATTTATCACACCTATTTAAGAAAGAAGTAGGCGTCTCGGTCGTCCAGTATATTAATCAGAAGCGGATTGAGGAATCCAAATACTTTCTTCTTCACACCACTACTCCTATATCCGATATTGCCACCCTCTTTCAATTTTGCAACCAAAGCTACTACACCTCACTATTCAAAAAGTACACAAGCGTTACTCCGAAAGAATTCAGAGAGTCTCATTCTAAAGTGGGACAGGAAACTGCGCTGTCTTAATTGATGTATAGACAGTTTACGAAAGGACCCTTGGCCCACACGTGCCTTAAGGGTCTTTTTTTGTGTGGTTCTTTATTGTTGATCTAAGTATCGAGCTCTTGAAAAACCTATTGTTATCGAAGATTATGGTTAGAAAAATTCGATTCCAGGATATACGATAATAGATAACAACCTTTCTAGGAGTGAATAGGATGAATAAAGCCATTCAAAACGCATTAGAATCAATGGGGGATTCTTCCTCCATCCAAAAATCTAAGTCGATTTCGGGCGGAGATATTAACGACGCTCTTTATATTCAAACGAAGGAAGAAGAATATTTCGTAAAGGTCAACCAACAGGTTCCGGAACACTTCTTCCGTGTTGAAGCGAAGGGGCTTTCTTTAATACGGGATACAAAAGCCATCCGTGTACCAGAAGTCTACTATTATGATGAACCCCGCGAGAACGAACAGGCCGTTCTGATTATGGAGTGGATCAAAGGACAAAAGGAAAAAGACACAGAAGAACAGCTAGGGCGGGGAGTTGCTAAGATGCATCAGGCCTATGGTGAGCAATTCGGATTCGAAGAGGATACCTTTATCGGTTCACTTCCCCAACCCAATCAATTTGTAAGTGATTGGACCACCTACTATCATGACTACCGCCTCGTTCCGCAATTCAATATGGCAGCTGAACGAGGAGAATTGCCTCTTGAGCGGAAGACTCGCTTAAAGAAAGTGATGGAGCGTTTGCCACAGTGGCTGAACCATGATGTAAAGCCCTCCTTGCTCCACGGAGATTTATGGGGCGGGAATTGGATGAGCGGACCAAATGGAGAACCTGTTTTAATCGATCCATCTGTTTTCTACGGGGACCATGCATTTGAACTGGCCTTCACAGAAGTGTTTGGAGGCTATTCAGAAGCCTTTTACCGTGCTTACGAGGAAGAACTCTCTTTACCGGAGAATTACGAAGACATCAAGCCACTCTACCAATTATACTATTTACTCGCTCATCTTAACCTATTCGGAGAAGCCTACGCCGGAAGCGTCGACCGCATCCTCAAACGTTACGTAGGCTAATCACTTTATTGCTTTAAAGGGAGGACGGGTGTCTGACACGCTTCATCCCTTCACAGCAGTGAATGGTGTCTGGCACGCGCTGTTGCTTTAGAGCACTAAAAAGACGCAGGCTGATTAGGCCTGCGTCTTCTTTATTTAGATGGGATGTAGTGAGCTTCTTTCTGTAAAGATGATAGAAAAGCTTGTAGGTCGACCGAGAGTTTTCTGGCTTCTTCATAGGAGACTCTATGAAAACGGATTGTTCCACCAGGGGGGAGCTGAGCTACTTTCCATAAATCAGCTCGGACAATGTTTCCGATCGTCACATATCCTCCTGTCGTTTGACTGTCAGCCATTAAGACAACAGGTAAGCCACTTGAAGGCACCTGAATCGTGCCAAAGGTAACCGCTTCAGAGATAATGTCGCCTGTGTTATGGAACTTCAAGGCTTCTCCGTCTAACTGTATCCCCATGCGATCTCCCGTTGAAACGTTATATGGATTGTGAAAGAACGCTTCTACACTACTTTCCTCCAAGTAAGATTCATGATGACTTACGACGACCCTGACATCTACCTCTTTATCGTAGGAAGGGCGCTTATCATGACTTAACCCGATCCTTTTACGAACGACCGTATTTGAACGACTATACAACGTATCTCCCGAGTGGATAGTACGTCCCATTTGACCCCGTTCATAAACCGATTGACTGCCTAGAATCATTTCTGAGTCCAGGCCTCCTTGCACTGCTATGTAAGCTCTCACCCCTTCCACTGGGCCTTTAAACGTAAGGGGAGCTCCCTTTTTCCATAAGAACGTGGACCATAGAGGGGCTTTTCTTCCATTTAGCTTAGCATCTAAATTCGCCCCCGTTATAGCTACTACATGATCGCGGGAAGCTCGGAATGTCGCCCCTCCCATCGTCACTTCAATACACGCAGCATCGAGTGGATTTCCTACTAAACCATTTCCAATTTGAAGCGCTATTTTATCCATGGCACCAGAGATAGGTACACCGTATTGCTGATACCCAAACCTTCCCATGTCCTGGATGCTCGTTACGATTCCTGCTTTCTCTACTGTACATAATGGATAGGACACGTCTATGATCCACCCACTTTACAGACATCAATATCTTTCTTCTTTAATAAATCTTTTATATGCTTGGCATGCTTGTAGGCTGAATCTCCGTCTCCATGAAAACAAATCGTATCTGCTTCAAGGGATATTGTCCTCCCATCAAGAGAAGAGGTTGTTCCATCTTGAATAATAGAAAGAACCTGTTTCTCAATCTCCTCTAGGCTTGTCAGGACAGAGCCTTTCTCCGATCGCGGGGAAAGATACCCTTCTGAGGTGTAAGCACGGTCTGCAAATGCTTCTCTGGCAACAGTTAACCCCATCTTCTCCCCTGCATGAACAAGCTCACTATTGCTTAATCCAAACAAAATTAATTTTGATTCAAAATCATACACCGCTCTAGCAATGCTTTCTGCCATGTCCTTATCCTTTGATGCCATATTATAAAGCGCACCATGGGGCTTTACATGCTGCAGCTGAACTCCTTTAACCCGGCATACCCCAGCAATAGCACCAAGCTGGTAAGTCATTAAGTTATAAACCTCGGACGGACTCACTTTAAACTCTCGACGTCCGAAACCAAATAAATCTTGAAAACCAGGATGAGCTCCAACAGCTACCCCTTCTAATCGGGCTTGTTCAATCGTCTCTGCTAGTACATTGTAATCCCCTGCATGGAATCCACAAGCTACATTGGCTGAGGTAATGACTTTCATTAGCTGTTGATCTTCTCCAACTTGGAAGGCGCCGTAACTTTCTCCAAGATCTGCATTTATATCAATGTGCGTCATGTCTACGCCTCCTTGTTTATGATTTCAATGGTATAGGACCCGTTATGAATCCGTTTTAGTATATCTTCGTACTCTTCTTTTGGAACCGGTCGGAAACGGATGTAATCTCCCATTGCGATTAAGAAAGGTTCTTCCCGTGTAAAATCAACGATGGGAACGGGCGTTTGCCCAATAATATTCCAACCTCCTGGTGAAGCAACTGGGTACACCCCTGTCTGACTCCCCGCAATTCCGACTGATCCAGCCTCAACACGGGCGCGAGGCTTCTCTAAACGAGGCGTCGCTATCCGCTCGTCCATTCCGCCAAGGTAAGGGAACCCTGGTAAAAAGCCAATCATATAGGTCAGGTAGTCTCTTGAAGAGTGAAGATCAATGACGTCTTCTACTGAAAGGTTGTTCTCCTTTGCAACTTGTTGCAAATCTTCCCCTTCTTGCCCCCCGTAATAGGTTGGTAGAGTTACTACCTTAGAAGAACTGCTGTGATCTTCTTCATTAGCCGCTTCCCATATGTATTCTAGCTTCTGTCTCATTTGTTGGAACGAAACAAGCTTTTCATTAAAGTAAACGGTTAAGACGGTATAACTAGGCACAATATCGGTGATCGGATCAAACGCATGGCGCTTGATCGATTGATAGAGCTTTAATATGCGCTCATGAATTTCTTGTGAAATATGATTTGGAAATACAACCTTTATTCCGTTTTCTCCAAATGGTACGTACTGAATATCTCTCATCTTCATCACCTGCTATTCTAAACTATCAATGCATGTTTTAATACCTTCAAGCAAATCACGATGGGACCAACTTGGAATTCTTTTATGTTGAATAGCTAATTCGTGGGAAGCAGGAATGTGAATGAACCCTGCCTTCGTATTCAACTGATGAGACTGTATATAAAACAAAGCTCTGTACATCACATTGTTACACAAATACGTACCCGCTGTATTTGAAATATCTGCCGGTAGTTCTTGTTCGGCTAATCGATTGACCATGTTACGAATCGGTAGGGTTGAAAAAATCGCATCTGGTCCCCCCTCTTCAATCCATTCATCGCGAGGAACCCTCCCAGAATTGTCAGCATCTCCATCGTTACAATTGATCGCGACTCTTTCTGGGGTAATCTTATACCGACCACCTGCTAGCCCAAGGGAAATAACAGTATCTGGTTTTGTTTCTTCAATATGCTGAACAAGTTGTTCACCAGACCGGCCAAACTCTACCGTTAATATCTTTCCTACTATTGTATAACCATTGATTATTTGTCCGTCTAACTCTTCGACAATCTTCATTGTTGGGTTAACCGGAAAGTCCAAAAAAGGCTCGAAGCCTGTTAAAAGAAGTTTCTTCATTGTTGCCGTACCTCCTCATGTATGGAATAAACCACTCACTACCCTATTCCATATCCCCATAAAAAAATCCTGCCACCTATCCCATGCCTTTATCTCTCTACCATAACAACGCGTGCCAGACACCCTTTATCTCACTAAAGGGTGTCTGGCACGATGTTAGGTTGATTGGTTGGATTTCTTTGTATCCATAAAGAATGTGGTTAAGGTCATGAGTGCTAGGAAGACAAGAACGACACTAAAGCCGCCTGTTTTACCGAACACTTCTGAGGCAACTCCGACGATATACCCTGCAATACCGCCGCCAATACCTGCAGCAATATAAATTAACCCAAGAGCTGATCCGCCTGTTTTGGAAATAGATGTACCAAATGCGGTACCCGTCGGGAATAAGGTTGAGAAGAAGAACCCTGCACCTGCGAATAAGTAAGGAAAACTATTGGCGTAAAGGAAGCTGATCCCAATCATGACAACCGCCCCGACAGAAAAGGCGATTAAAATGGTGCGCTCATTTAACCAATTGGTGAGGTAAGCCACCCCTAAACGTCCAATCATAAAGAAGACTGAGAACAAGGATAGGATCCCCGCAACCATATCTTCCTTTTCAGCATTTGATAGTCCTCCTAAATCAAGCCCCTTCAAATAAGACGGGAAGAAGTTCGTAAAGGAGACTTCCGCTGATACTTCAAGCATTAAGAAGACCATTAAGAAGACAAATTGTGCGTCTTTCAACATCGGTATGAAAGCTTTAATATCAACTTTCTCTGCACGACCATCCGGGAAGTTTGTAGAGGTTACATATATGATTACAGCCACTAAGCTTGCTGCGATACCAATATAAAAATATCTCCAGGATGCGAATTGGAATAAGTAATTTAAGAACTGCGGAAAGACGACCATCCCAAGTCCATAAACGCCCATAGCCAAGTTAAACATTCGGTTTTGTTTATCCGGATAAGCGGATGGAATAATTGCATTTGATGCGACACCAAGGGAACCAAGCCCAAAGCCAACAATCATGTAGAACCCTAAAAAGAACGTTATGTTAGGTGCAAACCCTGTTCCAAGGAAACCAATACCCATGACGATCGAGCCGATGATCGTCATAATGCGAAGGCCCTTCTTATCGGTATAATACCCAATGAGTAAACTTGCTAATGTAAAACCAAGCTGAAATATAAATACGACTAATCCAAACTGACTCATATCAAGACCAAGGTCTTTCTCAACCTGATCAAGTACAATCCCCTTTGTATTCGTTACACCACCAGATATAAACTGAGTGAACATCAAGATCACGAGGGCGTGTATACTCTTTCCTTTTGTTGACATTGTTCTGACCTCCAACTATTCCACTATAGTTTTAATGTGTGATTCTGCAGAATTGATTCCCAGCCAAACCCTCACTAAAACTTACAAAAACAATGACAACGTTTACCTAAACAAAAAATTACTCTTTAGCCAACTAAAGGGTGCCAGACACGCGGTTACTCTTTAACGCGTGACCGTACAAACGGGTGTCTCACACCCTTTACTCTTTTACAGCAAAAAAGAGCGCTGGAGGTGAATATTCCAGGGCTCTTTATGCTTTACGTATAGGCTCTTCCTTTACCGGAGTCGCTGATTTCTACGAGGTCTTCCGGATAGGGTTGGAAATATGTTTGGCTTAGGAGGTACTCATCATCGAAGCGAATAACCCAAGACTTTAATATGCCGAGGATGGTGCTGAGAGGAATTTTTTCCTCATAGTATTTGTCCAGCTCCTCGAGGAAATAACGCTTTTCTTGTCTTGTGAGTTCGTTCTTGAAGTACCCCATAATATGCTGGCATACGTTTACGTTTGATTTTCGACTTGGTGCTCTCCTTAGCATCCAGCCTAGTTTCTCTTCGTAGGAATCTAACACCTCTTCCATTGAGAGCTGATTATGATTCGCCACAATCCTTCCCATATCCTTCAATGTGGTCTGGTTGTAAGACATGAATAAGTATTTGTTCTCAGAATGGAAAGCGACTAATTTCTTCATAGACGGAGATTCTTTCATTTCCCGAAAGGCCGCAAAGGTAAAAAGCTTCGTGAAGAAATGCTCCCTAATCCGGAAATTCTTTAATCGCCCTTCTTCCTCGATCGCCAGGGCTTCATGTTCTGACAGGACTTCTTGTGCGAATAACCCTTTAGTCTTCCCAACGACAGGCGACTTCTCTATTTTGTCGTACACTTTTACGTCTTGAATTCCACAAGTAGGGGACCGATTCTTCAGTAAAAACCCATCCACATCGGGTAAAGAATTTAGAAATCCTTTCGCAAAATGAGTCATCGATTCTGTTAGATCATCTCCGCTAGAAGGTTGTACTAAGCGCTCTTCATCCCCCTTTCGAACGATGCGAATCACATCGCGGGGGACGCCAAGACCTATTTCCATTTCGGGGCATACTGGTATAAAGGTTACATAAGGCATCAACCGCTGAACGACTTTATCCGGTATTCGTTCGCCGTTATACCGTACATCATCAAATTCTAGACATTTACTTACGACCAATTTAGGCGTTGCAAACGTTCGCATATCGAATCCCTCATTTTTAGAAATAATGTATGTTCATTGTAGGCTCCATTCCCGTTAGTTTCGAATTTCAATAGTTTTTATTCTTTCCCTGAACCGATTGTTTCATCACTCATCCTTAAGAAAGATGATTCCTATCGACTACGTGTCATGCATAAAACTAGTTAGGTTTTCGCATATCTATTCACTTCCATAAATTTTTATTAGCATTTTTATATTACATGTATTAAAATGAATTCTGTTGTATTTTTATGTCGGAAATTCTGTACACCAGGAGGGTTAGTCCCATGAATTCAAATAATAAATTTCCATTTAAACCAAAGAATCATCTTCTGTTTATTCTTCCATCCCTCATTGGGATTGTATTATTTATGACACCAATGAAATTCGAAGATAGCATTACGATTCCTATTGCATTCTTCGCATCGAAATTACAAGAGGCCTTACAAGCTCAACTGCCCGCGATTATGACTATTATTATTACATTGACTGCTGGCCTTACTCTTTTGGCTAAGCTGACAAACGGGCAAGTGGTGAAGAAATCACCGTTCTTCACAGGTCTTCTGTTCGTTCCATGGTCCTGGACGCTGATTCGGGTCGTCGGCGCTGTATTTGCCATTATGACGTTTTATAAATTAGGACCTGAAGAAGTTTACTCCAGTGCAACAGGCGGACTCTTATTAGGTGGAGAAGATAGTTTGCTTCACATCCTATTTACGGTCTTCCTCTTTGCGGGAATGTTTTTACCACTGCTGTTAAACTTCGGACTGCTTGAATTCTTCGGAATTATGCTAACGAAAGTCATGCGTCCCCTCTTTACGTTACCTGGTCGTTCTTCGATTGATTCCCTGGCCTCATGGCTTGGGGACGGGACAATCGGCGTCTTGTTAACAAGTAAACAGTATGAGGAAGGACACTATACGAAACGTGAAGCTGCGGTAGTCGGAACCACTTTCTCAGTCGTATCGATTACATTTACGCTTGTGGTTATTGACCAAGTAAAACTTGCTGACATGTTCGTACCGTTCTATGCCACCGTCCTTTTGGCTGGTGTCGTAGCTGCGATTATCATGCCACGCATTCCGCCCCTTTCAAGAAAAGAAGACTCTTATGTAAGTGGTGAGGAGAAAAAGCCTGAGCCTGGAACGCCAAAAGGCTATAACGCTTTTTCTTGGGGATATTACAAAGCTGTCGAACGAACGAAACAAGCCCCAAGCTTACCTCAGTTTCTGAAACAAGGAACTCAAAACATTTTAGACATGTGGATGGGGGTTGCCCCGATTATTATGGCGATCGGTACAGTCACACTGATTATCGCTGAACACACTCCGTTCTTCTCGTGGATCGGGATGCCATTTATTCCACTGCTCGAGCTATTCCAAATTCCAGAAGCAGCAGCGGCTTCAGAAACGATCCTGGTTGGATTCGCCGATATGTTCCTCCCAGCTTTAATGGGAAGCACGATCGAAAGTGAGATGACTCGCTTTATCATTGCGGCTCTATCGGTTACACAACTTATTTATATGTCTGAAGTTGGTGGTGTGGTATTAGGGTCTAAGATTCCGATTAACTTTAAAGAGTTATTTATTCTCTTTATTGAACGTACCCTGATTACACTTCCTGTAATTACAATCGTCGCGCACTTCTTATTCTAATACCAGCCCCGCAAGTGTTGATACTTGCGGGGCTTTTTTATTGTTCCCCTCTTAAGGTGAACCATTTAAGTGTAGATGCAACACTCTACTTCCTAATATGGCATGTTTCCGTTTTTTCATTTATGGCAAAGGTGGTTCGGGAAATTGCGAGACTCCTGCGGCAGTAGGAGCCTAGGGGAGACCCCACAGAGAGCGCAAGCGAACGAGGAGGCTTCCCAGCTCGCCGCGGAAAGCGAGTGATTTCCCGAACCACCTTCCGCTCAGACTAATGCTAACGGAAACATTCTCACTTTCCGGTGCTCCATATTAGAGCCTTATATGGAAGGCGTTTAAAATCAACAATCAACTTTAACAAAACTATTCATTAAAGTAAGACCCCATGAAAAAAGACAGAGGAAAACTCCCCTGCCTTTATCTATAAAACGTATCCCCTGAGAGGCTTTTCCTGTCATTGGGTTACGGTTTACACATTATTGTCCGAGCTTTTGAACGACTTTTCGAGCCGCTGCTAAACTGGATTGTGGATTCTGGCCTGTAACAAGATTTCCATCCGCTTCTACATGTTCGGTATAGTTCGGTTCAGCCATAAAGTTTGCTCCGATCTCTGTTAGACGCGTTTCTAGCAAGAAAGGCACCTTTTCATCAAGTCCTTGGTCTTTCTCTTCCGCATTCGTGAAAGCAGTTATTCGTTTTCCATCAATGAACGGCTTTCCATTCTGGTTCGTTACCCCAACGAAGGCTGCGGTGCCGTGACAGACGGAACCGATAACTTTATCTTGTTCAAAGAAAGGCTGCAGGGCTTTCTTGATCGCTTCGTTATCTGGGAAGTCAACCATGGTTCCGTGCCCGCCTGGTAAGAAGACGCCGTCATATTCCTCAGTGTTCAAATCACTTAGAACAGCTGTATCCTTAAGAGGCTCCATAACCCCTTCCCATTCGTCTGGCTCTTCCCCAGAAATACTATGTGGATCAATTGGGATTTCGCCACCAGCAACGCTTGCTACGGTCACGTCATATCCTGCTTGTGTAAATTCCATAAAGGGTTCAGCAAACTCTGATAGCCATAAGCCTGTCTGATGATCTTCATCTAACCGACCTGCATTGGTTACGATCATTAACATTTTCTTTGCCATTTTTACACACTCCTTTAATTCAACACGCTTAAACGAATCTCTACTTGTTTTCTTATCACTAAATGAGTGAACTTAAACCTCTAGGCACCTTTCTAATAGGTTTAAGACTCATAGAAATGGGAAGGTAAAACGTAATCACCCAGCCAAACTCACATTACCTATATCAAAAGAAAAGGAGAGTTGAACAGTTGACACACAAACGCCCGTATTCTGTTCATCGCAGACATTTAATCGTATTCTTTCAAACCCAAGAGTGGGTAAAAAACTGGCGCGGTGCCAGTAAACCGAATATCCAGACCCTTTCCCTTTTCACTGGATATTCTGAAGAAAGCATCATTGAATCTATGGAGTTCGGGCATCCGTCTCTGATTGAGAAGAAACCAGAATTCCGTAATTTCGTTAGAAGCACAGCAAGAGTTTGATGAGAGTTTATGGCTTGGGTAACTGTCTGATTCTTTGACCTTCATGCAACAGGCAGGCATAGAAAAGAGGCGCTTGGATTCAAGCGCCTCTTTTCT
Source organism: Pontibacillus sp. HN14 (assembly GCF_021129245.1). Classification (NCBI taxonomy): domain Bacteria; kingdom Bacillati; phylum Bacillota; class Bacilli; order Caryophanales; family Bacillaceae; genus Pontibacillus; species Pontibacillus sp. HN14. The sequence goes on along the minus strand of NZ_JAJOLR010000002.1, from coordinate 53,027 downwards.
AATGGGTAGAACCTGAGCCCACTTCTTTAACAGGATACTTCTTAACCTTCCATCCAAAGGATTTCCACTGAAGAATCGGTGTCATGAGCGTCACGGCAGGTTTCGAGACAAATAGTCCCATTATAATAAACGAAAATGTCACAAGATAAATGACATCATACGGAGAGTAAACATGAATTAAGTCGTGTTCACGGATTAACTGGATCACGAAACCATGCAATAAATATACATAAAGCGTATATGCTCCATACTTTGTCCATGAATAGGTCTTAGTTGGGATCCATGCTAAGACACTAAACGCCATGGAGATACTCACCGCATAACACGCTAATCGGATAAAGCCTCCCCATTCAGGCATTCTGAGCACTGTGTAAGACTTTGACCCAAAGAACCAACTTGTATCAAATGAAGGAGCGAAGAGAATGGCGAGTGCGACAGAAAGCATAACGCCGAGTGCCAACACTCTCGTTCTTGTCTCACGTAACCAGTTCATTTCATCTGTGCCAATCCAATGACCGATTAAGAAGAACGGGAAGAATACAAATGTTCTCGACAGACTGAACGAATGATCAATCCCACTCATATATCCTACTAAGACACCAATTTGAATGGATATAAAGATCGCCATGTGCTTTGGCAATCGTCTATACCAATAAAGCATAATGTGCCAACAGAACAGACTCACCAGGAACCAAAGAGCCCATTGCGGCTCAAATGGAGGCTTCCACCATCCAGACTTCCCTATGAGAGCATAATAGATTGTATAAATAGCTTGAAAACTTAAATAAGGAAGCAGGAGTTTCTTCGCCAACTTTAAGGCATATGTTTTATTCATTTTCGCTTGAGCGAAATATCCAGAAACGATTATAAATGCAGGCATGTGGAACGTATAGATCCACTTATAAAGTACGTTGTATAGCGGGTGCTGATCCGTAAAGGGCTGAATCACATGCCCGAATACGACAAGAAACATTAAAATCCATTTTGCATTATCGAAATAGGCTTCTCTCTTCATAACAAACCCCTCCTTTTAGAACGGTTACCACAACCGTTCGTATATAAGAGGGGGTTTAGGAAGGATGTTATTGAATTGTAATCCTTGTATCACGTAATCGTAATGTTTAGGATGTTTTCTTTGACGTTGACTTCTGTTCGTTCCCAGTTTTAGCAGATTTCTTCTTCGTCGATTTCTTTTTCGTTTTCTTATTATTCTTATCGAGCGACTTCTCGAGTGCCTCCATTAAGTCTGTTACATTATCCGGCGTAGGCTTTGGCTCAGCGGTAGAAATGTCTTCATTGTTCTTCTTCGCCTCGATTAGATCAAGGAGCGCTTGACGGTAATCATCCTTATATTGTTCAGGATCAAAGTCACTGGTTAGCTGCTCTACAAGTGTCTTCGCTGTTTCTAATTCTTTTTTCCCTAACTCCATCTCTTCAGGTACATTCGGTACTTCCTTCACGTCTCTGACCTCATCAGGATAATGAATGGTCTCCATCACTAATGTATTCTCATACACCCTTACAATCGCCAGCTGTTCTTTGGATCGTATGATAATTTTGGCTACCCCAATCTTCTCTGTATCCGTAAGAGTTTGCCTTAGTAAAGAGTAAGCCTTTGTCCCTCCTTCATCAGGAGAGAGATAATAACTTTTCTCAAAATAAATCGGATCTATATCTGATAACTTAACGAAGTCCATGATCTCAACCGCTTTAGAAGACTGCTCCTTCTTTAATTCCTCTAGTTCTTCGTCATCTAACACAACGAACTTATTCTTTGCATATTCATACGCCTTCACAATTTCTTCTTTCTCTACCTCACGTTCACACACCGGGCATGTACGTTCATATTCAATCGGTGATTTGCACTCATCATGAAGCTGACGCAGGCTAATATCTTTATTTTCTGTTGCTGAATGAAGTTTGACCGGAATATTCACGAGACCAAAACTAATCGTCCCTTTCCACATTGTATGCATAGGATTCACCCTCTTTTTCTTTTAGCGTTTGCAACAAGGCTTTGTTTTATGATGAAACGAGTAAATCAGGAAGGGTTAGGTACACTAGTGGAAAAGGAGGTTCTTATGCTAAAACCTATGCTTCCAACGCTCACTGAAGATACTCCCGAAGGACCGTCATGGGTGTATGAAGTGAAATATGATGGTTTCCGCGCATTACTCCATTGGACCAAGGAAAACGTTACTCTAACAAGTCGAAATGGAAATGACCTAACCGATCAGTTCCCAGAAATTATTAAAGCAATAGCCGATCAAACGCCATCCGTTAAAAACGAACTCCCCCTTTTGCTTGACGGTGAAATCTGTATCCTCACGACTTCTATTCAAAGTCAATTCTCACTCTTGCAAAAGCGGAACAGAATGCGAAGTAAAGATCCTATAAATCAAGCCGCAGCGGAACGCCCTGCCACCTTTGTCGCGTTCGACCTTCTTAAACAAAATAACGAAACCTACATGAGCCAGTCTTATCAAGAAAGGCGCAAAAGACTGGGAAAGTGGAAAGACTGTGTACACATTGTGGACAGCTACTCCAATTTAAAAGACATTCAAGAGCTTGTTTTCTTGCACAGAGGAGAAGGAATTGTAGCAAAGAACAAGAAAAGTACCTATAAACCTGGTGAACGGAGCAATGATTGGCTTAAGATTAAAAATTGGCGAGTGATTCAAACGGTGCTTACCGCTTATAAACCAGAGAACGGCTATTTCCATGCAGCTGTGTATAAAGGGGATAACCTTGTGGATGTGGGTTCTGTGAAACACGGTCTGTCCACAGAGGGTCAACAAACTCTTCAAACTTTCTTTACAAATAAAGGACAAAAATCCGGAGATCTCTATACGCTCCAAACGGGTGTCTGCGTAGGAGTTCGGTGCCTCCATGCTCAGAAAAATGATTTACGAGAGCCGATGTTTGATTCATTTTTACTAGAGTTATCCCCAGAAGACTGTACCTTGGATCAAATGGAGTGGGATTTATCCCTTTTTCCACAAATGGAGTATACGAATCTTGATAAAACCCTTTGGCCTGGGCCGCCTTTTCAAAAGCGAGATCTGTTGATGTATTTACGAAAAGTAGCTCCTTATCTTTTGCCTTTTGTGAAGGATAAGAAGTTAACGGTGATTCGCTTTCCTGAGGGGATCGATGAGGAATCCTTCTTCCAAAAGCACTTGCCAGACTATGCGCCAATGTTTGTTAACCGACTAGAGGGATCTGAGGAGACTTATATGATCTGTAACGACCTCCCCACGCTTCTCTGGCATGGGAATCAAGGAGCTATTGAGTATCACCTTCCATTTGAAAAAGTGGATGAAACAGCACCAGATGAGATTGTCTTTGACCTTGACCCACCTGAACGGGAGGCCTTCCCTCTCGCGATCAAAGCCGCTACCCTTTTAAAAACCATATTTGATCGGCTCGAACTACTGACTTTTGTTAAGACAAGCGGCGGAAAAGGCATGCAAGTTCATATTCCTATACAGCCTGGAAGCTTAACGTATGAAGAAACCCGTGCATTCACTGAGAAGGTCGCTCAATTGGTGATAGGGCAACATCCCGACCTGTTTACAACCGAACGCTTAAAAAAGAATCGGGGCAACCGCCTCTACATTGACTATGTTCAGCATGCTGAGGGTAAGACCATTATCTCCCCCTATTCCCCTCGAGGTCGGGAGGGCGCAACTGTAGCAACACCGCTTTACTGGGAGGAAGTCAAGGAGACATTAGATCCTTCCTCTTTCCATATCGGAAATACATTAGATCGCCTCGAAGAAATAGGATGTCCATTCGCTTCTTTCCATGAAACACGAGAAGCCCAGAACTTACAGCTCGTTAAGAAATTGATTGAAGAAGAATCGTGAAAGAAATTATACAAAAGAGGCTTAGAGATCTAAAACTCTAAGCCTTTAATTTTTCTGTATTCAGTTGCGTTAACCAATCGAGTGTCTGTTCATTGTAGACAGATTCACCGACCTTGGTATGAAGTTCTACATGTTCGCCGTCCTGGACCGTTCGTAGTTGCGTCAAAGGGTGAGACTGCTTTGAATAAACACTTTCAATGACCTCATAGAAAGCATCCCGATCTGAAGTCCCATGCCAGAAAAGGATGGGGATGTCACTACTGGTCTTGAACACATTTTGTATAGGGTGATCGTCTTTCCTAAATCCCATCTTTCTCTTCCATAAAAGATATAGAAAAGGAAGCGATATGTAGACAGGAAGCCCACTCCAAACATGTAATTGCCTCGCAAGTATGGAGGGAGTCACAACAATGGAAGAGTCTAAGATAATCGCATCCACTAAAGGTGTGACCTTATTGACTGCATAGTATAGCGACGTATTTCCTCCGTAAGAATACCCGATTAAACCAACAAATTCGTGCCCCATCTCTTTAGCATAGTCCACAACCGTGGCAAGGTCTTCGCTCTCTAGAGCACCACCTGTAACCTTATGAGCTCCTTCTCTTTCTCCAATTGGATATTCAAAGGTAATGACCGAATACCCTCGTGCTGCGAAGTACTTAAATTGCTCATAAGAAGACTCTCCTAATTGCTCCCTGGAGAGGCCGAAGCCATGGGAGTAGATAAGGACTGGATTCCCAACCGATGCTTGGGTTGAAGGAATATACCATCCCTTAATCGGATGACCAGTTGGGGTTGTTAACTCTATATCTCTATAATTTAACCCCACTTCCTTTTGTGGGTTACTCGTTGCGGTCGCCATTTTGTCATTGTTCAATGACGTGAAGATATGATTGTAGATCATAAAGAAACCTATTATGTAGATAAGAATTAAAGTGGTATCCATTCCTATATACCACAGCCAGCTTCCACCAAAGATAAGGCGAGAAAAAGGAATAGCTAGCACTAGAGCGAAGGCACTATACAGTATTTTTCCGATAATCATTCTCTCCCATCCTCTTTGAATACCATTATCTTTTCATAAAAATTGGATAATTTCTACTATTTTTTCAATTAACACAGATAAAAAAGCATGGATTATGAACATCCATGCTTACTCCGATCCGTATATCCTATCGTTCCCCAACCGCAACTTCACTCCGTTGGCGCGTCATGGAGAATACAGCAGCTCCTAGAGCAATGACAATAAACACTCCTCCAACTGTTGCGTTATACTCTACAGAGGCCCGTTCAATCACAATACTTCCAATGGACGAACCAAGAGCAATTCCGAGGTGAAGGCTTGAGTTATTTAAGCTCTGTTGAATATCTGATGACTCAGGGGCTGATTCAATCAGATAGCTTTGTTGAGCAGGAGTTACAGCCCAGCTGAGCATACTCCAGATCACCATCACGATTAAAAACAGCGGAAACGAGAACGTCGTGTAAGGTATGAGGAATATGGAGACGGCAAATACCGAAATAATCCCTAATACCGAAGGCTTTGTACCGAAACGATCGGCTAACATGCCACCAACGCCTCCTCCTAATACAGCGGCAACGCCAAAGATCAGATAAACAATACTGACCCACGTTCCGTTCAACCCCATTGTCGTTTTTAAGAATGGAGTTAGATACCCGTATAACGTCAAGTGACCGGCCAGAAATAGAAAGGAGGTCATTTGCGCAAACAGAATCTTGTGATCCTTAAGCGTCTTCAGTTGCTCTTTTATAGGGATTGATGGTTTAGGCGCAATGCGTTCCATAAAGAAATATACGCCTGCCATTGAAAGCAATGTTAATACGGTGATTAACACAAAGGGAGCACGCCACCCAAAAGCGTTTCCTAGCATTAACCCGAAGGGAACGCCCAATACGAGCGAGCCGCTGATTCCCATAAATACAATGCCAATCGCTCGTGCACGATACGCATCGCTGACAATGTTTGAAGCAAGTGTTACACAAAGTACGACAAGGAGCGCCCCACTAGCTGCTGAGACCATTCTGGCTGCCATCAAAACAGCATACGTCGGCGCAAATACGGCAATGATATTTCCTACCAAGAACACAACGAGTGTCCATAACGTCAGTTTCTTTCGCTCGATTTGAGACGTCATGGCTAAGAGAATAGGACCAGCAATCGCAAATACGACAGAAAAAATTGATATTAAGAGTCCTGCTTTCCCTACTGTAACGCCAAGATCTAGCGCTACTAAGTCTAAAATTCCACCTATAATCAGTTCGACCATGCCTACTACAAAGGCAACGATCGTTAATAGATATACACGCTTATCCATCCATACCGCCCTCTCATTTTCGTTACCACTATAATGGTAACTCCAAAAACTTGAAAGTACAAGCCCAAATTCTATGACCCCCCAGGGTGCCCCACCTTCCACCTGTCCTTCTCACATAAGAAATTCAGATATGCTAAGATAGAGCTAACGAATCGAACGAAAAGGGAGCTATGAATGATGCTTCAACCATTTGGATTTACACAATATGAAAGCAAGATATATGAAGCCCTCATTTCTATCAATGAACCCCTTGATGCAACGGGAATTGTTAAACGATCTGGCGTCCCCCGCTCAAAGGTGTATGAAGTGCTTCATCGTATGAGTGAAAAAGGTATGATTTTAGAATCTACGGTTGATAAGAAACGACAATATACGGCTTTACCAATTGAATCAACCATTGAGAAACTAAAGGCCGACTTCGAGGCAAACGTTGAACATTTACGGAATATCCCTACCGTTGAAACGCCGTCTGATGATCGAGTATGGACATTAAAAGATGATCAATCCATCCAGGCCGTTCAAAGGGAAATGATTAAAGAGGCAACAGATTCCATTATTATTTCGGGGTGGGCTGATGACTTACGCGTACACCTGCCGTTACTCGAGGAGTTTGAACGAAATGGAGGAGAGGTAGAAGTTCACACCATCGGTGAACTGAATACATCCATTACCAATGTGTCGGTATTAGTGCCAAACTCTATGCACGAAGCATTAGAACGAAGTCGCATTCTTATCATCGACCATCAAGTGATGATTTTTGCTGGCATTGAACAAAACGTTTGGCAAGCTATTCAAACAGAATCACAGCCTTTGGTTAAATTCTTTAAAGAATTTTTCTACCATGATGTGGCCTTAACTGAAATTACTAAGAAATACAGTGATACCATCTTAGAGGATTCGAATATTCGGGAATTGCTTTTGAAATTACGGTATTAAAAAAACCTCACCAACTTGACGTTGGTGAGGTTTTTTCTTTACTTAATTTGTTTGTGTAGCATGTAAACCACTTTCGCTGCTTGTCCGCGATTTGCATTTGCTAATGGGTCAAAGTCATTCCCATTATACCCTTCCATGATACCAAGCTCTCTGGCAGCATCGATATAGTGGTTAAAGTAATCATTGATTTCATTTTCATCATCGTACATGTAATCTTCAGTCACTTCATATTCCATACCCATTTTTGCCTCATAGGCTTCAACTAGCATAACAGCCATTTCCTGGCGTGTAATGGAGCGATGAGGAGCAAATTTAGTTTCAGATATTCCATCTGTAATACCAACCTGGTAGGCAGCAGCTACTTCATCTGCAAATGTGTCCCCCACATCATCAAATGGAACTTCCATATCTGTTTCAAACCCAAGTGATCTTACAAGAATGGCTGTAAACTCACCACGTGTGATCTCTCTTGCAGGTTCAAAATGGTTTTCGTCTACTCCTTTTACGACACCTTGATCAGCAAGGGCCTGAATTGGTTCATAAGCCCAATGGTCTTTCGGTACATCTTCAAACATAGCTTCTTCGACTGGTTCTTTATCTTCCGTTTCAAATTGTTCAGGATACTGATTCACGATCGCACCACTGAATAGTTTAGCCGGCGTAAACATATGACCATATCCACTACGCGCAATTCTCCATGCCGCATCATAATCTTCGTCGACGTATTTATCGAACGTCTTCGTCAACTGGTCAACGTGCACTGCCAATCCTTGTGCCAATTTAGCAGATGGAACGCGACCGTCTGTTGCCTGATCCATAAATAGAGAGAAGTCTTTACGATAGTCATCTAACTCATCAAGGGCTTTTTGTTTCGCTTCTTCATCATCACTGGCTGTTGCCTTTACGTAATCAACAAAGTAGCCGATATGTGAGCTCCACAGATCTTTAAATTGTTCGCCTGCCTCATCCCCGTAAACAGATCCAATGGCAGAAGCCAATTCTTCTGTATTCATAGATAGGGTTTTAACATTGGCATCAAACTCTGGTGCTCCTTCAATGCCGTTTTGCATCGCCTGCTGAGCTAGGGCAAAGTGCTCAGACAGAAGGAAATCAAGGCGGGAACGAAGCTCAGCCGCAGGTGTCATCGCTTTCGTTTCGTTATATTCTTCAGGGAACTGGCTTACGATCGCACTAGACAGACCTTTACTGGTCATATACATGTGTTCCATCGCATTACTCTGAATCATATACGCTTTCTCATAGTCTCCATCAACGAATGCTTCAAATCCATCGATAAGTTGATCCTTATGAGTTTCAAGCCCTTCAGCAAGACCTTCCGCTTTTAGTTTTCCATCTGTTGCAGTAGAGATGAATTGAGAGAATTCTTCTTTATAGTCAGAAAGGTTATCTAATGCCTCCTGCTTGGCTTCTTCGTTGCCTTCACCTGTTGCTGTTACATAATCAACGAAGTAACCAACGTGGTCGCTCCACAGGTCTTTAAATTGTTCGCCAGCGTCTTCTCCATATACGTTTGTCATGGCCATGGCTAAATCATCTGTGTTTTTGCTAAGCGCTTCAGCAGCCTGGGAGAAGTCTTCGTCCCCGTTTGCTCCTTTACGCATCGCTGTCATCGCTAAATACACATGCTCAGAGAATAAACGATCAAGGGTTGCGCGAAGTTCAACCGCAGGAGTTGAAACGGTTGGGCCATCCATTTCTGTTGTAAATAGATCTGGATATTGCTTCACAATCGCACTGCTAAATAGCTTCGCTGGAGTAAACATGTGGCCATATCCTTCACGGGCGATTTCCCAAGCTTTGTCATAATCTTCATTTACATACGCATCGAATGTTCCCGTTAGTTGTTTAACGTGTGTTTGAAGACCTTTGGCAAGTCCATCTGCCGGCACGCCACCATCTGTTGCTGTACTCATAAAGGAAGAAAAGTCTTCACGATATTCATCCAGCTCATCTAACGCGTCCTGACGTGCTTCTTCATCTTGTTCCCCTGTTGCCACCACGTAATTAACGAAATATTGAATATGAGAACTCCAAAGCTTCTTGAACTTCTCTTCTCCTTTATCTCCATAGACGGAGCCAATGGTCGCAGCTAGCTCATCTGTGTTCGCATTTAGCGTATTAAGATTTGCCTCAAATTCCGGTGCTCCCTGGATGCCATTTTGCATCGCTTGTTGAGCAAGCGCAAAGTGCTCAGACAACAAGAAATCTAAATCAGAACGAAGCTGGGCAGCTTTCGTAACTGATTTCGTCGAATTGAACTTGTCAGGATATTGATTCACAATCGCACTTGAGAGCCCCTTACTCGTCATATACATATGCTCCATGGCTTCACTTTGAGTCTCGTAAGCTGCTTCATAGTCTCCTTCTACAAATTCGTTAAAGCCTCTGATTAGCTGATCTTTATGCGTTTCTAACCCTTCAGCTAATGCCTCAGCTTTAAGCTGTCCATTGGTAGCGTTTGAAATAAACGTAGAGAATTCTTCTTTATAATCAGAAAGGTTAGCAAGCGCTTCTTCTTTCGCATCTTCATCCTCAGCAGCCGTAGCCTTTACATAATCTACGAAGTACCCAACGTGATCACTCCATAATTGATTGAACTTCTCACCGGCGTTCACTCCATAAACACTGGCCATCGCCATTGTTAAATCTTCTGTATTTCCATTTAAAGCTTCTGCAGCTTCTTCAAAGTCAGGGTCTCCGTTTGCCCCTTTCCTCATCGCTGTCATCGCTAAGTACACATGCTCAGAGAACAGTTTATCAAGCGTTGCTCTAAGCTCAACCGCTTCCGTTTGTACTGTTGGCTTCATCACTTTCTCTCCGTGATTGTCTGCAAATGTAATGCTACTTGGAATAAGCAAAGAAGCACTTAACGCCCCTGCTGTTACAACTCGTTTAATATTCAATAAATAACCTCCCTAATGTTTTGCCACCGCCGAACGCTGTTGAAATATGTATAAAATCTGTGCTGAAATAAGCATTAAATAATGACCATGACTTAGGTCTTATTCCTCTCTGAAGAATATTTAAACGCTTTCAAACCGATTGAACTCAAAAATCTTGCATTTGAGATATACTTTTATAGATTCTTGACGGAATCAGGCAAAAAAAAAGAATGGGTTGAATTAATCAACCCATCCACGTGCGTACATCGCATCACCTAACCGCTTCACTGCTAAGTAGAAGGCAGCGTGGCGCATACTTTTATCAATATCTTCTTTCATATCATAAACTTCCTGGAACGCAATAGACATGTCTTTATCTAAGCGCTCGTTAACGACTTCTTTCGCCCAGTGGTCGTGCATATCGTTTTGCATCCATTCAAATGCAGAAACCATCACGCCACCTGAGTTACAAAGAATATCCGGGATGACGAACACCCCGTTTTCTGCCAGGATATCGTCGCCTTCTTCCGTTGTTGGACCGTTTGCTGCTTCAGCTACAATCTTGGCTTTAATCTTCGGTGCTGTGTCTTTCGTTAACTGGTTTTCAAGCGCCGCGGGTATGAAGATGTCACACTCGACATCAAAGATCTCTGTTGGATCTTTCTCGTCTGTATACCCTTTTAACGTTTCATTTTCTTCCATATACTCTAGCATATCCGGAATGTCTAAACCGCTCTCATCATAGACGAGCGTATCCACATCGGCGATAGCCGTCACCTTCATCCCTTTTTCGTAAAGAGATTTGGCTGTAACCGAACCTACATTGCCGAAGCCTTGAATAGCTACTGTGGACTCTTCCGCATCCATATCTAACTTCTTCAGCGCTTCTAATATGTTAATGACCACGCCACGGCCTGTTGCCTCTACGCGACCTTCAGAACCACCAACAACTGGAGGTTTCCCTGTGATGAAACCAGGAATATTGCGGCCTCTTAATTTGAAGAACTCATCCATCATCCAGCCCATGACACGACCATTCGTGTTCACATCTGGTGCCGGGATATCTTTTTGAGGTCCAATAACCGGTTCGATCTGCTGAACGTATTGGCGGCTTAGCCGCTGTAGTTCACGTTTTGATAATGTACTTGGGTCAATTTGAACGCCACCTTTGGCCCCTCCAAAAGGAAGTTTTAAAATGGATGTTTTCATCGTCATCCACATGGAGAGAGCCACAACTTCTTCTTCACTTACATTTTCGTGAAAGCGAATGCCACCCTTACCAGGACCTAAGAGGTCACTATGAACGGAGCGAAAACCTGTATAGGTCTCGATCGTTCCGTCGTCTCTTTCAAGAGGAATCGAAATTTTAATGCAGTGCTTGGGTTCCTTTAAGATTTGATAGACAGAAGGGGATAGATCCAGCTCTTCTACTACCTCGTTGATTTGCTTTTGTAACCAATCTAATGTGCTCACAGAGTCACTCCTTCGTCTTAGTCTATAAGACATCTTCCCAAAGCAAGCACTGCCGAAACCAAATTATGGTTTCCTTCTTAAGAAATTAAGGAAGCGCTTCACCATATTCCCCTTCACTTCAGGGCTCGTACCGGTTACCTCCTCTTGTAAAAAAATCTCCTCTACATCTACAGCGTGCTCATACGTGAGGACAGCTCCGAGGTCAGAATTGGCTTCTCGGTTATTAATTACCGTATATTCAAGTCCGTGTTTTAAAGCACTATCTCGGTAGGCCTTATAATAACGGGAACTAATCTTACCATTGAGGAGAAGATGGGCTTTCGGGTTATTCTTCATAACCTCCTCCATCTCTATAGCCCCTTTCCCCTTCATAACCTGTCCCTTCGTCAGCGCGAACACGACACGTTCTCGAATGGTACCTAAATAACGCTTCCTCTCTCCAGGCTTTGTTTCAGGCGTACCATAGATCCCATTTTGTAAATAATCTTCTACTTGTTTATCACTCATCTTGTTCATCCTTTATCTGGTGTATCTTTTTAGAGTCCCCAACACCCCAGGAACCATGTGAATACCTTCACTATAAGAAAAAGAAGACACAAATAAAAGCCCAAACACAAGGTTTGGACTTTTTCGTTATGCTTTATTCAAAATCAATGGCCCAATTTCCGTTTCGGAAAATCGGTTCAGACGTACCATCTTCATAGACCCCATCAATATCCATCTCAGCAGACCCCATCATAAAGTCTTCATGGACCATACTCTCATTAACCCCGTGCTTGGCTTTTTCTTCTTCACTCATATCAGAACCGCCTTTTACATTTGTAGGATAAGCGCCTCCTAAAGCTAAGTGACAAGATGCATTCTCATCATACAACGTGTTAAAGAAGATAAGCTCTGATTGAGAGATCGGAGAATGGTGAGGAACAAGCGCTACTTCACCTAGATGGCGAGCTCCTTCATCGGTATCAAGAAGAAGTTTTAACGTCTCTTCGCCTTGTTCTGCTTTGAAGTCTACAACTTTTCCATTCTCAAATTTCAATGTAAAGTTCTCAATTAGATTGCCTGCATAATTCAATGGTTTCGTGCTTGTTACGGTGCCATTGACTCCGTCTTTATGTGGCATTGTGAATACTTCTTCAGTCGGCATATTCGGATTAAACTTCACCCCGTCTTGAGATTTCGTATCTCCTCCATGCCAAATGTGGTTATCCACTAATTGAAGAGAGAGATCTGTTCCTGGCCCTTTATATACCAGCTTTTTGTACTGCTTTTCATTCAAGTAAGCACGGGCTTTTCGTAACGTTGCGTTATGCTCTTCCCACGCTGCAATTGGATCGTCCTGATCAATTCGTGTGATCTTAAAGATTTGATCCCATAGCTGATCCATCGCTTCTTCTTCTGTAGCACTCGGGTAAATCTTCTTCGCCCAATTTACTGTTGGAACAGAGACGATTGACCATGTAATCTTGTCATTCATCACATATTGCTGGTATTCCTTCATGGCTTGGCCGCCTGCTTTGTTGGCTGCTGCCACGCGATTTGGATCGATGTCTTTCAGTAGATCGGGATTCGGCGCATAGATTGAAAGAACAGAAGCTCCGTCCTTGGCATAACTCATGACCTCGTCTACTTTCCAACCGGGTACATTCTCTAACACTTCCATGGGAGCATTCTTCATTTTTAAGTACGTTAAATCTTCATCTGACCAACGAACGTGTACATCTTTCGCTCCTGCCTCGTAAGCTCGCTTGGCAACGATTCTTACAAAATCGGCATTCTCCACGCTCGAATTAATCACTAACGCTTGGCCTTCTTGTAAATTAACCCCTGTATGTATAGCAAGATCTGCATACTTTTGTAGCTGTTGTTCCGTTGGTTTCATGGTTCATTTCCCTCCATAATCCTTTTCTTTTTTCTATTTTCTTATTATTTCATATTTTCAAAACCTTGCCTAGTCAAAGAGATAGAGGCAAGGTTTTAGGAGTAGAAATTGCAAAAGTGAGTCTGCCTTCATGAATCTTTGCGCTGTTCAAATACTTCGATCGCACGCTTTCGCATCGTTTTATGATCAACGCTTGGTTCTGGATAATCTTCCCCTATTTTACAGTTGTACTGGTTTTGTTCTTCATCCGACATTTTGGATGGTTCATGAATATATTTCTTCGGAACATCTTTTAGTTCAGGAAGGTAGGATCTGATAAATGTTCCTTCTGGGTCAAACCGTTCAGATTGTCTGGTTGGATTGAATACGCGGAAATAAGGGACAGCATCTGTTCCAGTTGAGGCCGCCCATTGCCAGCCGCCAATATTTGAGGAAGCATCATAATCAATGAGGCATTCTTCGAAATATCGTTCCCCTTTTCTCCAGTCCATCAAATAGTCCTTTGTCAGGAATGAAGCCACGACCATCCTTAGACGATTGTGCATCCACCCGATGGTATTCAACTGACGCATAGCCGCGTCCACAATCGGATATCCGGTCTGCCCTTGCTTCCACTTCTCAAAGTACTCTTCATCCTGGTTCCAATCAATTCCCTGGTATTGATCGCTGACTTCTTCGTCCTTGCTGTTTGGATAAATATAATAAATCATATTATAAAAATCCCGCCAGGCAATTTCAGAGATATACGTCTCAAGCCCTTTCGACTCTCCGTTATCTTCTTTAATCTCCATGGCTTTGTGATAGACGGTCCGCGGGGAAAGGACGCCATTTTTCAAATAAGGAGAAATCATACTCGTAGCATTCTTCGATGGGAAGTCTCGATTTTCTTCATAGTGATGGACTTTATGATGGAGAAAATGAGCCAACCGCCCAACAGCTGATCGTTCCCCTATGTGATTCCATTCTTTCGTGCATTTGGAGAGGAGGTCTCGAAAGGCTTTCTCCCCTCTCTTGAATTGATCGGTATAATCTGCCCCAAGTTCAGAAAGCTTCTGCTTATCAACCCTGAATACGGCGGGCTTTTCTAATGAGGACCACATCCGATAATAGGGGGTGAAAACCTTGTAATAGCCCCCATCTTTTTTATGAACTTCTTCAGCCCCATGTATATGGGCATCAACAAAGCTCTCTACATCTATGCCTTGAGCTTCGAGCCACTTGTTTACTTTCTGATCCCGTTCTCTTCCAAAGCCTACTTCGTCTTTATTATAAAAAACAGAACGGATCGCAAAGTCTTGGTCTAGTAAGTGTTGAAAGGCTTCTTCTACTTCCCCTGTTATAAAGTGGATAGGGAAGTCATATTCTGCTGCGTGGTTGATTAGATCCTCAAGCGTTCGGAAGAAATAATCATGGCGAACCGTGAACGATTCATTAAGCGATGGGTGTATATGAAACAATCCGAGTACTTTAGCTCTGGATTGTTCAGCATCTTTTAAAGCATAATACAACGCCTTATGATCACTCAGGCGTAGATCTTGCCGAAACCAAACGATGTTCACCTTTTGCATAAGGCACCTCCTCCTTCATTCTATACCCCATCCTACCCAAACCTCACCACACTTATAAACTCTCAATGCGTCCAGAGGCACACCCCTTCGGTGCCTGACACCCTTTAGCGAAATAAAGGAGTAAAGGAGTAAAGGGTGTCTGACACCTTATGACTCGCTAAAGCAATAAAGGGTGTCTGACACGTGGCGGGGTTATTTGTGAGATTGTATGAGGTTATAGAAGACGGTGGTGGCTTTGGTGTGCATAGGTTTCTGGCGCAGGAGGATAGAGAAGCTTCGTTTTAAGGTGGCTTTTGGCAAATCAATGACCTCTAAGGTTTCCATAGCCATCTCTTTACGGATCGTCCACAGTGATAGGAATGTGAGACCTAGTCCTGCCTCCACCGATTCTTTTATAATTTGGGTGCTTCCAAACTCCATTCGCTCTGTTGGGTCAATTTCTACATTTTCAAACATGCGCTCGGTTGCCTCCCGAGTTCCTGATCCCTTCTCTCTTGTAATCCACATCGCTTGCTCTAAATCATGTACCGTAACTTCTTCTTTTTGTACTAGTGGGTGGTCGTGTGAAGCTACAATCTTCATTTCATCATCAGCAAACGGATGCACATCAATAGAAGGCTCTTCCACCTCTCCTTCAACAATCCCAATATCAAGCGCCATGTCTGCTACCTGTTTAGCGATATCCTGAGTATTTCCTATCGTAATCTTAGGGTGAATCGACGGATACTCTTTTCGCATTTGTGCAATAATGCGTGGTAACACATATTCCCCGTACGTATAGCTTGCTCCAATGGAAAGCTCTCCTTTGGGCTCATTATATAATTCATGAATTAAATGATGCATCGTCTCCTGATGCCCAATCATCTGCTTGGCGTGCTCATAGACGATCTCGCCTGCTTTAGTCAGAACCATTTTCTTATAGGTTCGATCTAACAACTTAACGCCCATCTTGGACTCTAATGATTTAATGTATTGGCTTACAGCTGGCTGGGTCATGTAAAGGTGTTCCGCTGCTTTCGAAAATCCCTGTTGCTCGACTACGGTAATAAATACTTTATACATATCATTCATTTTAAACACCTCGCATTATAAGCGATTACTTATAACCTATATTATTATGATTTATTTCACTTATAGACCTACCAAGCGTAACATAAATCAACGGAGGTGCACGTTATGTATACATTCTTATCTCGTTCTCCGTTCCTTGGAGGAATTGGGTTTACCTTTATATTAGCCGCTTTCGGAATTTTACTGGCTGGGCTACCAGGCTTTCAGTACATTGGCGCTTTAGCCACTTCCATTCTGTTAGCGATTTTGTTTCGCCAATTGTTCGGTTATCCTACAGCCCTTGCTTCTGGTTTGCAATTTTCCACGAAGAAATTACTTCGGGTTGCGATTATTTTATTCGGATTGAAACTCAACATAGACGTTGTTTTAAATGAAGGTCTTGGCTTATTAGCTAAAGGAGCTGGCACGATTATTGTAGCTATAACCTTAACGATGATCCTGTCTCGCTGGTTTAAAGCAAATACAATGATCTCCATGCTTCTGGCCGTTGGAACAGGAGTATGTGGAGCTGCTGCGATCGCTGCTGTGTCTCCAATCTTAAAATCTAAAGAAGAAGACACTGCCTTAAGTGTTGGCATTATCGCCCTTGTAGGAACCATCTTTGGTATTGCCTATACCATCATCGGTCCACTTCTTCCCCTATCAGCTGAACAGTACGGAATATGGTCTGGTTTGAGCCTGCATGAGATCGCTCACGTGGCACTAGCAGCTGAACCGGCTGGCGAAGATGCTCTGGCTATGGCTCTCCTTGCGAAGTTAGGAAGGGTGCTGTTATTAATCCCTCTTTCCTTTATCCTTGTATTTTGGATGCGTCGTAAACGTCACGATGAGACAGAGGCACAAGTGAACTTCCCATGGTTCTTAATTGGTTTTATCGTCATGAGCTTAGTAGGGACGTATCTTTTAGGGGACGTCATTCCGACATCTGAAGCTTTCTTAACAGGGGTTTCACATGTCACAACATTCTTACTGGCCATGGCGATGAGTGGCCTCGGACTTAACGTAAGTCTAGCCAGTATTAAATCAAAAGCAATGCGCCCTCTTGCTGCAATGCTTATCACCTCTGTCGTACTGTCCTTTATGGCTTACTTTGTTTTATAAAGTGAAACCGTGACACCCGCCCTGCCCCTTTTACGGGAAACGCATATGGTATGAGAGAATACCATATTCCAAATCAAAGAGGTGGAGCACATGTCTAACAGTTATGGTGGAGGATTTGCTTTAGTAGTTGTGTTATTTATTCTTCTAATTATTATCGGCGCTGGAGCGTTCAGCGGCGGATACGGATACTAATCCCAAAAGCATAAGCCCCCCGGTTAGCAACGTATAGACTGGACTGAGCCGGCGTGAGATAAAGGAAACACGATGAGCATACGCGAATCGATGTTGACTTATCGATCAGAGGTGAGGGAAGTCTACTAGTTGCTGGGGACTGGAGCTAGATGTAATCCCAAAAGCATAAGCCCACCGGTTCGCAACGTATAGACTGGACTGGGCCGGCGTGAAATTTTGGAAACACAATGAGCATAAGAAAGCGGGCACCCTTAAGGGATGCCCGCTTCTTTATGATCCGTCTCCACCGCTTGAAACCACTGCAGAACTGCTAGCGAGAACCGCCACCATTGCCGCTTGCTGAGCTTGGATAATGGCCTCCACCGCCGTATATAAACTGGTTTCTATGAACCCTGTATCTTCTGTCCGTTCACTAACAACCATATTTGTGGCAACCTTTACGTTCATTTCAGGATACCATTTGAACAACTTCTCTTTTCCGAGCTTTTCGGATAGTTGTTGCACCTTAGCTACATACTCGGTTCCATCTTCCATTAAGGCCAACATCCCCATCTCAGGATAATAAGCTTGTTTTCCTTTTAAACCATGCTCCACGAATGCTGATTTTACTTGTAAAATTCGATCAACCAGCACTTTCTCCGGCTCCTCTGAAGGAAGGGCAAGAATATGGCTAAGAAACTGTAGTTGATTCCCTTTTGTAAATCCTTTCTCATTTAAATGAGCGTAAAAGGCTTCTACATAATTAATAAGAGCCTCTTCCTCCTTATCCACTTCTCCTAACAGCACAGAAAGGGGATAATCGGTGTTCGTTGTCAGAAATGGATGTTCCACACGCATTCCTTTGTAAATCGAGCGGGCCCGCTCTACAAGGGGTGAATTTAATTCTTTATGTTTCAAGAAGTGAACCATAGCGGCAATATAGGTGAAGACCCCGCGCTGAAACTTCTCATCTACGAACCCTTCATATACTTCTAAGTATTTATGAAACATCTCTTCTGGTTCTTCAAAATAAATATCTAGCATAGCGGCCGTCGTAAACCTGGCTTGCGACTTTAACGTTGAAAACATGCCTACTTGGTCTTTTATATAATCGCTCAGACGTATGAAACGTTCCATATCAAACTCTTTTTCATTCACCATATACATAGAAGCAATCATCATATGGATTTGATTATTAGAGACTGACCACTTTAGCTTCTTTTTCAACCTATGAGTGATGTCTATATATCGATTCATCTTGTATGCTAACTGTTCTTCCAAGAAAACACGCTCCTTACCGTTCAGTTTCTAGTATAATCTACGGGCGTGTCCATTGTTTTGTTTCAAAAAATGTAAAAAAGAAGGCGTAGCGCCTTCTTTTTGTTCTGCCTTATCCTTCAAACGATTTGTTTAGCGTAGCCATTTCGATCGCAGCTGTAGCTGCCTCAAATCCTTTATTCCCAGCTTTTGTACCCGCACGTTCAATCGCTTGTTCAATCGTTTCCGTTGTAATGACTCCGAAAATAACAGGAACTCCTGTCTGCATCGCAGCTTGAGAAACTCCTTTGGCCGCTTCTCCGCAAACGTAATCAAAGTGTGGAGTAGATCCACGAATAACGGCTCCAAGTGTAATAACTGCGTCGTATTTCCCCGTATCCGCCATGCGTTTTGCGATCATCGGGATTTCAAAAGCGCCTGGTACATAAGCTACGTCTACGTCCTCTTCTGCTACCCCATGACGCTTAAGGGCGTCTTGAGCTCCTTCGTTTAATTTACTTGTGATGAAATCATTGAAACGTCCAACAACAATTCCTACTTTTAAACCTGTACCAACTAAGTTGCCTTCAAATGTTTGTCCCATGTTTACGTCCTCCTAATAGTGAAATAGATGTCCTAATTTGGATTGTTTTGTGCTTAAATACCGCTCATTCTCTTCGCGTCTTTCGATTTGAATCGGAACGCGGTCGACAACTTCTAGACCATACCCTTTTAGACCTGTAATTTTCTTAGGGTTGTTCGTGAGTAAGTTTAATTGAGTAATGCCAAGGTCTTTTAAGATTTGAGCTCCAATACCATAGTCTCTAAGATCTGCTGCGAAACCTAGCTTTTCATTCGCTTCGACTGTATCCAGTCCTTGTTCTTGCAATTTATAAGCGTGCATCTTGTTCAGAAGACCAATGCCACGACCTTCCTGACGCATATAAAGAAGGACCCCTTTACCAGCTTCATCAATTTGCTTTAAAGCAGCATGCAGCTGTGGTCCACAGTCACATCGATACGAACCGAATACGTCACCTGTTAGGCATTCTGAATGAACACGGACTAGAGTTGGCTCATCTGGTTGAATGTCCCCTTTCACAAGGGCCACATGTTCTTTGCCATCAATCTCATTTGAATAGCCAACAGCTCGGAACTCTCCGTATTCAGTCGGTAAATTAATTTCTACTTCACGCTGGACTAGCTTTTCTTCACGGTTTCGATATTGAATAAGATCTTGGATCGTAATCATCTTTAAATCATGTTCGTCTGCCATCTTACGAAGATCTGGTACGCGTGCCATTTCACCGTCGTCTTTAATAATTTCACAGATGACACCAGCCGGTTGTCCACCTGCTAGCTTCGCTAGATCCACTGCGGCTTCTGTATGACCTGCTCGTCTAAGCACGCCTCCTTCTTTAGCTAAGAGAGGGAAGACGTGACCTGGTCGTTTGAAGTCTTGTGATTTTGCCTCTGGACTTAGAAGCTGTTGAACCGTGACGGAGCGCTCTGCAGCTGATATTCCGGTTGAAGTTGTTTTGTGATCAATACTGACCGTAAACGCTGTACCGTGAGGGTCTGTGTTGCGCTCAACCATCGGAAACAGTTCTAAGCGATCAGCAAGTTCTTCTGTTACAGGTGTACACACGAGCCCTTTCCCGTAGGTGATCATAAAATTAATGACTTCAGGGGTGGCGTGTTCAGCAAGGGCAATAAGGTCTCCTTCATTCTCACGATCTTCATCATCACAAACAATGACGACCTTCCCTTGTTTCAAATCGTTTAGTGCATCTTGTATCGAATCGAACATATTCGTTCACTCCATTTTTGTGAGGATTATTTAAATCCGTTTTCTTCTAGAAATCCAGCTGTAATGGTTGAGGGGTTCGTCTGTTGTTGTTTCGATAGGAAATTCACAACATATTTACCGAGCATATCAATCTCCATATTCACTTGGTCTCCTGTTCCCTTCTTACCGAGCACCGTGTGTTCAACAGTATGAGGAATAAGAGAAATCGTAATCGTTTGGTTCTCAACTCCAAATACCGTTAAGCTTGTGCCGTCTACAGCTACGGATCCTTTATAGACAAAGTAATCCATCAGCTCTTCCGGCAGTTCGATCGTATAGTAAATGGCATTGGATTCTTGTTTCTTACTCGTTATGGTGCCCACACCATCAACGTGTCCTGAAACCATATGACCACCGAAACGACCATCAGCTTTCATGGAGCGCTCAAGGTTCACAGGACTCCCGGTGCCGAGCTCATTTAAGTTTGTAGCATGGAACGTCTCAGGCATCACATCAAACCGCGCTTCTGTCTGAGTAAAATCCGTTACCGTTAAGCATACGCCGTTTACGGAAATGCTATCCCCGAGATGTACATCTTCTACTACCGTTTTAGCATCAACGGTTATTTCCATTGCTTCTTGCCCTTTTTTGATTCCTTTCACAGAACCTACTTCTTCAATAATTCCAGTAAACATCGTTTCACCTCTATTGATTAGGTTTTGATACGATTTTGATGTCGTTGCCAAGATGAATCACTTCTTCGATCTTTAGGGACATTGCTTCTTCTAAGGAATGTATTCCTTGGCCGCCAATTGGAGTTGGGGCATCATGCCCTCCAATCACTTTAGGTGCGATGTAGGTGATCATTTGCTGAACCATGCCTGCTCGTACAAACGCATCATTCACAGTTGCTCCGCCTTCTACATACAAGGAAGTGACCCCTTTTTCACCAAGCAGATGCATCACGTCTTCAATCGCTATAGTAGGACTCGTCATCGTGATGACTTCTACATGGGAATAAGCGTTATACGCCTCTTTCTTTACTTGATCAACTTGATTCCCCGTTATAATCCAAGTAGGGGCTTCAGGGTCCTGAATTAAGGGAGTTTCTATAGGAGTGCGTAAATGTGTATCCAGTACAATTCGGATCGGGTTCTTTCCACCGTCAGGTAAGCGTGTTGTCAGCCTTGGCTGATCCTTTATCACGGTGTTCACACCAACTAAAATAGCGTCATGCTTATGACGATCCTTATGGACATCTGCGCGCGCTTCTTCACCTGTAATCCACTTGCTCTCACCTGTGGCTGTTGCAATCTTTCCGTCTAACGTCATCGCGCTTTTAAGAGTTACATAAGGTATTTTAGTTGATATAAAGTGATAAAAGACTTCGTTCAAGTTGTCAGCCTCTTCTTTTAATACATCCGTGACCACTTCAATACCAGCTTCCCTAAGCTTCTTGATCCCTCTCCCTGCTACTTGTGGATTTGGATCAAGGGTCGCCACAACAGCTCGCTTAATTCCGGCTTCTACAATCCGGTCGGCACATGGAGGTGTCCTTCCATGATGGCTACATGGCTCAAGGGTTACATAAATGGTTGCACCTTCAGCATCTCGTCCAGCCATATCTAGCGCATGGACCTCAGCATGGGCATGGCCTGCTTTCAAATGCGCTCCCATACCAACCACTTCTCCATCCTTCACTACTACAGCACCAACGGATGGATTCGGGGAGGTCTGCCCGATTGTGGCCTGAGCCATTTCAATTGCCGTTCTCATATACCTCTCGTCCTGGTTCACATTCCCACCTCCTTATCTTTGTCCATATAAAAAACCCTGAGGAAGATACACTTGCCCCAGGGTCTCATGTGAGTGTTTTAAAAAAACGGACATACGTCCAGAATTTTCTGACTACGGCTGGTTTTATACTTATCACCAGTAAAGTCTACTCCTATTCCTTCTCCCATCCGGACTTTAACCGTCGGCTTTGGTTTCTCACCAAATCAACCGCAAAGCGTACTCTGCGGGTCGCGGGCTAGCAAGGCAAAAGCTTGATCACCGCCGGTTGGGATTTTCACCCGACCCCGAAGGAACTATTCGATTATCAAAATACGATTGTACACCTACACTATAATTTATTTTACAACCACACGCAACGAAAAGACACCGCTATCTGGCCGAATCACTTCCCTGCTCTAAAGTGCTAAATGGTGTCTGACACCCTTTCGCGCTGTAAACCAGTGAAGGGTGTCAGACACACTGGGCCGCTTTAGTGCAGTGAATCATTTTACAGTAAGAGTTGGATCTAGAGAAATCTTTACATTCCCTTTTACTGCTCGAGAGATCATACAGCTTGATTCAGCTTTTTCAACGAGCTTTTTAAGCTTCTCAAACTGTTCCTCTGTTGCCTCTTCTTTCAGAGAAACGACGGGACGATGAATGATTTCATCATATGAAATGACGCCTTTCGTTACATCTACAATTCCTTCTGAGGTCATGCTCATTTCGTTTAGCGGAAGCTCAGCGCGCTCAATCATTGCCCCGAGGGTGATGATATAGCACGTCGCAGCCGCTCCTAAGAGCATTTCGTCAGGATTAGTCCCGATCCCTGGTCCGTCCATTTCAGGCGGAATTGAAATTTCTGTTTTAAGTCGATCTGTTTCGATCTCCCCCACTGTATTACGGCCACCAGGCCACTGTGCAGTAAGTTGAAAATGATGCTTCGGCATGTGAGTGCCTCCTTCTTCTACTAAAACAATCTTCCCCAAACGTATCACACCTCCCACTTAAAACAAAGTCACCCGCTTTAACACAATAGAGCAGTGCAGGGTGTCAGACACCCTGCACTGCTCTAAAGCATCATAGCGTGCCTGACACCCTTTAGCCTACTAACGTGAGACAGGGTTACTGGGGTGTTGTATAATGTTTGGAAAGTATGGAAAGGGGTGAGGGAATGGAGCGGTATGATGTGATTGTGGTTGGGGCTGGATTTGGCGGATTAACGTCTGCTGCTTTGTTAGCGAAGGCTGGGTTTTCCGTTGGGGTCCTTGAAGCTTCTAATGAACTTGGTGGATGTGCAGGCAAATTTGACCGACATGGGTATCGCTTCGGAGCCGGTGCAACGGTCGGGATGGGTTTTGAAGAAGGCGGTGTTTTGAAGCGTCTCTTTGAGGAACTGGATGTAGAATTACCGCCCATGACTTCGCTTGATACGATCATGAATATTTACACGCCCCATGATACCATTCACTATTACCAGGAAACGGAACGTTGGTTTCAAGAAGTAGACCGTGTTTTCCCTAATCGCAGCGAGCAAGTCAAGCGCTTTTACAATGAAGTGTTTAAAATTGGCGAACGAATTGATCGGCTTCTTCTGGACCTCCCTGTCTTCCCGCCCAATAGATGGAGAGATTGGCCGAAGCTTTTCAAGTACGTTAATGCTAATTCGGTTGCCCTTACGCCGTACCTGACCCAAACCGTTATGGATCGCTTGAAGGCCTATAACCTCCATCAAGACGAAATGTTTCTGTCTTTCTTAAATGGTCAACTGATGGACAGTGTTCAAACAACAGCGGCTCATTGCCCGGCTTTCTTAGGTTATGCGGCCCTTCAAACCTTTCATAAAGGGGCCTTTTCAGTCGAAGGAGGACTCGCGACCATCGCCGAGAAATTAGCTGACTCCATTAAAGCAAATGGTGGGGATGTGTTACTCAGACGACCTGCACAACGGATTGTCCCCCAAGTGGACGGCTGGATGGTCTCAAGCAGAAGGGAACGCCAGTATCAAGCGGGTAGGGTCATCTTAAATAACTCCCTCCATAATTTCCACCATCTGTTCGAGGATTCCGTACACAAACAATCTGTTGTACAAAAGGATGATTTAACGGCTTCCTGGGGAGCCTTTATGCTCTACCTTGGTGTTGAAGACGTTTACCCAGGAGATGTGCTTTATCACCAGATTATTCAGGATCAAAACAAACCTTTATCAGAGGGAAATCAATTCCTCCTCTCCTTTTCTGGCAAAAACGACCGGAGAATGGCTCCAGAAAACAAGAGGGCCATCACCATCTCAACGCATACCGAAGTTGCCCAGTGGTGGAAACGGGATGACTACGAAGCATTAAAAGAAACCTATACAGAACGCATTCTAACTGGCATTGAACAATATTTCCCTTCATTCAGATCGACCATTGATGTTTTGATGCCAGGAACCCCTGTTACATTTGAACGTTTCGTTAAGCGTGATAAAGGACGTGTAGGAGGGTATATTCCAGATGGTCGCTTCAGCTGGTTGAAGAGCCAATCGATCTACACCGGACTTGAAGGAGTTTATGCTTGCGGAGATACGGTTTTCCCTGGAGCGGGGACACTCGGAACTTCCTTATCCGGTTGGATGGTCGCAAACGAAATTCAAAAGAGCTAATCCAATGGATTAGCTCTTTTCACTTGAATCAAGGGATAGCCAATTGACCAAAACAAGAACAACACATAAAGCCGCAAAGCTATAATAGATCAATCCAGGCGCTTCTTTCATAAAGATTGCAATCACAGGAGGACCGGCAGCCACGCCTACAAAACGAATGCTGCTATAGATCGACGTAATGGTTCCCCTTTCTTCTTTAGGGATCCCTTCTGTAATAAAGGCATCCATACAGGGTAAAGCTACCCCAATGCCAGCTCCAGCTACTGATAAGAGGAGTAAAAAGACCAGCAATCCTGTATCACCCCTGACAAACAAGAAACTAAGAGCTGCCACGCTGTTCCCTGCTACAATCATCCATTTCATAAACGTTTTATTCTCCCCAATCTTACACCCAGACGTATAGGAAGCGATGCACAGAAAAAGGAGAGGAACAGCTAAATAGAAACCTTTCGTTACCCCTAGCTTCTTAAAATCATCTTCTAATACATTTGAGAAGTGAAACAATAAACCAAATAAAACAAACATAAGCACCCCACCTGTTATAAAAACAGAAAAGATCCAGTGCTTGTTCTCTTTAATTAAATCCTTTGTATTCTTCACAAACTGACCAATCGTTGATTTCTTCTCCTCTTCCTTATCCTTTGGAACCTTTACAAGAAACATGACCAGCAGAATCGAAACGAGAGAAAGGACCGGAATAAACAGAAATGGAAAATACCAAACCACCACAGCCAACAATGCACCTAGTATAGGACTAAGCACCTTCCCAAATGTATTCGCTGTTTCAATAATTCCAAGCCCTTTGCTGATCTCTTTTTGATCCTTAAACATATCCCCAACGGTTGGAATTACAACAGGGAACGCCCCTGAAGCCCCAATCCCTTGTATGAATCGTCCAACTAAAATAAGCCAGTAGGGATTCTCCATCAACCAGGCTGCAACCGTTGCAATCCCTCCTCCTACTGCGACCGTAATTAGACTTGGAATGATAATTTTCTTCCTCCCCCATTTGTCAGACAGGTAGCCAAACACGGGAATGAGGGGAATCGCTATTACTGAATAAATGGTGATGATTAAGCTAGACTGGAAAGACGTGATGTTCATTTCCCGCTCCATCAGGGGGAGTACGGGGATTAACATTGAATTCCCGAGCGTCATCATGAGGGGGATGGACGCTAGAGCAAATAAGTCCCACCGTTTGTCCTTCATACACATTACTCCTACTATTAAAGATAAATTGCTATAGCTATTTTGTGTCATTTAGGGTGTGTTCCATCCCCCTCATTTATTGGAATTTCAATAAGCTCCATCTTCCGAAATGAAGGGAGTGTTTCCGTTTGCCGAAATTGAGTGTAAGGTGGTCCTGGAAACCACTCGCTTTCCTGTGGGGAGCTGGTGAGCCTCCTCAGCCGGCAAGCCGGCTTCCGGGGTCTCACCTAGATTGAAATGTGCAAGCGTGGTGCCTAGGACCGTACGGATAAGACAGCTTTTTGGAAAAGGCGTTTAGCCTTTGGAAAAAAGATGACTTATCGCGCTAGGTCCTCCACGCTGGAACTAGCCTAGGCTCCACTTCCCGCGGGAGTCTCGCCGTCCCCGGGCAAGCCCTACCTTAAATTTGAATAACGCCTCCACGTAATGTGGGATGGAAGGAACGCAAGCTTTTTTAGATACAAAAAACCAACGATCTCAATTCCAAATGTTCGATATAAAAAGGCGATATAAAACCATTTAAAATCAAAACCAATTTTACAAAAGGCGTATGCCAAAAGAGATGATACAATAGAGAAAAAGGAGAGGATTTTCATGAAACAGTTATCACAGGAGGCTTTTAAACGGGCGCGCAATTGGGTCATGATGAATGGGCGGCCGCTTGAGCAGGCTTTGTTTGCACATGAGTTTGAGAATGGGCCGGCTGATGATGTTTTAAATGCCCTTCATGCCTATCAGAACGTGGATGGGGGTTTTGGCAATGGCTTAGAGCCGGATATTCAGTTGCCTGATTCGTCCCCGATTGCAACGTCGGTGGCACTTCAGCACTTGGTTCGGTTTGCGGAGGAGCCTAAGGCAGATACAATGATCCGCGAGGCGATTCGTTATTTGGAATACTCATTTTTAGAAGAAAGACAAGGTTGGTTGGCTGTACCTGAGAAAAGTAACGATTTTCCTCATGCATTCTGGTGGACGGTCCATGAGAACGGAATGTCTTGGATTGATGCGAATTGGGGGAATCCTAGTGCTGAGTTAATTGGCTACTTGTACTTATTTGAAGAATACGTAACTGCCTTACATATTCCAAAGTTAATCGATCAAGCGATCCAGCATTTCCTAAGCTTAGAGTCCTTCGATTCTGAACATGAGGTGTATTGTTATTTGCGTCTATTCGCGATGGTTCCATCTCAGCGCACTGAAAAGGTAGAGCGACAATTAACGAAAGCTGTTCAATCGCTCGTTAAATTGGATAGGGAGAATTGGGAGAACTATGTACCATTCCCACTTAAATTTATCCCCTCCCCTGGCTCTCCTGACTTTGGAATTCCGTCTTTTAAAGTCGAAGACAACTTGGATTTCTTTGTAGAGAAGATCGAAGAGAATGGAAAGCTAACGCCTACATGGGAGTGGAATGATTATCCAGAATCTTGGGAGAAAGCTTACCAGCACTGGAGTGGTATCCTTACAGAAGGTACTCTTAGTGCTTTAAGCCGCTTTGAGCGTCTTTCCAAATAATCTACAAAACCCGGTTTTAGCATGGCGCTAAAACCGGGTTTTTGTTTAATCTGTAATAATCATGCCCGGAGCTTCTGTTAAGTACTGCATAAGATTGTCTACGTCCGCTTGTACCTTCTGCCACTGATCAGATGCCAAAGCTTTTTGTAAACGGTCTTTGTTGTCAAATTCAATTTCAGTCACTTGATACACATCCTGTTTCGTATGAACAGAATGAGAAACGGAATGGATGACGGTGTTGATGACACCCTCCATCGAATTGGCTAAAGGCATATGGATTTCTTCATAATAATCTTTAAATGCTTGTTGATCCGTCGGGGGCGGATACATGACCATGATTTTTGCCATCTTAATCCCTCCTGCATCTTTCATTCCCCTATCCTCCGTACGACAAACAACGATTCACCCACTTGGAACACCCTCCAAATCCATGCATAAATTCCAAAAGGTATCGGCATAACTAAACTGACATCGAAACCAATAATGAGGTGAGTAGTGGTGGATACAGTTATGCTGGCACGTGCTCTATTTGGCACGTCTCTTGGCTTTCACATTATTTATGCCACGATCGGGGTAGGTGTGCCCCTGATGATTATCGTGGCTGAACTTATGTATATCATTACCAAAGACGAAGATTACAAGATCATGGCAAAGCGATGGACAAAAGGCTTTGCCATCTTATTAGCTGTTGCGATTGCATCAGGAACCATAGTAGGGGTATTAATTTCTCTCTTATTCCCTGGATTCATGCAAATCGTCGGGCAAGTCATTGCCTTACCTTTCCAAATTGAGATCTTTGCTTTCCTAATAGAAGCCGTCTTTATGTCGATCTACCTCTATGCAGCTGATCGATTACCGACCCCGCTTCGCTTAATCAGTATCATTTCTGTGGCCATTGGGGCCGCTGCATCAGCTATTTTAATTACCGATGCTCATGCCTGGATGAACACACCGGCCGGTTTTGAAATGAATGCTAACGGAGAAGTCATAAACGTGAATCCTTGGCGCGCCTTTTTTAATCCGAGTTTTGCCGTTACCGCTATCCACGTTACGGTATCTGCCTATATGACCGTTGCCTTTCTTGTTGGATCCATCGCAGCAGCTCGCTTGCTTAAAAGTACGATCACAGATCAGGAACGCCGCTACCATAAGAAGAGCATTACGCTTGCGATCTACATTGGAGCAATCATGTCTCTTGCTACAGCCATAAACGGACACGAAACGGCTCAGATGCTCCATGAATACAATCCTCGTAAATTAGCGGCAGCAGAAGGTTTGTTTGAAACCACTACACATGCCCCCCTCTCTGTCGGAGGTTGGACATCACGTGAAGATGAAGAAGTAAAATATGCGATTGAAATTCCTTATGCCTTAAGTTTTCTGGCAGGTGACCGCTTTGACACCGAAGTCAAAGGGCTCAAAGAGTATCCTGAAGAGCTATGGCCTCCCCTTTTCGTCCATACTTTGTTCAACGTCATGGTCGGAATCGGCACCATGCTTATAGGCTTATCCTTCTTCGCGATCTTCTGGAGATGGATTCTGAAAAAAGAGCTCCCCGGATGGATGCTTGCTCTCTTTGTAGGCGGAGGACCTCTTGCGATTATCGGAATTGAGGCCGGGTGGTGCTTTAGCTGTATAGGCAGACAACCCTATACCATTGTCAATGTCTTAAAAACCAGTGACGCCGCCACTCACGCTAATAACGTCGGAATCTTATTCGCTTTATTTGTGACGCTCTATTGTATCTTGCTTATTGTAACCGTAGCCGTGATGGTCTCCTACTTTAAGCGTCACCCTGTAGAACCAGAACTTGTTGAGAAAGGGGTATAAGAAATGGAAGAATCCTTACTGGCTGTCGCAATCCTTTGGAGTATTCTTTTTCTATACTCTATTACCGGGTCTATGGACTTTGGAGCTGGTTTCTGGGGTATGGTGTACGGAAAAAGAAAAGATTCGACAGCTTCTAAAATAGCAAACCGATTCCTCTCACCTACCTGGGAAGTGACAAATGTATTTCTCGTATTATTTGTCGTGTCTCTCGTGGCGTTCTTCCCTTTCGCCGCCGGTATGCTCGCTACTGTTCTCTTGCTACCAGTCGGGCTTGGTCTGATTTTATTAACCATTCGTACAACCTTTATGGTATTTGAAGGGAAGACAGAACGATTTAAAGATCTTCTGCGCATTACGTCCGGGGTGACAGGGTTAGTCCTTCCCGCACTCCTTGTTAGTATATTACCCATAACACTTGGGGGCTTCATAGCTTTTGAGGAAGGCTATCCGCAATTGTTATACGGAAAGCTATTATCTAGTGTGACGGTTTACATGCATATTGCTTTTGGCCTTAGCACGGCACTCTTTCTCTCTGCTTTGTTCTTAGCCGATTATGCACGTGAAGCAGGTGATGAGACGGCTTACCATACGTATCGCCGTCACGCAATCTGGCTTGGACCTTTATCTTTAATTATTGCGGTCTTAACGATATTCACTATGCCAGAAGAAGCATCCTGGATCGTAGAAAATTTCCGCGAGAATATGTATGGTTTTGGTATGTCCGTCACGCTGTTTTTAATCGGGTATGTATTGCTGTTTGTTAAGCGACCAAATGGTGATGTTGGATACTCCCGCTTGTCCGTTGTGTTTGTCGTACTTCAATACGGGTTTGCCATTTATGCCTACGGATCGGCTCATTTGCCGTATATGGTGTATCCTCATTTAACTATTGAGGAAGGATTCACAAATCCAACGATGTTTAATCAATTACTCATCGCTTACATCATTGGACTTTGCATCCTGGTTCCTGCTTTCATTCTTCACTGGAAACTGTTCCTAAAAGATAAACGCTATTTAAAACAAGACTAAAAAAAGAGCATGAGATCGCTTTTCGATCCCATGCTCCTTTTTATTAACGATAACCTTCTTCGTCTTTTTCCTGCAAAGAAATGAGAATATAAATAAGCGGTCCGAGTAGTGGCAAAAATCCTAACGGCCAGTAGCTCTTTAGTGAGGAGCCCTTATGATAGTAAGTGTGATGCGCAATCCCTAGCAAAGAGAGAAGGGTCAGCATTATGAAATCGATCGTCATCGTATGTACAAACCGTGACTCCAAAAAGGCTTCTTGATAGGCAATCATACTTCCATATCCTACTCCGTATCCCACTAAACCAACTGATAAGATAAGAAGGACAAGCGGGAAAGTGCGTCCTTTGAGAATCTCATACACCTTCTCAGAAGTACGATTCTTTCTTTTACGGCTTTCATAATGAAAGATAAAGTATGGAAATAAAGCGAAAGCTCCTAAAACAAATGAACCGAGCACAAATGGCCACGCTGGTATGGAAGCACGATCTTCGGTCACTAAAAGGATCGCAAAAACCATAGGCCATACGCCAAGCAAACTAAAAACGGCTACTAACATAGGATCAGGAGCATCCATTGTTAGTATTTGCGTAAGGTAGTCGGTATCCCCTTCTTTAATAGGAGCTAGAAAGAAGGCATAGACGATAAAGAGAAGCCAGATCGCTAACATGATGGACTTCAGTTGTCTCATTAACGATCAGCCTCCCAGTCCTTTTTAAAACGCTCAATCTTCCCTTCAATATCTTTCATCATTTGTAATAAACGATCCAAGTCTTCCGGGTCGGTATGAGCGCTATCCATTGACTCAACCACCTCCGACAGCATATGAAATCGGTTCGTTAAGTATTGAAGCTGCGATGCTTTATCTTCTACGGATTTCCCCATATGATCCCTCCTTTCTATTCTTTTCTCTAACCTCTTTTATAATAAACCTTTCAATCATTCTTATTACGACAAAAACCCCGCAACCACTCCCCGTGACTGCAGGATTTTTAACTATGATAAAATTTTTCGATGTAAGAGGCATGCCTTCTCAACTTCCTCTGGAAGAAGAGGCTTGAAGTAATAGTAGCCTTGTATATAGTCACAGGAATACGAATGAAGAAGGTCAGCCTGGTCGGCATGCTCAACTCCTTCAACTGTCACTTCCATTCCGAGGTGCTGTGCCAATGAGATGATGGTGGATACAATCGATTGTTGCTTCTGATCATGAACAAGATCGTCCACAAATGACTTATCGATCTTTAGTGTATCAATCGGTAACCGTTGTAAATAATTTAGTGAAGAAAGGCCTGTCCCGAAATCATCCAGGGCTATGCGGATTCCTAATTTCCTTAGGTGATCGAGTGTATTAACCGCTTCATCAATATTTTTCATAACGGAGGTTTCAGTGATCTCGAGTTCAACCTTACTTGGGGCCATGTTGTATTCCCCAACTAAGTCATGAACCATCTTATAAACGTTCCCGTACTGAAAATGAATGGCGGAAACGTTAATCGAAACGCGATCAATTGGAATGCCAGATTCCTCCCACACCTTCATCTGATGGATCGCTGTACGCATTACCCATTCCGTAATGGAGACAATCAGTCCGTTCTTCTCAGCCAAAGGAATGAATTCTCCCGGCGAGATGGAACCAAGAGAGGGGTGATTCCAACGAATAAGGGCCTCTACTTTATTAACCTCAGAGGTGGTCGCTGTCACTTTAGGCTGATACCTTAATGTAAACTGCTCCCGCGAAGCTGCTTGGCGGAGTTCTGATAAGAGATAACGACCTCGTTCATTTGAATGAACAGAAGAACTGTAGATCTGAATCGTATTCCGGCCAATTTCTTTTGCATAATGAAGGGCTTGTTCCGCTTCACTAAATAGATCATCTTCGCAATCTGGATCAAACACTTTCATACTCGCTCCAATGGATAGAGTCGTCTTAAACTGAAACTGTTCATAGGAAAATGTCATCCCTTTTATCTTCTCTTGAATGTCTTCAAGCATATGCCATAGTTGGCTGTACGACACATCTTTTCGTACTAAGACTCCGAAGCGATTTCCGTCAAGGCGTGCAATGGTTAAATTAGGATTGTCAAACGCCATAATAGCCTCACCCAGTTGGGATAGCACCTTGTCCCCTGCCTTGTACCCAAATGAGTCATTTACCCATTTAAAGTGATCGACATCAAATAAAATACAAACAATCTTATGTTGCTTATTCCTGGCTTTCTTCAATAACTCTTCGTATTTCATAAGGAAATGCAATCGATTTGGTAACCCTGTAAGCAAATCATAATACGCTAAGTGCATCGTGCTGCGGTTTTCGACTCGTGAGAGCAAGATAACAGCAGATAACACAAGCGACATAATTAAAGAAACAGATAAGATCAGAAATACTTTGTTGCCAGTCACTTCCGTAGACAACTGCGCTCCCTCTTCGATATAAAAACGGACGGATTTCATACCAATGTAATGCATGCTAGCAATCCCTCCTCCCATCAAGAGGGCGCTTAATCCTTTATAAAAAACAAATTGCTTGGATTGCACTACTTTAAAGAGTAAAAGTGCTATAAAAGAGACGACTACCGCTACCATTAAAGAAAGGAAGACATAGCCTATATTATATTCCATGCTCACCCCTGGTATGGTCATGGCCTTCATCCCTAAATAATGCATCGATGTAATCCCTATTCCCATGAAAAAGGACGAACTGAGTGTAGGAATTCTTCCTGCGATTTCTTTATCTAAAATATAAAAAGCTATGTAAGAGGAACCAATTGCAGGAATAATCGATAAAAAGGTCATCCACCAGTTATAATGCACCGGCAACCCCACTTCAAATGCTGTCATTCCAATAAAGTGCATCGACCAGATGCTTAACCCCATCGTTGTCGCACCGACACCTAGCCAAATCCGTTTCATTTCTCTTCTTGAACGCATGATATGCTGACAGATATCTAATGCGAGGTAAGAGCCAATAATGGCCACCGTAATTGAAAGTAAGACAATTTCTTTGTCGTAATACCCCAGTATTTCTTGCATGCATACCACTCCCCAAAGCCACTGGGTCTTTTTATTTAGATTTTATTACATAATTGGAAGAAGTGGAATAGTTTACATTGTTAATATTTTTAAGAACCCGGAAAATAAGAGGTTATCCTGTAGGTTTGCCATTCATCTACCTACAAAAAAAAGAGCCCAGACACGGGCTCTTCTTTCTATAAACCGAATGGATTTAACATGTTATTAATCATTAATTCCTCAGAAAGTATGCGGAACACGATAAAGAATGCGATGTGGAAGATCAACGCTGCATATAAAGGATCCAACTTACTGGATGGCGTCCGATAACTGTAAATAGTCAACGTTGCACTAATAAAGATTCCTGCTATCCCTAATAACGCAAGGTAGCTAACTAGCGTATACATGGTAAGAATAGAGCACACGAAAGCAAGGACTACAAGAACGGTAGGGGCAATCATCCAACTGCCAAACCGGGCTACAACAGACTGAATCGATAGCTCAGAATGACCTGGCTTTACCACTCCGAAGAGTACACCAACACATACAGCCATGAGGAGTAACAAATAGAAGAAAGGCTGAATGACAACGTTAGAGAAAGAAATGCTCGCCCCCATAAAACCGCCTACTGTTCCTTTTAAAAATACGAAGATGGATAAAGGTATAAACAAACAAAATAAAAGTATTGTAATAATTCCATTCACAAATCCAACCCCACTGCTTGTTTCCGCTTGCTGTGTAGGGAACTTTACTGTGTTTACAACATGATGCCAATAGTTTTTGGATACTTGCTTGCCTTGATTCAAGTACGTCTTCGCCTGGCTTGATTGTTCTGGTTCACTTGAAGCTGCGACTTGCTGAGTCATCTCACACTTCGGGCAAGATCCGTCCTCTTCAACGGGAGCCCCACAATCTGTACAATATTGTTCCATCAACTCACCTCTCCTTACTTCTTGTTAGACTTTTCAAGTATAACAATTTGTTTCCAATTCGTGTGAAAAAGCCTTATAAAAGAAGTAAGAAGTCCTATAGAAGGACTTCTTTTTTAAAAGTTAAGATATAGTGTCATGCTCTGCTTCTTCTTCAGTGCTCGATAAGAACCAGCCAGCTACTGCAATAAGAACGAGGACACTGTAGAAGATGACCTTCCATAACACAGAATGAGCGAAATCGTGCGGAAGGATGTGCAGGGAAGGGTGAGCAAGTACGGTTATAACCAACTTCACACCAACCCATCCTACAATTACGAAGGCCGCTGTCTCTAGACCAGGCTTTCGTTTTAGCAGATCCACAAATTTATTAGCCGCAAATCGCATGATGATAATACCGATCATCCCACCCGCTAATACAACAAGAAACTTACCACCATCTAGACTTCCAATGACAGGAAGCGGGGTTTCCGGTAACGAAACAGCCAAGGCTACCGCCGCCAGAATCGAATCTACCGCGAAAGCCATATCTGCTAGTTCCACTTTGAAAACGGTCATCCAAAAACCGCTTTTCTTCTCCTCTTTCTTCTCCCCGTCCTCGTCATCGTCTTCTTTTCCTTTTACCCTTTGCTTCCAAAGATGATTAATCGAAATAAAGATTAAGTAAGCCGCTCCGAGCGCTTGAACTTGCCATACATCAATTAGGAACGAAATAATGAATAACGACCCTGTTCGTAATACAAACGCTCCTGCCAATCCGTAAAATAGTGCT
This sequence comes from Pontibacillus sp. HN14, assembly GCF_021129245.1. NCBI lineage: Bacteria > Bacillati > Bacillota > Bacilli > Caryophanales > Bacillaceae > Pontibacillus > Pontibacillus sp. HN14. The sequence continues at coordinate 17,958 of NZ_JAJOLR010000002.1, read as the reverse complement.
TTTTTACGTTGTTCTTCAGGTAAATGTTTAACCATTACAGCTAAGACAAGCGCATTGTCTGCTGCTAAAACACCTTCTAACAGGACTAGAACAATTAATACCCAACCATATTCAAATAACAACTGAAATTCCATGACCTCTCTCCTTTTTTCCATTACTAAAAAAAATAGCCTTACCAACATGTGGTAAAGGCCATTAAAAAAGACCTTTACACATGCATGTGTAAAGGTCTTGCTAACAACGTGAACGTTGCCAATAAAGCCGGAGATTTCTCTCGCAATGACGACTTTATTGTGCAGCTACTCCCCTTTAGGAACCGACTATTTAATTATCTTAATCATATTCATTTCTCACGTATTTGTCAATAATAAAATAGTCTTCTCGTATTGTTAGCTATAACCTTTACGCTCCGCCGTCTTCCAGCGCCATCACCTGATTGCTTTTGCCTGCCGTGCAGATCAAGCTGTCCGACTTTTTCTTGATTCTCGTTATAGATATCAGTTTTCCCCGCTGAGAAGAACGTATCCTCAAAATATCGAATTGACATCCCTTTTCCTCCTACCAGACGTTTCACCTTTATACAAGGCTCTGTTAAAGTTGGTTGTTGATTTTTACACGTCACATAGTCCCTAATATGGGGCGCCGGAAAGTGGAATAGTTCCGTTAGCGTTAGTTAGAGCGTAAGGTGGTTCGGGAAATCACTCGCTTTCCGCGGCGAGCTGGGAAGCCTCCTCGTTCGCTTGCGCTCTCTGTGGGGTCTCCCCTAGGCTCCTTCTGCCGCAGGAGTCTCGCAATTTCCCGAACCACCTTTTCCGTATTTAGAATAACGGATACATGCCATATTAGAAAATAGAGTTGAACCTACGCGACCACCCACAGCCGTAGGGCCGCCTCGTGTGGGGCCGCGGAAAGCGAGTCGTTCCCCAGACACCCCAAGCACGAGTCAATAAAGACGGTCCTATCTACACTTAAATGTCTCAGCTTTGGGTATTGAACAAGACTATAAAATAACAACACTAAACGATAACAGATCCTTATATTAAGAAAACACCTATCTTCCATGAAGGAAAACAGGTGTCCTAAGTTTTACTTAACCGATTCTTGAATAACACTTTCCATTTTCGAAACCATTGCTTCTTTCAGCTCTTCCAAACGCTCTGCACTTGTTTCCGGAGCGTCTGTTTTCACTCCGAAGTAGCATTTGATTTTAGGTTCTGTACCGGATGGGCGGAGACAGCACCATGCGTCTTCTTCCAAAATGTACTTCACTACATTTTCTTTCGGAAGATCGATGGTTTCAGATTTGCGTCCATCTAAGAACGTACGAGTTTGATCGGAATAGTCCTCTACAGCTATGACTTTATAGGAACCAATCTGACTCGGCTGCTCTTCGCGGAAATGATCCATAATTTGTTGGATCTTCTCCGTTCCTTCTTTTCCTTTTAACGTAAGGGAGTGTAACCCTTCGAGATAATACCCATGGCGCTCATACAGACTTCTAAGAGCTTGGTAGAGGGTCTTCCCTTCTTGACGCCAGTAGGCAGCTAATTCACTTGCTGTGATGGCTGCTTGAACGGCATCCTTATCACGAACATATTCATCCACTAAGTAGCCATAGCTCTCTTCAAAACCATACAAGAATGTGCCATCGCCCGTTTCGTTAAAGGCTTCAATTTGTTCAGCTATAAATTTGAAGCCTGTCAGCGTTTCGATCATGCGGGCTCCGTAATGTTCGGCTACTTTTCGTCCCATTTCAGTGGTTACAATGGTCTTAATGACAGTAGCATCTTCAGGAAGTGGAGTCGTTTGAGAAAGGAGATAGTCAATCGTTAACGTTCCTAGCTGATTTCCCGTTAACACTTCATATTCCCCTTCTTCATTCTGAACAGCAACACCTAACCGATCCGCATCAGGGTCTGTTGCAATTAAGAGGTCTGCACCTTTTTCTTTTCCTAATTCAATGGCTTTTGCAAAGGCTTGATGCTCCTCAGGATTTGGAGAAGAAACTGTTGAGAATTCAGGGTCCGGCTTCGCCTGTTCCTCAACAACATGTACATTTGTAAATCCGGCCTGTTCTAAACCATTTAAAACGGGTTGATAAGCTGTGCCGTGAAGAGGCGTAAACACGATCGAAATATCCGATTGTTCACGAATCATTTCTGGGTTGCGAATAATCCCCATTAACCGTTCCATATAGGCCTTGTCCACATCTTCTCCAATCCAGTTCAACAAACCGTCTCTCTCGATTTCTTCCTGATCAAGGACAGGGACAGTTAATTCACTTTCAACACTGTTTACATAGGAAATTAACTCATTTGCCTCAGCAGGAGGCATTTGAGCCCCTTGGTCGTTATACACTTTAAACCCATTGTACTCTGGAGGGTTGTGACTAGCTGTAATCATAATCCCAGCTGCCGTTTGAAGGTGGCGTACTGCGAAAGAGAGGTATGGAGTTGGGCGAAGAGATTCATACACATATGCTTTAATACCATGTGCTCCTAACACACGCGCTGCCTCAACACTAAATTCTTGAGACATGTAGCGAGAGTCATAAGCAATCGCGACGCCTTTATCACGTGCACCCTCAATGTGTTCAAGCATGTAAAGTGCTAGCCCTTCAACTGCTTTTCGGATCGTATACGTATTCATTCGATTGGTGCCTGGCCCTAATATGCCACGCATTCCACCTGTTCCGAATGTCAGGGTTTTATAAAAAGCGTCTTCTAGTTCAGCAGGATTTTCTTCCAATTCCTTGAGCTTTACTCCAAGATCCGTTTCTAATTCATCGTATTGCTTCCATTTTTCGAAAGTTGCTTTCCAAGTCATTTGGTATCCCCCTTATGGTTTTCGTGTCTTACGTATATACGATTCAAACAGCATATCTAAAAGAAGTGTTAATGTGGCTCGTACTGTAATATCAAAACCTGCATAGGAGGCTTTAGGCACGCGAGCATTGATCGATAACGAGGTTAACTGCGCCAATGAACTTGAAGTGGTATTCGTTATGGCGACAGAGCGAATGCGACGTCCGTTCAACTGTTCAATCAAATCGAGCAAGAGTTCCACTTCTCCACTCGAAGAGATGCATAGAACCAAATCCTCTTCTTCAATCCAACTCGGTAAAAGATGGATCATATGAAGCTCGTACACATAAGTGGACGTCTGATTCATTTGCATAAGCTTCTTGCTTAAATACTCTCCTAGAGGCTTCGTGAGCCCTATAGCGACAACAACAATTCTCACCGCATCTTTCATGGCATCGGTAATTTCTTCAATTACACGCCCGTCTATGGAATTTAACGCATGTTCCATAATGTATTTATATTGATCTACTATGTTATCTGCTTTGGCTACAGATGTGGAGTGGTGGTCCCTTAGAACATACTTTAGTTCAGCGAATCCATTCAATCCTAAATGGTGGCACATCCGTACAACGGTTGTCGTTGAGACATTGTTTACTTCTGCCATCTCAGTAAGCGACATTCGTTTCGCTTCCCCTATATGGGCTTCTATATAAGCTAGAACATGACGCTCAGCATGTGTAAGTAGATGTACTTTGTCTGTAAATAAATCAACTGGTGTCTTCATATTCCGGCTCCTCTGTGGTCATTCGCCCTAAATTATAACATAATTCAGACAAGTAAATGAGGTCATCTTCATGACAGATGACGACAAAAAGCGCAAATTTCAATTAACCTACGCGTTTGTGCGACTATAATTGTCGAAAAGCCTCAACAAGTCTTGTGCCCATTCAATAGCGTAACGGTATTCACCAAATAGCGCACCTTGTGGCATATCGAACGTAAGACATCGATCACGTATCTCCCCCCACTCAGCTTTCTCGATGGAAGTACATAAATCCAATGCTTCCTTATACTCATTCGAGAACCCCATTAACGCTTCCTTGATGTCTCGATGAAGAGGAAGTTCCACAACGCACTCTTCCATTGGTCTTTGTAGAAAGACAGGGATACACGATAACATCCCCGTTAAGAAAAAGCTGGATGCTTCCTTCTCCTTGCCGATCAAATAGGAGATTCGTTCACATAATTTGGCTCGTATGTAACAAACCTTCATGACTTCATAAGGAATCGAATCGGTCTTAGCACCCATTTCCTTCAACATTAATACATAGGCCCACTTCTTCACCTCATCAAATCCTAGCAACATTATAGCTTGAGCGATTGATTTAATAGGTTCGATGCGACGGTAGGCTAAAGAATTAATAAGCTTTAATAATTTATAAGATAGCGATACATCTTTTTCAATCTTCTCTGCCACCGCTGAGACGACCGGTTCAGGTTGAGACAATTCTTTAATTAACTCGATATGTTGGAAAGCAGGAAGAGATGTATCGTAGGAGGTCATGATGACAGGCTTACTGAAAAAGAAGCCCTGGTAATAGGCAAAACCTAATGTTTTCAACTCCAGATACTCTTCGTAGGTTTCTACTTTTTCAGCTAATAGTTCTAATCTGTAGGTACTGATTTGGTCTTTTAAAGCTTTGATTTCTTGAATGGAATACTGACGAATATCTACTTTCACAATATCCGCTAGATTGAGTAATTCATTTATGTATGGTTGATTCTGGTGGTAAACAAAATCATATAAGGCAATCTGGTATCCTTTAGCCTTCAAGATGCTACATCTGTCTACAACCTCCGCTGTTAAAGGAATGTTCTCCAACACTTCAATAACAAGCTGATTATGAGGGAAACAAAATGGGAGTTCGCTTTTGAGCAAATTCTCTGTGAAGTTTACAAAACATTTCTTTTGGTCTGCTATTTTACTAAATCCCATATGGTAAAAACTATTCAACATCACTTCTGCTGTCGCCTGATCCCCATCAATCCCTGTGAAGCCTTGATCCAACTTTGAACCCCTATACAACAGCTCGTAAGCCATGACTTCACATTGATTATTAAATATGGGCTGCCGCGCTACATATACCTCCATAGAAGCACACCCTTCTTCCGTACTATATACTCAAATATATCCCATATTTTACAATTTAGGAACTCCTTTTTGTAAAGATTGATTATGATGCCCCTGCATAGATTCCATTTTTATAAGAGTACACCAATGAGAAAAAGGGAATTTCCATTTTGTATAGAACCAACTATAATTAAGAAAAAGACTCAAAATAAGAAAGTAGTGGTCATGAATGTACCATAAGAAATGGTTCCAAACCTTAGTGGGTATCATTTTGGTTTGTTTGCTATTTTGGCTATTGAAACATATTGAATATGTATACGAGCCGATCTTTACATACATAGGGGCTATCGCCTTTCCTGTTATTGCGGCAGGCGTCCTCTATTATATTTCCAGGCCGGTTGTCCATCTATTAGAGAGGTACCGTGTACATAGAATTCTAGCGATCTTCTTCGTGTTTATCTTATTCGTCCTGATTGTATATTTGATCGTGACGTTTATTGCTCCGATTGCACAAGAACAATTTACACGATTTGTAGATAATCTACCTGCGATGATTCGCGAAGTGGAAGGCATTATCGACTACTGGCAGAGTAATCAAGTCATCATTCCTGATCAGTTCTCATCTGCCATCACCGACGCTCAAAATGAACTGTTTTCGAGAGCCCAAGAGATTACAGGAGCTCTTACAACATTCGTGATCGGGATGGTTACTTCCCTTGTCCAGTTCTTATTCTTGCTGATCCTCGTTCCGTTTTTCCTTTTCTATATGTTAAAGGACGGAGAGAAACTGCAACCATTTCTGGCCAAGTTCTTTAAAGATAAACGTGCTGCAAGCTTAACACGTTTGTTTAAGCGAATTGATCACACATTGTCCTCCTTTATTCAAGGACAGTTGACTGTTAGTTTCTGTGTAGGAGTCCTATTGTTTATCGGATATACCATCATTGGATTACAATACTCCTTATCACTGGCCCTCTTCGGTATGGCCACAAACGTCATTCCATTTGCCGGCCCTTATCTGGCGGTCATCCCGGCCATATTGGCTGCTTTCTTCCAGGATCCGTTTATGATTTGGTATGTCATTATCATCATGATCGTAGCTCAACAGATTGAAGGGAACTTAATATCTCCTAATGTAATGGGGAAAGCACTAAGCATTCATCCCCTCACAATCATTACGCTGATCTTAGCCGCAGGAAGCATTGCAGGGTTTATTGGCCTGCTCTTTGTCATTCCGTTTTATGCGGTAGTGAAAACGATTATTGGTCACTTTTATGAAGAAACATTTGATGCGAGAGAGCTTTAAACAGGAACCGAGTGTGGTAAGGAACCACACTCGGTTTCTTTGTTTAATCGAGCAAGAATTGGAGGCATGAAGGTTCGCCCCTTCGGTAATAGAAAAGCTTGGCAGATTGCTCAGGGTCCTTTAGGAGCCCTTTTCGATTCCCTTTGTTAAAATGGACTTATTCAACACATACTACAACTCGAGGAAAGAAGGGGTAACGTGACGAATCAACCAGAGAAATTATGGAACTCATCCTTTATCTTTTTAATTCTAGCCAATTGGTTTACTTTCATGAGCTTTCAAATGCTCATCCCGACTTTACCTCCATACATGGAAGAGCTGGGCGGTTCGAAGTTTCAAGTTGGACTCGTGACCACACTATTTTCGATTGGGGCTATCCTGAGCAGACCATTTATTGGACACCTCTTGCAAACGCAAACGAGAAAGCGGCTTGTAGTCTTAGGTTCTATCTCTTTATTAACCATCACCTTACTCTACTCATTCACAACAGCCGTACTGGTCTTTTTAGCTTTCCGCTTTATTCATGGATTAGCTTGGGGTTGGTCTTCTACGACAAACGGAACCGCTGCGGTGGATTTGGTTCCTAAGAAACGAATAGGGGAAGGAATGGGGTACTTCGGACTGAGTGTCACGATTGGCATGATTATCGCGCCAAGTCTTGGCATTTACCTCTATCAGAACTTCTCTTTTCCAGTCCTTATTTATACTTCTGTAAGTTTAGGGACCATTTCTTTAATCCTGTTTACACTCACCCGGTTCAGAACTCCTGAAAATATTAAGAATAAGAGTTTGAAGGATGAACCATTCACATTTTGGGGATCAATGATCGAAAAGCGGAGCTGGTTTCCTGCTATGATCTCTTTCTTTAACACGTTCGGGTACGGGTCTATTGTAACGTTTATCGTTATTTTTGGTCAGGAACAAGGCATCGATCAAATTTATTTATTCTACCTTTTTAATGCCGTGTTAGCCACGATTATGAGACCTATTACAGGAAAATGGTTTGATCGTAAAGGTCCATGGCTCTTGATTATGGTCTGTTCTGTCCTCGCATTTGCTGGTATGTGGACGATCGCCCTTGCCGACAACTTCTACTACATCATTGCAGCCGGAATTCTTTTTGGGGCCGGATTCGGTTCTATGATGCCCGCCTTTCAAGCCTGGGTCATTTCAAAGACCACACAGGAACGAAGCGGAATTGCAAACGGGATGTATTATTCGACCATTGATCTTGGGATTGGACTAAGTGCCCTTCTTCTTGGATTCATCTCGAATTACGTAGAAACGGCAACCCTTTTTAAAATTTCAAGCGCCTCTTTCATTATCGTTTTATTCTTAACTTTCTTTGACTATCAGAAGAATAAAGATGTAGAGTGGGAGAGCGAACAGAGCTAGTTCCTCTTCCACTTTTACCGCTTCTGTCTAAAATTGTTTATAATTTCTAAATTTTTTAATAATTAAAATTGACAGCCTATACGGGATGTTGTTACGATTACATCAGATTTTGGAGACAGTTTTGACGATTCATAAAAATTTGTCGAAACTTTCGATTCAACTGTTGCATCAATCAACATTTATGTAGTAAACTATTTTATGTTTTTGCCGTTACCATTAAGCATTTTGCTTATTTCTACACTTTGGTCTGAATTTTCGAAAAATTTTGTCATATGGAAACTGTAACGGTTTTCTGACTCGTTGGAAGCAATCAGCGAGATCCCAATCTACACCTATATGAGAGGAGAACCATATATGACGAAAAAAGATACCGTAACCATAGGCTTTATGCTCTTTGCCCTATTCTTTGGTGCAGGGAATTTAATTTATCCACCACAACTTGGTATAGAGGCTGGATCTTCATACTGGTCTGCCATTGCTGGTTTTATTATTACAGGCGTAGGCCTTCCGATATTGGCAGTTACTGCTATTGCCTTTGTAAATGATGATGCGAAAGCACTTGGAAGCCGTGTTCATCCATGGTTTGGATTGATCTTTACATCTCTGATTTATTTAGCGATTGGTCCATTCTTTGCTATTCCTCGTGCAGCTAACGTAGCTTACGAAACAGGGATCAAACCTATGGTCGGTTCCGCCGGTGAAGGTTCGTCTGCGTTATTGATTTTCTCTATTATTTTCTTTGCTTTGGTATTTTGGATTAGCTTGAACCCATCTAAGATTGTAGACCGAATCGGTCAATGGTTAACTCCGATTCTTCTTATCGCTATGGTGGCCCTGAGCATCGCGAGTTTCCTAACGTTTGATGCTCCTATGCAAGAGCCAACAGGCAAGTATAGTGCTGCACCGTTTTTTGAAGGGTTCCTTGAAGGTTACCTTACAATGGATGCCATTGCAGGTCTTGCCTTTGGAATTATCGTTGTGACGGCTTTAAAAGAACGCGGAGTCACAGATCGTAAAACAACGATTAAACAAACCATTAAAGCAGGCTCTGTTACGGCTATTGGCTTAATTGTTGTATATGGCTCCATCGGGTGGATGGGAGCTAAGATGGCTTCTATGGGCTCTTATGCAAATGGTGGGGAGATTTTAGCGGACGGAGCGAACATGTTATTTGGCTCATTCGGCGCATTATTGCTTGGTACCATTGTAGCCCTGGCATGCTTCACAACGTGTATTGGACTAACTGTAGCTTGTTCTCAGTTCTTCTCAAACACCTTTAAGAGCGTTAAATACACTCACGTTGCCATCGTGTTCACATTAATTAGTTTTGGATTAACAAATATGGGATTAAGTCAGATTATCGCTTACTCTGTTCCAGCCCTTGTGTTCATCTATCCGTTAGCGATTGTATTGATTGTATTATCATTCTTTCACAAATTATTTAATGGCTCGAAACATGTCTATCGCGGGGCTCTTATCTTCACAAGTGTGATCGCCATTTACGATGGTCTAGAAGCATTCAACGGAGAAGAAATTACAGCCTTTAAGAACGCTCTCGACTTCCTTCCACTCTTTGCAGAAGGTCTTGGTTGGGTTATTCCAGCAGCTGTAGGTGCCTTAATCGGAGGGGTCATTGAATTCGTTGCCTTCTTTACTAAAAAAAAACGTAACTTAGCTGTCAAAGACACAAGCTATAAAGCTTCTTCCTAATAAAAAGCCTCAATTCCCTTCTGGAGTTGAGGCTTTTCTTTATTGTTCTGGATCTATATCGTTGTTCGTAAGGGCCCAAATTTGTTGTTTGTGATATTGTAGCAGTTTATAAAAATGGTCAAAAAGTGGCTGATCCAAGTGCTGATATTGGCGTGCCAACTGCTCAAAAATAATCGCTTGACGCGAGTGAAAGTCAAGATCCTGCATATCCTCTCCTCCTCATCTTTTCTACACCCATTTATCATATGTATCCATCAGCTTATCTAATACCACATTTCTTGTTGTTTCTTATTATTAGAAACCAACCCACAGAAAATAAAAAAAGAGCATCGATTGCGTTCACAATCCATGCTCTCTTCCTTGCTTTATTTATTTTCGGAACTCTCGTTTTGCTGTTCATTCAACTTACTTTGGATCTTCTTAAACTCTTTACTTGGAGGCATCAGACTGACTAACACATCCCCACTCTCACCTTTTGGTTGAGATTTGTGAGTGTAGAACACAATCTTGCCGGAAGGTTTAAGGATATATAATAGTAGGGTTTCAGGGTGTCGTTCTTCTAGATACTGCGAGTAAGGGTATTGTTCTGTAATATTCGTTTTCCTGAATACGAACCCACCATCAATCTTCTCATTCAGACGTTCCCACGTGGCCTTCTGATTGAAGAGTAAGCGCCCCCCAATCGTATTGCCCATGTCTTGTAGGTCATCTCCACGACTATTGTGAAGGGTTAATTGGAATAAATTATTACGACCGATCTCTGGTACGAATGTGTTACAAACGAGTGCATTGTAAGAGTCCAACTCTGAAGCTGCCACCATATAATCATATGGCGTCATATCAAGATGGTACTCAGTCTGCTCTGAGAGAATCTCTTCCTTCATAAACGGAATGCCCTCTTTCCTAGCTGTCACTAGACGCTGCCACGAAGAGTCCGTAATTAAAACGGGTACCTTCAAATCTTGCAAGGACTTCGCAAGCCCTGTACTGAAGCTTGAAGCACCTACGAGAAGCACACCAGGTTGTCCATCGATTGATAAATCCAACTTCTTCGCAAGCCATCCAATCGAAAATCCGTGGGCACAAACGGTAGCAAATACTAGAGCAAATGTTAGAGAGGTCAGGATTTGCGCATCCTCGAAACCTGCTTCAAGAAGGACATTTGCGAAATAACCAGCAACCGTTAATGCAACAATACCTCTTGGCGCTATCCAACCAACCAGGGCCCGTTCCCCAAAGGATAGGTCCGTTCCGATCGTGGACAACCATATAGACAGAGGACGAACGACAAAGAGCATCAATAGAACAAATGCAATAATCTGAATATTGAAGATCTCCATTAGGGTCTCAACTGTAAGAGATGCTGTTAACATGACAAATATAGCTGATACAAGGAGGACTGAAATGTTCTCTTTGAAATTCCTCATATCCTCAATAGAAGAAATGTGCATGTTGGCAAGTGTCATCCCCATCGCCGTTACAGCCAGTAATCCTGTTTCATGAGCAATCTCATCTGCTAACGTAAAGCAGAAGATGACGACAGCGAACATCACAGGAGACTTCAGGAACTCTGGGACGTGTCCATGTTCAAACATCCAGCCTAACCCCTTACCAAGCACATAACCAATGATAACGGCAAATAGGGAAGCTAAGAAGAACATCAGCAACGCATTTCCTGTTACGTCATCCGCCATAAGAAAATCAATGATTTCAAATGCAAATACAGCAAGCAATGCGCCAAACGGATCGACAATAATTCCTTCCCATTTTAAAATGGCAGCAGGACGCGGCTTTAATTTTGCTTGTCTAAGGAGAGGCAAAATAACGGTTGGGCCTGTTACAATAAATAGCCCACCAATCACGAAAGCTACAGCCCAGGAAAGACCCGCAACGTAGTGAGCGGCTAACGATCCTAATAACCACGCAAGAAACGCTCCAATCGTTACAATACGAAAGACAGGTCGTTGAAGTCCTTTCACTTCTCTGAAATCAAGGCTCAAACTACCTTCAAAGAGAATAATCGCAACAGCAATGGAGACGATCGGAGTAAATAAATCTCCAAAGTCTTCTGCTGGCTGGAGCACTCCTAGTATAGGTCCTACTAACAGTCCTACGATGGACATCACGACAATGGCAGGTATACGGAACCTCCAACCTAGCCACTGTGAACCGACGCCTAATGCGCCTATTAGCATAAAATCAAATAAAATCGAGTGAAACATAGGTTCGCTCCTTTATGATCTTGTTAAGTACATGTATGGATTTCATTATCTTACCCATTCAGTCGTACGGACGATTCAAAAAAACACAGATATAGAAATATTCTATACGCGCATCGGCTATCTGTAAATGATTTGGTCTGTAAAATTATTATGACAATCTTAAGAACGAGGAATGTAAGTGAGAAATTACAGCGATACATTAAGACCGTGAGCACTAAAAAACCCCATTTCCCGTGGGTTATGGGAAATGGGGTTTTAAAATTATTTGATCTAGCAAGCAGAAGGTATCATTTGAATGACAATTTTACCTCTTGCATGGTGGGATTCACTCAGTTCATGAGCATCCCTTAACCCTTGCTCACTAAATGGATATTTGTGACCTACGATTGATTTAACTTTTCCTTCAGAGATCAGGTGCGCAATCTGTTGAAGTTGTTCGCCTTTAGGGTTTAAGAAAACATGCTCTGCTTCTACCCCGTACTCTCGAGCTTTGTCTTCATCTGGCACATCCGTAATGGATACAAGCTTCCCACCCTTACGTAATACCTGATAGCTCTGTTCTTGAATATCTCCTCCAAGTGTGTCGAGCACAACATCAAATTCATCTAGGACATCGTAGAAGTTCTCTTCCTTATAATCAATAAAATGATCCACCCCTAACGTCTTCAGGAGTTCTTCATTTTTACCGCTTGCGGTTGTAGCCACATAAGCACCGGCCCATTTCGCTAGTTGGATCGCATAGCTTCCGACTCCTCCTGAACCTGCATGAATCAGAACCTTATCTCCTTCTTCAACGTTCGCTGCATCAAACAAACACTGCCACGCTGTTAGTCCTGCTAACGGCACTGCAGCGGCGTCTTCAAAACTAAGACGTTCTGGCATATGGGCTAATAGGTCTTGTTCTACAGCTACATACTCTGCATACGTACCGTTTGGCGTGGTTGCAGGGCGGGCAAATACACGATCGCCTACCTGGTAACCATCCACGTTGTCCCCTACTTCTTTAATCGTGCCGGCGACATCCCAACCTAGGATGATCGGGAAGTTCCAATCTAACATCTCTTTTAGATACCCTTCACGAACTTTCCAATCAATCGGGTTAATGGACGTTGTATGGATTTCAATTAGTACTTGATCTTGATTTATTTCAGGCGTTGGAACCTCTTTTTCTTTTAATTGATCTTTTCCACCATATTGTTCAATAACAACTGCTTTCATGATGAATGACGCTCCTTTCTGGAATATCTTCTGTACTGTACCCGGAAATGTTTAGAGCTACGCATGAAAGAGCGAATTGCATCGTTTGGATGGAACGAGTGGCGGGGCCCTGAGTGGGTAGCTTGAGCCGGACTGGCGTGGCTTGAGCCGCCCCCGCACCGATTTGAGCCGTTCTCCCCCTACTTGATCCGTCCACGCTTCTTTTGAGTCGTTATTTTTAGCTCTTGAGCCGTTATGTCAAAATCTTGAGCCGCCGCCACCGCACCGACGTCCCACTCAGTAGCCACATAAAAAAAAGATCGCCCGAAGGCGATCTTTTCATTTAGCGAAGTTTTTGATTCTCATATAGTTCTTTCGAAACTTTTGGTGCTAACCAAAGGATCGGGAAGAGGAAGATGGATACGGGTACGGCTGTTACGACAATAAAGGATTGTAGCGCATTAATCGCTCCATCTCCGCCGCCACCGATAAAGAGAAGGATAGCAGCGATGGCCCCCATTAGGATTGACCAGAATACGCGTAAGGAAACTTTCGGGTCACCTTCACCTGATACTGCCATTGCAATCGTATAAGACATGGAGTCTCCCGTTGTAATAACGAAGATAATCGTTAATAACAAGAATAACGGGGAGATGATGCTTGCAAGTGGCAATTGTTCCGTAATGGCAATCATCGCAGCTGGCATTCCTCCGTTACTTAGCTGTTCAGACACAGAACCTGCTACATCCATTTCGTAGAAGATTCCTGCGCCCCCAACGACTGTGAACCAGAACGTTGTAACAAGCGGAGCAATTACACCGACAGCCATGATAATTTCACGGATGGTACGACCTCTTGAGATACGACTTACCAGAATCGCCATCATTGGCGCATATCCAATAAACCAACCCCAGAAGAATACAGTCCAGCTACCTAACCAAGCTGTGTCAGCTCGGAAAGTACTTAGGGAAATAAAGTTCTCTGCATAGAATCCGAATGAAGAAATGAATTTATCAATAATAAATCCACCAGGACCAAAGATCACTACGAATAAGATCAGGCCAATCGCGAGACGCACATTAAAGCTACTTAGCCACTGGATTCCTTTGTGAATTCCTGTAATAGCTGAAATGGTCGCTACCACGACAAGGCCGATGATAATCGCAAGTTGCGTCGCGAACGTATCCGGGATCCCGAATAACGCTTGGAAACCGTAACTTGCTTGTAGTCCTAAGAATCCAATTGGACCAATTGTTCCTGCTGCAACGGCAATGATGGCTGCCGCATCAACGATCGTACCGATGATACTTGTACGAAGTCTCTCACCAAACAAAGGATAAAGAAGCGTTCTTGGCTTCATCGGCATTCCTTTATGATAATACCCATACATCATAACGATCGCACTTAACGTACCAAGGATTGCCCAAGCTAAGAAGCCCCAGTGCATGAAACTTTGAGCCAATGCAGGCATAACCGCTTCTGGCGTCATAGCTTCAATGCCGCTATTAATAGGAGGTACTGTCATGAAATGATACATTGGTTCAGCAGCGGCCCAGAATACGCCCCCGCCTGCTAACAGTGTAGCCATAATAATGGATAACCATTTGAACGTGTTCATCTCTGGTTTTTCCATATTACCAAGTTTCACTTGACCATATTTTGAAAAAGCTACATAAAGAGCAATTATAAAGTTCAATAACATCAAGACTTGCCAGAACGCTCCGAAATACTTAACGGACCAGGCAAACCCTTCATTAACAAATGTTTTAACAAAATCAAGATTAATAATTCCAGCGATAACGAATGCGACTAGTAAACCGCCACTAATTCCAAAGACGGGCCAGTCTATTTTTGAGGTTTTTTCCTCTTGTTTATTCATTTAGGTTACCTTCTCCTTTGAATTTTTTTTGCCTTTCAAACACAGTGACATACTATCTCATACATAAATAGGTCATGTAAAGGAGGAAACTCAGTTCATTCTGAAGAATAGTATTAGCAAAGCACTCCCCTCCTATGCACAATATGGTCTTTCATCTTTCTCTCCCCGCCACTCATATCCTCGAAACGATTTATCCCTATTTCCCACTTTTTTACGTAATTTTATGGAACTTTACCTTTTTCTTCTTCATTTTCTATTCCCGCCCTTTTTTCATCTATTTCCGCTGCTTCTTTCTCATGGTAAGATGGTACAAGATTTTATTTCGCTTTCGTTTAGTACACCTATAAAGGACGGTTGTCTTATGATGGATCACGCACACCGCGTTTTAGAACAGTACTTTGGCTTCTCTTCGTTTCGATTTGGCCAGGAACCGTTAATTGAACATGCTTTAAATAAGAAGAATGCTCTTGGAATTATGCCAACGGGTGGCGGGAAGTCCCTTTGCTACCAAATTCCAGGTCTTCTGTTAGATGGAACAGCTGTTATCATTTCTCCACTTATTTCCTTAATGAAGGACCAAGTGGACTCTTTGAACTCTCACGGTATTACAGCTACGTACATTAATAGTTCCTTATCATACGAACAACAATCTGAACGGATGTTTGATATTCAAAAGGGGCGATATCAGTTTGTGTATGTCGCACCTGAGCGATTCGATTCGGAAGGATTTATACGCTCTCTTCGGCGCACCCGGTTATCTCTTATCGCATTTGACGAAGCCCACTGCATATCGCAATGGGGGCACGATTTCAGACCTAGTTATCGTTCAGTCGTAGGTCAGATCCAGAAGCTTGGCGAGCTACCTGTTGTAATGGGACTGACGGCCACAGCTACAGAAGAGGTCACAAGAGATATACAACGCCTTCTTTCTATTGAAGATCAACACGTTGTGAATACAGGCTTCTCCCGAGATAATTTACATTTTCAGATTGTAAAAGGAAAAGAGAAGCATGATTTCATTCAGGATTATATTCGAACGAGGCCTAAAGAATCGGGGATCATTTATGCAGCAACAAGGAAAGACATCGATCGCTTGCATCAATGGCTCAGCCGCGAAGGGGTTAAAGTGGCTAAATACCATGCAGGTTTATCCGAGCACGAACGTAAGAAGGCCCAGAACCAATTTATCCAGGATGAAGTGACAGTTATGGTTGCGACTAACGCATTTGGCATGGGGATCGACAAGTCCAACGTACGTTACGTCATCCATTATGCTATGCCTATGAACATTGAGTCCTATTATCAGGAAGCAGGACGCGCAGGACGTGATGGCGAACAGAGTGACTGTATCTTGCTCTTCTCGGCCCGGGATATTCACCTTCAAAAATTTCTCATTGAGCAATCGTTGATGGAAGATGAGAAGAAAACCGAAGAATACCAGAAGCTTCAACAGATGGTGAATTACTGCCATACGGATAAATGCCTTCAGGAATACATGCTGACTTATTTTAAAGATCCATTTGAACATGAACCGTGTGAGAAATGCAGCAATTGCCAGCACACAGGGGTTATAAAAGATATCACAAGAGAAGCTCAAATCATTCTGTCTTGTGTAAAGAGAATGAACCAACGTTACGGTTCAGGACTCGTAGCGAAAGTGCTCAAAGGTTCTAAAAGTCAAAAGGTAAGAGAGACCCATTTTCACACGCTTTCGACGTACGGTCTATTATCGAACTTAAGGGAAAAAGATATTACCCAGATGATTCAATTCTTAGTCGCAGAAGGTTATTTGGCTGTAGAAGATGGAAAGTTCCCGCTTCTGAAACTTACGCAGGAATCATTAACCGTCCTTAAAGGGGAGAGAGCGGTTCAAATGATTATCGAAACTGCTCCAACTACACACAGAGAGACAGACGTAAATGAAGATCTCTTTGAAAAATTGCGCATGTTAAGAAAGCAGCTTGCTGAGGAACACAAAATCCCACCCTATGTTGTCTTCTCGGATGCTACGCTGAAAGAATTTTGTCTGGTGAAACCTCAAAATAAAGCAGACATGCTTCAAGTAAAAGGTGTCGGTGAGAAGAAATTCGAGCAATATGGAGTCATATTCCTTGAAGCTCTTCAAGAAGAAACGCATCAATATTCCTAAACGAATGACTCTGTTATAGTTTAGTGTTGTTATTTTATAGGCTTGTTCAATACCCAAAGCTGAGACATTTAAGTGTAGATGGGGCCGTCTTTATTGAGTGCTTAGGGTGTCTGGGGAACGACTCGCTTTCCCGAACCACCTTACGCTCAGACTAGCGCTAACGAAAACATTCTCACTTTCCGGTGCTCCATATTACAGAACCAAACGAAGAAAACTCCGATTCTGGTTCAGAATCGGAGTTTTCTATCTGCTAGGCCTGCTCAGCTACTTGTTGAACGAATTGATGAATCTCTTCTCTAGAGTAGTGCTCAGGCACACCTGGCTTTTCGTATAAATAGGTTGTAATACGTTCCACATCTGTCGTATAAGCTTCCATAAATCCTCGAATTAACATCGCAAGATAAGGAGTAGATGGCCGAGTGATAGTTTGTTCACTTAGTGGTTTCGGATTGGTAAACGTAAAGATTGGGTACCCTTCTTGATTGCCCGCATGAAGAAGATTGCCATAGTAAGAATCTTCATCAATAACAAGCGATCCTTCGTTTAACACTTGTTCAATATCCACTTCCATATCCTCTACGCCATTTTCCTGGCGGACGACGTCTTCGAATTGCTCTTCTGTAATGAGATACATTCTTCCCCAAGTTTCTGTCTGTTCGTCTTTCACTGTATCAATAAAAGCACCCGCTCCGTCCCAGCGGTCAGACCATCCTGAGAAGTAAAGCTTATAGGGTAAGCTTACAGGGCTATTCTTCAGGGGGAGGGTACAATCCCGGCTACCCACTTCTCTTCTGTTGGACCCAGGTGGTTGCCCTCCTTCAATATAACAGCGGAACCGATTTTCAAATAGGTTTGATCCGAAACTTGCATACCATACGTAGTTGTCTTGCTTGCTCATTATTCTCCACCCTTTTCTGTAATGGTTCTGTTACTAGTTGTTGACTATCATGTATTTTCATATAAATCCTCGTATATATCACGTGAAGCTGAGAATTAACAATCGGGGTGGTCCGTTATGTTTGCTGAGCGCTCGGGCTTGCTCGGGGACCACTCGCTTTCCTACGGGGAGCCGGGAAGCCTCCTCGTTCGCTCACTGAAGTGAACCCCAAATTTAGGACTTCTATTTGTTAGAAATTGTTAGTTATGCAGCTAGTTGATGCTTTTC
>NZ_JAJOLR010000014.1:0-3009 GCF_021129245.1 Pontibacillus sp. HN14 | reverse complement strand
AAACAGTACCTTGAAAACTAGATAAGAATTAGACATCAAACCAACGTTAGATTTAACGTAAGCATCATTATGATGCGTCTTTTCACATTGATTTTAGATAGTTAAGTGAATAAGGGCGCACGGTGGATGCCTTGGCACTAGGAGCCGATGAAGGACGGGACTAACACCGATATGCTTCGGGGAGCCGTAAGTAGGCTATGATCCGGAGATTTCCGAATGGGGAAACCCACTACCCGTAATGGGGTAGGATCCTTAACTGAATTCATAGGTTAAGGAAGGTAGACTCGGGGAACTGAAACATCTCAGTACCCGAAGGAAGAGAAAGCAAACGCGATTTCCTGAGTAGCGGCGAGCGAAACGGAAACAGCCCAAACCAGAGAGCTTGCTCTCTGGGGTTGTAGGACGCTCCATTGGAGTTACCAAGAAACAAGATAGATGAATGATCTGGAACGGTCAGCCGAAGAAGGTAACGGCCCTGTAGTCAAAATCTTGTTTCCTCCGGAGCGGATCCTGAGTACGGCGGAACACGAGGAATTCCGTCGGAATCCGGGAGGACCATCTCCCAAGGCTAAATACTCCCTAGTGACCGATAGTGAACCAGTACCGTGAGGGAAAGGTGAAAAGCACCCCGGGAGGGGAGTGAAATAGAACCTGAAACCGTGTGCCTACAAGTAGTTGGAGCCCGTTAATGGGTGACAGCGTACCTTTTGTAGAATGGACCGGCGAGTTACGATCCCATGCAAGGTTAAGATGAAAAATCGGAGCCGCAGCGAAAGCGAGTCTGAATAGGGCGAAATAGTATGTGGTCGTAGACCCGAAACCGTGTGATCTACCCATGTCCAGGGTGAAGGCCAGGTAACACTGGCTGGAGGCCCGAACCCACGCACGTTGAAAAGTGCGGGGATGAGGTGTGGGTAGCGGTGAAATGCCAATCGAACACGGAGATAGCTGGTTCTCTCCGAAATAGCTTTAGGGCTAGCCTCAAGGTAAGAGTCTTGGAGGTAGAGCACTGATTGGACTAGGGGCCCTCATCGGGTTACCGAATTCAGTCAAACTCCGAATGCCAACGACTCATCCTTGGGAGTCAGACTGCGAGTGATAAGGTCCGTAGTCGAGAGGGGAACAGCCCAGACCACCAGCTAAGGTCCCTAAGTTTATGTTAAGTGGAAAAGGATGTGGAGTTGCTCAGACAACCAGGATGTTGGCTTAGAAGCAGCCATCATTTAAAGAGTGCGTAATAGCTCACTGGTCGAGTGACTCTGCGCCGAAAATGTACCGGGGCTAAACATAACACCGAAGCTGTGGATTGTTCTTACGAACAATGGTAGGAGAGCGTTCTAAGTGCTGTGAAGTCAGACCGTAAGGACTGGTGGAGCGCTTAGAAGTGAGAATGCCGGTATGAGTAGCGAAAGAAGAGTGAGAATCTCTTCCACCGTAAGTCTAAGGTTTCCTGAGGAAGGCTCGTCCGCTCAGGGTTAGTCGGGACCTAAGCCGAGGCCGAAAGGCGTAGGCGATGGATAACAGGTTGATATTCCTGTACCACCTCCTTTCCGTTTGAACAACGGGGGGACGCAGTAGGATAGGGAATCCGCTCCACTGGATGTGAGCGGCCAAGCAGTGAGTGAGATGCATAGGCAAATCCGTGCATCAATCACAAGCTGTGATGGGGAGGGAACTATAGTACCGAAGTTCCTGATTTCACACTGCCAAGAAAAGCCTCTAGTGAGGAAAGAGGTGCCCGTACCGCAAACCGACACAGGTAGACGAGGAGAGTATCCTAAGGTGATCGGGAGAACTCTTGTTAAGGAACTCGGCAAAATGACCCCGTAACTTCGGGAGAAGGGGTGCTCCTTCATAGGAGGAGCCGCAGTGAAAAGGCCCAATCGACTGTTTAGCAAAAACACAGGTCTCTGCGAAACCGAAAGGTGAAGTATAGGGGCTGACACCTGCCCGGTGCTGGAAGGTTAAGGGGATGAGTTAGCATTAGCGAAGCTTTGAACCGAAGCCCCAGTAAACGGCGGCCGTAACTATAACGGTCCTAAGGTAGCGAAATTCCTTGTCGGGTAAGTTCCGACCCGCACGAAAGGTGCAACGAATTGGGCACTGTCTCAACAAGAGACCCGGTGAAATTATACTATGCGTGAAGATGCGCATTACCCGCGACAGGACGGAAAGACCCCGTGGAGCTTTACTGTAGCCTGATATTGAATGTTGGTACAGCTTGTACAGGATAGGTGGGAGCCGTCGATGCCGGAGCGCTAGCTTCGGTGGAGGCATCCGTGGGATACCACCCTGGCTGTATTGACATTCTAACCCAGGACCGTGATCCGGTCCGGAGACAGTGTCAGGTGGGCAGTTTGACTGGGGCGGTCGCCTCCCAAAGAGTAACGGAGGCGCCCAAAGGTTCCCTCAGAATGGTTGGAAATCATTCGCAGAGTGCAAAGGCACAAGGGAGCTTGACTGCGAGACCTACAAGTCGAGCAGGGACGAAAGTCGGGCTTAGTGATCCGGCGGTGCCGTATGGAAGGGCCGTCGCTCAACGGATAAAAGCTACCCCGGGGATAACAGGCTTATCTCCCCCAAGAGTCCACATCGACGGGGAGGTTTGGCACCTCGATGTCGGCTCATCGCATCCTGGGGCTGTAGTCGGTCCCAAGGGTTGGGCTGTTCGCCCATTAAAGCGGTACGCGAGCTGGGTTCAGAACGTCGTGAGACAGTTCGGTCCCTATCCGTCGTGGGCGTTGGAAATTTGAGAAGAGCTGTCCTTAGTACGAGAGGACCGGGATGGACGCACCGCTGGTGCACCAGTTGTTCCGCCAGGAGCATAGCTGGGTAGCTACGTGCGGAAGGGATAAGTGCTGAAAGCATCTAAGCATGAAGCCCACTTCGAGATGAGATTTCCCATCACTTCGAGTGAGTAAGATTCCTTGTAGACGACAAGGTTGATAGGTCGGAGGTGGAAGCGTGGTGACACGTGCAGCTGACCGATACTAATAAATCGAGGACTTA
>NZ_JAJOLR010000013.1:0-31886 GCF_021129245.1 Pontibacillus sp. HN14 | reverse complement strand
AGTACTCAAACGGATCTACACCTTTTTTATTGTTGTACAGTTCCACCAGCGCCAAATTATTTTTCTTTCCTTCTCTTCCGCCCTTTTGTTGTACATACGCAAAGTCTTCCAAACCTAATTCCGTATGACAGGAATTAATAAAATTGATCTGCTCTGTATACTTCTTATTCTTTCCTTTCTTAACCCACAGGTCCAAATATTGCTGTACCGACCTATACTCTACTTCTCCAATTAAAAATCCAGTATCTTCCGAGAATTCTTTTACTACCTTAGCCGCAAGACAAAAAGCGTTCATTCCAGCTATGTACTGACTCTGCTCCTCACTTCTTTCTGTAAACTCCTCTTCTTCCGTTCTACCGTTCCGCACCAACACAGCACAAAACTTCGTTTTTCCATCTTCCACTTTATATCCAAATTCCACTACCACTTTTTCCATCCTTAACCTCTCCTTTATATTTATAATTTTTCCCATTCCAATTCCCCCTATTATGTACACCCCTATTACTTGTTTACCTTTACACTAATACCTTTACCTTTAGTTTTTATGTTTACTTTACTACCATTTCCTTTTTTCTTTTTAAATTTATTTCTATCCTCTTTCGTCCATCCAAATTCCAATTCTTGCTTTCTGTTTAATTTTTCTACACGTTCCAGAGCGTCTTTATTTCTCTTATTCTCACCTCCGTATCTTTTCACAATAGATTTAGAAATTTGATGAGGTAATTCTATGATATAACAGTATTCAAAAACTTGACGTGCATCCAATTCCCCTTCCTTAAAAGCTTTTTCAATTTCTTTCTTATTTAAATGCATCCTCTTCACCTCCTACTTATTTAATATATTTTTCTTTAGTATCCTGAATTGATCTTCAATCTCTCTCATACTTTCCTTTGTTAAGTAGTCTCTCCTCAAAATGTTATACAATTTAGTATCTCTATTACGCTCTTCTACCAAATCTGAAAATAACTTTAACCTATACACATCATATTTATATATCCCCGTTTTTCTTATCTTTCCAATTGCTTTACTTACGTCCCTATCCCCAACTTTACTTCCTCTACATGCCAAGTTATACCTACTAAAATAATTTATTCTATGCAAGTCTGAACTTGTTAACTTCAAAATCGGCATATATTCAAATCCGTACTCCTCATTACAAATTTTTTCTACCAGACCCTTAAACCCTTCAAACGTATGAGGTACACCTAAAATATCGCATAAAGTCAATTCTGCATTTCTAAGTGTTATTCTCTTTTCCGTTCCCCAACCTCTACTTACCTTCTGCGTATAATAAACATATTCATCATCAAATCTTGTTATTTTTATTTCTTCTACCGTATTTGTCCTGTTCTTATTACTCCATTTTAGCCTATACATCTTTTTACTTTTAACACTTAACGCACTATATAACTCACTCTTACTGTCAAACCCTTTCACCTCTTTATAGTCATTCAGTGCCTCTTCCTCACTTTCATACTTTCCATCCGCACCACGTTTCGGAGCCTTACCTACCCTTACCAAATCTACACTTTCGTTATCTACCGCATCCATTAGCATTACTCGGCCGGAGGCACACATTTCCCCTCCGTTCTTTGTAACAAATCCCTTGTATTTTACATACTCTTCATCCGTCATTTTTATAGTTATACTACGCACATGAATCACTCCCTCTCTCAGGACGATCTCATTTCACCACTTTCAACATCCAATCAAGAAATAGACCTACCCTCTGTTTTTATACAAGCCTTATTTCACCGTATATTACGCGTAGTATAGTTACATTTTTAAAACTAAAAAAATATGACTTTTAATCTTAAAAACGTAACTATACTACAGCTGCAATACACTTGTTACTAAAGTACAGTTGCATAACCACCTATTCACCTCCTATTTTACTTACGCTTCAACAAAGAAATCTGGTAAATCTCCTTCTACCTCTTCATCTCGCAAAAAATCTTCTCGACACATTAACCCCAGATCCTGCCTATTCCTCTCATCTCTCATCTCCAAGAACTTCTTAGTCTTATTCCAACCCCACTCCTTTTCTTTTTTATGAACCGTCCTATGTTCGTCCTTGTTAAGGATAAACAAGTTTGTCCTACTGTTATTTAAACTCTTCTGCAATCCTTCATATTCTCTAGCGTGATGTACTTCGTAGCCCTTTCCTACACCCTTTTCCAACCCAACAACTTTTCTATGCAACAACGTTGTCTCTTTTTCTTTATTTTGCATATACGCATAAATACTCTTTTCCCCTCTAGTTTTCCTTGTTGCTTTTTCAATTCCTTCCAGCTCATTTACGTCCTTCATGCTCACTATAAATACGAAACGATCATTGTCCTGCTGTGGTTTGTTTCTATTGTGCATAGCTGCTTTTCCTCTGCCTATATCAAAAACATCGTATTTCCCTTTTTCTCCTACAAATTTCATCATTTTATTTTTCCCCATTTCATTTTTTTATTTAATAAACTACCTTATAACTAACCATTTCTGCTTCCACTACCCATTTTTTAACCTTATCCCTAAACAAATCCAGGTCCTGCGTTATTCCCAACACTGTCCCTTCTTCTTTCTTACCATCCAAAGTGTTTATATAGTAGTAATCTATAAAAAACAAATTCCCCATGTCCTTCAAATTTCTAAGTTTTATTTGCAGAAAAACGTTATTAGCTAAGTTATTAAATGTATCCTTCCTACCTTCTTGCATCTTGCATAAATACATATTAAAATCTGCATTTTCTAAGTTTAAAACCCCACTCTTTCCACCCAAAGTCCCTTCCATTCCAACAACCCCTCACATTTATTATGTAGAGAGGGCCAAGCCCTCTCTTTTTACTCCTATATCCTTTTCTGCATAAACTTATCTGCTTCTAACACAAAACTAACAAAATTATCTCTACTTCCTTCAACGCAATCCTCTTTATTGTTACCCCTATAAAAATAAATATTTCCACACGTTTTTTCTACTATAAAATCAGTATCTTTTATTAGATTCTCCGCATCTGTTTTAAGGAAATCACCTTCAAAAGCGTATCCGTTTGTTTTACTTGTATCTATCTTTCTTACCTTCTTAATCCAATGTTTCGTCTTACTAAAATGATATTTAGAACTTCCTTTACATACCCCTTCTAGTATTACGTTTTTACTTTCTACTCTTTCACCTAGTTCTATTGTAATCTCTTGCTTTAATTCCTTTAATTCCTCTACACTCATACTCTTCACATCAATCGTTTTCATCTTCATTTCCCCATTTCATTTTTTTATTTTTTTTTATTTTTATAGTAATGGCATGCTAGCTGCCCCTTCTAACTACTTAATTAAACAAACTTTATATCTAAGTACCTATTACCTTCTAAATCTTCCAACACCAAGCTTTTATAATCTCTTATCCCAGGTCCTTTAGCTAAATATATTTTTATGTGTACACCCAACTCATTCGCTAGTTCTTCCGCAAATTCTCTCACTACAAGATGAGTAACACTACCTAATATCTTATCTGTCTCTAACGTTTTACCTTTCAGTCTCGCTTCTCTCATTTCGTTTACACTTAAAATTTTCATTTCAATTTCCCCATTTCGTTTTTTTTATTTTTGTTGCATAATCTAACTTTCTAACTTATTACCTACTGTACCTATGCACTCAATTTTCAATTTGATCTTTTACGTATTTGGGAGTCTTTTTTTTTAATTAGTACTTCATATCTTTATAAAAAACCACATCCGGATCTGACAAACTTGCTACACTTCTAATCTTTACGCTATACACAAAAGTGTTAAAATGATTAAAACTTACAATATAAAATAAATCCCCCTTAGGCCCTTCATACACATCTTCTGTTACAGTTTTAAATTTTTTGTAATACGTTACCTGCCCTACTTCTTTATAACCTTTACTTTCTAACGCACTTCCTGCACCTAAATAATCTCCGTTCACCTTTACTGTCTTTGTCTTTGTCATTTTCAATTCCCCATTTCATTTTTTTTATTTTTGTTGCACAATCTAACTTTCTAACTTATTATCTACTGCACTTATGCTCTCTTTTTTGTTTGGGAGTCTTTAACTATGTTTAGGAAACTTTCCAACTCTCCAGGATCCATTTGGTTGATCTGCTCCAGCGCTTTTGCTAGGAAACTAAAAGATGCGTTCCCTTCCTCATCTTCATCTTCCTCTTTAAATTTAAATTTAAAATCTTCCTTCATTTCTATAAAACCTGCTTTTGCTAACCTATACATGTACTTTTCTTCCGTTTCCTTCTTTAAATTCACCCTCTTTCCGTTTTTTATTTTAGATAGATCCCCTGCTGCTACTCTCATCGCCTCCGCAACCTCTTTCTGCTTATACCCTTCTGCGTTTACTAAATAGTTAATTGTTTCTTTTATCACTTTTAATTCCTCCTTTGTTTCATTTTCTAATTTTCTAACCTTATACCCTATTGCACCTATGCACTCATTTTTCAGTTTGATCTTTTTATGTTTAGGATTCTTTTTATCTATGTACTCCAACAACTCGTAGTATTAATAAAAAATGATTAGTAAACACAAACATACATGTACACATTCATGTAAACGTAAACTTTTTAATAAAATTACTACTTTACACAACAACAAATTTACATTTACTCTTATTTACTTATTTATTAAAAATAGATTTTGTATTACTATAAAAGTACACACAATTAAGTTTAAAAAGGGAGGTAAACAAAAATGTCAAAAGTAATAAGTGTAGGCATTCAGAAGGGAGGTGTAGGTAAATCTACTACATCTTCCATTCTTGCTTATCATCTAGCACAACAAGGATATAAAGTCCTAGGGATTGACATGGATGGTCAAGGAAACTTTACACAGCTGCTAACTGGAGAAGACGACATATACACATTTGAAGATTCTACCGTCTACGATGCGATAGTGAGCGAAGACGCATCACCCTACATCCTAAAAATTGATGATAACCTACATCTGTTAGCAGGAGATGAAAACGTTAATACACTTGCACAACATTTTTATTTAAAGCTAAAAGGTCAATACCATCACGTTCTCAATAAAGCGCTAGAGTCTGTTAAGGACCAATACGACTACATCATCATCGACAACCCACCAGCTCTGGGAGAGTTATCCGTAATTTCTTTAACAACCTCAGACTTCGTTTTGATCATGTTTGAGACAAGTAAATTTTGCTACAACTCTCTGAAAAGCTATATGCAAACAATAGAAGTAGTAAAAGAAAAGGTTAATCCTAAGTTAAAAATAGCAGGAATTTTGCGCAGTATGATAGATGGAAGACGAGCTGATAACAAATACTATTCCAATTTGGTTAAAGAAGAATTTGGAGACCTATGCTTTAATGCAATTATCAAAAGGACAGCAGTAGTAGGGCGAGTTCCTGCGTTAGGTCTTACAGACAACCCAGAAGCTAAAGAAGTCATGAAAACTTATAAAGAATTCTTAAAGGAGTTGAATGAAAATGGGATTTGAAGATTCATTGAAGAAAAAAGAGGGAAGTAAAAAGAGGCCTGAAAAAGCAGTAGGTTCACTTATGCCAAGAGAAACCAACGTGAACGAAGAAGACGATCTACTATCTAAATTTAATAACAAAAAGAAAGTTGAAGACACTCATACCCGTCACACGTTCCTGATCGACAATGATCTAATAGAGCGTTTAGATAAACTTGCAAAAGGTAGACGAGGATTCAAAAAAGAGTTCATTAACCAGATGATACGAGAGGGATTAGACAGGTATGAGGATAAGATTTAACAACATGATAAACAAAAGTTTACGAGGACATAAACTGTTACTAATATGTAAACATAAACACTATGTATAAAATCGCATAAAATAGGCACACTAACACATGTAGATGGTAGTGTGCCTTACTTATTTTCTTCAAATTTAGGAGGTGATAAAATGATCGAGATCGTTCTTATAACAGTTGGACTAGGCTTACTCACTTTCGGATCCTTTCCACTATAAAAATAAAACATTAAAACACTCCGTACCCTTTTGCAACCTTGTAACATCCCTCGCATAAAGCTATATACTCATCTGAATCCATGTACGGAAGCTTTACTATTGTTACTTCAGCACTACCATCATCCACCTTTTTAAAACACCCTGCACATTCCTCCGTATTCCAAATTTCCCTTTTCCTAAAATTCACCTTCAATACTTCACCCATCAAATCCCTCCTTAAAAGAATCGGCGCGCGAGGTCGCCTACCCGGCTCCTTAAACACCTAAACCCATTCTCTTTCCTTCTGTTTTATTTTTTATTATTCCACTCCGCCTACGGCTACGTTCCTATAATCTAGTCCCCTACCTTTATTACCTGCTTCTTCTGTAGACCATTAGTGTACATATAAATGTTTAGAGACAAGAGGTACGCACTAAAATTTACCAGTTCATCAGTTTCTTCAATTCTCTTACACGTTTATCTGACTTACCTATTTTTTTCCCTGCTTTTCTGTTCGAAATACCAGGCTCTTCTTCCAATACCCTCCTTAATCTCTCTATAGTATCCCTTGTCTTTTCCGATTGTTCTTCTAAATACACTTCTTTAGGTACAGATCCTCTCTTTTCTCTAAGTTCTAACTTACGCTTCTCATTCCGCTCTTCCTTCGGTACTTCCGTTACGCTCTTTAATAATTTCACCTCTTCACCCGTTATTTTCAACTTATCTATCATTTTCCACGACGAATAAGGTTTTACAATACCATCGTTCCACCGGAAAACTATTCTATACCCATCCGCCTTGTACTGCGTTACAAACCTCTGTGCACCCTCATGTGCACTTTCTAACGTCCTATTAAACTCCTCATCATCCATTACATCCCTATCCTTGCTATGTATCCTTTTTCTTACATCCTTCAAATGATTCTTCAAATCCTCCTTATTTCTGTTATAAATCGAAAAATGAAATGCGTACATGTAAATAAGTGTATTTCTCTTGTACGACATATTTCCTTTTCTTAACTCTATCAATTTCTCAAAGTCCATCATTCTCTCGTAGTTCAGCTTATACATCCCTGCCAAATTCCTATACTCTTCCGCATCCGTAAGCTGAATTACTTTTTCCCCTTCATCCTCCTCTTTCTTCCCTTTAAAATCCGTCTGTTCTTCAATCGGATCACAAAAACCATATAATTCCTCTAATTCATATTTCTCGTTATTCCATATTTCCCACTCGACTTTACTGTTATTTCGATTGTTTATACTACCCGGAAACCTCATTACCGCTGTTACCGTTTTCATCTTCGGATCCGCACCTACACAAGCTAACCTTTCCGTTAACTGCTTCTGTATATACTTATACTTCCATCCTATATTCTTCGCTGCTCCTCCGTTAATAGAATAAAGTAACTGTATTCCTCTACTTTTTAACACCAAATTCGGTTCCGGTATTACCCCTTCTACAACTAACGCCTGTATATCATCCAACGCTTCTTTCATCGTTTTCGGTTCCGTTACCGTATCTTCTTCCGCTATCTCATTTCCGTCTTTATCTACACTATAAAAATCTACATCTATTCCAATATTTCTAAGCTGTTTTACATCTACCTCTTTTCTACTTCCCCAACTAAAAGCATTCAGACTTATATATCGTTCCGGCACCTCTCCAGTCTCTTCTATCATCTTCTCTACATCATTCGCCCCGTAAAACCTTCTATAATTCTTTCCAAGGTTCGAAATCTCTACATATCCGTAACTTTTAGACGGACAAAACCACATGTCCGTCCAATGATTTATTTTTTCTTTTTTCTTTTTATCTATTTTCCTAAAAATACCCATAAAATACCCCTATAAGTTAATTTATAGGGGTAAAAAAGCGAGCAAAAGGATATATTTATACCTTAAAATACTTGCAATACATTCTATAATTTTATAAAATGTAAACAAACCTAATTAAACAAAGATAATCTTCTGCTTCCAACAGATTTTATCTTTTATCCTATTCTTTAAATCTTACAGCCTTTGCTCCAAAAAGGCCCCTAGAGACTGTGCTTCCAACACAGTCTTTTTTATTATTCAATTTTTATGTAAATTTCGACTTTTAATTTATATCTGTTTCTACTATTCTACACCACCTTACATAAATCTATCAATCTCATTCTATTCACTTCACCAAAAAACTTTCCCACAGTTGAACAAAATACACAGTCTGTTCGACTCAAATCGCATACAAAAACGCCCTACACAACGTATAGGACGCTTCACTCTGCTAAATCATTAAACTATTAATCATCATCAACCGAAGTATGATACCAACCTAATCCTTGTTCTTCTGCTTCTTCTTCAGTCTTAACATCAAACATAAAATACATGGTTGAATACAATTCTTTAGTCTTTTCTTTACTCAATCCTGCCCTCTGACACGCTAATAACATGTACCCAGCTGCTTGTCTATTATCCATATCCAAATCACCTCTCTACAACCTATTATATAAGAAAAAACAGACGCTTTCACGCCTGTTCCTACACCTTTATTAATTTAATTCTCCAACCGAAATCTTAACCTTTCCTCTATCGCTTTCGATATACATATACTTCTCTTCCAAAACACCCTCACGAAACTCTGTATTCAATCCAATACGATCCCTACTATAATCATCAACCATCTTGAAGAAATCCTCTTTATACTCCTTTATATAGCTAAATCCTTTGTTTTCATTCAAGTTTCGTTCAATATCACCTATCAAATCCAATCGCACTAAAGCTTTATCCAGTTCTTCTACATCTCCAACTCCAGCAGATCTCAAAACCTCTAACTCTGTCTTTCTAGTTAATGTCCAAATATCATCCGTTGTCATCGTATTCGTTACCAGTGCCATCTTCCCTCATCTCCTCATATTTATTATTTAAAAGTAAATACCTTTTCCCCGTTTTCATCTTCCTTCACATCAAAATTCGCTTCGACATATTCGACAAAATCAGGCTTACACACTTTTTCTCCTTCTTCTAACAGCGTTAGACCTTCCATGTTAAATATCGTTTTATTCATCCCCTTCACCATTCTCATCATTTTCTTCTTCTACCTCTTCTTCTTCCACCTCTACACCGTTCTCTACGTTTTCTAACACTTCTTCCATCTCACCCACAGTAATAAAATCTTCCCCGTGACTCGTTACCTTCTTGAATCGATTATCTTCCGTCTTAAAATACTCTGTACGCTTCACCTTCAACCCGTTTGGATAATCCTTTTCAAATCTAACTACTTTTCTCATTACACTACATCCCCTTTACCTTCATTTTTTGTCTTACCAAATCGCTTCTTAATCAATTCATGTATGCCTGGTGTAAGTAATCCTGCTATCAATCCATACACACACGCTATAACTACACCAATCTCTACAATAGGCAACAAGCTAAATACAACACTCAATCCTACTCCTACACCCACACCAACCAATGGAAGTAAATTCTTACGTATCGAAAAGCTATTCTTCAGTACATCCACCAACAATTTACTAAATACTGCTACAACTAAAATAAAAACTATATGCTGCCCTTCCAATCCAAGTTGGTTCAACAAATTCAACTCTTCCATTCCATCACCCCACATCCATTTTTAAAACATCCCAATAAACATCTTTACCGCTAACGCTACAACGCCTCCTACACCCGTATAAATAATCTTGTTCGATATACTAGCCTTACTTATAAAATTTGCCTTATTAAAATCCTCCTGCAGTTTATCCATCCCCGTCTTCGTCTCCGTACTCTTCGTCTTTATATACTCCAGATCCACCATCGTAGCTGTATTCTGCCTCTGGATCTCCGCAATCTGTAACCCTTTCCCCTTTAGATCATCTCTCGTCTCTTTCTTAAAATCATCCAAATCCTCTCGCACTCTATCAAACTCAGCCCGAGTGACTATACCTTTCTCCTCGCTCGACATCATCTCACTTCCCCTCAATTCAACCTTTTTATTTATCCTCTTTGTAATTTACCGTCCAACCAAACAGATTCTTTATCGCACACGTATAATAAACAACCTCTTTCTTACTCTTAAATGTCCCCGTTACCAACCTCAAACTCGGATTCACACCTTCTTTATCTGCTTTTACATAAATCGTCCAACCACTATATTCTTCACTCAATCGATCAAACGCTCCTGAGATATCCTTCACATCAGCAAATACACCCGTATAAATCCTAAATACACCCTCTACATCGCCTTCGTCAGATTTTGGAGGGTAATGTCCTTTCAGAGCC
Source organism: Pontibacillus sp. HN14 (assembly GCF_021129245.1). Lineage (NCBI taxonomy): Bacteria > Bacillati > Bacillota > Bacilli > Caryophanales > Bacillaceae > Pontibacillus > Pontibacillus sp. HN14. The sequence continues at coordinate 21,681 of NZ_JAJOLR010000013.1, read as the reverse complement.
TTATCTACCTCTCTATCCGTCTCAGATCCACACACACCATCTACCACAAGTTTGTAGTCCACTTGAAATGCTCGAACTGCCTTCTCCGTTTCATCTCCGTAATCCCCATCTACTCCAAACTCACTCAAATCATATCCAAGGTCAATCAAATCCTCCTGCAAACGTGTAACCTCTTTTCCTCCGTCACCGTTCTCTAAGAAATCCTTACTCTCATGCACACTCACATCCAAATTAGGCCTTTTCCCATTCGCAAAATCTTGCCAACTCAATCCGCAGCTTAAATCCAAATGAGGATAGTCTTTAAAACTTGTCCAATCACCACCCCAACTAAATCCAACACTCTTGGCCAACTCGGCTACACGTCTCCAATCATCATTCACATTCCACAACGCCTTCGATCCATCCCAATTTGTTAAAAAGAAATCAATCGCATAGCCATAGTTGTGTATCGATTGTCCAGCCCTCGCATTAGTAACCTTACTACCTCCAACACTTCTACCCTTTGCATACAAATCGTCTTGTTCCGCAAAAGATCTAAAACCACTCGATACTTGCATATTAATCCCTTCCACATACGCTTTCTCTTGTACATCCAAAATCCGTCGCTTTACTTCGGAATGTACCTTTCCCATGTTCTCTACACTTCGCCTACGTAACGTCTTCAAGCTAACCCTTCCCATTTACTCAACCCCTTCTACTGTCTCAGGTCCCTAAACAAATAAAAGGACTAGAGGAAGGTCTATTACCCTCTCTAATCCCTTTTTTATTTGTTAGGGTCTAATCCCCACTGTGTATTAGAGTCGATTTAGTTTGGGAGTGTTAGAATACATCTAGAAGCTTTCCAGAATAAGGAGTACCATCTAACTTATGTACTACCAAACTACCCTTTGTAATCTCCTCCTGCCGTATCATCTGGTAATACTCCTGCCTATAATAAATAACGTCATATCCTGCCTCTATGTCTTTCTCTTTTACCTTCTTATACTCAACGGCATATGGATCCCCAACACTGTTATGCACTACTAAATACATTACAGGTCTATTGTTGTGCTCCTCTCTTAAATACGCATGAGAACGTCTATCTATCTTCCACACATGCCCTAATCCATCTACAATTTGTGTACTCTGTACATCAACTTCAGGTCCATCCGACCCCATCTTCCAACTAGTCTCCTGCTTATCCCTCAACCTCTCCGGCATAACTAAAAATCCTTTATAAAAAACCGGAGAATCAGGATATTCCCCATTCTCCGGATACCATTCATCAATGTAATCTAAATAATAAGACATACTTACACCTTCTCTCTGCTATTTACATTATAAATATTCCATCCCACTACCCTCTTATAAAACTCTTCGTCTCGATACGTAGCTAAATTTATAGCCCTATCGTTATAGTAGCTATCTTTCTCCGTTAAAAGTCCTTCGTACACTACTCCAGTTTCATCCGTTATCTTTATTTCAGATCCGATGTAGTAAAAACAGTTATTATCTAACCTTTCTCCAAACGGTTTCACAATCTCAACCGTTTTATCATTCGCGTGAAAACTATAATCCTTATATAAAAACTCAGATTTACTAATATTAAAAACGCAGTTCTTAGGTCTATATGCAAAATCAGACCCTCCGCTCATCTTCAAAAACTCTATATCAAAAAGAGAATTATAAGGTGAATGAAACATCATGTTATTTCCACTCAAAGAATCAGAGTCTATATACCCATATACCTCGCTGTTAACCAGTTTTATCGCTCCAAACCCTCCGTCTTTGCAAACTATATCTAAATTTAAATAATCCCTATTACAATCTATGTCATTCACAGATTTGTTCATAAACACAAACCTATCTCCTCGCATGTACATAACATACGTGTTATTGTAAGATCCCTCTTCTGTACTAAAGTATCCTCTCTTACCAAACAACTTCATATCAAATTCAGATTCTTTTATATTCTTAAACTTAAACTGCTTATACTCTTCCTCTCCGTCCTCATTAAAATAGTAATATCCCGTTTCCATCTTAAACGCTTTATCTCCTACATCTATTACCCCTCTAAATTCAACGTCATCCAGCTCTGTATGTTTTACTTCTACTTCTCCTTTTGGTGACCCATTAATGTTTCCTTTCTGCCTCATCAAAAAGACAAAATCACTATTCACGTTAAAGCTAAAATCCAATATCTCTACGTTTCTTATACTCGTCAAATTCCCTTTCACTACGTAGAAAAATCCAGTCCGCCGAAACGAAAATACATTTATATTACGTAACGTACCCTTACTTCCCGTCTCGCCTTGCACAGGTCCTAATAGTTCTACGTCTCCTTCATCTAGCGCTCTTATCGTCAAAGGCTTGAAATCCACATCTTTAAAATCTAAGTCCCCTACAACCCTTATTACGTCACCACCAACGACGCTAAATAAATCATTAAAATTGTTCCACTTCTCTACCGTGTCAATCACATGTTCCGCCATATTCTCACCTCCTTAATCTTCTAAAATGTAAACTCTCCGTTCCCCATCTTCTACAACTAAACTATCCCTCGCCTCAAATCTCGTAACATTATTACTATTAAAATTCGTTCCAGTTCCAGAAAATTGAGGTGTGATTGGATTCCCACTCATGTTCATCCCACCTCCTAGTCTCATGCTACTCTTTCCTACTCCTCCAACACTCCTACTAAAATTACTCGTCCAGTTTCCTTGTATCGTTCCATTTGTCATTCGTATTTTATAGTCCATATAGCCGTTCTTATACAAATACTCAATACTCTCTACAACATACTCACCACTACTTACCGTTTCCCTCGTTAAATCCACTTTCACCGTTTGCCCTAATCCAATTCCATCCTTACTCGTCTTAAACTCAATCGTTTCAGTGTCCTGTGCAAAAGAGTCAATTAAATCGTTCGCTTTTTTCTCAATCGCAGCTAAACCAACCACTCGATCCGTACACTTGTAAACCACTTCTCCTATAACCTCACCACTTCTATCCAACATCTTCTGTATCTCACTATCCCTTGTTACCCTTCCTTCATAAACAACCATCCCATCGTACTCAACCTTTATCTTATCCGCAGACAGTAACACATCATCATTGCTATTTTGCGTTATCCGTTTATCTCCTTTAGTAAAATAAAAGTTATATATATTACTCTCATCTTCATTTTCCTTATCTCCTACAGCCATTTCCTCATAACCCCCAGACTGGCTATTTACATCTCTCCAAACATATACAGTCGGCTTATTCCAAATCGAAAATTCCATATTCCAAATCCTTGTATTTCCATCTCCAACCGTTTCAAACACCTTTCCACCTTCTATTGTCCACGCATCCGTAAATACAACTGTATTCGCATAATTCTTATTATGCGTTGTAACATCTAAATCCCCATCTAATATGTCACCGTCTTTAATCGTAACCCCACTCACATCACTTCCTAGTCTATTAAAATGCAACACCAACTCAGAGTCAATGTACCAAAACGAATTCGTCCTTTCAGCCAATCGATTCAACACCTCATTAACCCTTATATTGTCAAAGTTCTCATAGTCAATCACGCTAGAAACATCTACATTCGTCCCATTCAGCTGAGGTAAGTAAATACTAACTAAATCGTCTATAATCACATCCACGCTCACGTCCGTGTAATCCTTATATACCAAATTTGCTGTCGTTACCTTATCAGGTCCAACAGCCTTTATCGTATAAGTTGTATACGTCTTTCTCTTCCTCTTCTTACTCTTACTTACAAAACACCTATAGTACACAGTCCAATTCTGTTTATCCTTACTACCTCTCGTGTCATAAATGTAAATCTGCTCTCCGTCCATGAAGTTCAAATTATTCATCACTCCGTCTTTATCTACAATCACAAACTCAACAGTCGGTACAGATTTAACATCCTTCTTTATAGAAAGAGAGGACTCTTTTACTAAAAAAGTCCTCCCTTGAATCTCAATCGCTAAATTCTTTTCCAATCTCATTCACCTCACATCATATTATCTCAACTCAATATTCATTAATTCTTCCAAAGGTACTCCCAACGCTTGTACTAACTTGTTTCCATCAATGTTTAAGATTATGTTTACATACTGCTTACCATCTTTACCTTTGTAAACTGATCCCGTCTGATTCCCACCAGCTCTATGATTAATAACCTGCTCTCCGTCTTTTAGCAAGGCGTAACCTTCGCCGCCCGGCACCGGTGCATTAAATATACCTCCTTGGTGCAATCTCGGAATCGTAGGTATACTAACCCCTATCGTCTGCCCTGCTTCAAGCCCAGGAATACTCTTCCCAGCCCAATTTGGTACAGTAAAACTAAGCTGATTCATCTTGTTTATCACAAAATTAATCATATCGATTATCAAATTAATCGGAGACTTCACAATTCCTACCAACAATCCAAATCCATTTTCAAAGGTCCAAATCACACCATCTACCACATTAGTAAATAGACTTCCTATCCCTTTTCCTATCGCTTTTAATCCATCCAGGAATCCATTCCATATTTTTAATCCACCATCCGTTATTGCATCCCAGTTCTTATACAAAAACTTAAATACATCAATCAGCGTCCAGACGGCTACAATAATCCAACCTACCACAGGTATTAAACCTAACAATCTCTTACCTGCCAACCTAGCTAAAGGCATAAATCGTCCGAATACACGTACTAAATTCCCCATGCCTCCAAACAATCCGGCCACAGTATTTATAACCGTACCTCCTACTACTAACAAAGTCCCTAAACCACTTATCAACATCCCTATTCCTACTACAGCTTTTCGTCCAGCAGGTCCCATATTCTCTATAGTGTTTCCTAAAAACTGTACAATCGGTAACCCTGCTTCAGCTAAATCCGTTAAAATAACCAACACTTCTTTTCCAATTGGCTCGATCGCATCAATAAACCCTCTACTTATCTCAGCCCAACTATCACTCGCCATTTCATCTCGTTTCTTCTTTACTTCATCCAACTTCCCATTAAAGTTATCCAAACCCTGCTTACTCGCTTCATTTAAACCTAATATAATCGTCTCACTTACGTCTTCCCATTGCGTTTTAAATAGCTCAACACCAATCATATTCCTTGTTTCATTATCCATAGCACTCAATCCCATTAACACTCTTCCAAAAGCGTCCTGAGCCTGCTTTCCACCTGCATTAATATCACTCTGCAAGTCTTTATAAGATAAACCTAACTCACTTACCATTCCTTTTTGCTTATCTGTCATATTACTTAAACTTATAAATCCTTCTTTTACCGTATCTCCTACCTTATCTAAACTCCAAACTCCATTTCGCTGCGATTCAAGAAATACAGACATCATGCCCTCTAAACTATATCCCGCACGTTCATACGCTTGTGCGTACTCATTCAGTACCTCTAAACCTTCACCTGACGAATTTCCACCCTCTTGATAAAACGTATAAAGCATATCCCTTACCTTGTCTTCTGTTTCACCGAACTTCTTACTCAAATTCGTTGTCGACATTGAAATAACTCCAGCGCTCTCCTGGTACTTCTCTTGTAACAACATTACATCACTCGTAGCGTCCTTCAGAGCGTCCCCATTCAAATCTTCATTCGCCCTCTTTACTGCTACTAAACTATCTTGTACATGCGCTAAATTTTCACCCCAACCATCTAACCAAACTTCTTTACCAGTCTCGGCTACCTTCTTCGCTTCATCTTCCGTTAAGTTTAAATCCTCAATCACACTCGCCGTATACTTCTCACTCTCATTCGCCCAAAACGTAGTCACACCCCCAATCGCCGCAATTGGAGCTGTTAAACCTGCTGTCATTCCTTGTCCTACACCTACTGTTCTATCTCCCAACCTTCTCAAATCACCATCGACTTGATTTATTGTCCGACTCGCATTATTCAGAGCGTCTATCCTTAACTGTAAATTAGCCATAATCATTCACCCCCCTCACTTAAATCTCTTCAAATCCACTCTCATTCGATTCAATCTCATCCCACATATCTCTTACTTCTCTCTTCGTATCCGCAAAACTACCTCCGCCTTGCTGTGTATCCTTCTCTCTCTCATTTATCTCATTTTGCATCAAAATCATAAAATCCCTCTGGTAACACGTCATTCCGTACGGATATTCCCATTTCATCTTATCCTTCTCTAACATGTACCATATTTCATTAGACTCGTTTTTCTTCTCCCTTACGAAACCGAGACACCTCTTCTGTCTTTCCTTTTCCATTCATCTCTAAAATCTTAGCGTACAGTTCCATAAACAAATTAGTATTCAATTCCTTAACCGATTCCACATCCCATGGTCCCTCATCACTTTCCACCTGACTCTTTACATTCAACCCACTCGCAATTACCTTTGCTATATATTCGTTCTGATTCTTATTAAAAAATAACTTAGATGGATCAACGTCTATCCCTTTACTCCTTAATAATTTAGTCATATCTAATACACTCATCTGATCGTGTATCTCGCCATCTTCTTCAAGTTTCTGTATCTTTTCAATATCCTCCTGATTAATCCCCTCTTCATTCCGTAACCGTTCCGTCGATTCTTCTTGTAACTCTTCAATCTCACCCAAACTCAATACACGCAACGTTATATAATCCTCAATCGTCTCTAAATATACGTCCTTTTCCATACTCGACTTCTTCAATAGCTTACTCTTTGTTAAACCCATCCTTATCGTCCCCTTTTGTTTTGTTATTGTTTAAATAAGTAACCCCCTCTAACGTCTTTAGAGAGGGTTACTATTACCACCTGTATCTATGCTTTCTTTTATCTTTAGGAGTCATCGAATTAGTAGGATTCAACCCCGTTTTCGACTCTACAATAAATATCTGTTCGTACTTTCGTAGAATCACTTAACGTCACATCCCCAGGCAAAGCTTTCATGTTAATCTCTTGTTTCGCTCGATCTCGATTCGATACACTATGTTTCGGATTCTGTATATAAACCCGAGGTATCTCAATTTCTACTTTACCTTCTACACCTCTATCCAACGTATACTTCACACTAAACTGCTTAACTCCGTTCTTATCACCACCGCCAGTCGAATTACCCCAGAACTTCTCTAACTCTTTCGTATTATTAAATCTCAGCGTATGCTTGAACGTAGTTGCCCTCTCTCCGCCTTCTATATAAACTGGTAACCTATTATTCATCCCATATCCGTCCATATCCGTGTTGTTCGATATATCAATAGATAAACTATCAATCTCCGCAGACACGTCCTTACCATCTACTTCAACCTTAACCTCGTGAAACATAATCGGTTTCTCTGTATAAGTGATTAATTCATCCCGATTTTTTAAAACCGCCTTCTCATCCTTCGCACCATTCACATTTCCCGTAAATGATGCTCGACCTTTTTTATCAACGCTCAACGAAATCTGATCCAAAACCAGTCCTCTATAAACCATCTCAGTGTGATCTAATCCACCTCTCGCAACAAAACTAGGTAAAGCGTAATCATTCACACCATAAAAGTTGTGCACCATACTCTCACTATCTAATGCATAACCTCCTAAACCCCACTTCAGAAAGTATCCTATCGTATTCACATCCGTAGCGTACCCAATCGATCCACTTACTGCATAGGCTGCTTCCCTTACTTCCTCGTTCACTCGATCATACCCCTGCGGTACTTCTTCTACCGTATCGCCCGTAACATTAATATCAAACGTAGCAAAAGGTAAATGAACTACTGCCTCCGGTGCTGGATCCTGCATATACTCCGTTTCTTCCGCTATACCTACATACCTTAATCGTTCCGCCATTCCAATCTCTCCTCACATAATTTAATAAACATTACCTATATACATCTCAACTCGTAATCGACTTAACGCCCCATACTTGTCATTCTCCTCAATCTTCAACCCACTATCTCCAATACTATCTGGCCTTACATCCCTCACATCATCACCAAACAACTCTTGCCATTCATTCAAAATTAATGATCGAGCTGCTTCTACAATCCCCTGCGCTCTGATCCTTGCTCCCAATTCGTCATAATCCAAATCCTTCACAATGCTTATAAAGTTTATATAAAACACGTACTTAAACTCATCGAATGCCTCAACTTCAGTCTCAAACCCATCCAAATGCATAACCAAAAGAGGATTATATACCCTACTCTTTGTTCTAAACCCACTGACAAACGTTTCAACCTCTTCTAAAACATGTCCCTCGGATCCTTTTATCTCTTCTTGTAACCTATTAAATGTCCCTCTCATCACACTCTCATAGGCTTCCATAAACCGTTTTCCAAAATCCACATCCCTCACCTCACATCAACATTGCTAAAGCGTCCTTTAAATACTTATCCGCACCACTTTCAGCTTTTTTAAATCCTCTATCTACAAACTTATTCTCAGGTACAGCGCTACTCCTATATGTAAACACCGTCCCACTTCCACTACTAAATGCCATCAATTGCCCTTCAATCGCTTTTCTTCCCTCATAAACAAACTGAGCATATTCAACGTCATTCTTAAACGTAATGTTTTGGCCATCATATTTAACCTTGTTATTCTTCTTCAAATTTCCACTCGACACAGGTGTCTCTTTATCCACCTCGTCTTTTAAATTATCCGCAAACAACTCAAACGCTTTATAAATACTCAACTGCATATTACTCGTTAAGTTACTTACCTCTTGTTCTTCTAAACCAGTAATCTTTATCTTTATCAAATCATTCAACTAAACCACCTCACGTCTCCTATCTCTACACTCAACACCGTGTCAGAAATAGCTCGACCTACACTCTGTCTCACATTCAAATCATCTCCAGCTAACCTTACACTCCCATCCGTTCCTAACACATACTCTTCTCCAACAGATAATCCATCCAACTGTTTATTAAATCCTCCGTTATACACCCGTACCAATTCACCTGCATAAACGTCTTCATTAATAAATCCAATCACTACTCGTTCATCCGTTTCATCTGCCAAACGTACCCGACTTTCATTACCTTCCTTATACACGTTTACAAATACACCAGCCGTTAAATCCTCACTCGCTTCAACCAAAGCAAATAAATCATTACTCTCCAATTTACTCTCTCCAACATCTTGTTCTCTCTTATCACCACTCGTGCTAAACACATGAAAACTAACTTTTCGAGGGAAAATCTCCAGATCTCTTCTTATCTCTTTACTAAACACCCTATCCGTTACGACTATATTGTTAAAATCTTGTATATCCGTTACCAATTTATCTCTTCTTATCTGCGCCTGCCCTAACATATTTGCTACCAATCGTATCGCAATAAAATGTATCCCCTCTGGTACACTCTCTCTCAATCCCTCTTTAACTTCTTTCACATAGTTACGTCTCCGATCATGATTAATAAAGTCTTTCGCATACCTCAACATCGACTCTACAAACATTTCTAATTCTTCCTCAGACATATCGTTATCCAATGTATTTAATCGTATCCCCGTATAAAACATTACTTCCTTCACGCTTCCATAGTAATTCTTATCCCGGCCTTTCCACACATAGGTCACATACACCCCTCCTATCCCTCTGGTTCCCTTATCTTATTTGTTAGGGTCTAATTCATACTGTCCGTTTGAACGATTTCTGTGTAGGAGTCCAACTACTAAATAGGAATTAAAAAGAAGACTACAGATTACTAAACCTGTAGTCTTCTTTCACCATTTTCATATTATTCAGCTGGAGCGTTAGGCGCTTGCGTATCCGGTAAAATACAAGATACAGCGTTCTCATCTTCAAAGTTGACACCAAACGTAAAGTTAGTTCCAATCTTCCATCCTCGGTTAAACTCACGCTGCGTTTCTAAAGTAATATTATTAATTTGAAAAAGATGTGCAAAGTTAGATTTTAAACTAAATAAAATCGCTTTCTCATCATTTGGTGCATCATATAAAGACTCTACATCAATTAGCTTATAACCTTTATATGTTGTCTCATCCATCTCACCTGTCAAATACTTATCAGCTAAAAGTGAATCTTTAGTTTCTATAATGTAGTCCTCATACATTTCCTTATACTCATTTGGTAAATAAATCGCATAACTCTTTTTATTTTTACGTCTATAAGGTGCTTCAATCGTCTTAACCAACTTAGCTATAGCGTTAAATACACCTTCTTCAGTTGATAAATCAACATCAGCTGCTACTTTAGTATCTGCACTATCTTTCCCGTACAAAATGTTCCCCTTTGGTACAAAATTTAAATACCCATCAATTAACCCCATATTCGGTTTTCCACTCACATACTCACCTTGAACAGAATAAACAGAAGCAGATTCAACTTCTTCCAATACCTTTTCATAGAGTTTCTGCTCTAAAAACGCTACAAGATCTTCCTCAGTACCTAAAGAGTCAATCTCATCATCTGTAACCATAACTTCTGCCTTAAATCTAGAACCTCTAATCTTATTAGTATGTGTATTAAAATCTGTATAATCTTCTTCCTTTACTTTTCCATCTTGACCTCGGAAACCCGTTAATACACGTTTTCCTCTAAAATCAATTCGATCAATATCTTTTTCATTAGAACTAGTTAAATACTGTCTACCATTGTGTAGAATATCGTGTCTAAAAATAGCGTGTTCAATTAAACTCTTTCCCTTTTCCGTAGGTACTGTCAAAGTACCTAACCTACCTACCTCACTCTTCTTTGCTGTAATCTTACCAATCGCTTCACCTAAACGCTCATCTGCTGTTTTTGCAAACATACTAATCTCTCCTTTATATTTTTTATAATTAATTAATTAACCTTCCATATGCATCTCTCTTAACAAGAGGTTCTGCACGCTTACTCTTTGTAACTACTTGCTCTTCACTAACATCAAGGCTTTTAGACTTATTCGCCATCGCCTTTACTAAATTCAACAAATCTTCCTTGCTTACTTCGTCATCTTTACTTTTATTAGAAACTTTTTCCATCTCTTCAGATGTCTCGTTTCCTTCTTTTTCTTCCTCTTTCTGCTCTTCTACTACACCTTCACTTTTTTCTTCTTGTTTACCTTCTGCTTCCTTAACCTTTCCTTCTTCTCCAATCTGTTTAATCCTCTCATCAATTAAAGCGTTCAACTCTTCATTTGTCATATCAAACTCTACCTCCTCTTTTTTATAAACCTCTTCTTTCTTGGTCCAACTCAACCAATCAACAAACTTTGTGAACATCTCTTTTAAACCACCTATGTTATCCGTATCAGAGATTTCCTCTTGCTCATCTCGAACACTTACACCCTCCTGCTTTATTGAAAAGAACATACTTAGGGATTGCGCTGGATTTTTGACTAATGAAACCAAAGGAACGATCCAATCATCACTCAAATCAGATAAAAGTATATCCTCACTTCTCTTACTTTTAACTGCCATTTTCTCTTCAATGTTATTAAAGTCTTCCTCTCCAACTGCACTTATCGATAACCCTCTCACATAACCATTTAATATTTGCTCCCACACATCATCATCATTAATACGTAATACAAGTACCCAAGTACCCTTTGGTAAAATAACCTTTTCATCTTCTTTAACAAGAAATGTTACCTCTTCATCTTCCTTAAGTAAGTAACTTTCAACTACTTCTATATCCTTTATCTTCTTAAAGTTGTGATGTTGATCAATCATTTGATACCTACTATTAAACTTGTATGCTACTTCCTCAATCTTCTCTTTTGTCACCACCTCACCATAACTATCCTTCACTCCTGGTACCATGGATGCACAGGTTACAACCCTTTTCACATCATCAAACGTACTAACCAAAGCAGTTAAATCCATATCAAACATCTCCTTTTTGTTCAGTTGAAATTAATAAGGCTAGTGAAATTAAAATAAATTTAATCTCACTAGCTCTCACATCACGTATTTTTTATTTTCCTTTTCTAACCACACTGCTGCTAATCAACTTCCCTTCTATATAAAAAGCGTTTAAATCTTCAACGTAATCTTCACTCACATCACTCAAATTAAACTTATTAGCAAAACGATTCCGTAGTTCTAAGGGAGAAATCGCCCCACTTTTTACCAACTCCTTTCCAATCTCTAAATCAGCCTTGTCATCGTCCCTCTCAAACGTGTTTAACTTAACCTTAAAGTCAAACCCAGCACTCTTTAAAAAGCTATTTAACAACCCCTCATATTGCTTCTGTCTAGGTCTAACAACACCATCTCGATAGTTAGCTAAACTCTCCTCAACCGTACTTCCTCCTAAATTACCAATCTCAGCTATCCCAAGACGATAAGGCGAAACTCGATGAGCTGCTAAAATATCATTCCTATCTGCTTCCCTAGTCAACGTGAAATCTTGTTCCTTCGTATCCGTTACCAAAGGAGTTACATTAATTTCTACATCAGTACCTCCAATACCAATTACCATTGATCCGGCTTGAGTCCCTTTCTTATCCCTAAACTCCTTTTCTAACTCATTCACTAAACTATACTTCTTCCCATCTTTTCCTTCTATCTCATCTTCATAGTTACCACTCACCGTTATTAACATGTCAGGCTTCCCAAAGCTCTCATAGAAAGATAATCTATACTTCTCATTCAAAACAGCTGATGTAATCGATCCAATCGCTCCAGCAATGTCAGGTTCACCATAAACAGAATCATTAGGACTATAATTACTAAACATTACAATCCTATTTGCCTTCCTAAACTCTTCCCCTTTAAAACGATTCGAATAGTCCCACTTACCAGTCTGAAAGTCTAAATCCATACTAGGATAGTTTGTATTCCAATCCCCAAAATAAATAACTTTATTTGCTACCATCTGCACATATTTATCTCGATCCCTATGCGCTCTAACCGTATAGGACGGAACATGATTAAAATCTATAACCTTATTATCCTCATCCAATATCACTTCCATCGCTCCAAAACCAACTGCACCAAAATCGATTTCTGCGTTCTTTATAACCTCTCCTATATTCAAACTCTCCAAATACTCCTCTGCTTCTTTTCGTCTGCTTTCCATCTTCGTTATATCCTCATCGTTCCCCGCATCAATCTCCTTTAAAGTAAATCCATAGCTTGATACATCCGTTGCCTTTGTCTTCACACACGTTGCATGATAAATATTCTTACTCAACAACTCTCTAGTCAATTCAGGTGGATACGTAGGCTCTATCGCCCCCATGTTCCCATACTCATTTTCAAATCGATCATGTACAATCTTAGACCGATCTACCCTATAATCATCCAAAACACTTTTTGTTACCCATTCGCCTCTATCCGTCACTACAAAACTTCTACTCATAAATCTCTTCCCCCAATACTTATTCTTGTCTTTTTCATCTGTTCTCCAAATGCTATTTCTAATATCATGGCCACGACATCCGGTATATCCTTAGTTGGATAATTAGGATACTGCGTCACCTCAGTCACAAAATCATCAGTAAAATGCTTATATCTAGGAATAACAACTTTCCCTTCCCTATACATCACACTACTCTCATCGATCCGAACATCTTTATCACCAGTAGGATTTACACCAATAATATCCATATCTGTCATCTCTACACCATCCCTATAAATTCGATCTTTCTTATCCCTTCTACGATCAAATTCATAACGCTGTACTAAACCCTGACCCAATTGTTTATCCTCTACAATCACCTTTGGTTTCTTATCAGCGTACTTTAAATACATCTTTTCAAATTCATCACGCAATTCCGTGTAACTAGGACGGTCTCTATACTGGTCCAACAAAAACAACTGTTCATTTTTCTTTCCCCAAACCTGTCCTACAGCGCAATCTCCATTTTCTGTCTTCTTACCATTTGTATCCCAACCAATGTAATACTCTTCAAACTCATCAGGCTCTACATCATAATAAATAAAATATTCCTTCTTAAAGACATCCCCATCATCTGCCAAAGGATTCCCCTGCATAAGCGAATTAAATACTTTATTACTAACTTGCTTCCTCATACCTTCCGCCCATACTTCGTCCTTACCAATCTCAGGGAATAACGCCTCTCCGGGCTTCCTTCCTAATACATCTCCTTCTTCTGCCAACAAAGGAATATGTATATGCAACCAATCATGGTTTTCCCTAGCTAACTGCCTTCCTATTAAATCATCCTCTGTCCAACGTGTATGAATAACGACTATACGTACATCCCCACCCAATCGCATTAAAATAACAGATTCAAAGTTAGAAATTATATCTTTTTTCTTCTGACCTTTAATCGCTTCTTTCATATTCTTGTAAGGATCATCTACTATAATTAAATCTCCCGGACTTCCGTTTAAACCACTATCAATCGTCTTCGATAGTAATCCAGTCCTTCCATCATCCAGTTTCCAATTCGTTTTTGAAGACGTAGACTTACTCATCTTCGTTCCAAATAAATCCTCACCATATTGCTGTATCTTACTCCTATTGTTTTCTCCAAACCTCTCTACCAATTCCTTACCATACCCAGTCACCATAGCTGACTTACCAGGATTCTTTTGTATAAAATAACTTGGAAATGTTTCTGTCCAAAATACACTCTTTCCATGCTGAGGTGGTACATCAATCAAAACTTTCTTCACCTCTCCAGATATCAACTTATCCGCAATGTCACCAAAGTAATAATGATGTTTCCCTAATTTCACGTCCATTTTGTCCTTATGCGTATACAAAAAATAATACAAAAATTGCTCCCTAGCTAAACTCTTCATTATTTCATCTTTTTTTAACTGGTTATATAACTCTGCTTTACTCAAACTCAATTCTCATCACCCCATTACACAACTATTTAAACCCCATCCTGCTACTCTTCTCACTCTCTAACCTTTTCTCTTCCTTCAACTTCTTTCGCCCTATATACTCCTCATACACCCTCTTATCTTCCTCATCCCTTACATCCTTTATCGCTACAACTAAATTCACCCATCCAGCTATACCAAAAAACCCTACACCTATTAACAAAACGAATCCTACCATTAGCAATACCATCACATTCACCACCTTTGATTAATAATTATCATCAATCCACTTCATCCTCTCTTCTGGACTCATACCTTTAATATCTTCAGCAATTTCATCAGCTAATTCTTCTAACTTAGTTTTTTCATCATTTCCATCATTCGTGACTTGATTCGTAGTCCTATAAATTTCAGGTTTATGACTAATCAAATAAAATTTCAGCGCTTGCATATCACCCTCATCACATTTCATTAACAGCCTATTTACTACCATCTTAGTTGTCCTATTGCGAGCTTGTACTATGCACCTAGAAAGTCTAGAGTCATACATCTTCCATTGATAAACCAGATCATCTGACACACCCAAAGTCTCAGACAAATGCTTTATACTACCACCCAACTCCCTTAAATCATGTTCCAATCCCTCATAATCGTCGAATACAGACACTTCAAAATACTTTAATCCTAACTTAGGTATATCAACATCACTTATATGCCCATATCCATCCCTATGCTTTGCTTCTATCCAATTCAAAACTCTCGTTATAGGTGCTTTCGTCTTATACATATCTAATAAAAGTTCCTTTAACGCTTCTTCATCTTCCAACTCAATCCCATTTCCATTAACGTAACTATCAAAGTGATCTTCTAACTCTTCTTTACTTAGTCCACCTTTATTTGCCACATCGTCTCCTCCTTCCTCTCTCGTTCTCCTTCTCATCCTTAGGCGCTTCACTCTGCTAAGGCACTAAATGATTAAAACAAAAATAAAAACACTTGCAATTTATATTCAGTTTTATTAACCCTTTACGTTTACATATTTTTATACTTATCCTTATCCCAAATCCTTTGTTCAACATGTTCCTAGTACGTATACAACTCTGTATACACATAAATATAAGTCTGGTTGGTCTGTTCTGTCTCCTTATCCTTATTTTTATTGTTAAGGTGTTACTTCACACTGTACTTTAGAGTTGATTTTGTTAAGGAACTGTCCTAGTAAGGATAGCTGCAATGTTTATGATGACTATTAAAACAGCTAACTACTGTAAATAAAATTGGATCCCAATCCATACACCTATAAAAATCCGCCCGATGCATACCTAACTCTCTGCACACACCCGATATACTTCCTCCTTCAATCAATTGATCTCGAATAAAATTCCTTTTATTATATATCCCACTTTTTAAATACCTATCATTCTCCGTTTCGCACCCTTTCAGCCCGTCCAGATCACTAAATCTCAACTCCTCCTCAATCTTATCCTTGCTAAATCTATTCACAACTGTCACCTCCTACTTGCCAGGACGGCCCGGCGAAATTTGTCGTTTAATATTAATCTATAACACACACACACACCATCGTCCTCTTTCTTACGCGCTTTAATTCGCTAAGGTGTTAAAGTGTTGCGTTAAATAAAAAAGAGAGTTATACTCTCTCCTTTATCAATTCTTCCAAACGTTCTAAATGTAAAAACCTATTAAACAGTTCCGATTTACACCTATACGCTTCCGACATTACGTAGCTCGAATCCGTCTCTTCTAGAATTTCGTCCAAAATTTCCTCTACTTTATACAATTCTTCTTTCAACATATCCAATATAAAATTATCAATTTTAACCCAAAATTTTGATATACAAACGTGCAGTTTACCTAAAAACTTCTCTTCTTCACTTAAAAATTCTCTAATCATTTCCACCTTAATCATTTCCATTTCCCCATCTCCTTTTTATCCTTTTATCTTTCTATCCCCCACTGTCCATTAGAGTCATAGACCCCCAGGGAAACATAAATAAAGAGGACACCTATTCACAGGTATCCTCTCTACACACACTAATATTTAATTAAAGTTCCGTAACGCTGATTACCTTACTAAACAAAATATCCTCTCCTCGATATTCAAACGTTTTTCCACTTTTCTCAAGTTCGTCCATCTTATCCATCGGATTGTAGTTACCCTCTATGATCGTACTCTCTACACCTTCACCGTAATAAAAGTACATCAAATATCTACTTCCCATTCTGATCGTCCCCTCTCATTTTTGTTACGTTAAATTGATCACTTTTCCACTCTCAATCATCTCGCCTTTTCTGAACACATCTACCCTTAGTGTTAAACCCGTTTCCGTTCCCGAGTATCCTACTTCATCGTAGTCTACATAAAACCTATCCTCATCATAATCATCAAGGTATCTACCTAAAATTTTATTATTTCCTTCATTATATACATCAATTTTCACGTTCCCCGTAAACGTCTTCAGAGCAATTTCAAATTCACTCGTACTTTCAATGTTCGCTACGTTAACCACCTCTACATATGTGTCTGGTTCCGTTTCACTAAATCCATTATTCGGAAAGTTTAAATATTGAGAAGCTCTATTCCCATCGCTATCGAACACTTCTACATCTAAAAATACCTCGTCCTGACCAGAAAAAGCGTCATAATAGGATACTAAAAGTTGATCGGTAATATCCCCATCCTCATTATCACTTACCTTCAGCCCTAAATTTTGCAGATCCTGATTTGTAGGTAACGAAGTTAAAGGTAAAACACTCGAATCATACTCATTAGGCTGTACAATCACAGGGTCCGTTCCAATTTTCAGATCAAATTGCACGTCATACGACTGAATAGTACTTCCGTCTCCTACATCTTTAATATCTGCCATAACGTACTCTACATAACCCGGTGACAACCCCATATCATCTAAATTTACTACGATCTGCCCCTCTGCATCCAACGTTCCTACCGAGTATCCGTTTAAAATTAGCTCTACATCACTCCTAGTGCTTACGTAGTTAATCGTCAGCTCATTTGTTTCCCCTTCCAAACTGTAATCCTCTACACTAAATACTCTTTCTTGCCTAACCTCACCTTGAATGAAGAATAGCTGCTGTACTTCATCTTTTCCCGTCGCTTCCATCACCACATCTACAAAATAGTCCATTCCATTATTCGTTGGAAAATAATCTTTGTTTCGGAATCGAAACGGATAAACTACACTTCTATCAAAATTTGTAGGCTGAATCCCTAACTCTTCCGTTATGTCCGTTTCATCCAAGTTTCCATCCTCAACTAAACTTTCAAACAAATTATAGTCGTAGTTTAAAACTGTTCTTCCTCCTTCAAATTTCGTTTTCAATCCAACCAGAACGATCTGGCCTGATCCTTCTTCTACCTGCTTAAAGATCCTATAGGTCCCAATCAAATTTCCTTCTCCGTCCTCTAATTCAACCTCTTCATCTACACATCCTATCTCATTCACCACTAAATCTTCTACACTAAATGTAATACTGTTTCCTTCTCCTTTAGTTAAATCTCTAACTATTCCACTCTTCTTCAGCGTTATTTTATTCCCTACACCTGTGCTATCATAGTTTACCGTCAACTCTTCCGTTCCTTTATCAAATCCTACACCTCTAACCATCACACTGTTCGATGTACCACTCGTTACCTCTAACCCTTCTACTGTACTTTGTAATACACTTAAATTGCTCAGTACCGTTTTCACATCATTATTCACATTCCCGAGTCCGTCCGAAATTGTCAGAGTATTCTCTCTAATTTCTTCAATCTCTTGTACGTCTACTTCTGCCAAACTTATCTTATCCGAATCGATCTTTCCGTCCGAATCTGTTACCACTACATTTTCTCCAGACTCGTTTGCATCTCTATATACCATTCGTCCGTTTTCATCGACATACACGACATACTTTATTGCCACTTCCAGTCCCCCTTTATTTCTTTGTTATTGTAAAGACGTTATAAAATATAAAAGGAAGGGCTGGAACCCCTCCTAAATATGATTTGTTTTTGTTAACGTCTTAGTGCATACTGTGCTTTAGACTTAAAAAATGAAAGGAACTGCCATGACGAGGATTGATACAATAAAAAAAGGACCTAACTAAATGTTAGATCCCATCCACTTCTTATTATTTAAGTACCTTCACCCTCAAATTCCAATATTCGTACAAAACATCGTTCACCGGTCTATCCGTACCATTCCGTTTTAAGTAGGCCTGTAATTCCTTTACCTCAAAACCGATCAGAACGTTCAACTCACTTCCACTTACCCCTTGCCTATGCATCTTCTCTAAATCCTTCAACCGTTTCTTCTTCTCCTTTAAACAAAAATCCATCCTCGTTTCCCACTCTCTACATTTAATAAATTTAAGAGTTCTGGATGATTACCGTCTCTGTTCCCCTCTAATCCTTCTATAGATTAACGCTACAGCGAAATTAAATCTACACTACAACACTATCCTACAACTAAATACGTCATAGAGAGCGCATCATTAGGACGCGCATACCCCTACCCCTATGACTATTTATTCCTTTGTCTTAACTTCATGTATAACGTTGCTTTCGGTACACCAGTCGTTCTGACTATATCCATTATGCTCATCCCATTCGTTTCCTTTTCATCATACAACTTCAGCGCTCTTCTTATATCCTTCTCACTCCGTCCTGGCCTACCCATGTGCTTCCCCTGCTTCTTCGCCCGTTCCCTTCCTTCTTTTGTCCGTTCTCTTATTAAATCTGCTTCGAATTCACTAATCGCTCCCAACATCGTAAACATCATTTTTCCATTCGATGTACTAAAATCCAGTCCTTCTTTCAGAAAAATTATATTTACCCCTCTATTCTCTAAATCATTTGCAATACTATGCAAATCAAAAACCGATCTAGCCAGACGGTCAATTTTTGTTACAACTAACTCGTCTCCTTGATGAGGCCTTAAAAAATCTAATGCCTCTCTCAACTTCACTCGATTTTCCCTACTCGTCCCCGATACCTTTTCTACAAATATTTTTTCGCAACCAGCGTCTTCTAATAAATCCTTCTGAGTTTCCAAATCCTGTCCTATAGTCGAAACCCTTGCATATCCGATCTTCAAATTCATCAACCTCCGTCTAAAAGTTTCTTAACTTCTATACTTTAATTTTATACCGACTTATAAACCGATTGCAAGGCATTTATCCTATGTATCTAGCTTAATTTCAGATCGGTTCACAACTTAACACTTTTATACTAAGGAGTGAAAAACTTGATCTGCTTTCTTCCATAAAAAAGACACCTCAAATTCGAGGTGCCATCTCCTTATTTATATTTTCTTCAACCAAATCACCTTGAACTAAAACATAAAGTTTTCCACTTTCCAATTCTTCGTTTCTCTTTTCTAAATGTATAACTTCTTCAATAACTTTCCCTAACACCTTATTAAACTCTTCAATCGCATCGCTGTAGTTTTTTAAACTACAAGCAAATTTTAAAAGTCCAGTCTCTTCGTCATATCCATATTCAAACCCATCTTCCCATCCCTTCGGCATGTAAGAAGATGACCCAAACGGAATAAAATCACTTCTTTCAACTTCACTAAACTCTTTTATAAAATCCACTTCTGATTTCGACCAATCAAACCTGTTCTCATGCAACCTCTTTAATTCTTCCCTATATTCCTTTTTTATTATTACCTTACATCTCAATCCCGTGTACATTCCCATACCCATCTCTCCTCTTAATTCATATTTCTCCTGACAGAATCATTTAATGTTTTAGCTAATTTTTCAAACCCATTTACATCCAAATAAATTTTACTTTTAATATTAGACTCCGTTTCTAACTTAACGTCTAGCGTAAACGTATCCTTATAAACGTCTTTCTTCTTATTCAACACCACTTCTACATCTTCACCTTCTTTTAATACAACTCGGTCTGATAAAAGTTTCCTAACATCCACCTGATTATCCATCTCTTTTCTCCTCTCTTCTTTAATCACCCGTTCTCTTTCATCATGATACCTCAACGTCTTATCCAACTGATCTTTACACTTTCTGTTATACAATTCAGCCCATAAACTGTACTTTACCATCTTCATTTCCCCTTTCTTCTTATTCCCAACTGTCCTTATGCACTCAAATCTGCCTGGGATTAAACAAAAAATAAGGACTAACATAACGTTAGCCCTCAAAAGTTTTACATTTAAATTTAAAATGGAAAAATAAAAACGATGAAATTTTTATTCTTACTTCTTATTGTAAAGTTGAATAAAAGAGCGAAAGGGACATCTGCACATACAAAGGGAGTGAATTAAATGATCTACACTCTTCCTTCTATCTACACCTATACATAATACTTAATTTATACTAAATTAAATAATACCCTTCCGATCGACGCCTGCTAGTAAGGAAGGTTATTATTTAAATTACTAAAATATAACCTATTCCGTACACTTTTTCCTCCGTTTTTCCTTACTTTTTTACTACATTACAACACAAAAAGTTTACGTTTTCTGTTCCGTTTTCTTAACACACACCCTTTACAGTTACTTTTAAACATAAATAACGCACACAACCATTACGGTGTATGCGTTTAAAGTAAATTTGAAATTCTACCTATTATTTTAAAATTAGTTTGAAACATCTCGTCCTCCTATTTCCAAATTTGAAATTAGTTTGAAATCCTTCGTTATACCCGTTCCCTACACAAGGAGGAGGGAGGAGAGCGTTGTTTTATTATTAATTCTTATTTAGTAGGGCTATCTAACCCCTCCTATAAATAAATGTTTTTGTTAAGGTCTAAAGGCTATTGCCTTTATGCTCTACTTTTTAAAAGGGAGTACTTTTCCCGTTTGAGTCTTTTCCTGTTTAAAGTTTCCGAACGGATTAAACTTGCCTACATTATTATTAACCTCTTCTTTTTCTTCCACCAAGTACTCAAACGGATCTACACCTTTTTTATTGTTGTACAGTTCCACCAGCGCCAAATTATTTTTCTTTCCT
>NZ_JAJOLR010000012.1:0-51434 GCF_021129245.1 Pontibacillus sp. HN14 | reverse complement strand
AGCCAAGATCAAACTCTCCATAAAATGTGAGTCTGCCTAGCATCAAAATAAATGATTACTGGCTTTAAAAATCAATTTAAAGACATTGACGATACATGTTGTTTCGTTCAGTTTTCAAAGATCAAATGTTTCGTTTTAATGTTTCTTCGTTATGTCCGCTGTTTAACAGCGACTTAACTAGTTTAACATGTGGTTGATTTTGAGTCAATATCTTTTTTAAAAAGTTTTTGTTCTCTTTTTCAACTCGATCTCTCACTCATTAAGTATGGCGCGCTCTCAAATTGCTTTATGTGCGTTTCGCCTGAGATCCTTTTTTGTTGCTGTCGTTTAACAGCGACTTAAATATCTTATCATGCGGTTAATTTTGAGTCAATATCTTTTTTAAAAAGTTTTTGTTCTCTTTCATTAACCTGATCTCTCTCCTATATAATAAGAAGATTTGTGGTGGCAATTCAATTGCTTAACACTATCTCGAGATCACTTTGTTTGTTGCGTTGTTGTTAACGCAACGTTTAATAATGTACCACGGCTGACTTTCTTCGCGCAAGGTTTTTTAACAACTTTTTTGTTTTAAGTTTATTCTAATGAATCTGAAAAATCCATTGTGTACTGATACATCAACTATTCCGTCATATTTCCACCACCACCCCGCTATTAAAATAGCTACATATAAAAAAATCCCCTGCAATTTGCAGGGGATCCATATTAGTCACGGTTTCTCATTTGCGGGAACAATAACACATCACGAATAGATGGAGAATTAGTAAGAAGCATTACTAAGCGATCAATCCCGATTCCAAGTCCTCCTGTTGGCGGCAGACCATACTCAAGGGCTTCTAAGAAGTCTTCGTCCATTAGATGAGCCTCATCATTTCCTTCTTCTCTTTCTTTTACTTGCGCTTCGAAACGCTGACGTTGATCAATAGGATCGTTAAGCTCAGAGAAGGCATTCGCATGCTCTCGACCTACAATAAAGAGTTCGAAACGATCCGTGAAACGCTCGTCCTCTTTATTCTTCTTCGCTAGAGGAGAGATTTCTAATGGGTGACCATAAACAAAGGTAGGTTGAATAAGCTTATCCTCTACACGTTGTTCAAAGAATTCGTTCACAATATGCCCGTACGTCATATTGTCTTCGATATCGATTCCATTTTCTTTAGCAAGAGCTTTTGCTTCTTCATCAGTCATCTGCTGCCAGAAATCTACACCGGTATATTCTTTAATCGCATCTACCATATGCAAGCGAGTCCATTTCGGCTCAAGATTAACTTCATATTCTCCGTATTGAACTGTTGTCGTACCTAAGACATCCTTTGCGATATGAGCAATTACTTCTTCCGTTAAAGCCATCACATCATGGAAGTCAGCATAGGCTTCATAAAGTTCTAGCATTGTGAATTCCGGGTTGTGTCTTGTAGATACACCTTCATTACGGAATACTCGACCGATCTCATATACTTTTTCCATGCCACCTACAATTAGGCGTTTCAAATGAAGCTCAATGGCAATGCGCATATATAAAGGCATATCTAACGCATTGTGGTGAGTAATAAACGGACGAGCAGACGCTCCACCAGGAATAGCATGCATCGTCGGAGTCTCTACTTCTAAGAAACCTAAGTCATCAAAGTAGCGACGCATAGACTGAATAATTTTACTGCGAGTCACAAAGGTGTCACGGCTAGTTGGATTAGTAATAAGGTCAAGATAGCGTTGACGATAACGCTGCTCTACGTCCTTAAGACCATGAAACTTCTCAGGTAATGGACGAAGAGATTTCGTTAGCATATGAAATTCAGTTGCTTTAACCGAAAGTTCACCTACTTTGGTTTTAAACATCTTCCCTGTTACACCTACAATGTCTCCCATATCCGCTGTACTGAATAACTCATACGCTTCTTCACCAACCGTATCTTTACGAACGTAGATTTGAATTTGTCCTTTCAAATCTTGTAGGTGTGCGAAACCTGCTTTGCCTTTTCCGCGTTTCGTCATGATACGGCCAGCAATCGTTACTTCAGCAGCCTTCTCTTCTAGTTCCTCTTTAGAGAATTCATCATATGCTTCTTTTAAATCCTCCGACAAGTGAGTACGCTCATATTTATTCCCAAATGGGTCCAGCCCTTGTTCAGCGTAAGATTGCAATTTCTCGCGACGTACGCGCATGTGGTCATTCAATTCTTCTGTCATGTTAATCACTCCAATTTTTTAGCTTGTCCACTCAAGTAGCATATTCATCCATCAGCCAAACAATGGCTAATGAATAGTATGCTTATCCTTTAGATGTTACGAATCCACGCTTTCTTAATGGCAAGCGAAAACTCCTTGCCCTTATTCCTGTCAAACTCAATCCCTCGGGACTAATTCTTGGATCGGAACTTTTAGCTCTATTGAAATTTTATTTATGAGCTTTTCATTAGGAAAACGAGCACCTCTCTCAATTTCACCCAGAACAGATACTGAAATTCCAAGCATCTTTGCAAAATCAACTTGAGTATAGCCCTTTAATTTCCTGTAGGATCTTATTCGTTTACCCCATTTTGCGGCTTCCATTTAGCGATTCCTTCTTTCTCATCATCTGCTAGGGCAGCTAGTAAATCTGAAACAGACTCACCAATAACAGGAACGATTAAATTCGGAGCTAGTTCAGCCAAAGGCACAAGCACAAAGCCTCGTTCTTGTAATCTAGGATGAGGGACAACTAATTCTTCTGTTTCAATATTCTCTTGATTATATAATAAAATGTCAAGGTCGATTGTACGAGGTCCCCATTTAATCGTACGTTCACGTCCAAGATCTCGTTCAATTCCCTGACATACTTCTAAAAGGCTAAAAGCAGTTAGAGAAGTGCGGATATGGGCTACCATATTTAGAAAATCACTTTGTTCAGTATAACCTACAGGAACCGTTTCATAAATAGGAGAAGCTTGTAAAACTTCAACATCTTCATGCTCGTGCAATAGCTTTAAAGATTGCTCAAGATAGTTAGCCTTCGGAGGGATGTTAGATCCCAGTGCTATATATGCTTCCTTCATTCACTTGTACGCTCCCTGTATAGTTCAATGGCTACCGATTCATAATGCCCTGGTATAGGTGGATCAGGTTTAATAACCGTAACAGTTAAAGCTTGTAATTTCTCAAAATGAGTCAGCAATTCTGAAGCAATATTCTCAGCTACCGTTTCCACTAATTGCTTTGCTTCGCCTTCGACAACCTCTTTTGTCACTTCATAAATACGTCCGTAATTAATGCTCTCTTCCATATCATCAGTTTGTCCAGCTTTCTTAAGATCTAACTCTAAGCTTAGGTCAACCTTAAACCTTTGCCCTAATTTATTCTCTTCCGGAAACAAACCATGATAGCCGTAAAAAGACATTTGGTTAATTAGAATTTTGTCCATGTTAATCGCTCCCCTTTCCTAGCATCTTATCCATCATTTTCGTCATTCTTGCAATGGGTTTTACATCATGAACTCGAACAAGGTCAATACCTTGTGTCATACCATAACAAACCGTAGCCCCCGTCCCTTCCATGCGCTCTTCAACAGGAAGGTCTAGCACCTGGCCGATAAATGATTTTCTAGAGGTTCCAAGTAAAACAGGGTACCCTAACGATACGACTTCTGACAAATGACCCATAACCTCTACGTTTTGCTCGGGCGTCTTCGCGAAGCCTACCCCAGGATCCAATAAGATATTCTCATCTCTCACACCAGCATCTTTAGCAAGGTCGATACTTTCCTGTAGATCCTTTTTCATATCTTCTATTAAATTGGCATAATGGCGGTCTTCACGATTGTGCATTAATATAATTGGAACTTGATATGCGGCAGCTACTTGGGCCATTTGTGGATCTCTTTTAGCTCCCCACACATCATTGATAATAGAAGCTCCAGCCTCCAGGGCTTGCCTGGCTACTTCTGATTTATAGGTATCTATTGAGATCGGGATATCAATTTCCTGCCTCACCGCCCTGATAATAGGAAGAACTCGTTTCAACTCTTCTTGTTCAGTAACCGGATCATGCCCGGGTCTTGTTGATTCCCCGCCCACATCGATAATATGAGCTCCATCCTGCTGCATTTGCTTCGCTTGCTTTATAGCGACCTCTACCTCATCAAACTGACCTCCATCAGAAAATGAATCGGGAGTAACATTTAAAATACCCATGACGAGGGTTTCCTTCGTTAAATCAAACGTTTTTTCTCTTGTACGAAGAATAGTCACAATACCTAACTCCTTTATTACCGTTCTTGTTTCCTATTCTATTGTACACAATCTAAGGGATATATTCACATAAGTGAGCCAGTTCAGCATGAATGATGCCTTTCGCCCTTTTTTATAAAATCGGAGACGATGCCGCTGTGAGTTTGCAGGAAAGCAACGTCGCACCCTATAAGAGGGATCTCTTTATTCCTTATCACGTATACAAAAAAACCTCTCCCTATAAAAGGAGAGGTCATTCTTAAAGCTAGGAGGGATCGAATTGGTAAAGAGGAGTAGATAGGTAACGCTCTCCGTTGCTTGGTACAATAGCGAGCACCTTCTTACCTTTTCCAAGCTTTTTGGCTACTTCTTTCGCAGCATAGATTGCAGCACCAGTAGAGACACCACCTAGCACACCTTCAGTCTTCGCTACTTCCCTAGCCGTTTCGTATGCCTGATCATTGGTTACTTGGATAATTTCATCATAAACAGCTGTGTCCAGTACCTTAGGAACAAAGCCGGCACCGATTCCTTGAATTTTATGCGGGCCTGGGGAACCACCTGATAGAACAGGAGAACTTTCCGGCTCTACAGCGTAGATCTGAATGTTAGGAAATGCATTCTTCAAAACCTTTCCTGCTCCCGTTATCGTGCCCCCTGTTCCGATTCCTGCTATAAACGCGTCTAACTGGTCGCCCATCTGTTCCACAATTTCAGGACCCGTAGTCTTCTCGT
Organism: Pontibacillus sp. HN14; assembly: GCF_021129245.1. NCBI lineage: Bacteria > Bacillati > Bacillota > Bacilli > Caryophanales > Bacillaceae > Pontibacillus > Pontibacillus sp. HN14. The sequence continues at coordinate 46,494 of NZ_JAJOLR010000012.1, read as the reverse complement.
GTACGGCCGGGTTCGCTTCATTATTGAATTGTTGAGGCATGAAGTAGCCGTGCTCTTTTTGCAAAGCTTCAGCCTTTTTAATGGCACCTTTCATACCTTCACTCCCTGGAGTTAGCACCAGTTCAGCCCCGTAAGCTTTCAGAAGGTTTCTTCGCTCTTCACTCATCGTATCTGGCATAACTAAAATGGAGCGATATCCTTTTGCAGCCGCAACCATCGCAAGGCCAATACCTGTATTACCACTTGTTGGTTCAATAATAGTATCCCCTTCCTTCAGGTTCCCCTCTTTCTCAGCGGCTTCAATCATCGCAAGTGCAATTCGGTCTTTCACAGAACTCCCTGGATTCATGTATTCTAATTTAACGTATATATCCGCGCTGTTCTCATCAGAGATTCGATTCAACTTCACAATAGGCGTCTTACCAATTAGATCTGCGATTGAATTTCCAATTCTCACATCAAACACTCCCAATTCCTAGTAATATTATAGACTTACTAATAATTTATGGATAATAGTCTAAAAAGTCAAACAAAAAGAATCCCTAATTAATATATCCTTCCCACCTATAAAAAAGAAGCGATTCGTTAATCGCCATAAATCCAGTTGACCCCAATCTCTTTCCATAGGGGGGAGGCCGATAACGAACCACTTACATAATCAAGTGCAATTTCTCTTTTAATTTGTTCTTTAACTTCTTCATAGGTAAAAGTGATAGGAGGAAGCGTCCGGTGCAATTGAAGCAACACAAAGCCCTGATCTGTTTGGAAAGGGCTACTGTACTCACCTTGACCTAAACTTTCCGCCTCTTCATAGTAGGAGGATGGTAAGTATCGACTTTCCACGGAGAAATAACCGAGATAACCGCCTTTATCTTTCGTGTATTCATCTTCTGAATATTCTCTGGCTAACATACTAAATTCAGCCCCGTTATCAAGTTCTTCTTTCACCTTTAAGGCGGTTTCCTTTGAAGGTAAAACAATATGAGAGAACTGATAGGTCGTATGGAACTCGTATTGGTCTTGATGATCTTCATAAAAGTCTTTGATCTTTTTCTCGCTAATACCAATATCTTTCGTCAACAGATCTTCCAAAAAATAGCGGTACTGAACATCATTCTCCCACTGCTCCCGTTTCAACTTTATTTCACTTTCATCCATAACCGGAAGCATCGTCTCCATAAGAGCAAGTTCACGTTGGATGAGTTTATTTGAAATATCAACCTCAAACTGATCAGCAAGTTGAAAGACTACTTGTTTATCGATCATTTCCCTCAGAATGTCTTCCCCGTATTGTTCCTGAAGGGTAGCCATCCACTCTTCATGATGAATTTTTTCATCTCCTACTAAAGCTACTGGTTCTTCTGTTGCTTCAACAACCGGAGCCAGCTTATTCGTGGAGCTTGTTGAATCTTGTTCCTTAGTGTTCACCCAAACTAACAGTGTCGTTAAATTTGTAACAAGTAAAACTACAATAATCCCCCACAAAAGCTTTCGCGTCATCCCAACCACCTTTCCCTAGATGTCTATCTATTGTGTTTTAAGTTCGCGAAGCTCATCCTCTGTAAAGTGATACGCTTCATTACAGAAATGGCAGTGCGCCTCTGCACCATGATCTTCTTCAATCATAGCTTGAAGTTCTTCATCACCTAGACCTTGAAGAGCCTGCTCCAGACGCTCACGCGAACACTGACATTTAAATTGAACCGGCGATTTGCTTAAGATCTTCATATCTCCGCCTTCTAGAAGTTTTTCTAGCATTTCTTCAGGCGTATGCCCTTCATTAATTAAACGAGACACCTGTGGTAGTTCATTGATTTGTTGCTCTATTTTTGAAATGGTTTCATCATCAGCACCAGGCATAATCTGAATGATAAAGCCTCCAGAAGCTTTAATAGTCTGATCCGGGTTCACCAGCACTCCAGCACCTACTGCCGAAGGGACTTGCTCAGAATTTGCAAAGTAATACGTAAAGTCTTCCCCAATCTCCCCAGAAACAATCGGTACTTCACCGGTAAAGTTATTCTTTAGGCCAAGATCTTTCACGACACTTAACGTACCCGTTGTCCCTACCGCTCGGCGGACATCAAGCTTTCCGTTGTCATTTAAGTCAAAGTCTACATGAGGATTGGATACATACCCACGTACATCACCGTGAGCTGTAGCATCGGCTATAATTGCACCAATCGGTCCTCCACCTTCAACCTTTATCGTAAGTTTATCGTCTCCTTTTAACATAGACCCCATCATAGCTGAGATTGTTAAAGTACGCCCAAGCGCAGCAGAAGCTGTTGCATAGGTATCTTGACGACGAACTGCTTCTCCTACTGTTTCTGTTGATTGTATGCCATATGCGCGTACCATACCATTATAGGCGGTTGCGCGAATTAAATAATCACCCATATTAATTCATTCTCCTTTTCTTTTTCGTAATCCTGCTTTCAGCAGTATAATCCACATCCCTTTTAGAGATATGTACGAAATGAGCTTATCACTATTTATTTAAAATAAACGATATTGGTTATCTATTTCAACAAAGTTACTCAATCCTATTGTAAACGAAGGGAGGGAAACTAGTCACATAATCTGAAACATATGCATGCAGAACACCCTTACACACAAACAAAAACTGCTTCAGCTCTTAAGGGCTGAAGCAGTTCTTTAGTATACTTAGTCGTTTTTCTTATCAGGGTCTTCGCCATCCGTTTCAGATGGTTCAGATTTATTTAGGTTTGTTGGTTCTTTCTTATTCAGATCAGCCTTTGGCTCTTCATCTTCTTTGGACTGAATGTTCACTTTAACATCTTCTCCAGATTCAGATTTAGAAGTATAGGCTGGGTCATCAGAACCTTCAGGTAAAACACCTTTATCAAATAAAGAACGGATTTGTGCTGCATCTAACGTTTCTATATCAAGAAGCGTCTTGGCAATTAGCTCAAGCTGCTCTTTATGCTTAGTTAAGATGCCTTTAGCACGGTCATATTGTTCTTTAATGATTCGCTGAACTTCCTGATCAATTTCATACGCAATCTTGTCACTGTAATTTTGCTCATTTTGGATGTCACGGCCTAAGAACACTTGTCCTCCACCGCCACCACCAAATTGAAGTGGTCCAAGCTTAGAGCTCATACCATATTCAGTAACCATCTTACGTGCAATGCTTGTCGCGCGTTGGAAGTCGTTTGAAGCACCAGTACTAACTTCTCCAAACATAATTTCTTCTGCCACACGTCCACCAAGCAGACCTGCAATCTTATCTTGAAGTTCCGGCTGGGTCATCATGAAGCGATCTTCCTTAGGAAGCATAACGGCATAACCGCCAGCTTGACCACGAGGAACAATCGTAACCTTGTGAACCATATCCGCCTCATCAAGAACCATTCCGATAATGGTGTGTCCACTTTCGTGGTGAGCCACAATGTTACGCTCTTTCTGAGAAACGACGCGACTCTTCTTCGCAGGACCTGCAATAACACGATCAATCGCTTCATCAACTGAGAGCATATCGATTTTTTCCTTATCTGCACGAGCCGCAACAAGCGCAGCTTCGTTCAGTAAGTTCTCAAGGTCAGCACCCGAAAATCCTGGTGTACGCATTGCAATTGTATGAAGATCAATTGACTCGTCATCCAGTGGTTTATTACGAGCGTGAACTTTAAGCACTTCTTCGCGTCCTTTTAAGTCCGGACGGTTTACGGTAATTTGACGGTCGAAACGTCCTGGACGGAGTAAGGCTGGGTCAAGAATATCTGGTCTGTTTGTCGCAGCAATGATAATGATTCCCTCATTGGCACCAAAACCATCCATCTCAACAAGTAGCTGGTTAAGCGTTTGTTCACGTTCATCGTGACCTCCACCTAAACCTGCGCCACGTTGACGACCTACAGCATCAATCTCATCGATAAAGATAATACATGGTGCATTCTTCTTCGCGTTCTCGAATAAATCACGTACACGAGAAGCACCTACACCAACGAACATTTCCACGAAGTCTGAACCACTGATTGAGAAGAACGGTACGCCCGCTTCCCCAGCTACAGCACGTGCTATTAACGTTTTACCTGTTCCTGGTGGTCCAACAAGTAGAACACCTTTAGGAATACGTGCACCAATTGCAGCAAATTTACGAGGATCTTTTAGGAAATCAACAACCTCAACTAGTTCTTGTTTCTCCTCATCTGCCCCGGCTACGTCTTTAAAACGAACCTTTTTCTTCTCTTCATTGAATAACTTCGCCTTACTTTTACCAAAGTTCATGACTTTGCTTCCGCCACCTTGAGCTTGGTTGAGTAAGAAGAAGAATAGAATGAAGATGATGACAAACGGAATAATGGATGTAAAGAACGTCACCCATCCGCTAGGCTCTTCCGCTTTTTCAAAATCAACTGTCTCAATTCCCTGTTGTTGTGCGGCATCTGCAATTCGGTTAACAATTTGTTCGTTATCCGGAATCGTTGCTGTGTAGCTTTGATTCTCTTCTTCTCCATCGCCAGACGAAACCAAGTCACCAGTCACCTTGTAAGCATGGTTCGTATATTGAATGTTCATGGTCTCTATCTGACCATCATTTAGCTGCTGAACAAATTCACTGTATTTAAATTGTTCATCTTGAGAAGTATCTCCTCTGAATAGACCAACAACTCCTATCACCACTAAAAAGATTAGCGCATAGAAGATGGTATTACGAAATATTCGGTTCATTGCCTACCTCCTCCCAGGCGAGAAAACTATAGTAAATAGTACCATATGTGAAAGAACTTACACAACTAATTACCCTTGTCAGGTAACGGTTGTCAACAGATTGTCACCTCTTACTATGAGTACAACCCGTTTTGGTGAATTATATGAATAAAACGAAGGTTTATTCTTATTGATCTCCACCGTAAACAGCTGGTTTTAAGACACCGATATATGGTAGGTTACGATATCTCTCTTGGTAGTCTAACCCATAACCTACTACAAATTCATCAGGTACTTCAAATCCTGCAAGGTCCGCTTTAACGTCTCCTTTTCGGCCAGATGGCTTATCAAGAAGCGTTACGATCTTAATGGACTTCGCTTTACGGTATTTAAACAGATCAACAAGGTAACTTAAAGTTAAGCCACTATCGATAATATCTTCGATAATTAGAAGGTCTCTTCCTTCTACCTGTGTGTCTAAATCTTTAACAATTTTCACTTCGCCTGATGATTGCATTGTACCGTTATAGCTTGATACATCCATAAAGTCCATTTCCAGGTATGTGTCCATACGCTTTAACAGATCAGACATAAATGGCATGGCACCTTTTAGCACACCAATTGCTAGAGGAAACTTGCCTTCATAATCTTCAGACAGTTGGGCTGCCAATTCCTTAACTTTTGATTGTAGCTCCTCCTCGGAAATTAAGACTTTTTCGATATCATTATGCATTTTCCATCCTCCTAGAAGTTCTTGTGATTCTCATAAGTAAGATGTAACCAGGTCGGGTGTTGTTGATTAACTGGAATGTTTGCTTCTTTTAATGAAACGACCCACAGGATTTGACCATTTGCATCTGTAACAATTGGCCACTTACTGCGTTGTTCATGAGGGACCTTTTCATCAATAAATAAGTCTTTCACCTTTTTACGCCCCTTCATTCCTTTAGGAATAAATTTATCGCCCGGCTTTCTCGTCCGAACGATGAGAGGTAAGGTTACGTTACTTATATCACAAGCAAAATGATGGCTGTCGTGACCCCTGTAATGATCGTCTTGATCGGCATATATATAAGCTCCATCAGGCAAAACCAATTCCCCTGGCACGTGTAACAAATAATGAAAAGGGACCGCTTCTTCTTTCTTAAAGGTAAAAACGATATTCTCATAAGAACGAACAACAGACAGACCTCTTGGCAAATGCATGATTGCTTGTGGGGTCTTGTCTTTCACTATTCGTATGTATTGCTCCCAGTGATGATAAGTTACATCAAAAGAGGGTTCTTGATACAGATAGTTTAATATTAAGTGAAAGGTCCTCCTTTGTAAAGGTGAAGGAACGTTTAAAAAATCACTTCGATTAAACTGAATCTCATGATCCTTTTTGTCAAAAAGAGAGGACTCGAAAATCCGCTTAGATTCTTGCATCATATAGGCCTCGTCATCCCGCTGATACTCTTGGAAATACTGCATATGCTCGTGGACCTTCGGGTTGTGAGACTTCAGGACCGGTAATACGTGAGCTCGCATAGCGTTCCTTGTATAAGTCGTTGACTTGTTGGACTCATCTATACGAGGAGTAATACCAACTTCTTCACAATAAGCTTCAATTTCTTGCTTTGTCACACATAGAAGTGGACGAATAATCTGACCTATGCTAAAGGAACGATAAACTGGAATACCACGAATGCTGCTTGGTTCTGCTCCACGCACCATTTCCATAAGAATCGTCTCCACTTGATCATCGCCATGATGACCCATCGCCAGAAAATCTGCATGATGCTTTCGCATTTGATCGCTGAAGTAACGATATCTAAGCTTCCTGGCTGCCTCTTGTGTTCCTAAACCGTGCTCCTCTTTGAAAGAAGGCACATCTAACGTAACGGTTTCACATTTAATATCCCACTTCTTACAGGTAGTACTTACATAATGAACATCCTCTTTGGAGTCTACCCCTCTCAAGGAGTGATCAATCGTTAAAACAACAAGATCAATTCCAAAGCGTTGTTCCCTGCTTTTTAGATAATGGAGAAGAGCCATAGAATCAGGCCCTCCTGAGACAGCAACTAATATGGTAGAATTCGCTGAAAACAGCTGATGCCTTTGAGCAAATTGATCGACCTTTTGGCTAAACAACTGCCCCAACTCCGTTCTTATTCTTTTTATCTTAATATGCCATTTCTATCCTACCATTTATCATTCAACTACTGCAAAACGTAAGCGTCCAACTCGTTAAATCCACTGCATAACTACATACATCATATAAAATAAGCACACGGTCATAACAATTCCAATCAATTCCCAACTACGAGCTGAGCTTGATGCAGAAGAGGAGTGTATGGGTCCAGATGGGCTCTTCTGATTTTGCTTTATAGAAGCAGATTGGCGTCTGGCAATTCTTGAAGTGCTAGCGGTCTGACGTGTAGGAGTTAATAATAAAGTATTTATGGCATGCTTCATCTCTTCTGCAGAGGAGTATTCAGAATGAAGTGCTTTCTTCAGGATCTCTTTATATGGAGCTATTTTTTTAGCTTGTTGTACTTTCGAAAACAAAGTCTTCTCCGGGTGGGTCCCTCTTTCAAAACGAGAGGGGTATTCAATCTGTAAAAGCACCATCGCTAAGGCAAATAAATCATATTGAGGATCTGCTTTCCTTGATCCCATCCCCCAATAGCCACGATCATAAAATTCAGTGTACTCTTTAATCGCTCTCCCAATTTGAGTCGTACCCCCGACATCCAACCAACGAAGACGCGCAGGTGGGAACGTCACGATAAGGTTATCAGGTTTCAAATCTCCAAATACCCAACCAAATTGATGAAGGTGTTCTAAGTCTTCTAGCAGCTGAACCGCGAGAATACCAATCCATTCAGTCCCATGATCTTGCACAAATGGATTTAGATCTTTCCCTTTCAGATACTCCATGGCATAAAAAGAAACTTGTGAGCCATCTGGAAGGACAAAGTCGTCTACATCTAATAAAGAAGGTCCAAGCTGGTGATCTTGAACCTTTTGAAACGTACGTAATACATTTACTTCTGTGGTAATAGAGGAACTATTGTGCCCGAACTTCACTGCCACCTTCCGCCCTTGTTCTGTGGCTAGATACACAACACCCATAGCGCCAGACCCTAACTGTTTAACGATTATAAATGAACGATGGTGCCACTTCCCTTTTACAACTGTACCAGGTGATAAATTAATACCCTGATTCTTCTGCATGATGATCTTCACGACCTATGAAGTTACGAAGGCTTCGTTTTTTGGCGAATTGTTGCATGGCCTCTCTTAAAGCAGGCCCTGTTGGTGTAATCCCACCACTGGTCAGTTTCGGGAAGACAGAAGAAATGGAATCAAGCTTAGGCGTCCAATCCATAACCTTATCCAAATCCTTGCGCTTCCCTGGAAATGTGTAGATGGAGAAGCGGTTTTTCCCCATACGGGCATTTAAACTTAAAGATAGATCGAATAAAGAATCACGCACTGTAGGAAGTTTATTATGCATACTCGCACTTGTATCCACCAATACCAATACTTCTAAATCACACGTTTCACCAAGGTCTTCCACAACTTCCATGATCTCTCCGCGCTTTTCAGGAGGAAGATCCTCAATCTCTTGCTGTGCTCCAAGGATTTGCTGTAATTCTTGATTAACGACACCCTGAAGCGTCTGGGTCATAGCTTGCTTGGTTACCATTTGAACAGTCTGAGACAAAGACTTTGCATATACAATCTGGCTAACCCCACCACCACTCATCGCAATCTCTTCAACTTCTTCTAAACCATCAGGTTGCTCTGATTGTTGATCGTCAAGGACCCCGATTACATTTACCGTTACCCCCTGCTGATAAGCTAACGTCGCCACAGCAGAAGGATCCTCTCCCTGGTTTGAACATCCGTCTGTTATCAATAGAATTTGCTTTAATGTCCCTTTATTCATGAGATATCTCCTCCTCCATAAATTACTATCATCTTCGACTAGATTCATTGCATTTATACTAGTAACTTACAAAAGCAGAGTCTCCCAAAATAAAAAAGAGCACCTCCGCCCAAAAGGTACCCTTTTCTCTTTATTGTGCCCGTCCAAGTATAGGGATGTTCGCCCACTGGGGAACATTATGATTGATTTTTGCCACCACAACGGTCATGTCATCCTCAATTGCCCCAGCCCGTGTCCTGACCACTTCTTCAAGTAATAGGTCAGCAACATCTTGAGGATCTTCTGTTTCCATATCTCTAATTTTACGCTTTAACCACATGTCAATATTCTCTACATGCTTTGGCCCCTCAAAGATTCCATCACTCATCATGATAAGAAGATCGCCAGGTTTTAACTGATCACTAACAACCTCAACATCGAATTCCTGTATGATGCCAATAGGTAAGTTACTCGCCTCAATTTTGCTTAGTTGATCTCCCCTCTTAATGAAGCTTGGAGTAGATCCGATTTTTAAGAACTTCACGGCTGCATCCTGCAAGTCAATAACCGCTAAATCAAGTGTTGAGAATATTTCATCGGTGGTTCTTAGAGAAAGAATAGAATTAATAGATTTAATCGCTACCTTTTCTTCGATGCCTGACTGTAAGATTTGTTGAAGTAAGCGTAGCGTCTCCATGCTCTCCACATGAGCTCTTTCCCCATTGCCCATCCCATCACTAATCGCAACAGCGTATTTACCTGCTCCAAGCTCCATTGTAGAATAACTATCGCCTGAAACTAATCCACCATCTTTGGCAGCATGAGCCACCCCTGTATCGATTACGAATTTCTTCGTGGAACCAAATGAAAATGACCCATATCCATTAGGGAATGGTGAGATCTCCTCATGCTTCACCATTACCGTTTCATTTAAGATCTCAGACAAAACAGGAGCTATAATCTTCGCACCCTCCCCTTTATAATCATAGAAAGAAAGCGTCATATCGATATCAATATTCCCCGTTTCTAAGCTATAGATCTCAAGTTGTTCAATCTCAAACCCCATACTTTTTAATGCTTGTATTATTTCTTCTTCTTGTAATTCATGATTTTCCCGCTCTTTTAAGATCTCTTTCGCGAAGTCCCCCATAACTTCTGAAACACCGTTCAGTTGGTCCGCTACGAAACGTCTGCTCTCTAATACTTGCTTTTTCAATCGCTGATTGGCTTGGAAAAATGATAGTTCATGATTCATCGTTTCAATAACCTTCTTTGATTTAACGCAGTGCTTTTCAAAGTCTGATTGCAGTTTTCGTTTATGCTGGAAGGTTCCTGCATCCAATTCATTCATCATTTCTTTCATATATCCGTAGGTCTCATCAAACTGCTGAGCCCAGCATTTATCCTTCTTGAAACACGATTGGCACGTCTTCTCCGTAACATTGCTCAGGAAATAATCGGTTTCTTTACTCTCTTGTTCCTCATCCATATGATGCTGTACTTGCGCAAAACTCTTAGAGAGCGCCTGAAAGACACTTGAGAATTGCTCAACTCGGTTGGCTGTTACATTGCGGATTTTTTGTAAGTATTGCTCTTGCTCCTGGGAATGTTCATTGGTCCCAGGTATATACCTGGCCAAATTACGAATCCACTTTTCTGGCGTGACAAAGAAGAGCAAAACAGCCACGGAAGACTCTAACATGGACGGAGCCAATGAACCCAGTCCTTCCCCGTAAATACCGATTAGCATCGTACCAACGAAGAGGCCAACCCCCACCCCAATCTTCTTTCCTTCTTTTAATAAACCACCCAGTAACCCAGAGAAGGCTAATAAACTCATTTGATATAAGCTTGCCACGTTAGCCAGACTTAATATTAACCCCGTCACCACTCCGACGGTTGAACCAATAGCCGCCCCACCAATGTAAGCAAGCCATAGGACAAGATACCTCGATAACGTTTGTTCAAGCGATATATTATAAATTTGCCATCCAATCGTACCTGTTAGGACGGAAGCTAATAAGATAATCATACAAACAATCTCTTCATTTTTGAGTGATTGTTTATAACGTTTTGGTGATAACAATGGAATACTCTGCATAAAGATAAGTACAAGGATCGCGCTCAAGCTTGCTTCTACAACGGCAAGCATCCAATCATATGCTTCAGCAGGCTGAACGACAGTATAAGCCACGGCTCTTGGAATGAAACTTGCGAGAAATACCACAAAAGGCAAGATTTCTTGCTGTTTTTTCATGCGCTGAAGTACAAAGGCTAATAAGAAGAAACTCATCATAGCCGCAAATACATAGAGACTATGTTGCCAGTTATAGGTTAATGAACCAATAAGAACAGCGGACATAACCTTCAATGACTTATCTTTTCTCATAAGCCAAACAGAAGCGAGAAAAGAAAGGGCAAAAGGCGATACTGATGATAGAACAATCGCTCTTCCTAACAGGAAGCCAACAATCCACAAAAGCCACCCTTTTTCAATCATAAAGGCTTTCGCCTGCTCCCCCATCCTTCGCTTCCAATTTTCTAGAGTAGCTAAACCCACCCCGCTCATTTCCTTAACTCCTCGTTTAGTTAAGATCTCCATTTGAACACTCCCCCTTAGTGACTTATTTAATCACATAGGACAGGCTTATTTTGTCAAAACAACAGAACGGAATGTAAAAAAGTTTCGACGGCTTTCTATACGGTGAATGGTCTTTCGCCAAATTGTTTGAAACTTTCCTTCTCTCCCTCCTTTATCTCTGTCGGAATCCCATATCTTACTTCAGAATTAAGCGCTAAATATTCAAAAAATAATGACATTTATAAAATCCGTTGACACTTTGGCGTTGGTCATGTAATATAATGCTTGTGACTTCGGGGGAAACACACCGAAGAAACAAAAAGTATACTATTACACAGTAAGATTATGGCGGTGTAGCTCAGCTGGCGAGAGCGTACGGTTCATACCCGTGAGGTCGGGGGTTCGATCCCCTCCGCCGCTACCATTTATTTTACTAGATACTATTCAACGGCCCGTTGGTCAAGCGGTTAAGACACCGCCCTTTCACGGCGGTAACACGGGTTCGAGTCCCGTACGGGTCATCATCCGAATTCTTGTCCTACCACACACCGGTGTGGATTTTTTTACATTTATGTGAAATAGGATGAAGGAAAAGCTGCTTCTTATTAAGAAGCAGCTTTTTTATATGTGTAGCATTTCTATTCCTCATGATTTCAACCTCAAGTTATAGAGAGGTTTGTAAATTCCTTAAAGCATCCTTGACCGTGGCATAGGATTTAATATCATCTACAAGGATCCCCATTCTAGCTGCTTTACTTGCAAAGTCAGCGGATATTCCAGCAATCATTAATTCCGTACCTAGAAGTTGCAATAAATGATGCAATCTATAAATTCCGTGAATAACTTCTTCGTCAAAATCGATTAACCCTGATAATTCTACAATCAACTTACGGTGTTTTAGAGAGGCCATCTTCTCTGCAATATTGTCAGATATGATAGCAAGCCGTTCCCCGTCCATATTGCCGATCAAAGGTAAAACCGAGATCTCATCTGTTAAAGGAACAATCGGTGTAGAGAGAGCTGTTATCTCGTTTAAGGATTTTGTTAAGTCCTCTTCTGCCCTTTTCTTGTCCGTTACATCTCGTTGGATCCCAATAAAAAAATGTTTACTCTCTTCTTCTACGTAAACTGGATCAATATGTAGTTCATTCCAGAAGGTTTCTCCATCTTTCTTATAATTCTTGAGCGTTATAGAAACGGATTCTTTATTGGCAATGGCATGCTTTAACTGAGCTATCCTTGCCTGATCTGTCTGTTCGCCTTGAAGAAACCTACAGTTACGCCCTATGATTTCATCATTGCGATATCCTGTAATAGATTCAAAACCTTTATTAGCATAAATAATCGGGTTATCCGATTGGTCTGGATCTGTTATCGTAACACCTACTCGAGTGTGATTGATCGCATCTTCTAACAACCTCTTTACTATATGTTCTTCCATCCATTCCTTCACGACTAAGGCCTCCTCCTCAATCATCTATATATTCATATTATCAAACCTTTATAAAAGGAACCAAACAAAGCTCTTCGCCCCTTCCTCATTGAATACAAAAAGTGACCAGCTTTTAATAAAGCTGGTCACTTTTTTATATAAGAACATTCAATTCATAATGGTTGCTCATAGACAGCAAGTTAGCCTCGTTTAGCACCTCGACCTCCACGTTTCGATTCCGTGTGCTTTTTTAAAGATGCGAGTTTTTCATCACTATCTTTAAGGAAACGATTCATTAACGAATCAAAATTCTCAGGGCGCTGGTTGCCTTTGTTTCCTTTGCCTTTTCCGCCGCCTTTATTATGGTTATTACTGCGACGTTCGCGGTCACCTTTGTAGTTGTCCTTCGCTTTCTTAATAGACAAGCCAATCTTACCGTCTTTTTCTACATTAATCACTTTCACTTCTACCTGGTCGCCTTCACTTAAGTGATCATTAATGTCTTTTACATAATTATCAGCAACCTCACTAATATGAACCAAGCCTGTTGAACCATTAGGTAGTTCAACGAATGCTCCAAAATTAGTGATACCTGTTACCTTGCCCTGCAACTTGCTGCCTACTTCAATTGACATAAAAAAATTGCTCCTCCTTATGAATTTCAAAAAGTATCATTCTTATATATTATATATAAGCTTTAAAAAGAGTGTCAATAAGAGGGACCATTATCAGGGATTTTAAAGATAATTTCGCCTTCTTTTGAGAAGAAATAGTTCGTTCTTGCGATTTGTAAAACGTACTCTTCATCATTTAAAAGCTTTATTTCTTCTTTAAAATCTTTTTCCTGCTTCTCTAATAGGTTCATCTCTTCTTGTAATTCTTCATATTTAGCCTGTTTATCAGCATAAAGACTTCGTTGTTGAATATGGTAAGTCAGTAATCCACCAAATAACAGAAGGGTGGCGATCACAAACAAGGCTAATCGGCGAATCAGCCGCTTCTTTTTCTTGTTTTGACGCTCTACGTGCGCATCATACTGCTTTACATATCCCGAATCAATCTTTGCCACTGAGTCACGTTGATTCTGCACGACGATGTGCTACCTCCTTTTTTGCTGGATAAATTCCCGCCATTTTAGTATTATATTCTTTATTTTACTATAAAACCCTGCTACGTCTAGTAAGTATTTTTTCGCATTTTTCGGCACAAGCTTCCACGTTATGCGCCCGATTAGCTGAAATGGATATAGTATAATTTTTAGTAAAAAGAAAAGAATGGCTAGCGAGGTTGTCCATAGAAGGAGAATTAGCTTCACAATCGTGAATATTAGAAAACGGATAGGACGAACAATAAAAACGGTCACAAGACGCGTGAGGAAACGAATCAGCCCTGCAACAATCTTGATTAACCTCTCTAATACTTTTTTATAGGTTGTCCTAAATAAGGCCTGGTATGCAGCATAACCGCACACCACAGCCAGCACAATATATAGACGTAATTCCCCTTGGTTCGCTAAAAATAGAAAATAAAACAAGACCAAACCTTGAAGAATCCAGAATAAAATTTCAAACGAATACCTCATGACGACGTTCGGCTTCCACAAGGGTTCGAATCTTTTAAATGTATCCATAACCATACCCAAGTAGACGCCACTACTAAACATGATGAGCATTGTAATAAATTGAGTATCTAAACTCATTTGAACATTTTGCTAAAGAATCCTTTAGCTTTCTCCTGTTGCTGTTCATCCAAATAGGAGAGCTCATACACCTTTCCCTTAATAGAGACGATCCCTTGCTCTACATCTAAGTTCTTCATCTGTAGATTCTGGCCCCGAACCACTAAATACCCCATATTGGTCTGCAACAAAAATTCTTCAGCATCAAAGCTATCGACTTCTTTTACTCCCGTGATTTCCAGATTGCGTCTATTATTCATCTTTACGTGATGATCCCCTTGCCCTCTGGACCCTTGTACTTCTTTATCATAATACTCCATATATCCACCCCTCCCCTTATCGATACCAATCTATGAAAGAGGGGATTCATTTATGTACAATCCCTTTAAAAAAGATGATGACCTTATCCTTAAATAGACACAAAAATGAGCACGGATCTCAGGAAAGGGAGATCCGTGCTCAATGCTTTTGTTCGGTCTGTCTAAACCTCTTGCTCACTTATAATTTTATAGAGAGAGGATGCCTCATCTTTTTTCACATTTTCCCGTAGAGACGTCACCTCTAATGTTAATTGCTTCTGTCCAAAACGAATGGAAAGCTCATCACCTATAGATACATCAGTAGATGCCTTTGCTGTATTCCCGTTTAATTGAATTCGCCCTTGATCTGCCACTTCTTTCGCCAAAGTACGACGTTTAATCAAACGAGATATTTTTAGAAATTTATCTAGTCTCATCGTTTATTGTTCCCCTTTCTCCCTGTTTTTAGCTTGTATCCAATATCGATCTAATTGCTCTAACGTCATCGTTTCCATTTGCTGATTCTCAGATGTGATTACGGATTCCATCTCTTTGAAACGTCTTTCGAATTTGTCATTTGTTCGTTGAATTGCGAGTTCTGGATTTATTTTATAGTAACGAGCAAGATTCACAAACGCAAACAACACGTCTCCATATTCTAGTTCTTGAGCGGAAAATCCTTCAGAATGCAAGCTCTCTTTAAACTCATCCATTTCTTCTAACACCTTATCCCACATTGGCTGCGGATCATCCCAGTCAAATCCTACTTTCTTCGCCTTCTTCTGCAGTTCTTGAGCTCTCATTAAGCCAGGCAAGGCTTCTACTATTCCATCTAACACAGATGGACGCTCTTCCCCTTTTTCATCCTTTTTAATTTCATCCCAATTCTTCATGACTTGTTCTACATCATCAGCTTGGCGGTCTCCGAATACATGAGGATGACGGCGAATCATTTTCTCCGTTAATGATAGAATTACGTCATCCACTGTGAAAAATCCTTCATCTTCACCAATCTGACTATGTAATAGCACTTGTAGAAGCACGTCCCCGAGTTCTTCCACAATCCCCTCATCATCTTGATCATCAATAGCTTGTATTAACTCATAAGATTCCTCAATTAAATAGGGGCGCAAACTCTCATGGGTTTGTTTACGATCCCACGGACAACCGCCCGGCGCACGTAATGCAGCGATAACTTCACGAACACGAAAGAATTTATGAGGAAGCTGCTCTTCTTTCACAGGTGGGACATATACACTTGTGAGATTACTCAGTTCAACGTTGCGATCAAGCTCAACTAAAGGTACTTCTATTATACGTTCATGCTCACTTCCGGCTGCATCTACGATATAAACCGGGAACTCAGGCGACAAATCCTCTAATAAGGCAACCTTTACATCTGATGCAATCATGTTGTCGTATACCTGACAGAATACTGTATGTTGTCTGTGCTCTATGCTATTACGAGAAAAGCCTGTAGCATCGATAAACTGAAATCCTTCTATTGGATCAATTTTTAAACTTGTGAAAAGATCATCTAAATAACTCTGTCCCCCTTTAATTGAAACAGAGACTGTATGATTCCTTTCCGCTTCTAACAAGAGCTGGACTGTTTTCTCTGCAAGCATAGGGTGGCCTGGCACCACATACACAACGTCTTGTTGTTGCGCTTTAGATAGGATCTCTTTCGCTATTCTTTCATACACTTCACCAAATTGTTGTTGTTCCTCATAAATGTGATCAAATGATTGAAATGTGATCCCTTCCGCTTCTAGTTCTTGAATAACAGGATGATCTAGCGTACGGGCATAGCGAGCCCCTTCACTCTTTAACAAGAAACGATAGACACCTAAGGGCAACTGGTTTAGATCTGCCGCCCCTAAACCGACTATATCAATATGATGTGTCATTAAGATGACCTCCTTTTCGTTAATCTTTTTATTTTTGAAGACATAGGAAATTCCTTCACTTCATCTTCCGTAAAAGCACCAGTCTTAAGTAATGAAATCATATAACTCACGCCTCCGGCTCCAATTGTGAGAAGGCAGTATCCTATATAATCCTGACGATCGTTCATTTCTACAAGACCTTTATAAGCTTCACCAGTGAGGAATACAACCATAACCATTATACCTAAAGAGATGATCGTAGCTCTCCAAGGAATACTTGCTTTCAAGGACACAGGGACTCGTTTTCTGAATATCACTATATTGCTAAGAAGGATGATAAGAACACTCAACAGAGTAGCGATGGCAGCTCCTGTGATGCTGTAGAATGGAATAAGGAGGCTGTTTAAGACTCCCTTTACCACAATGCCACCCCCTACGGTCAAAGCTGGCAAAAATACTATACCAAACCCTTGGAGTAAAGAAGACAGAGTCAACGTAAGAGAAGCGAAGACAATCACAATGGCCAATATCCTTAGCGCAGTGGTTCCCTCATTACTAGTAAAGAGAAGAACGTTCACTTCAGGTAACAACATAAAGAGTCCAACAGAAGCAGCCACTGAAATCAGCAATGAAAGCTTCATGGCTTGCCCCACATTCTCCTCTACATCCTTCGCTTTATTCTCGAGTCGCTTCTTGGTCACAGACGGAACTATAGCAAGAGCCAAAGAAGAGGCAAGAACAGTCCCTAATTGAAGGAGGGGATAGCCACGATCGAATATCCCCTTCATTTTCTGAGCTCCTTCTAACGATAGGCCATATTCCTTTAAAGGAGAAACCATTGTAAAGGCATCCGCAAACTGCATAAGTAAGAGCATCATGTAATTTACACATAAAAATAATCCTGTGAGAACCATAGTCCTCGCAATCTCCATCATGGAAAAAGCATTCGAGGAATGAAACAGAAGAGACGACCGACGTTTCACGATAAAAAGAGAAAGCACAAAACAAGCTCCAAGCCCTCCTGCAATCGAACCGAATGCCGCACCTGAACCTACATAATAATAGTTATAGCCTTCCCCTACAAAGTATAAGGTGGCCAATATAATGACGCTAACTCTTACCACCTGCTCCGTCATCTGAGAAACCGCTGTGGGCGTCATATCATCTATCCCCTGAAAGGCCCCTCTTCCAATTGAGGTAAAAGGAAGGAGTAAAAATACCGTCGAAGTTACCTCAAGGGGCTCGCGTAAATTCGAATCCCCCATTACAGAGGCAATGACAGGAG
Organism: Pontibacillus sp. HN14; assembly: GCF_021129245.1. Classification (NCBI taxonomy): domain Bacteria; kingdom Bacillati; phylum Bacillota; class Bacilli; order Caryophanales; family Bacillaceae; genus Pontibacillus; species Pontibacillus sp. HN14. The sequence goes on along the minus strand of NZ_JAJOLR010000012.1, from coordinate 28,734 downwards.
ATCCGAAGTAAATCAAGCAAAACAACACGATGCTAATGGTAACCATCACTCCAAAGACAGGTACGTAAAAGCGGGAAAGCGATAACGATCTTTTCTCTGCTCTTGCTTTGGCCACAAGAGACGAAATGGCCATAGGAAACCCATATATCGAAATCATAGAGGCCATCCCTAATATCGGATAAACCTGCTGGTAAATATAAAAGCCTACATCACCTGCAATATTTTGAAGGGGGATTCGATAACCTGCGCTTAATACCTTCCCGACTAAACCAGCTAACGTAAGTAGCAAAGCCCCTCTCAACAGGCGTTGTTGTTTCGTATGTATTGCCATGTATGTATCCCTTTCTAAACCTTTCCATTCTTACTTATTCTAGTATGTATGAAAAGAGGAGCCTACGCAAATGAGGCTCCTCTCTTTCTTTCTATTCCATTTGTTTAGCTAAGAAGCTCGCTGCTGTTTCGACCGCTTTTTGCTCAACGTTCGTTAACGCTTCGCCTTCTTTCGACAGGATCATCACACAACCAATTGGATCTCCACCTGAGATAATCGGTCCAATAACATACGAAGAAATGGTTTCGTCAATGCCATCTGCAATTTCAATTGTGGACTCATTGGATTCTGTTAAGACCACACGATCCTGAATAGCTTGTTCGACTTTTTGGCCAATACTTTTATTCAAGTATTCTTTTCTCGACCCACCTGAAACAGCTATGAATTCGTCACGATCACAAATAAGGACAGGATGACCAAGTGAGTCAAATAGTGCATCTGCATATTCCTTTGCGAAATCTCCTAGTTCACTAATCGGTGAATATTTCTTTAATATAACTTCACCTTCTCGGTCTACAAAGATTTCTAGAGGATCCCCTTCTCGAATACGAAGGGTTCTTCGAATTTCTTTCGGGATAACAACCCGACCTAAATCATCAATACGTCTTACGATACCAGTTGCTTTCATTCCATGAAGCCTCACTTTCATCTGATGATTATTCTCTTGGTGATGTATGATCGCTTCTGTAAAGAACAAAATCACCATTTGATGGGTATAGTATTTTTCTCAAAGTGAGAACTATACATTATTCCTTCATATTTGTAGGAGAAAACATCAAATTCTTCAAAGTGAGGCTCATTTTGTACAATAAAATTAGGGATATTGCTTAACATTTGCTCTATGCAGAATGTTTGGCTTCAGGCAATTGCTGCAAGAACTCCTCAATCGTTTTATAACGATGATGGGCGGTGTTTCGATCCCATTTAAAGACGACTTTCAATTGCTGGCCTTCTGTCCCTAATTGAATCATACGCCCATATTGGTTAGCGATCTCAAATAACTTCGCTCCATCAATTTGCTGGCTAGCATCGGCTTCCATCAGCAACTCAATCTTTTGTTTCTTCTCACTAATGGATTCCACGCGCTCCTTCTTGGCAGCAAGTTTCAGCACCGCTACTTGATACAGATTCTCTACCTGTTCAGGATAATCACTGAATCGATCGATCATCTCTTCTCGCAGATCATGAAGATCTTCCTGAGATTCAATGGACTGGAATCGCTTGTACATATCAATCTTCTGTTTCTCATCCGCAATATAAGAATCCGGGATATAAGCATCCAGGCTTAGAGTAAGTTCTGGTTCAAACGGTTTCGTCTCTTCGACTTCTTTTCCTTTTTGCTTGGCTTCGATGGCATCATTTAGCATTTGAGAGTACATGTCGAAACCAACGGAATCTATAAAACCATGTTGTTGAGAACCAAGAAGGTTCCCTGCTCCTCGTATCGATAGATCACGCATGGCAATCTTAAAGCCTGAACCCAGCTCTGTGAATTCCTTGATAGCTTGTAACCGTTTCTCTGCTACTTCAGATAGGACTTTATCTTTTTGATAAGTGAAATAAGCATAGGCTACGCGATTAGAGCGCCCTACACGTCCTCTTAACTGATAAAGCTGACTCAATCCCATGCGATCAGCATCATACACGATAAGTGTGTTTACATTCGGTATATCCACCCCTGTTTCAATAATGGTGGTAGATACAAGAACGTCAGACTCCCCTTCAAGGAAACTAAACATCACATTTTCAAGCTCAGACTCATTCATTTGGCCATGCGCATAAGAAACACGTGCTTCGTCCACGAGTGCTGATATTTCCTCCGCCATACGTTCAATATTCTCCACACGGTTATACAAGAAGAAGACTTGTCCACCACGGGCCAATTCTCGTTCAATGGCCTCGCGAATAAACACGTGGTTATATTCGAGTACGTATGTCTGAATAGGAAACCTGTTCTCAGGAGGTGTTTCGATAACGGATAGATCTCGTACGCCTAGCATCGACATATGAAGCGTTCTTGGGATTGGTGTTGCTGTAAGCGTCAGGACATCGACATTTGTTTTCATCTGCTTAATCTTTTCTTTGTGCTTAACTCCAAAGCGTTGTTCTTCATCGACTATAAGAAGACCTAGATCTTTTACCTTAATGTCTTTAGATAGGATACGATGAGTCCCAACGACAAGATCAACCGTCCCCTTTTCTAAGCCCTCCGTCGTTTCTTTCTGTTGCTTTCGTGTTCGGAAGCGGCTTAGCAAACCAATTTCAATAGGGAAATCCTGAAAACGCTCACGGATGGTTTCATAGTGCTGCTGAGCTAATATGGTTGTCGGCACCAGAATAACAACTTGCTTTCCATCTGCAATCGCCTTAAAGGCTGCGCGAATGGCGACCTCTGTCTTTCCATACCCTACATCACCACATAGAAGGCGATCCATCGGACGTACTTTCTCCATATCCGTTTTGATCTCCTCAATACAGCGAATTTGGTCTTCTGTCTCCTGGTAAGGGAATGCAGCTTCAAACTCCCTTTGCATTTCAGTATCCTCAGCAAAGGCGTACCCCTTTGTCGCCTCTCGTTCTGCATAAAGCTTAATTAAGTCATCTGCAATATCCTCGACAGATGATTGAACGCGGCTTTTGACTTTCTTCCATTCACTTCCGCCGAGCTTGTAAAGCTTAGGTTCTTTGCTTTCAGATCCAACATACTTTTGGACCAAATCAATTTGGTCAATCGGAACGTATAGCTTATCATCACCTGAGTACTTAACGAGCATATAGTCTTTATGTAGCCCGTTTAATTCAAGCGTTTCAATTCCTAAGTATTTTCCGATTCCGTGATGAGCGTGAACAACGTAATCTCCGACCTTCAATTCCTGATAACTTTTTATCCGCTCAGCATTCGAAATCTTCTTCTTTCTCTTTGGACGTGTTGACCTCTTTTTAAATAACTCATTCTCTGTTAACACGGCTACTTTATGCATAGGTAACTCAAAACCTGTGGTCAGGTGACCTACCATAATCGTTGGATTAGTCAGTGGGAAGGCAGGCCTTCTTTCAGAAACGACCGCTTCCATATCATAGTCTTCGAGTACAGCCTGGATTTTCTCTGCGCGAGATTCGTTTGGTGCTACGATTAGAACGGAATAATCTCCCTTTTGCCAACGATCCATTTCCGTTTGTAGCAAATTCATTTGCCCATGGAATTGTTGCATGGCCCTACACGAGATATTTACGATATTCTCTGGTTGGGTATTTGGAATATGGCGCAGGAATACTGACATATAAAGACGAGGGTGGTGAATGGAATGCCAAACATCAGACCAATTGTAGGAGATTGATAAATCCCTTACCATTTGCCCTGATTCCAACAAACTACTATACCATTCGGCTTCTTCTTCATCTAAGCGTGTAGCGGTTTCTTGAATTCGACTCATTTCATCAAAGACCATTAACCCATTGTCTGGTAGATAATCTAGCAAACTAGCCGATTCTTCATAGTATAAAGAAATATATTTATACATTTCCTGAAAACGTTCCTGCTGCTTTAATCGTTCAATATCACGTTCGATATTCTCAGATAGCGTTTCCTTTAACTCTGGTGATTTAAGATTCTTCAGCGTGTCTGCAAAAGACTCGCTAAGCTTTTGAGCGGCCCTTGCTAAATCTTCATCGGTTAAAAGCAACTCACTAGCAGGTCCAATTGTGACCCGATTTACTTTCTCCAGTGAACGTTGACTTTCTGAATCGAAATAACGAATTGAATCCACTTCATCGTCAAAGAACTCGATGCGCAAAGGGTTGGGTTGTGTTAGTGGATAGATATCCATAATCCCACCGCGCATGCTGAATTCTCCAGGAGCAGATACCATATCAGCACGTTCATAGCCCATATCGACTAGTTGTTTCATGTAATCTTCTAATTGAATGACCCCACCCACTTCAAAGGGAAGCTGATAGTTCTCCCAGTAGGAGGTCGGTGGCAAAATACGTTTAAGAGCGGCAACCGGAGCAATTAAAATACCCGATTTCCTCTCAGACCAATGATTTAAAGCTTCAATCCGCTCACTTCTTAACTCAGGGCTTGCTACCGCAATCTCCGAAGCAATTAATTCATTGACTGGATATAAATGAACTTCCTCAGGCTCTGTGAGCCCAAGCAAATCTTCATAGAGTTGTTGAGCTTGCATAAGCTGATGGGTCACTACTAAAACAGGGCGCTTCGCAGATTCTTCAAGTAAGGATATTAAGACCCCACGCGAAGAACCTGAAAGCCCTGATACAAACTGTTCTTTCATGCCTGATGAAAATCCTGAAATAATGGAGTGGATATCATCTTGTTGTGTTAGAAATTGCTTGAGTCCTTGCAATCTGTTCCCCCCCTTAATCCCCACACTCCATACAAAAATGCTTTGGCTTTTCACCAAAGCGAACAAATCAATTTAATGTATAAAGAAATCAAGTTCATGATAGTGAGGATTTTCTTCTAATGATTCTTGGCAATCTTCACAAATTGTTCTTACCATCACATCACCATTTTCGTGATAGCTAACCATATCTAAAAGCTCCTCCTCGTTCAGAGAAGTAAGTCCAAGCTCGACGGAATCAAGCACATCTTGTGATAGTTCACCGATTTCCTTTTTGCAATGACGACACTGATATTTAACGGCCATGGTCATCCTCCTAAAACTAGCTATTTACACTCTAGTTTGTCCGGAGTCTCCTAACGTTATACGAATGACCGCTTCTCTACTCTACTCATTTTACTTGTTAAATTCATTCATAACTTCTAAAAAGCCTTTTTCCATCCAAGCTTCACACGCATCTGCAGCCTTTTGAACACTTTCTTTCGCTGCCGTAGCATCTTCCCCTTGAAACTTCCCTAACACATAGTCAGGTACAGGCATCGGACCACTAGGACGTCCAATTCCAAGTCTTATGCGCGGGAATTCCTTCGTACCTAGGTGATCGATGGTTGAACGGATTCCGTTATGGCCCCCGTGTCCACCCTTTTGACGCAAACGAACCTTTCCTGGAGGTAAATCCAAATCATCATAGATCACAACGATATCCTCCGGAGCTAAATCGTAATAGTCCATCAACGGGCGAATAGACTCTCCAGATAAGTTCATATACGTCAGTGGCTTTAAAAGAATAACCTTTTCTCCACCTAGACGTTCTACAGTATGCTGTCCTTTATATTTCTCTTTATCTAATTTCCAATTATGGCGACGTAATAGCTCATCAATTACCATAAATCCAATATTGTGGCGCGTATCTTCAAATTTAGGGCCTGGATTCCCTAGACCAATAATACATTTCATGTAATCACTCTCTTCTTTATCTAGTTGAAAAGTCTTCTGCTCTCTTTATTATAAGCGAAAAAGAAGAGTTCAAAGCGTTGTTCTTTTAATTCTTCAATTCTGCTACTGAATCCTTCTTTACGTGTAAAAAGAGACGTAACCTTTTGGGTTACGCCTCATATCCAACCGAAGAATATTAAGCTTCTTCGCTCTCTTCCGCTTCATCATCATCTTTTTGATTAATGACTTCTGGTTCTACATCTCCATCCTGAGTTTCGCCTGGTTCGACAACTTCTTCAGTTTGAGGAGGTAAGATGGTCACAATTGTTGTGGTCTCATCCTGAGTAATTTCGTAGTTATTTCCAGCTTTCACATCACTCACAAGAAGACTATCCCCAACTTCTAGATTTGTAACATCTAGTTTGATCTCTTCAGGGATTTCGTTTGGCTTAGCACGAACGGAAAGTTCATGAAGTGGCTGAGAAAGAATCCCACCATCTTTCGTCCCTTGTGCTTCTCCTTCTAAGTGAATTGCTACTTCTACATCAATTTCCTGACTCATATCAACCATATAGAAATCGGCATGATATAACTCATTACGAATCGGTTCAATCTGATAATCATGTAACATTACGTCTACGGGTTTCTTACCTTCTATATCAAGGGAAATAATTGCGTTCTTCCCTTCATCACGTACTGTCATTAATAATTCTAAGCTGTTTACCGATACCGCAATTGGTTCTTTGTCTTTTCCATAAACAACTGCTGGAACCAGTCCGGACTTACGAAGCTCATTTTTAGTTGAACGTTTGAAATCTTCTCTCGTATTCGCTTTAACTGTAACTGCCACGTTTATCACCCTCCAAAGAATTATAAAGCTTCTAATGATTTATAATTCCCTTTTACAGAGGGTGTAAACCTGATTTTCAGAAAAAAGGTAAATTAATCAAATAATACGCTGATTGATTTACGCTCGTGAACACGTGTAATAGCTTCGCTAATTAGCTCTCCTACAGAAAGCTCTGTAATTTTATCGATACGTTTTTCATCTTTAAGAGGAATCGTATTTGTTACGACAAGCTCTTTAATCTTAGAGTTGTCAATACGCTCAATTGCCGGTCCAGATAGAACAGGGTGAGTACAACAAGCATAGACTTCTTTTGCCCCATTTTCGATAAGAGCATTGGCTGCAAGTGTAATCGTTCCCGCTGTATCAATAATATCATCAATCAGGATCGCTGTTTTTCCTTCAATATTACCGACAATATTCATAACTTCGGCTACGTTCGGACGAGGACGACGCTTATCAATAATCGCAATTGGTGCTTTCAGGCGATCAGCCATTTTACGGGCACGTGTAACGCCACCGTGGTCAGGCGAAACAATAACCACATCATCGAAATTCTTCTCTTCAAAGTAATCAGAAAGAAGTGGAACACCTACAAGGTGGTCGATTGGTACATCGAAGAATCCTTGAATTTGAGGTGCGTGTAAATCTAACATAATGACGCGGCTTGCACCAGCTGTTTGAAGAAGGTTCGCGACAAGCTTAGACGTAATTGGCTCACGAGAGCGTGCTTTACGGTCTTGACGTGCGTAACCATAGTACGGCATTACAATGTTAATGGAACGAGCAGAAGCACGCTTCAATGCATCAATCATAATAAGTAATTCCATAATGTGTTGGTTTACTGGCTCTGAAGTTGATTGAATTACATATACGTCACACCCACGTACACTTTCTTCAATGTTAATTTGAACCTCTCCATCACTAAAACTTGTTACCGTACATTTTCCTAATTCTGTACCAATATTCTCTGCAATTTCTTGAGCTAGAGTTGGGTTTGAATTAAGTGAGAACACTTTTAAAGCTGGATCTTTATATTGAGAAGTAGCCATTCGCTAAAACCTCCATTAATCTTTTTTCGCTTGATTTATTTTATCTGCGTACCCGTCTTTATTCGTTTGACGAGAACGAGCAATCGACAACGCACGATCAGGAACATCATCTGTAATCGTTGAGCCTGCAGCTACATATGCACCATGACCAACTGTAACAGGCGCTACTAAGTTGGAGTTACACCCGATAAACGCATCATCTTGTATGGTTGTTAGATGCTTATTCTGGCCATCATAGTTTACGGTAATCGTCCCACAACCAATATTTACTCCGTTTCCTACCTCAGCATCACCAATATAACTTAAGTGAGAAGCCTTACTTCCTTCGCCAAACGAAACTTTCTTCAACTCTACAAAGTTTCCAACTTTAACGTCGTCAGCAAGGGTAGAAGCGGGACGTATGTGAGCGTACGGGCCGATTTTCACACGATTCCCAATGTGACTTTCATGAGCAACACTTTGCTTAATAACCGTAGCTTGTCCAACTGAACAATTCTTAATTTCAGTATGAGGACCAATTTCTGCACCTGTTGCAATTTGTGTGTTTCCTTCAAGAACACACCCAGGATAAATGATAGCATCCTGTTCAATTGTAACATCTAATCCGATATACGTATGATCCGGATCGATCAGAGTAACGCCATTGCGCATGTGACGCTCATTAATTCGACGTTTCATTGCCTTCTCCGCACGTGATAACGCAACGCGGTCGTTTACACCCAATGTTTCTTCAAAGTCTGAAGATTGATAAGCAGCAATCTTTTCCCCTTTGTTCTTAAGGATTTCGATCACATCAGGAAGGTAGTACTCCCCTTGAGCATTATCATTTGAAACATTCTGAAGAGATTCAAAAAGTGCCTCATTATCAAAACAATAGATAGCTGTGTTGATTTCCTGAACTGCTTGTTCTTGTGGAGAAGCATCTTTATGCTCAACTATACGAGCGACATCCCCGTGTTCATCACGAATCACTCGACCATAGCCTGTCGGATCTTCAGCATGAGCTGTCAGAACCGTTACTTTCGCCTGTTCTTGTTCATGATAGTTAAACACTGACTCAAGCGTTTCTGCTGTAAGTAGTGGGGTATCAGCTGCTACTACAAGAGTTGTTCCCTTGTTAGTGCCAAGGATAGGTTCAGCTTGTTGAACCGCATGCCCTGTCCCAAGTTGCTCTTCCTGAACAACAAATTGGCTGTCCGCGCCGATTTGTTCACGCACTTCATCAGCACTACGCCCTACTACTGTTATAACTTCATCTAGTTGAAGAGACGTTAATTGATCCATTACATGTTGCACCATAGGCTTACCGCAAACAGGATGCAATACTTTCGCCAACGACGATTTCATGCGTGTCCCTTGCCCGGCTGCCAATACAACAGCATAGCGATTATTCATGAAGAAACCTCCATCCTTTTTATCCATTACGAATATATCTTAAAACCGCACTATTTTCAACAAAGAAAAGATTATGAGAACGGCTTCACACCTTATAATGCAGGACTTTTAGAGGGTAATCTACCGAGAAGCCCTAATTGATATACAGATATGTAGGATATTTCCTTTATTCACTCATTTCTGACCAAAAAAAGAAGCCTAATCTGTTGATTAGACTCCTGTTGCGTTGTAAAGCATTAGGAAGCTCCAGCTTCTTCATACTCCACTTCTTCTTCAACTTGTCCCGCTCGATGATACTCTTCTAACACAGCGTCTTGAATTTTCCCACGTGTGCCAGAGTTAATTGGATGGGCAATATCACGAAATTCTCCATCTGGAGTACGTTTGCTCGGCATCGCCACAAACAAACCATTGTTGCCATCAATTACTCGAATGTCGTGAACAACAAATTCACCATCCAACGTAATAGAAGCAATTGCTCGCATTCTTCCTTCAGTATTAACGCGTCGTAGTCTCACGTCAGTTACTTCCATTATTTGTCACCACCTTTTTCCATAGGAACTTATTTACCAATATTCAACAAGACTGTTCAAATTCCTTCTTAAATATAAAAAAAATTTAAGTTTTTCTAACAATATCCAAAATCTTAATTCCTTTGTACGATGATTCAGCCCGTTATATCTTCCTTTAGAAAAGGTAATAACTTTTTAAACAATTCTCTAAATGCCTATACGATTTTTTACGTCAAAAAAAGAAGAATGCAATTCAATGCATTCTTCTCTAGTTACGAGTGGAACATAGTTCCTCTGTGTACTTCGATTTTCTTTTCTTTAATGTCTACGTTATTTATTTGAAGGAGTGATACGTAATCTTGCACGACACGTTCCTCATCTTCATCTTCCGCTTCAGCTAAAACACCAATACCTGCTACATTAGCTTCAAATTCTTTCAACAGGCTCTTCATTCCATCAATGGTACCCCCGGCCTTCATAAAATCATCTATGATTAAGACATTAGCCCCTTTTTGGAGACTGCGTTTAGGTAAGACCATTGTCTGGATCTTTCTTGATGACCCTGATACGTAGTTAATGCTGACCGTTGATCCTTCTGTAACTTTAGGATCACGTCTGACAATGACGACCGGAACATTTAAGAATGATGCGACCGCATAAGCTAAAGGAATCCCTTTAGTAGCCACCGTCATAATGACATCCACGTGTTGCTTCGAAAAATGAGTCGCAAAAAGACGTCCGATATTCCGAATCGTTTCCGGGTCCCCTAGCAAATCGCTCATGAACAAGTAACCACCCGGGAGTAGGCGTTCAGGGTCTTCTAATTGCTTTGCCAATAGATCAGCAAAGTGTTCACTATTCTCTTGCGAATTAAACGGAATGAACTTCACACCACCTGCTGCACCTGAAACAGTGTGCAACTCTCCAATCCCTTGCTTTTGAAACATTTGATTAATAATACCTAAATCTTCACTCACAGAAGACTTAGCTGCATCATATGCCTCTGTAAAGAAAGGTAAAGAGACAAGTTGTTGGGGATGCTCCAATAAATAATACGTCATTCCGACCAAACGTTCACTTCTTTTCATTTCTACACCTCAAAAACCGAATATTTTCATTTAATATAACAGTTTTATACGGCTTTAATCAAGAGGGACTCGTCCTCCAAGCATACGTACCACGTAAACTTCATCACAGAAACCTCGTAAACCGTTGTAAATACGCTGAGCTCTTGTTTCATGTTGAACTAAGCCAAATACCGTCGGACCACTTCCGCTCATTAACACAGCATCCGCACCAAATTCATGCATATGTTCTTTAATTTGTTGAACATCACTGTGTAACTGAACGGTGACAGGTTCCAATACATTTCCGATCTTCTCACAAATCTCTTGATAATCTTCTTTCTGAATAGCCTTCACCATCCCTTTGATATCAGGATGTTCCGCTTCCTCTAAATTCAAGTTCTCATAAATCGCTTGAGTCGACACGCCCATCGTCGGCTTCGCCAATACTACCCAGCAAGCCGGCGGTGCAGGAAGTTTTTCGATTCTTTCCCCTCTGCCAGTAGCCCTCGCTGTTCCACCATGAACACAGAAAGACACGTCAGAACCGATTTGAGCTCCGATTGCGGCCAGCTCCTGAACACTTAAATCCAATTCCCACAATCGATTCAGCCCTCTCAGAACCGCGGCAGCATCACTACTTCCCCCAGCAAGCCCAGCAGCTACAGGAATTTGCTTCTCAATATAGATCTCCACACCCTCACGGATGCCAAACTTATCTTTCAACACTTGAGCAGCCTGAAAAGCAAGATTACGGTGATCACTCGGAACAAACCGATTTTCCGAAACAATCAGAATCTCATCAGTTCTCAAAGGGCTTAACTCAATGCGATCAGACAAATCAATTGTCGTCATAATCATATCCACTTCATGATACTGATCCGGACGCTTGTACAACACGTCCAAGGCTAAATTAATCTTAGCCGGCGCCTTCTCCAAAAAACGCATATCATCACCTGCTTCTTCGCATTAATTATGGATAAATTGTATCATAGTTAAACGAAAAGCGCAGGCGACTGTTCAGTGTCGTACGCATAAGCCAGATCTTCGGAAAAGGCGATAGCCTTTGGAGAGGAGCTGGCTTATGACGCTAGACACTAGGAGCCGGAGCTAGACACTACGAAAAGCGCAGGCGGGTTAGAGAGCGGAAGTTCGACTAAGAACGTCACCTCCTGTGACAACGCCGAACGACCCCACATCGTGTGGGGCCGGATAAGCAAACTGCCGGAAGTGGCGATTAGCCACTGCAGGTAGTTTGCTTATCTCGCTAGCCTCTACCCACCGGAGCTGGACATAAACGAAAAGCGCAGGCGACTGTTCAGCCCCGTACGCATAAGCAAGCTAACGGAAGTGGCTGAAGGCCACTGGAGTTAGATTGCTTATGACGCTAGGGGCTAGGAGCCGGAGCTAGACACTACGAAAAGCGCAGGCGACTGTTTAGTGTCGTACGCCCCCCTCGTGCGAGATCGATCTCTAACATTTCCCTTGGTTATTAAGCCGAAAAGGTAACAGACCCCCTTCCTCTGTTACCTTTCAAGAAATAAATACGTTTAAAAGGTCATTGATCCGTTGCATCTGTTACCTTTTACGGGAAAAGACCTTTTAAAAAGTAAGAGATTCTCGTCATCTATGACCTTTTGGGATATGAGAAGCTTTAAAAAGTCACAGAGAATACTCACTGCATGGCAAAAACAAGCGCAATACCCCTTTAAACAAAAAAGGGGCCAAGCCCCTGTCATTAGGACTTGTCCCTCATCATTTGTTCTTGAGCTTTTTGGATAGCCCGTTTGGTGATATTGCCAGCGTCACGCGCCGTAATACCGCCCCAACCATCCTTTTCAACCGTGTCGTAAAAACCTAATTCCTTTGCGATTTCCTCTTTTAACTCATCAGACATGTAGCCTCGACGTTTACCCAAGGAAAACAGCTCCCTTCATTGTGTTAGTACGACACGTTTAGCATATGTATATTCCGATTGTGTAGTCTTAAACAATAATGGGTATTGAAGCAATCTTTACAAAACAATTGATCCCGCTCTGTTAGAACGGGACCCGGCTATGTACCCTAAAGCAAGTAAAAAGCAGTAAACCTAGGTTTACTGCTCCCCTAACATCATTCTGCTCAGATCTTCACCAAAGTTTAGCTCTACTGTTTCAGTAAGTACATCAGCATAGCTATAAGAGACGCGTTCATAAGCATTCTCTTCTTGGTCAAGTTCTACAATGAAAACAGAAGGATACGTTTCAGCTAATACACCACTTCGTTCGATGGTTTTACGTCTACCACCATTAGCTTTCAATGTTAACCGTTTCCCAATTTGCCCATCGAGAGACTGTTTGATTTCTGCTAACGTTTTTGCCACTACACTCCACCTCACTAATTATACTATAACACACGCTTGTCTTTTCAGTCAATAAAACTTTATATTATAGCAGTATGTTATTTTTAATGTCAATGAAATACGGCCTTTTCTTTTTTTCTATTTGTAGTGTTTCTTGGATCTGACAAAATTATGTATGAAAATGGCAACATTCGACTTTTCTCTCCATGCAAGGTCGAATGACTCTTCACAATGGAGTAGACCAGAAGAGAGTAAAGTACCGTCTTTTCAAGGTTTAACATCCTGCCTAAAACAAAAAACACCCATTATGATAATGGGTGTTGAAAAGGATTATTCTCTTCATCTTCAATTTCTTCCTCAGCGTCATAAGGCATACCTGTTCTCATCAATCCTCGTGTATCCACTCCCCCAAGACCTTTTTCACCAGTTAACGTATTACGGATTACATCCCATACATTCACTTTATCCATGAAGGAGGTATAGCTAATTTTCGCCACTATATAAACAGGATCTAACGCATGAATGTTAATACGTGAAGGAGAACTAGCGAAATTAGCTCCTGCACGTATTAAAGATTCAAAATGAGACTGACAGGCACCAGCAAAAATGACAAGCTGATCCAGGTGAGGCACTTTCCTCCGAGCTTCCCTTACCGCTTCTGCAAAATACTTGGAATGGCGATAAGCACGGAGATCATGCTTATTCCCTTTACTTTTAGAATAAGAATCATGGCCTGTAATGACGACCACATCCGGGTTAATCTTATCAATTAAATCTCCAATTTCATGAGCCATTTCTTTTTCACTTAAATGGACCCCATGAACCTGCAAACCTAATTGCTGATATAGATCGATACACTTTTTTAAATACAATCTGTCTCCATCCAGATGAAGAACACGGGATGGAAGCTGGAAATAGGCATTTTGATGCTGGTAACCGCCTGAAGCTTCATAGTCACGCTTTTGACGCATAAGCTGATAATCTTGTCGAAATAATCGATACGAATAATCTTCTTTCTCTTTAGCTTCCCTTTTGCGCCGCTTCAGGTCATCTGTTTGGACCTTTACCAGGTCTGACAGTGGAGCATCTGCTTCAAGACGGATTTCTTCTCCGTACAACAGCACTCGACTTTCTTGAATATCCTGCACACGAAATAATACATCATGCTTGTAGGAGGATCGCGTAACTAAATCTCCTCTGCTAATCATCTTCCTTCCTCCTCACACCAACCGTTCTAAAATAGCCTATGTGAGAATAAAGGAAATGTGCCCCTATAATGCTTCGTAAAACGTGTTTGCGAGTCGAGCAAATTCCTCTATAGATAAGGATTCGCCTCTGCGCTTTTCTTCAATACCGCTTTTCTCTAAATACTCTCTTATTTCATCTTTGCTAAACCGATCCTTAAAATGGCGACTGAGGTTATTCATAATCGTTTTACGACGCTGCCCAAAGGATGCCCGCACGAGATCAAAGAAGAAAGGTTCATTTTTCACATCTACCGGGGGCTCATTTCTCATGGAAAGACGGAGCACAGCTGAACCTACATTTGGTTGAGGCATAAAGACCGTTCTAGGAACATCCATCACAACCTTAGCCTCGGTATAGTATTGAACTGCTATGGAAAGAGAACCGTAAGCTTTGCTGTTCGGAGATGCCGCCATTCGATCTGCCACTTCTTTTTGAATCATTACCGTTATGCTATCAATCGGTAAGCGCTCCATTAACAAATTCATTAGAATAGGTGTCGTAATATAATAAGGCAGGTTGGCCACAACATGGACAGGTTGACCTTCTTTAAAATGATCCTGGATCATTTCTTTTACGTTAGCCTGCAAAATATCCTGATGAATAACAGAGACATTATCATAATCATGAAGTGTATCTTTTAAGATCGGAAGTAAACGCTGGTCAATTTCAAAGGCCAGCACTCGGTCCGCCTTACGTGCCAGTTGCTCTGTTAGGGCTCCTATTCCTGGCCCAATTTCAATTGCGCCACTCTCCGCATTTACCCCTGCATGATTCACAATATTTTCTAATGTGTTGGCATCTATTAAGAAATTTTGCCCTAAACTCTTTTTGAACGAGAATCCGTACTTCTCAAGAATCGCTTTCGTTCGCACGGGTGTTGCTATTGCTTTATAATCACTCATTCTTCTTCCTCCTGCTTCATATCTTCCATCGCAGCTATGAACTCTTCTCTTGTGATCTGGAACATAACCAGGCGTTTATATAACTGTTTTCCATTGGTATAACCAATTTTTAATCGTTTCCCTAACTTTTCCCGTCTTGCTTTCGACCCCTGTCCGCCTAGCAGACCATAATCAACCAAATCGGCTTGTTCAATATCCGTCTCATAGGTCTCTGTTATACTGTATACGTTCTTTAGAGCCTCTTGGATATCTGCTGGTGTAGCATGCTCAACCCCTACGCCTTTGGAGTGTTTCGCTAGTGCTTGCTCTTTAGGTAAAAATGCGTGTTTACAACCTGGTACAGCCTCGGAAACTATGCTACGTATTCTCTCCCCCGGGGAATCAGGATCTGTAAAAATAATCACGCCTCTTTTTTCCTGGGCGTGGCAAATCTTTGTAATGGTTTCCTTGTTTACAGCTGAACCATTTGTTTCGATGGTATCCGCGTCTACAGCACGCTTGATATTCACCGTATCATCTCTTCCTTCAACTACAATTACCTCTTTAATAATCATTGTATCCTCCCGCTTAGGTATCTTGTTTAGTTATAACACGTCCATCCTTCAAAATAAAACACTATCTGTTTGTCCTTCGGTCTATTCAGACAAAATGATTCACGTGAAACAATTTTTAGAATACTTTAATTTTTTTGTTCGACAACAGGAGATTAGAGTGTAAAACTGCATATAATATGGGTACATACGTAATAAATATTTCATTATAACTAGAAGTTGAATTTTAATAATCCCTACACTCATCTAACTTCGTTTCTAAACGAAAAAAAGCAGAGGTATGAAACCCCTGCTCTACTTTCCATATACTTTTACCTGAACATTTCTGCGACCAAAGCTATTTGCAGCACTTTTACTAGACATAAATAAATCAATGCGATTTCCTTTAATTGCTGAGCCCTGGTCTCCTGCAATAGCATACCCATAACCTTCAACCCATACTTTAGATCCTAATGGGATAACATTCGGATCTACAGCGATGACTTTTTGATTTGGATTTGCACGCAGATTAATCCCTGTTGATGTTACACCACTACACCCGGCACAGTAGGCCGTGTAAGCTGTTGCATGCATGTATAATGTCTTTTGAACGCCCGATGAACTGTTACTACGAGAAATTTGAGGTTGGGATGACTGAACTTGCTGCACCTTCGTACCAATGGCAACAATCTTATCCTTACTGTCCTTTTTACTTTCTTCTTTCACAAGTTTACGGTCCACTTCTTCGCCATTTTCTAACGTGACTTCATATTGCTTTACAACTTGGCCCTCTTCACCGTTTTGAACAACTTTCTCTTTACCCTTTGCCAAGGATTTGTCGTTACGTTTTACGACAGCATAATCCACCGTTTCTTCAACAACATCTGTTACCTTCTCAACACGAGTAATCGTCACTTCATTTTGATCTTTAGATAATGAAGCGGACTCTTTTTGTTTTAAACGATCCAGTTCGTTAAGAGAGATAGCCTGTTGTTTCAAGAAATCATTTACGGTGTTAGCCGTTGTCCATATTTCAGAAGTTTCACCGCCATCATTTAAAGCGACCTTAAATGCCTTTTGAACTTGAATTTCCATTCCATCTTTCAGAGAAGATGCTTGTTCGTGGGACACTTTGTCACGCTCTTTAATAGAGATGCCTTCTGCTTTGAATAGCTGTTGTACTGTATCGGCTGTAGTGTAGTATTGTTGAGTGTTACCATCTACTTTCACAGTGATCTGTTTAGCAGATTGATAGTCTATATTCATTCCTGAAGTAATTGTATCGTTAAGATTGTGTGATAATGCATCATGTGGTTCTACTTTTATTCCTTGGTCGTTTAACAGGTCTTCCACCGTACCAGCATGAGTACGCACGGTTTTTGTTTCTTTATTCGTGCTTAATTGTACTTCTGCCTTGGTAGTTTCAAACCCTAAGCTCCCAAGTAAGGCAAAAAACATAAGGGCACTTGCGACCAACGCGATTATTTTTTTCACGCTTCTGCCTCCTTTTTTCTACGCAGTGTATTATATCCACCGCACCAACATCTGTCAAATGATTAACGGCAGAAATGGAAAAAGGACCCATTCAATCACCTTGGCTCCTTTTACTATACCTGCTCCCTTTTCAAAAAGAAACGGAAAAATCGCGACAGATGTGTACATAACCTGCCATGATTTTCCCGTTATTCTAGTACGTGTACATTTTATTGGTCAAGTTTAAAGAGTTTAAAGGCATTTCTTGTCGTAGTTTGTCCAACTTCTTCGAGCGAAATTCCTTTTAATTCGGCTACCTGCTCTGCCACAAGTTTCACGTATGCCGGCTCATTCCGCGTTCCGCGGTTTGGATGAGGAGCTAGGAAAGGACAATCTGTTTCTACAAGTAAATGATCTAAATCAATAGCTTCTGCCACTTCTTTTGGCTTTTTAGCATTCTTAAAGGTCACCGGACCTCCTAAGGAAATGTAGAAGTTCATTTCTATACACTCCTTGGCAATCTCTACTGAACCGCTATAGCAATGCATAATGCCACCTACTTCTTCAGCCTTTTCCTCTTTTAGAAGATCCACAATATCCTGTGTGGCTTCACGGTTATGAATAATAATAGGCATTTGCACTTTCTTAGCAAGTTGAATTTGCTTTTTGAACACTTCCTTTTGGACATCTGCAGGTGATTTGTCCCAGTGATAGTCCAAGCCCATCTCTCCGATAGCAACTACTTTAGGATGTGCTGCTAGCTCTTCAATCCACTCTAAATCCGAATCTTCCATATCAATGGCATCCACTGGATGCCACCCCACGGCGGCATAAATATTCTCGTGAGATTCTGCGATCTCTATAGCTAATGGAATCGTTTCCCGGTCAAACCCAACGACAACCATATACTCAACGCCTGCCTCATGAGCACGCTTAATGACTTCTTCTCGGTCTTCTTCAAATTGTCTTGCATTCAAATGTACGTGTGTATCAAACAGCATGTCACTGACTCCTTTATCGATCGTTTAGTTGTATTGTAACACCAGTCTATAAGTGTTCAAAATGATCACGCTCCCTCCCTATTGTTAACCAATAGAAAGAAAAAAAGGGCACCCTACTTGTATAGAGTACCCTTAACGTTCTAGTTATTTAACTTTTGTTCCATTTGGAAGGCTTTGATCTACTGAAGCAAGAGAAAGTGTGCCTTGCTCGTCTTCTCCGGCCAACACCATACCCTGAGAAAGTTCTCCTCGTAATTTAACAGGCTTCAAATTCGTTACACATATGACTTTCTTCCCTATTAAATCTTCTGGCGTATAGTGTTTCGCAATTCCTGAAACGACCTGACGTTGTTCGTTCCCTAAATCAAGTTGCAAACGTAGAAGCTTATCTGCTTTCGGATGCTTATCTGCCTCGACAACTTCAGCAACACGAAGATCCACTTTTAAGAAATCATCAATTCCGATTTCTTCAGACCCCTCTTCTTCTTCCTTTTCTTCCTCTTCAGGAGCCGGAGTGCCACCTTTCATCATGTTTTTGATGATTTGTGTTTCCTCTTCCGTTTCAAGACGCGGGAAGATAGGTTGGCCTTTTTGAACTTTTGTTCCGGCTGGAATGATACCTACTGTATTTAAACTTTCCCACTTCGCATAGCGCTCGTCCTCAATGCCAAGTTGTTCAAACATAAGTTTTGGAGTGCGCGTCATAAATGGCTGCAGCATTACCGCAATATGGCGAAGGGATTCCGCCAAGTGGGCCATCACATTACCAAGACGCTCTTTTTTATTTTCATCCTTAGCCAGTACCCAAGGAGTTGTTTCATCAATATACTTATTTGTACGGCTAACAAATGCCCAAAGACTTGAAAGCGCCACAGAGAACTCCATATGGTCCATAGCCTGTTCAACTTTCTCTTTTGTTTCTTTAGCAAACGTCTCTAAGGAGACATCAACATCCTCCTGACCAGCTTCGAACGCTGGAATTTCCCCATCAAAGTATTTGCTAATCATTGCTACCGTACGGTTTAGAAGGTTACCAAGGTCATTCGCTAGATCGTAGTTTGTACGCTCCACAAATCCTTCTGGTGTGAATACCCCGTCTGAACCAAACGGCACTTCACGAAGCAAGTAGTAACGTAAAGAATCTAGTCCGTAACGGTCAATTAAATCAACAGGGTCCACAACGTTTCCTTTTGATTTAGACATCTTTCCATCTTTCATTAAGATCCAACCATGGGCAAATACCTGCTTTGGTAAAGGCAGATCAAGAGCCATCAGCATAATTGGCCAGTAAATCGTGTGGAAGCGAACGATCTCCTTACTCATAAGGTGGACGTTAGCCGGCCAGTACTTCTGATAACGTTGGTCATGTTCTGTACCGTACCCTAAAGCTGTAATGTAGTTACTTAGAGCATCAATCCAAACATAGATTACGTGTTTTGGATCTCCTGGTACTTTAACACCCCAGTCGAAGGTTGTACGAGAGATAGCTAAATCTTCAAGACCTGGCTTAATAAAATTATTAATCATTTCATTTTTTCTGCTCTCAGGCTGAATGAAATGAGGGTTTTCTTCGTAAAATTTTAATAAGTCATCAACGTATTTGCTCATTTTGAAGAAGTAGGATTCTTCTTTTACTTTTTCTACTTTGTTTCCGCAATCCGGACAATGTCCATCGTCTAACTGTCGCTCTGTAAAGAATGACTCACACGATGTACAGTACCACCCTTCATATTCATCAAGGTAGATATCGCCCTTCTCAAGAAGACGATTAAAGATTTTCTCAACGACATCTGTATGGCGCTTCTCTGTTGTACGGATAAAGTCATCAATAGAGATGTCCATCTTATCCCAAAGACTTTGAATACCACTTACAATGTCATCCACATAAGCTTGTGGGGTTACCCCTTTTTCATCTGCTTTTCGCTGAATTTTTTGGCCATGCTCATCTGTACCCGTTAAGTACATCACATCGTACCCTTGTAAACGTTTATAACGCGCAATTGCATCACCGGCTACTGTTGTGTAGGCATGTCCGATATGCAAGTTCCCACTAGGATAATAGATCGGTGTCGTAATATAAAAGGTCTTATTTTCTTCCGTCATGGAATCCCCTCCTATTTAATATATGTAGAACAACTCTCAATTGAGATGAGAGAGATCACTTCTATAAAGTTAATAAAGCATACCTTTCTATTTTATCGGTTCATAAGCATTATTTCCATTCCTAACAAAAAACTATACAAAAACATCCCCTATTTAATCAAGAAAACTACTTTATTTCCATTTATAATCACGTTTTTTACCTTACCTCCTGGATTCCTAACAGAGGTCGGTTCGCCAAACCTTCCCACATGGACAGCTCGATCAAGCAAATCATTCGATTAAGGGGAAATAACATAGGGTAAAAAGACTTATAAGTAATCGCTTCACATTCTTTTATAAAGGAGGGTAGAGATCATTAAGTCTTCCACCGACCTTAAGGGAATAAAGTTTTATCATTGACCCCCCAAATAGGTCGAATGGTGTCGAAAATTTATAACAGCTGTATGCGATGTTGTTTCCTTTTAATTGAAAAAGTTAAGAAACAATAACAGCCCTAGGAAAATTCTCCTTATTTAGTGGTTTACTTGTTTTATATTTGTTAATTTTTTGTTGTATTTGGCAAATAAAAGAATTGACATCCATGGGAATCACTGGTACTATATGAGGTATAGAATGTCGAAACATGACGAAGATAAAGAAAAATATTTTGAGTGAGAGGAGCAATACACATGAAATCAACTGGTATTGTACGTAAAGTAGACGAACTGGGTCGCGTGGTAATTCCTATCGAATTACGCCGTACTCTAGGAATCAATGAAAAGGATGCGCTTGAAATCTACGTGGATGACGATCGCATCGTATTAAAAAAATACAAGCCTAACATGACTTGTCACGTTACAGGTGAGGTTTCTGAGAGCAACATGAGCCTTGCTAACGGAAAATTAGTTCTTAGCCCAGAAGGTGCAAAAGAATTAATGAACGAGATTCAAAATAGCTTAAATAACAAAGTAGACTAATATAGAGATAAAAAAGAGACGACAAACCCCCGCGGTAAGCGGGGGTTTTTTATTACGTATGATAAGCTTGGTAAACATCTCTCTTAGAGATTTTTCGATCCAGTGCCACCTGTTTAATAGAGTCCTTTGATGACTTTCCCTCTTCTATATAGCGTTCGACATGCTCCTCAAGGGATAAATTATCCCACCAGTTGGTCTCACTGTCTTCTTCTTCACCCGTGCTACCTTCAACAATAATACAAAACTCACCGCGAACCTGTTCAGATTGAGCCCAATCTAATACTTCAGAAGCTGTTCCTCTGATATATTCCTCATATTTTTTGGTTAACTCACGAGCTAATACGACTTGCCTATCACCAAACCCTTCATGTAAGGCCTTTAACATTTCTTTCAAACGATGAGGAGACTCATAAAAAACAAGCGTCTGCGCACTCTTGCTTAACCTTTCAAGTTCCTCTTTCCGATCTTTCTTCTTACGAGGTAAAAAGCCATAGAAAGAAAAACGAGTCGTATCTAAACCTGAACCAACTAGGGCACAAAGAGCAGCATTTGCACCAGGCAGTACAATAACCGAAATGTCCTCTTCTATCGCACGCTTTACGATCTCAAAACCCGGGTCAGATACTCCAGGCATTCCTGCATCACTCACAATGGCTATTTTCTTTCCATTCTGCAATGCTTCTAAAAGGTGCGCTTCCCGGTTAAACTTATTATGTTCGTGATAGCTAGTAAGGGGGGTATGCAAGTCGAAATGAGTTAATAATTTCTTCGTTTGCCTCGTATCTTCTGCTGCAATTTCATCCACTTCTCCTAAGATGCGCAAAGCCCGATACGTAATATCTTCTAAATTACCAATGGGTGTAGGGACAATATAAAGTTCTCCCTGCTGATCTTCAGGATTTTGAAAGCTTTTTTGAGTCTTCATGATCTGCCATACCTTTCTGATCTGAATTAATAAGTCGTTCTTTTTGAATACGTGTCAGCTGCTTGATTCGATACTCTTCACGCAAGGCCTCACGCTTTGAAGAAAAAGAAGCGCAATAAAGGAGAGTGAAAGGCCCACGTCCTCTCGTATATTTTGCCCCTTTCCCTTCCTCATGCATACGTAAGCGATTCTCTAAGTGATTTGTGTAGCCCGTGTAGATTGTGTTGTCTTTACAACGGAGCATATAAACCGTATGTTCATTATTCTCCATAGAGAATCTTCCTCATCTCGTCCGAGTACTCCCCGTTTTCTTGATAGATATAGAGTGGAGGTAAAACTTTAAGATCTGGCTTCCCGTCTCGCGCTCCTTCTATTAAAACCATATTCGCCTCTTTACCTGGCTTAGGATAGACAAGTTGAATTCGTTTAGGCTCTACCTGATACTTGCGGTAAAGAGAAATTAAATCCGGAAGACGACCAGGCCGATGAACCATGGAGATCTTTCCTCCTGACTTCGTTAAGCGACTGCACGCCCAGACAACATCTTCCAACGTACAGTAAATCTCATGTCGGGCAATCGCTAAATGTTCATTCTCATTTTTATAGTCATCTTTTGGAGTAGGAAAGTAAGGGGGATTACAGGTAACCAAATCAAATTGACCATTCCCTAATTCAGAAGGCATCTCCTTAAGATCCCCATGGACAAACTGAATCTGGCCCTCTAACCCATTCAATGCGGTATTTCGTACAGCCATATCATATAAGCGCTCTTGGAGCTCTACGCCTGTAATGGAAGCACGGGACCGATTACTCAAAAAGAAAGGGATAACACCGTTCCCTGTGCAAAGATCCAGAATCCTCCCTCTCTTAATCGGCACATACGTAAATTTTGCAAGCAAAACAGCATCTAACGAAAAAGCGAAAACACTGGGGCTTTGTATGATACGTAAATTCTCTTCTGCTAATAAAAAATCAATTCGTTCATCTCCATGTAAGTTTACCATGGGTGGTTCACTCCCTTATTCATCCGTAAAGATAAATAGAGAGGCTGTTCCGTTTGGACCAGCCTCTAACATTACTTCTTTTTATTTAAAAATGATAGGCAAAATAAGCAATCTTCATCCCTGGGACTCCCAAAATGGAGGTTACAGATATGGAAACCCTCTTCGTACAAACGAGCAAGGTTATCATATCCTTCACCTACCAAAGCTCCCTTTGCTTCGGATTGTTTTGACTCGCTTTGTTCAGAATGTTCATGATCTTGCTCAAGACGTTGCCTTAGGTGGTGGTTCTCCACGGATAAGTGCTGATTCTCTTCTAACAGCTCCACCAGTTGTTTCTTTAGATCCCCTAATTGTTGATAGAGTTGTCCGATTTGTTCTTCCATATGTGATACTTGCTCAAATACTTCTTTTTTATTCACGCTTACATCCACCCCATTATTCTGTGGCTTGCGTTGGTACTGCACCTTCTTGAATGAGCTCTTCTAGCGTATATTCAATAACTCGTTCTTGATCAGGGATTTCTATTTGAATAACACGTTCAAGGATGTTTAAGCCAACGACCTTGCCGGGGCCATGTGGTGTCCGAATATCTTCCCCAATATCAGGAAGTTCCTTCTTCGCTGTTTCGTAATCATCATTCTCATACTTCAAACAGCACATAAGGCGACCACACAAGCCTGAAATTTTCGCAGGATTAAGCGATAGATTTTGATCTTTAGCCATCTTTATGGAAACCGGTTCAAAATCCCCTAAAAAGGTAGAACAACACAACATTCGGCCACAAGGACCTATGCCACCTAACATTTTCGCCTCGTCACGTACGCCGATTTGACGCAACTCGATCCGTGTTTTAAACACAGACGCCAGATCTTTCACAAGGTTACGGAAGTCTACACGACCATCTGCCGTAAAGTAAAAGATTACTTTATTTCGATCAAATGTATATTCCACATCTACAAGCTTCATATCTAGCTTATGTTGTATAATCTTATCAGCACAAACGTCAAATGCCTCTTTCGCATTTTGTTTGTTCTCTGTTACAACTAATTTATCTTTTTCATCCGCAATTCGGATGACTTTCTTAAGCGGTAAGACAATATCCTCTTCATCCACCTGTTTACTCGAAATCACGACTTTACCGAATTCGATTCCTCGAACGGTCTCAACTATTACATAATCGTCGTCTGTAATTTGGTAAGTATCCGGATCAAAATAATAAATCTTTCCCGCCTGCTTGAAACGTACACCAACTACTTCAACCATTCAATCACCTCTGTATTTGAAGCGTGAGTTGTTCCATCACCAGGGTTGGGTGAACATTTGATATTAGCTTACGTTTTGCCTCTAAAATATAGGTCAAAGCATTCGTAGCAAATGGCTTCGACCATGTATAGGAGCTTGTACGAATGCGCTCCCTTTCTGTAATAAAAACAATAGAAGACTCAAGTCCGATATGTTCGTACACTAAGTCCTTAAACCATAAGGAAAGAAGATCTAAACCTTGATTTAAGGCATCCCGGTCTTTAAAATGAGCCATCCATTGATTGTTAACAAATAATAAAGCCTCGCTGGGTTTTTCCTGAAGGACTTCAATTAATTGTATCACTAACTTTCTCGCATTCGCAAACCAGTCATCACGATTCATTTCAAGAGCATCATCTATGTTATTGGTTAGAGCACTCAATAAACGAGCTGAAGATTCGGATACCCCTTCTTGAATTAAACGCTTCGTTACATTTTCCGCGTTTAGTGGCTGAAAAGCCATGATCTGACATCTTGAACGAATCGTATCAAGCAGCGCCTGACCATTTTCAGTAAGAAGCATCGCGACAGTTTGACGATTAGGCTCTTCGAGAAACTTAAGCAATCGGTTCGCTGCATTGGCTGTCATTTTATCAGCGTCTTCTACAATGTATACCTTTTGATTCGATTCTAACCCCGTATAGGTAAACTCTTTCTGTAAATGAAGAATCTGTTCTTTCTTAATTGATTGACCCTCTGGTTGTATAACGTGTACATCCGGATGATTACCGGAGTCGATGCGAATACAATCCTTACATGTTTGACAAGGTTCTACTCCTTCACGGAACTGACAAAAGAAACTTTTGGCAAACAATAAACTCATCTCTAGTTTCCCTGTCCCCCTAGAACCTTGAAATAAATAAGCGTGAGAGATGCGATCTTTTTGAATACTGTTGGTTAACATTTTCGTAACCATTGGCTGAACCTCGATCATATCGGCCCACTTGTTCATTCCTGTCACGACCTTACGTATATAAGTTCACTAATAAACCTTTAATTTCTCCAATAATACCTAAGACATCAATGGATTTTTTCTCTTGGTTCATTACTTCATCTGTTAACTCAGTTAACTTGTCATCCACAGACTTCACGAGTGTAAGCTTTCTACTTTGACCATCCATATTCCAGCTGTGGGACTGATTTAAATTCATTCCATACTGAACAGCTTCCTGCACAAATGACTTTACAAGGCGCTTGTATCTGGCTAAGTCCTTAAATGAACGAAAGCGCGCAACTTTCTCACCTTGTTTCGTAATATCTCCCATTAAGCGATGCAATTCCTGCTGACGCATCTTGTGCGATTCAGACTGAACCATCTGGTCAAAGCCTTTGGCACCATTAGAGTTCGGTCTCATATTCTTTTGAGCAGAATCCATTTGTGACCTTAAGTCTTGACCGATCTTCACGTCATCATCTCCTTAATTAAAATTGAAAGAATGAATCTACAGGAAGCACAAATACAGTAGCGCCTCCGACTTCTACTTTCACAGGTTTCGGGATATAGGAATCCGCATTTCCGCCCATTGGGGAGATAGGGGCTACCATTTGTTCACGTTGGCTGCAGTTATCACGAATAATATCTAAAACATCGTCCACATGATGGTCTTCACAACCGATCATTAATGTTGTGTTCCCCTCTTTTAAAAAACCACCTGTTGTTGATAATTTTGTTGTTTTATATTGATGATCAGCTAATGCGTTCGTTAACCGATTGCTATCTTTATCCTGTAAAACCGCCACAATCATTTTCATGACGATATCCTCCTTACTAAAACCCATTTGTACCCTATTATAACAAGAATTTTTCAAGTTACGAAGTGCATCTGTTAAATAGCGGAAGAAACTTTTTGATAAGCTGCTTCTATAACCTTATCTAAAGATTGATCTGCATTAATAGGTTGAATGCGGTTTGGGTATTGCTCCAGTAACATTCCGTATGCTTCATAGACCGTATGATGGAAGCGAAGGTGCTCCAAGTCTAAGCGATTTTGTTCCCTGCCTTTGTTCCGGGCAATTCGTTCTAACCCTCTTTCAGGCGTAATATCGAAGAACAACGTTAAATGAGGCATATACCCTTCTATAGCAAACTCATTAATGCGTTGTACTTCTTCGATCCCTAACCCTCTTGCATGGCCTTGATAAGCTAGGCTACTATCAATAAACCGGTCACAGAGTACAATTTTTCCTTCATTTAATGCCGGAACAACTTTCTCCACTAAATGCTGCCTCCTCGCAGCTGCATATAGCAACGCTTCCGTTCGCCCATCCATTGTAATATGCGATGGATCAAGAATGACTTGGCGAATTTTCTCTGCGATATCAATTCCACCAGGCTCTCTTGTCATAACAACATCATATCCTTCTTGAAGAAGGCGCTCTCCCACGGCTTTTAGAACCGTTGACTTCCCAGCCCCTTCTCCTCCTTCAAAAGTTACAAACGTTCCCTTCACTTTCATTCTCCTTTATTCTCTTTCTATATAAACGTGAATCCCTTTCCGATAAGCTGCTTCCCTCGTTTGGATGTGCTTCTCGTTTCGTATGAATTCACCCATACGTTCTACATGCCCTTTAAGGATACGTTCCCCCCTCATAATGAATGGAATACCAGGGGGATACGGAGTAACCGAGGAACTTGCTACTCGTCCAATAGCTAAGTGCCAAGGTACAAACTCCACCTCCATACCCTCTAATTCTTGATAAGAGTATGGGTTGGGTTGCACCATATTTATAACTGGATGAACGACTCTCTCTATTGTAGCATGGTTAAAATCGTACTTGTCTTTTAATTTAGATTCGACTCGCTTAAACAACCTGTTTAAATGAGCAACAGAATAATTAGGGGTCAAAGCTAGTGTGAATAGAATCTGTTGGCCCACCACTAACTCAGGATAAAGACCTTCCTCTTCTAAACACCCAGCAACCTCATCTGGGTCTAACCCCTCTCTTACAAGAAGTGTAACCTTGTACGGGTCATCTACCCCGTTTTCAAAAGGGAGGAGCGTCCATACGTCTGAATTGGAAAGTGAAAGGCGCAATTGATGAATCCAATCTAAACTAGCTTCTATATCTCTTTTATCTAAGTGAGCCAGGTAATGCCTTGCCAGGTCTAATGAAGCGAGTACTGGATAAGAAGGACTACTAGATTGAAACACTTGTAAATAGTGAGTCAATTTGCTGTTGTCTATCCTATTTGTACTAGTATGTAAAAAAGCCCCCATTGTCATAGCTGGAGCCATTTTATGAGCCGACTGGACCACTACGTCAGCCCCCAAATCCAAAGATGACATCGGGATGGAGGGGTGTTGTAGAGAGAAGTGAACCCCGTGAGCTTCATCTACTAATATAGGTATATCATAAGAGTGTGCTAGTTCAATGATCTCTTTCAAGTCAGACGTATGTCCAAAATAGTCTGGTGAGGTTACAATGAGTCCAGATACATCAGACTGCATGTTTAATGCCTCTTGTACTTCTTCTTTATGAAGACCTGTAAAGCGCTTATAGTTTTGCTCGTAGCGTGGAGAAATAAAAATAGACTTAGAACCTGCTAATTCTAAAGCATGCATAATGGATTTATGGCTGTTACGTTGTACAAGAAAAGGTTTTCCTTTCTTGTGCGCCGCAAGAATCATAGCTAGATTTCCAGAAGTACTGCCTCCTACTAAAAAGTAGGACGACTTAGCTTTAAACCACTCTGCTGTCAGCTGCTGCGCCTCTTTAATAATTCCATCAGGCTGATGAAGGTCATCTAAGCCAGTAATCTCCGTCATATCAATAGATAATATATTTTCAAAAAAAGGCTTGCCTGCATGAGGAATGACAGTCCCATTTTTATGACCAGGCACATGCATAGAAATGTAGTCTCGTTCAGCCCTCTCCTGTAGTGCTGTATATAATGGGGTTTGCGATTGCAACATAAGATAAACCCTCCTCATTCATGTAAAAAAGGTGCCAAGAAGGAATGACCTTTCCCTTCTAAACACCTTAGTATCACTATACTATGAATATTGCTTTGTTTGGGTTATATTTTTTAATTTCTTTAAGAAATACTGATACTGTTGATCTTCGGGAGACGTTTGAACAATTTCCCTCTCACAGTCCTTACATATAAATAAGTTATATAAATGAATGCCATTCTTTCTTCTGCACTCACACACACCACAAGTTTCATAGATTGATTGTTCTTCCTTCATATTCTCCACCTCCGTATGATTAGTGTGTCCCATGTAACCTAGTTTTATACGAATAGCTTTTATGATCTATGATAATGTACGTAAGATATTCAGTTTTGTGTTTGTACGGCTTGTTTTGTTTCCTGGACCGATTGAAGAAAGTTACTAATTTGAGGGGCTAGCCATTCATCTAAAAGCAATGTAAGGAATACAAAAAACCTCAAAGGATTATATCCTTTGAGGTTACGTTGCATGGCGGCGTCCTACTCTTGCGGGGGT
>NZ_JAJOLR010000011.1:0-60237 GCF_021129245.1 Pontibacillus sp. HN14 | reverse complement strand
CCCCCGCAAGAGTAGGACGCCGCCATGCAACGTAACCTCAAAGGATATAATCCTTTGAGGTTTTTTGTATGCAAATATAATTTTCTTTATGGACCTTCCCTTAAATTCCTAATCTAAATCTGATTAAACTAAGGGAGAAAAGGGTAAAAGGTAAAGATCCTCCTCTTACCCTAATATAATTTTGCGAGCTTTTCATTCATATTGTTGAACGACCTCAACGTAGAATAGATGTAAGACCATTGGAGGGATATGATGTCGATGGAAACTTTCTTTAATGACTATTTTCTACTGATGACAGTTCGTCTTGTAACCGCAGTTGTATTATGTGGGTTAATAGGATTTGAAAGGGAAATTAAAAACCACTCCGCAGGCTTTCGTACACATATCCTTGTCGGAGTCGGGGCATGCGTAATGATGCTTCTTTCCTTGTATGGATTTGACCCTTACTTAAATAAACATGATAGCATTCGTTTCGACCCAGCCAGGATTCCTTCTTACGTTATTAGTGGTATAGGCTTTCTAGGCGCCGGAACGATTATGGTTCATGGTGTAACCATACGTGGTTTAACTACTGCAGCTTCAATATGGGTAGTAGCAGGACTTGGTTTAGTTATAGGAGCAGGCATGTATGGGCCAGCTATCCTTACCACGGTGGTCGTTTTAATCAGTTTAATTGTACTTAATAATACCGAGCGTATTTTCAAACGTAAAAGTAAACATCATATACAAATTGTCGTTTTTGAAGGTTTAGAGATGTCAAAGTTATTAGAACCCTTCGAGGCTTTTGAATTAGAGATTAATCATGTACAAATTGAAAATGAGATGAACGGTCAGAAGAATATATTTATAGAACTGACCCAAAAAGATGACTACGGAGAGTTAGAGCTCTTTGACCGCTTATCTTCTGTCCCCCATGTTAAATGTGTGAATCAGCGTAAATAAAAGAAAATGGAGCGAAATAGGTGTTATTAAGGTGCACGTAAGTGGCAAGAATGTTTATAGTGCATTTTAGTTGCAAACCATTTTGAAATTTGTATAATGAAGGTATAGTCAAAGATAGTCAAAGTCAAAAACGAACTTATTGAGGAGGGGGGCTATGCGAAATATATCCGATATCATTGAAGCACATTTAAAGAACATAATTGAAAAAAGTAACCACAATGTTATCGAGATCAAGCGTAGTGAAATAGCAGAATCCTTTCAGTGTGTACCCTCGCAGATTAATTATGTGATTAAAACGCGTTTTACTGTGGAAAAAGGCTATATAGTAGAAAGCAAACGCGGAGGGGGCGGCTACATTCGAATTAGTCGCATCAAACACCAGGATAAATTGAAGTTATTTAATGAACTTATCTTACTTATTCAACCCCGTGTTACTCAACAAGGTGCTATTGATGTTATAGAACGTTTGTTGGAAGAGGAATTAATTTCAGATCGTGAGGCTAGACTGATGGTAAGTGCGATCTCAAAAGAAGTTCTAGCTGTACCGCTTACTCTTCGAGATGAACTTAGATCTAGAATTTTATCTTCAATGTTAACAACCTTAAAGTATAAAGATTAAAAGGGAGGGGACGGAAAATGGAGTGTCAAGAATGCCATGAGCGTCCTGCATCTTTACATTTTACTCAAGTAGTAAATGGCCATAAGACAGAAGTATATGTGTGTGAGAAATGTGCATATGAAAAGGGGTATATGTCACAAGGGCAAGAATCTCTATCGTTGCATAATTTATTGTCTGGTTTGTTTAACTTTGATTCGTTTCAAATGGCTGATTCAAAATCCTATTCTTCATCACAACATGATATAAACTCATTAAAATGTGACCATTGTGGTTTAACTTATGATCAATTTAAGCGTGTAGGTAAATTCGGTTGTTCAAATTGCTATAAAACATTTGATGAACGTTTAAACCCTATATTCAGGAGAGTGCATAGCGGTAACACCGTTCACGACGGGAAAGTTCCCAAACGTAGAGGTGGTTTACTACATGTACAGAGGGAAGTTAATCAAAAACGTACTGAACTTCAGCAATTAATTCAACAAGAAGAATTTGAAGAGGCGGCTAAAGTACGGGATCAAATTCGAACTTTAGAGAAGCAGCTGGATTCAGAGCAAAGGGATGGTGAAGAGTAATGTCCCTAGAACAGTTTATGAATGAGGCTATAAGTCCTTGGTTGAAGGAAGAAGGGCCAGATAGTGATATTGTTCTAAGCAGCCGAATACGATTAGCTAGAAATTTTGATGATATTCCGTTTCCAATTATCGCTGACTCAGAAGAGCTTGAACATGTCATTGAATTTTTTAAAGAAGAATATGAGGATAAATCCTATGGAGCTTATAAAGATTTTGAATTTATCCATATGAGTAAACTCAATGCTACTGAGAAAAGAGTGCTGGTGGAAAAGCATTTAATTAGTCCTCATTTGGCTGATCACTCAAAGAGGGGAGCTGCTTTAATCTCTCAAAATGAGCAAGTCTCTGTAATGGTGAATGAGGAAGACCACATTCGTATACAGCTGTATTTCCCTGGTTTTCAGTTAGAGAAGGCGTTAGAGCAAGCTTCAAATTTTGATGACTGGCTCGAGGAAAAGATTAATTTTGCCTTTGATGAGAAACGGGGTTACTTAACGAGTTGCCCAACGAATGTTGGTACTGGAATGAGAGCTTCGGTAATGATGCACCTTCCTGCTCTAGCTGTTACCCAGCAAATGAACCGGCTAATACCAGCTATTAATCAATTAGGTCTAGTTGTTAGAGGAATTTATGGAGAAGGTAGCGAAGCAATAGGTAACATCTTTCAAATTTCCAACCAGATTACATTAGGAAAATCAGAAAGAGATATTGTAGATGATTTAAAAAGTGTGGTTGAACAATTAATTGAGCAAGAAAGAAATGCTCGGGAACAAATTATTCAACAAAACGGCATACAATTAGAAGATAAGATTTTTCGTTCTTATGGTGTTCTGGCAAATAGCCGCATTATTGAATCGAAAGAAGCAGCTAAGTGCCTTTCTGATGTAAGGTTGGGAATAGACCTGGGGTATATTGACAACCTGTCCAAAACCATTTTGAATGAATTAATGATCTTAACTCAGCCTGGATTTTTACAACAGTATGCACAGCAGACATTATCTCCTGATGAACGTGATGTTCGAAGAGCAACGTTAATTCGGGAAAGATTAAACTTAGAAATATAATTAGACTAGGAGGGGTGCCCCATGATGTTTGGGCGTTTTACTGAAAGAGCACAGAAAGTATTAGCATTAGCTCAGGAAGAAGCCGTACGACTAGGTCATAATAATATTGGAACAGAACATATTCTTCTCGGTTTGGTGCGTGAAGGAGAAGGAATTGCAGCGAAGGCGTTAGGTGCTTTGGGTCTGGCTGCAGATAAGATTCAAGAAGAGGTGGAACAGCTAATCGGAACGGGAGATAAGGTTTCCCAAACGATCCATTACACACCTCGTGCGAAGAAAGTAATTGAGTTATCAATGGATGAGGCACGTAAGTTAGGTCACTCCTATGTGGGTACAGAACACATCCTGCTTGGGTTGATCCGAGAAGGAGAAGGTGTGGCTGCTCGTGTATTGAACAACCTGGGAGTAAGTCTTAATAAAGCTAGACAGCAAGTTCTTCAGTTACTTGGAAGTAATGAATCTACTTCTAATGGCCAGGGAGGCGGTCGCCAATCTGCGAGTGCTAACACACCTACACTAGATTCATTAGCTCGTGATTTAACAAGCGTGGCCAAAGAGGGCAACATTGACCCAGTCATTGGTCGAAGCAAAGAAATTGAACGTGTCATTCAAGTATTAAGCCGTCGTACAAAGAATAATCCTGTTCTTATCGGTGAACCAGGGGTAGGTAAAACGGCTATAGCAGAAGGTCTAGCTCAACAGATCATCAATAACGAGGTTCCTGAGATCTTACGCGATAAGCGTGTTATGACACTTGATATGGGTACTGTCGTTGCAGGAACTAAATATCGCGGGGAATTTGAAGATCGATTGAAAAAGGTTATGGAAGAGATTCGTCAGGCTGGAAACATCATTCTATTTATCGACGAACTCCACACTTTAATTGGCGCTGGTGGTGCAGAAGGGGCTATTGATGCTTCCAACATTCTAAAACCATCTCTTGCACGCGGAGATTTACAATGTATCGGTGCTACTACATTAGAAGAATACCGTAAGTATATTGAGAAAGATGCCGCATTAGAGCGTCGTTTCCAACCTATTCAAGTGGATGAACCAAATCTTGAAGAATCGGAACAAATTCTTGAAGGTCTTCGTGACCGATATGAAGCACACCACCGTGTGACCATAACTGACGAAGCGATTAAAGCTGCTGTTAAGTTCTCTGACCGTTACATTCAAGATCGTTTCCTACCAGATAAAGCGATTGACTTGATTGATGAGGCTGCTTCTAAAGTACGTTTACGTTCCTATACAGCACCTCCTAACTTAAAAGAGTTAGAGCAGAAATTAGAAGAAGTTCGTAAAGAGAAAGATGCCGCTGTTCAAAGTCAAGAATTTGAAAAAGCCGCTTCTTTACGAGATAACGAACAAAAGCTTCGTGAAGAACTAGATAAGACAAAAGATGAATGGAAAGAAAAGCAAGGTCAGGAAAACTCAGAAGTTACAGTTGAAGATATCGCTTCAGTGGTGTCCATCTGGACGGGAGTTCCGGTTTCTAAATTAGCGAAGGATGAGAGTGAGCGTCTTCTGAATATGGAAGAAGTTCTGCATAACCGAGTGATTGGGCAGCAAGAAGCTGTTAAATCAATCTCGAAAGCTATCCGTCGTGCACGTGCAGGATTAAAAGATCCAAAACGTCCAATTGGCTCCTTTATCTTCTTAGGGCCAACAGGTGTCGGGAAAACCGAATTAGCGCGTGCGGTTGCTGAGTCTATGTTTGGTGAAGAGGATGCAATGATTCGAATTGATATGTCTGAGTACATGGAGAAACACTCCACGTCACGCCTTGTTGGTTCACCTCCAGGTTATGTTGGATATGATGAGGGTGGACAACTGACAGAGAAAGTACGACAAAAGCCTTATTCTGTTATCTTGTTAGATGAGATTGAAAAGGCTCACCCTGATGTCTTCAATACGTTACTACAAGTTCTTGAAGACGGACGATTAACGGATTCTAAAGGTCGTACTGTAGACTTCCGCAATACGGTCATTATTATGACTTCAAACGTCGGGGCTACTGAACTGAAAACGAACAAATATGCTGGATTCACCATGGGAGATGCTAATCAGGACTATAAGGACATGAAATCTAAAGTTATGGATGAAATGAAACGTGCATTCCGTCCTGAGTTCTTAAACCGTATCGATGAAATCATTGTCTTCCACTCTCTAGAGAAGGAGCATATGAAAGAGATTGTTACGTTAATGGTAGACCAACTTCAAAAACGTCTCACAGAATTGGATGTTGACTTTACTCTGACTGACAAAGCACTCAACAAAATTGCAGACGAAGGGTTTGACCCTGAGTACGGAGCTCGACCATTACGTCGTTCTCTGCAAAAAAATGTTGAAGATCTACTGTCTGAAGAGCTGCTAAAAGAGAACATCTCAACCGGTCAAAATGTTGTGATCGACGTGGATGACAATGGAGAATTTGCGGTTACCACTCATTCATGATCCGAAACAATAGATCATAAATAGATAATCATTTAAAATCGGAAGGTGAGAGCCTTCCGATTTTTTTATAAGGTAACGTATTGAAGGCGAATTCTAATGTGTTTTTAGGTAAATACGTAATGATATTGTAAAAACATTGTAACTGATTCATTCATAATACGTATGAGATAATAAGGAGAGTAAAAGGCTCTTCTTAGTAAGTAAGGAGAGATCGTTGTGGCGAAGCAAAAGTCAAAGTTTGTATGTCAAGAGTGCGGTTATGAAACTGCTAAATGGATGGGGAAATGTCCAAGTTGTAACCAGTGGAACACACTAGTTGAAGAACGGGTAGCATCTAAATCAACTGGAAGGCATACATTTGTAACAAGTGATGCACAAACTAGCAAGAAACCAGAAAAAATTACAGCAATCGAAACCAAAGAAGAGCCTCGTATTAAAACAGACATGCCTGAGGTGAATCGTGTATTAGGTGGCGGGATTGTACCTGGCTCCCTAGTGTTAATTGGGGGTGACCCCGGTATTGGTAAATCGACATTGTTGTTACAAGTGTCATCTCAACTTGCTCATAAACAAGATGTGAGTGTTCTGTATATATCAGGTGAAGAATCGACGAGACAAACGAAATTAAGAGCGGATCGTCTTGGTGTTTTATCTGATGATCTGTATGTGTTGTCAGAAACGAATATGGTAGATGTTGCTCACCATATTGATCAAATTCAGCCTTCATTTGTCGTGATTGACTCGATTCAAACAATCTATAAAGAGGACGTTAACTCTGCTCCTGGTAGTGTAACGCAAGTTCGTGAGTGTACAAGTGAACTTATGCGGATAGCTAAAAATAATGGTATTCCAATCTTTATAGTTGGGCACGTTACGAAAGAGGGGTCAATTGCCGGGCCACGCTTACTCGAGCACATGGTGGATGCTGTGCTTTACTTTGAAGGAGAGCGTCATCATACCTTCCGTATATTACGCAGCGTAAAAAACCGTTTCGGGAGCACTCATGAGATGGGAATCTTTGAGATGAAGGAAGAAGGGCTGAAAGAAGTAGCGAATCCTTCAGAAATATTCCTAGAAGAACGGTCACAAGGGGCAGCAGGTTCCGTGGTTGTAGCCTCTATGGAAGGCACTCGACCTGTGCTCGTTGAAATCCAGTCCCTTATATCGCCGACAAGCTACGGGAATCCACGGCGTATGGCGACCGGATTAGACCATAACCGTGTTCCATTGTTAATGGCTGTTTTAGAAAAGCGTGTAGGGTTACTTTTACAGAACCAAGATGCTTATGTAAAAGTAGCAGGCGGTGTGAAATTAGATGAACCAGCCATTGACCTTGCCGTGGCAGTAAGCATCGCATCAAGCTTTCAGGATCGCCCCTCTAAGCCAGATGATGTCCTAGTTGGAGAAGTGGGGCTGACAGGAGAGATTCGCCGAGTTGCACGAATTGAGCAACGTGTGCAGGAAGCAGCGAAGTTAGGATTTAAACGCGCGATTGTCCCGAAGAAGAATCTGAGCGGTTGGACTCTCCCTGATGACATCGAGATAATAGGAGTTAATTCAGTTCAAGAAGCTTTAAAAGCTACGTTGGGAGGCGCTTAGATGGAATGGGTAGAAGGAAAAGAGTCCATGATAGGAGACATTCTAAAATTTGTAGCACCTGGTACACCATTACGAGAAGGCATTGATAATGTCCTGCGCGCTAACACTGGTGGACTGATTGTACTTGGATATAATGATAAAGTGCAGCAACTTGTAGATGGTGGTTTTCACATTCAATCATCCTTTACACCTGCACACCTGTATGAATTGGCGAAGATGGACGGGGCGCTCATTTTAAATGAAAAAGCCTCCGAGATTCTATTTGCTAATGCACAATTAATACCTGATCCTTCGATTTCTTCAACAGAAACTGGAATGCGACATCGAACGGCAGAGCGGGTTGCTAAACAGACAGGTGAATTAGTTATTGCGATTTCCCAAAGGCGTAATGTGATTACCCTATATAAAAGTAATTTGAAATATTCTCTAAAAGACATTGGGGTTATCTTAACAAAAGCTAATCAAGCGATGCAGACGTTAGAGAAGTATAAGAATGTATTGGATCAGGGGGTAACCAACCTTGGTGCTTTAGAGTTTGAAGAGATGGTTAC
The DNA here is from genome assembly GCF_021129245.1 of Pontibacillus sp. HN14. Classification (NCBI taxonomy): domain Bacteria; kingdom Bacillati; phylum Bacillota; class Bacilli; order Caryophanales; family Bacillaceae; genus Pontibacillus; species Pontibacillus sp. HN14. The sequence continues at coordinate 52,433 of NZ_JAJOLR010000011.1, read as the reverse complement.
ATTCTCTGAAGTCCTACAAGTTATTCATCGAATAGAAATGGTTCTCCGCATAAAGAATGAAATTTTGGGGTATGTAAATGAATTAGGTACAGAAGGACGTTTAATTCAGCTCCAGTTAACAGAACTGGTATCGAATATCGAAAATGAAGCTCGATTATTATTAAAAGATTATAGTAAGTATGGCGACTATGAGCCTCATTACATTTTAAAAAAGCTTCAAGAGGTGGCCAACACAGAGCTTATGGAAGATGCTAAAATCTTAAAGCTTCTAGGGTATCCTTCATCTACCAAACCGGATGACCCTGTCATTCCAAGAGGATACAGGATCTTAGATAAGATCCCACGACTCCCGTTCTTAATCGTAGAATCCATGGTGGATGAGTTTGGTACGTTAAATGATGTGGTGAAAGCTTCTCCGAAAGAGCTAGTAAAAGTAGATGGAATAGGGGAAGTCAGAGCGGGGAAAATCAAAGAAGGTTTAAACCGTATCCAAGAACAATTATTTATTGACCGTCACATTTGATCACACAATTGACACATTTTCAAATGTTTGCTATCATACAACGTTTATTTAATTGACTATATTTGTAAGGTGTGATACCGTTTCGACTATATAAATGGATTTAATTCTTTCATTATAATTTATAGAAAACATGGTAATACTGCATGTTAGGAGGTGACCGTGGTGCTTAAGAAAGTGGTCCAATTATTTATTGTTATCGCAGGTGGTACCATAGGATTTTTGTTTATACCAGACTTAGTTGTGAGTCTGTCTGATGTCGGCGAAAAATCCTGGATGGCCAATGAGTACATCGGGATGGTGCTAGGAGCCATAATATTATTTTTATTAACATTTTGGTTTGTTGATTATATTGTCGATTTCTTTATGTGGGTAGAAGAAACACTAGTGAAAGTGCCTGTAGCAGATTTGTTATTCGGAAGTTTAGGGTTAATTGTAGGGTTGATTGTAGCCTTCTTAGTAAATATCCCCCTTCAGGAAAATCCTATAATGGTAGTATCACAGGTATTGCCGATTTTCCTAACTGTGATATTAGGATATTTAGGATTTCAGGTAGGTTTCAAGCGACGTGATGAATTCATCAATCTACTTTCATTAGCCAACAAAAAGGAAAAAGAGAAAGATCGCAAGAAGACTTCCGAAGATGACGATGACGAGGGAGATTTCGCACCAAAAACTAAGATATTAGATACAAGTGTTATTATTGATGGACGAATCGCAGATATTTGTCAGACTCATTTTCTAGAAGGAACCATCTTAATTCCGCAATTTGTGCTCGAAGAACTTCAGCATATTGCTGACTCTTCTGATGTATTGAAGCGGAACCGAGGACGCCGTGGTTTAGATGTTCTGAATCGGATGCAAAAAGAGTTACCAGTAAACGTAGAGATCTACGAGGGTGATATTGAAGACGTTCAGGAAGTTGATAGTAAACTTGTGAAGCTAGCAAAGCTTATTAATGGCATAGTGGTAACGAATGACTTTAACTTAAATAAAGTTTGTGAGTTTCAAAATGTTCAAGTACTCAATATTAATGATTTAGCAAATGCCGTTAAACCTGTGGTATTACCAGGAGAAGAATTGACGGTTCAGGTCATTAAAGACGGGAAAGAGCAAAACCAAGGAGTTGCTTATCTTGATGACGGCACGATGATTGTCGTTGAAGAAGGTAAGGATTATATTGGGCGTACGATTGAGGTGCTCGTAACAAGTGTGTTACAAACCTCTGCTGGTCGTATGATCTTTGCAAAGCCTAAACTACTTGAAAAAGCCCTATAAAAAGGGTATAAACAAAATAGAGTTAAGCAAAAGTGATAACAGCCATGTTATCGCTTTTGTTTTGTATAAATTTTTATCATACGTATAGGATGGGGTTTATGAGTTCGTATCAAGTTATCATACTAGCTGCCGGACAAGGCAAACGAATGAAGGCAGGCCGCAATAAGCAGTTCTTATCCATTGATGGAAAGCCGCTTCTCATTCATACTGTTGAAGCTTTTAATCACGATGATTTATGTGATAAGCGGATCTTAGTGATTAATCCAAATGAACGGTCAGAGATAGAAGAGTTATTACGAGAGTACGGATACGAGGACCTGGTTACACTTGTGGACGGTGGGAAAGAGCGACAGGACAGCGTCTTGGCTGGGCTAGAAGCAGTCTCTCGTCAAGATTCCATTGTTCTTATTCATGACGGGGCAAGACCTTTTGTGACGTATGAGTCCATTCAGAAGTTGGTCAAGGAAGCAGATCACCATGGAGCAGCCCTTTTGGCTGTGCCAGTAACGGACACCATTAAGCAGTATCAAGGCGGAGTACTTACAACGTTAAAGAGAGATGAACTCTGGGCTGCTCAAACTCCTCAAGCCTTTCAATATTCATTGATTATTGAAGCGCATCAAAAGGCTAAAAATGATCAGTACCTTGGGACAGACGATACGTCTCTAGTAGAACGAATCGGAGGACATATTGAAGTGGTTCAAGGGAGTTATGATAATATTAAGCTTACAACACCTGAAGATATTGAAAAAGCTGAAACGATCATTCATAAACGCTCTGCTAGCACAAGAACGAAGGAGGAAATGGATATGTTTCGTGTCGGACAAGGATTCGATGTTCATCAATTAGTAGATGGAAGACCTTGTATCATTGGTGGTGTAGAAATTCCATACGAAAAAGGATTGCTCGGTCATTCAGATGCTGATGTATTGTTACATACTGTAGCGGATGCATGCCTGGGGGCGATCGGTGAAGGGGATATTGGAAAGCATTTTCCCGATACAGATCCGGAATTCAAGGATGCAGATTCAATGAAGTTGCTTGAGCATGTATGGCAGATCGTTCAGGAGAGAGGATATGAGCTTGGGAATATTGATTGTACCATTATAGCTCAAGCTCCGAAGATGTCTCCTTATACGGCTTCTATGCAGGCAAATATTGCGCGCATACTAGGAGCGGAATCTTCACAAGTTAACGTTAAAGCTACAACGACGGAAAAATTAGGGTTTCCTGGACGTAAAGAAGGAATTGCTTCACAAGCCACGGTTTTACTTACACGCTCACAATCGCTATAATGAGCATGGTAATTAACAAATTTCGTTATCAAGCACGTGCTTGAGATGATAAAATGAAGGTAGACTATCATTCGGTAGAAAGAAGGGAAACTAATCATGACAAATGAAATTCGTGTGCGTTATGCGCCAAGCCCAACCGGTCATCTACATATCGGAAATGCGCGTACAGCACTTTTTAATTATTTATATGCACGCCATCTAGGTGGTAAATTTATTATTCGTATTGAAGATACGGATGAGAAGCGTAACGTAGCTGGTGGGGAACAAAGCCAGATGCAATACTTAAAATGGCTTGGGATCGACTGGGACGAGAGTGTTGATGTTGGCGGCGAGTATGGACCATACCGCCAAATGGAACGCCTTGACCTTTATCAAAAATATATTGATGAACTATTAGACCGTAATCTTGCGTATAAATGTTATATGACAGAAGAAGAATTAGAAGCAGAGCGTGAAGGGCAGCGTGAACGAGGAGAGGTTCCGATGTATTCGGGAGCTCACCGTGATCTGACAGAAGATCAAATAAAACAGTTCGAAGCAGAAGGTCGTCAACCTAGTATTCGTATTCGCGTACCTGAAGGTGTAACCTACAAGTGGAATGACCTTGTTCGCGGTGAAATCACATTTGATTCTAGTGATTTCGGTGATTGGGTTATTGCTAAGAAAAATGGAACACCAACGTATAATTTTGCTGTGGCTGTGGATGATTATCTTATGAAGATCACAGACGTTTTACGCGGTGAGGAGCACATTTCCAATACGCCAAAACAAATGATGGTGTACGATGCACTTGGTTGGGAAGCACCGCGCTTTGGCCACATGGCATTAATTCTAAATGAGCAACGCAAGAAGCTAAGTAAACGCGACGAGCATATCCTTCAGTTTATTGGTCAGTATGAACAACTTGGTTATCTGCCTGAGTCGTTATTTAACTTTATTACCCTTCTTGGCTGGTCTCCTGTTGGGGAAGAAGAGATCTTCACATCAGACCAATTAATTGAAATCTTTGATTCAAATCGCTTATCCTCTTCGCCGGCAGTGTTTGATCCTCAAAAGTTAAAATGGATCAACAATCAATACATTAAAGCGGCTGATCTAGATCGTGTTGTGGAGTTAGCTCTTCCTCACCTAGTTGAAGCAGGTCGCCTGCCAGAAGATATGAACGATGAACAGCGTACTTGGGCTCGTGAATTGATCGCTCTTTATCAAGAGCAACTCAATTATTCAGCTGAGATTGTTGAACTTACTGAATTATTCTTTAAAGAAGAAATTGATTATGATGAAGAAGCAATGGCTGTTCTTAAAGAGGAGCAAGTACCAGAGGTGCTAGAAACGTATAGTCAAAAGCTAGATGACTTAGAGGCCTTTGAACCTGATGCGATTAAAAAAGCCGTAAAAGCTGTCCAAAAAGAAACAGGGCACAAAGGAAAAAAACTATTCATGCCTATTCGTGTAGCGACTACTGGCCAGACTCATGGTCCAGAGTTACCAAATGCGATTCATTTGTTAGGGAAAGACACGGTTCAGAAACGACTAAAAAATGCCGTTGAGCAGCTTCAGGCATAGAAATTCACATTTTTCGTGAAATGTAATATAGTAGCATTAATAACCTAGAACGTTGAAGAGGAGAAGTAAAAGGGTCGCTTCTTTTAGCAGAGACAATCACCCCGGCTGAAAGTGGTTGAAGGAGCTCTTTTGAAATGCACCTCTGAGTCTCATGTTGAATTGTAGTAAATATGAGCGGTACTCTCCCGTTATGAGAGGCGAGTTGGAGATAATGTTGTATTATCTCAAACAGAGTGGAACCGCGCAAAAAGCGTCTCTGTGTTTTAAAGCACAGAGGCGCTTTTTTTCTGTCTCGCATAAAGGTTTGCCGTTTGTTCACCTTATGCTCATGATGAAGTATTGGAGGGATATGAATGGGGCTATTCCAGATGCTCAAGGAAGATGTTGATGTTGTATTTGATCAGGATCCGGCAGCCAGAAGTCGTTTCGAAGTCATTCTAACTTACTCAGGACTGCATGCAATATGGGGACATCGTCTTGCTCATGCCTGTTATATAAAGAAATTTTTCTTCTTAGCACGAGTGATTTCACAATTGAGTCGTTTTTTCACAGGGATTGAGATTCACCCAGGTGCCCAAATTGGCCGTCGCTTTTTCATTGATCACGGCATGGGCGTAGTCATTGGAGAAACGTGTGAAATCGGAGATAATGTGACCCTATTCCAAGGGGTTACATTAGGTGGTACCGGAAAAGAAAAAGGCAAGCGACACCCAACTCTTAAAGATCACGCCCTTGTCGCTACAGGAGCTAAAGTTCTTGGTTCCATCACCATCGGGGAAAACTCAAAAGTGGGAGCAGGTTCGGTGGTATTAAACGATGTACCTGATAATTCTACTGTGGTTGGTATACCAGGGACGATTGTAATTCGTGACGGGAAGAAAGTGCGAAAAGATTTAGATCACCATAAGATGCCTGACCCCGTGGCTGACCGATTTGAAAAGATGGATGAAGAAATTACCCGATTACAAAAACAAATAGAAGATATGAAACAAGGAGTGAAACATGATGGGGATTCAGATCTATAATACCCTTACACGTCAGAAAGAAGCGTTCAAACCGATTGAAGAAGGAAAGGTCAGCATGTATGTATGTGGCCCAACGGTTTACAATTACATTCATATTGGAAATGCGCGCCCTGCAATTGTGTTTGATACGGTCCGTAAGTATTTTCAGTACCAAAATTATGACGTTCAATACGTATTGAATTTCACGGATGTAGATGACAAGTTAATTAAAGCAGCCAATGAATTAGGCTCTGAAGTTCCTGAGATTGCAGAGCGATTTATCGAAGCGTATAAGGAAGATGTTGGGGCCTTTGGTGTGGAAGAAGCGGTTCATCATCCGCGTGTAACAGAGAATATGTCTGAAATTATTGAGTTTATCAACACGCTGGTTGAGAAAGGTCATGCTTATGAATCAGGTGGAGATGTTTATTTCCGAACTCGTTCCTTTGATTCTTACGGAAAACTTTCACAGCAATCAATAGATGAGCTTCGAACTGGAGCCCGTATTGAAGTGGGAGAGAAGAAGGAAGACCCGCTCGATTTCACACTTTGGAAGACAACGAAAGATGGCGAAATTGCTTGGGACAGTCCTTGGGGTGAAGGGCGACCTGGCTGGCATATTGAATGCTCGGCTATGGCGAAGAAATACCTTGGCGATACGATTGATATCCATGCAGGGGGACAGGACTTAACCTTCCCTCACCATGAAAATGAAATTGCTCAATCTGAAGCTTTAAACGAAAAGCAGTTTGCAAACTACTGGATGCATAATGGCTACATTAAGATTGAAAACGAAAAGATGTCCAAATCACTCGGGAATTTCGTTCTCGTTCATGACATTATCAAACACCATGACCCGCAAGTGATCCGCTTCTTTATGCTAAGCGTTCATTACCGTCATCCGATTAACTTTAGTGAGGCCCTTCTTGAAGGGGCAAAGAATAGCCTGGACCGGATTAAAAATGCTTATGAAAACCTTGAACACCGTAAACAATCCAGCACGGATCAAACAGATAACGATACGGAGTGGCTTGAGAAGACAGAAGGGTATAAAGAAACATTTATCAAGGAAATGGATGATGATTTCAATACGGCAAACGCCATTTCTGTTCTGTTTGACGTAACAAAGGATGCGAACGTTTACCTGCAATCATCCCATACTTCTGAAAAAGTGATTTCAGCCTTTCAGCATACACTCACTGAATTAGCGGGCGTATTAGGAATCCGTGTTGCTACAGAAGATGAACTTCTTGATGAAGAAATCGATGCTTTAATTCAAGAACGAATTGATGCCCGGAAGAATCGTGATTTCCAACGAGCGGATGAAATTCGAGACAATCTGAAAGAACAAGGGATCTTTTTAGAAGATACGCCTCAAGGAACCAGATGGAAGAGAGGTTAATATGAACCAGCAAGAAGTCGATGTAAGACAATTGAAAAGCTTAACCCTCGCCTATATGGGAGATGTCGTGTACGAACAATTTGTCAGGGAACATCTGATCAGGAGCGGAAGCGTTAAACCGCAGCAGCTGCACCAAGCTGCGGTGCGCTTCGTTTCTGCTAAATCCCAATCCGCTGTTATTCGTACCTGGCTCGATGGTGACTTATTGACAGAAGCGGAAGAAGCTGTTGTGAGAAGAGGGCGAAACGCCAAGGGTGGCTCCACGCCAAAGAATACAGATGTACAAACCTATCGATACAGCACAGCTTTTGAAGCTCTGTTAGGATATTTGTATTTCTTAAATCAGAATGACCGCTTGGTCGAATTAGTAACACTAGCTATACAACATGTAGAAGAAAGGAGCGCGACAACATGAAAGAAGAGTGGATTATTGGGAAGAATGCCGTGTCTGAGGCTCTTAAATCGGGCAGGTCCATTAATAAAGTCATGGTTTCCGATCAACTCCAACATAAAGCAACTCAGAACCTCCAAAAGATTGCTAAGGAGAACGGTGTTCAAGTTCAAAAAGTTCCAAAGAAGAAGCTTGATCAACTCGTAGATGGCAGCCATCAGGGGGTTATTGCTTCCGTTGCTGCATATGACTACAGCGAGCTAGATGACTTATTTGAACACGCCAGAAGAAAAGGAGAAGCTCCCTTTTTCTTAATTCTAGATGAAATAGAAGACCCCCATAACCTTGGTTCCATCCTTCGCACAGCCGATGCTTCAGGCGTACACGGAGTGATCATTCCTAAAAGAAGATCGGTAGGGTTAACCGCGACTGTAGCGAAAACGTCTACTGGAGCCATTGAATATATCCCTGTCGTTCGTGTAACCAATTTAGCTCGTACCATAGAAGATTTAAAGAAAGAACACGTGTGGGTGGTAGGTACAGACGCTAAAGGAGAAGAAGACTACCGTGAACTAAAAGGGGACATGCCTGTCGCGCTTGTCATTGGAAGTGAAGGAAAAGGCATTAGCCGTTTAGTAAAAGAAAAGTGCGATTGGTCCGTTCGTCTGCCAATGGTAGGTCACGTTACATCCCTTAATGCTTCCGTTTCCGCTAGTTTACTCATGTATGAAATCCACAGAAAACGCCACCCATTGGGTGAGTAATAATGGAAGTTCTCATTGTAGATGGATATAACATTATCGGGGCTTGGCCAGAGCTTCAATCTCTGAAAGATTATGATCTCGGCCAAGCCCGTGATCTATTAATTGAAAGAATGGCGGAATACCGAGCTTTTTCTAAGAACCGGGTTATCGTTGTATTTGATGCCTATTATGTACAGGGAATCGAGAAAAAACGAAAAAATTACGATGTAGAAATTGTGTTCACCAGAGAAAATGAAACAGCAGACGAACGGATAGAAAAGCTCGTTCAGGAAGTTAAAAATATTCGGACCCAAGTATATGTAGCAACATCGGATTACACAGAGCAGCGTACGATCTTTGCGCAAGGGGCTTTAAGGCTCTCAGCCAGAGAGCTCCACATCGAAATGAAAAATATAGAAAAAGAAATCCAAAACGAAGTGAAGTCTTACAATCAGGTTCAAAACAAGTCTAAAATACCGATAAAAAAGGAAGTATTAGATGTGTTTGAAAAGTGGCGCCGAGGTGAAAAGTAATGCCAGCTTATGTTGACGCTTTTGAAACGCTTACTGTATAATATTTCTATATATCGAGTGAAGTACGGTCGGGGGGAATCCTTACGTGATCATCGGACAAGTGGAGAAGGACATCAAGAATTTGGATTTTGAACAATTGTCAGACGAGGATGTCGTTGTTTTTGTGCATGAAGGAGATAGTCGAGCTTTAGAACATTTGATTAACAAGTATAAAAATTTTGTACGTGCTAAAGCCCGCACCTATTTTTTAATTGGCGCAGATCGAGAAGATATTGTGCAAGAAGGGATGATCGGGTTGTATAAAGCAATTCGTGATTACCAGGAGGACAAGCTTTCTTCGTTTAAAGCCTTCGCAGAACTTTGTGTAACTCGCCAAATTATTACTGCTATCAAAACTGCCACTAGACAGAAGCATATTCCGCTTAATTCTTATGTTTCTTTAGATAAGCCTATCTATGATGAAGAGTCCGATCGAACATTATTGGACGTAATTGCCGGTGCGAAAGCTTTAGATCCCGAGGAACTGATCATTAATCAAGAGCGATTTGGGGATATGGAGTATAAAATGTCAGAATTGTTAAGTGATTTAGAAAGAAAGGTTCTGAGTTTATACTTGGACGGGAGATCCTATCAGGAGATCTCGGTAGATTTAAACCGCCATGTGAAGTCTATCGATAACGCATTACAACGGGTGAAGCGAAAGCTTGAGCGGTACTTGGAAATCAGTGAAATTACGCTCTAGCGCTACGTTGACAGCCTTATAATCCCATGGTACATTAATGGAAGTGACTAAAACCCTGGAATGGGGCGGAGAAAAATGCGAAAAAAGGTAGTCTTAGCGTGTGTTGAATGTGCAAGTCGTAACTACTCAACCAATAAGAACTCGAGCATCAATTCAGAACGACTTGAAGCACGAAAGTATTGTAAGAATTGCGGCAAACACACCCTGCACCGGGAGACAAAATAACGAGGAAGCCTTACGGGTGAAAGTTTGGGGGTACTAGCATGTTCAAGTTTTTCAAAAACGTTTCTCGAGAAATGCAAAAAGTCAGTTGGCCTAAAGGGAAAGAACTTTCTAAATACACTGTAACGGTTATTTCTACCGTGGCTTTTGTTGCTGTCTTCTTTGCAGTAGTAGACTTAGGGATTTCGTGGATTCTTGAATTGATTACCGAATAAAGCACTTATGTTTATGTTATAATGTTATTAATACGTTTCTTGCTCAAAAAACCCGTTTAACGGGTTTTTTCATGTTGACCAAAAAACGAAACTTAATGATGAGGGAGGGAAGGGCAAACCGTTTGTCCTGAAACTATGGAAAAAAGATGGTATGTTGTACACACTTATTCTGGTTACGAGAATAAAGTGAAAACAAATTTAGAGAAACGTGTGGATTCTATGGGAATGGAAGATAAGATCTTCCGTGTAATTGTCCCTGAAGATGAAGAGACGGAAATTAAAAACGGTAAACGTAAGACCGTTAAAAAGAAAACTTTCCCTGGCTATGTGTTAGCGGAAATGGTTATGACGGATGATTCGTGGTATGTTGTACGCAACACACCAGGAGTAACAGGTTTCGTTGGATCTACTGGTTCAGGTTCGAAGCCTACCCCTCTCTTGGAAGAAGAAATGGAAACAGTTCTTAAGCGAATGGGTATGGATGAACCGCTCCAGGACATTGGCTTTGAAGTGAAAGAAAGTGTTCGAGTAACAGAAGGACCTTTCGCGAACTTCACTGGTTCTATTGAATCCATTGACTTGGACAAGCAAAAAGTAAAAGTCCATGTTAATATGTTCGGGCGCGAAACCCCGGTTGAGCTAGAGTTCTCTCAAATTGAAAAATTATAATGGGGACCCCCTTGCATTCTTTCTGGAAAAATGCTAGAATTTTTATGTTCTTTATGCCTCGAGAAAGAGGTTTTATGTGTATATGATTGAGTGGGAGGGGGATACCCCCTGTAACCACATCACGGACTTAAGGAGGTGTGTCTCGTGGCTAAAAAAGTTATTAAAGTTGTAAAACTACAGATTCCTGCAGGTAAAGCCAATCCGGCTCCGCCAGTTGGACCAGCACTAGGTCAAGCAGGTGTTAATATCATGGGTTTCTGTAAGGAATTTAACGCACGTACAGCAGATCAAGCTGGTATGATCATTCCGGTTGAAATTACGGTGTTTGAAGACCGTTCATTTACATTCGTCACTAAAACTCCGCCTGCTGCCGTTCTTCTTAAAGATGCGGCTGGCATTAAATCCGGATCAGGCGAACCAAACCGCAATAAAGTTGCAACAATTAAGCGCGACAAAGTACGCGAAATTGCTGAAACAAAAATGCCTGACCTAAATGCTGCTGACGTGGATGCAGCTATGCGCATGGTTGAAGGTACAGCGCGTAGTATGGGACTTGTTATCGAGGACTAATCCCACAGCGGCTCTGGATTGAGTAAGGTTGCGAGGTGGGGGATTTTCCACATTTCGCAACCTTTATTCGTGGGAGGTAAAACCGTTAAAACCACAATGAGGAGGAAAATGAAATGGCTAAAAAAAGCAAACGTTACCAAGAAGCTTTAAAATTAGTAGATAAATCAAAAGCTTACGACTCTCAAGAGGCGGTTAAGCTTGTAAAAGAAACAGCAAAAGCAAACTTCGACGAAACAGTAGAAGCTGCGTTCCGTCTAGGAGTAGACCCTAAGAAAGCGGATCAACAAATCCGCGGTGCTATGGTTCTACCACACGGTACTGGTAAATCCCAGCGCGTTCTAGTTTTCGCTAAAGGTGATAAAGCGAAAGAAGCAGAAGCAGCGGGTGCAGACTTCGTAGGTGAACAAGACCTAATCAACCAAATCAACCAAGGTTGGTTTGAATTTGATGTAGTTGTAGCAACTCCAGACATGATGGCTGAAGTTGGTAAACTAGGTCGCGTACTTGGACCAAAAGGTCTAATGCCTAACCCTAAAACAGGAACTGTAACATTCGATGTTGAAAAAGCTGTTAACGAAATCAAAGCAGGTAAAGTTGAATACCGCGTTGATAAAGCAGGAAACATCCATGTACCAATTGGTAAAGTTTCCTTTGAAAATGACAAGTTAGTTGAGAACTTCACAGCGATCACTGAGACGCTAATGAAGGCGAAGCCTCAGGCTGCTAAAGGAACTTACATGCGGAACGCATCAGTAGCTTCTACTATGGGCCCTGGTGTTCGCGTAGATGTTTCTTCTTTCAAAAGCTAATTTGGCATTGACTTTTCAATAGCGCTTAGCTATAATATTCAATGTTGCAAATATGAATACGTTATACCGTAGACAGTAGGTGCGCTTGTCGCTTAATTTCCTACCGAGGTGTGTTGATATACGTGATAGTTGTTCGCTGATAGCTATCATCAACTCATGTGCCTTCTTGTCTACCTTGAAGGCACATTTTTTATGAATTATATCGCGAGCCTTTTATGAACCTTGGCACCCTAACGGTATGATGAAAAGTCAATAGGAGGTGGAACGATGAGCAGAATTATTGAACACAAGAAACAGCTTGTTTCTGAAATCGCTGATAAACTTCAGAACAGTAAATCTACAGTACTTGTAGACTACCGCGGTTTAGACGTTGATACGGTAACGAATCTTCGTCAACAACTACGTGAAGCTGGCGTTGACTTCAAAGTGTACAAAAACACAATGACTCGCCGTGCGACAGCAGAAGCAGAACTGACTGACCTTGATGAGGTATTAGTTGGCCCAACAGCACTTGCTTTCAGTGAGGACGATGCTGTATCTCCGGCTAAGATCATCAACAGTTTTGCTAAAGAAAACGACGCTCTTGAAATCAAAGGTGGCGTAATCGAAGGTAGCGTAGCAAGTGTTGAACAAATCAAAGAACTTGCAGAGCTTCCAGACGCAAACGGACTTGTATCTATGCTTCTTTCTGTACTACAAGCTCCAATGCGCAACTTCGCGCTTGCAACGAAAGCAGTTGCAGACCAAAAAGAAGAACAAGGCGCTTAATTGCCTAATAGGCACGTCTAATAATTATATTTATTACAAGGAGGATATATCATGACTAAAGAACAAATTATCGACGCGATCAAAGAAATGAACGTTCTTGAACTTAATGATTTAGTAAAAGCAATTGAAGAAGAATTTGGAGTAACTGCTGCGGCACCTGTAGCTGTAGGTGGCGGCGGCGCTGCTGAAGCTGCTGAAGAGCAAACTGAATTTGACGTTGTTCTAGAAGACGCTGGAGCTTCTAAGATCAAAGTTGTTAAAGCAGTTCGCGAAATCACTGGCCTTGGACTTAAAGATGCTAAAGACTTAGTAGATAACGCTCCGAAACCAGTTAAAGAAGGCGTTTCTAAAGAAGAAGCTGAAGAAATGAAAGCTAAACTTGAAGAAACAGGCGCTAAGATCGAACTTAAGTAAGAGAAAGCACAAAAAGCTCGCTGTATAACGGCGAGCTTTGCTTTTGTTATACATTAACTCATGGGCATATGCCTATATGGTTAAGTGTAAAACAAACTGCAAGATGGGTAGGTGTTATGAATGTCAGAACACTATTATTCAAGAAATCCTGAATCTAAGAGTGCTCCAAAGTCATGGACGTTCAACTTACGAGGAAGAACGCTTAACTTTAGCACAGATCAAGGAGTATTTTCTAAAGACGAAGTAGATTTTGGGTCTAGAACCTTAATAGAAACATTTACTGAGCCAGAGATCAACGGAGAATTTCTTGATCTGGGCTGTGGATACGGCCCCATCGGTCTTTCACTCGCTCTGGATTTCCCAGATCGTAAAGTTGTTATGGTAGATGTAAACGAGCGAGCAGTTCAATTAGCTCAAGATAACGCAACGAAGAATAACGTAACCAATGCAGATATACGACAAAGTGATCAATTTTCTGCTATACAACATCAGAGCTTTGCGGCAATCGTAACAAATCCACCAATTAGAGCAGGAAAGAAAGTTGTACACTCCATGTTTGAACAAAGTCACCAGGCATTATTGCCAGGCGGCGAGTTATGGGTTGTCATTCAGAAGAAACAGGGTGCCCCATCTGCTCAACAACGTTTAGAAGATTTGTTCGATCAGGTCACAGTAGAAAAGAAGGCAAAAGGCTACTTCATCTTAAAGGCGAAAAAGTTTGACTCTAAAATATAGTTGTGATAGTATTGAAAAATGCCAATATATAAGTTTCTATGTCAAGAGTTTTTTTAAACTTTTTACGTATAAATGCCTTCCGTTAGGCAAGACTGGTAAAATCGAATAAACAAATCGTATATTGTGGTTTTCTTATAGAAACCCTTTTTTCTTTTGTCTAACGTTAGAGAAACGGAATTGTTCAATTACATTCGCCTAGTGCGAATGTATTTATAGATTAACCTGGTGCAGGAATGATCTTTCTGTACTAGCTAGTTCGGCATGCCATTTTTGCCGGACAATTTTTTCTTTATTAAAATGCTTGATTTGAGGGGTGAATCAGTTGACAGGTCAACTAGTTCAGTATGGACGACACCGCCAGCGCAGAAGTTATGCGCGTATCAGCGAAGTACTCGAGTTACCAAACTTAATTGAAATTCAAACTGCTTCCTATGATTGGTTCTTGGAAGAAGGTTTGAGGGAGATGTTCCAAGACATTTCACCGATTGAGGACTTTACAGGCAACCTTTCTTTAGAGTTTGTAGATTACACTCTCGGAGAGCCTAAGTATCCTGTAGATGAATCAAAAGAGCGAGATGTCACCTATTCAGCTCCTCTTCGTGTTAAAGTACGCTTGCTTAATAAAGAAACTGGCGAAGTGAAAGAGCAGGAAGTATTTATGGGTGATTTCCCACTAATGACGGGTACAGGTACTTTCGTCATTAATGGTGCAGAGCGTGTTATCGTATCTCAGTTAGTTCGTTCTCCAAGTGTCTACTTTAGTCCAAAAGTAGATAAGAACGGTAAGAGAGGGTATACAGCTACTGTAATTCCTAACCGCGGTGCTTGGTTAGAGTTTGAAACAGATGCAAAAGACGTAGTTCACGTACGTATTGATCGTACTCGTAAACTTCCGATCACCGTCTTATTGCGTGCACTAGGATTTGGTACAGACCAAGAGATTATTGATCTTATTGGTGACAACCAATACCTTAAGAATACGCTTGAGAAGGATAATACGGAAAACAGTGAAAAAGCTCTTTTAGAAATTTATGAGCGACTTCGCCCTGGTGAACCACCAACAGTAGAGAATGCGAAGAGTTTACTTGTTTCACGCTTCTTTGATCCAAAGAGGTATGATCTTGCACACGTAGGTCGTTACAAGATTAATAAGAAGTTACACATCAAGAATCGCCTATTTAACCAAGTGTTAGCTGAATCATTAGCTGATCCGGAAACAGGTGAAATCCTTGCAAATAAAGGGGATAAACTAGATCGTCGTTTATTAGATAAGATTCTACCATACCTAGAAGGTTCTGAAGAGAATCTAGGGGATGAAATCGTAGAACCTCATGATGGCGTGCTAGATGACCCTATGAAGATTCAAAACGTTAAGATTGTAGATCCAACAGATCCTGAAGGAGAAAAAACACTTAACGTCATTAGTAATGCTAATGTGGATGACAGTACTAAGAACATTACGCCTTCTGATATCCTTTCAGCGGTAAGTTACTTCTTTAACTTACTTCATGATGTAGGTGGCACGGACGATATTGACCACTTAGGTAACCGTCGTCTACGTTCAGTTGGGGAGCTTCTACAGAACCAATTCCGTATTGGTCTATCTCGTATGGAGCGTGTAGTACGTGAGCGTATGTCCATTCAAGACACAGCTTCTATTACTCCACAACAACTGATTAACATCCGCCCGGTCATTGCATCCATTAAAGAGTTCTTTGGTAGTTCTCAGCTATCACAGTTTATGGACCAAACGAACCCACTTGCAGAGTTAACGCACAAACGCCGTCTGTCCGCACTAGGACCTGGTGGTTTAACGCGTGAGCGCGCAGGTTTCGAGGTACGTGACGTTCACTACTCTCACTATGGTCGTATGTGTCCGATTGAAACGCCAGAGGGACCAAACATTGGTCTTATTAACTCTCTTTCATCTTATGCAAAAGTAAACAAATTTGGCTTTATTGAAACACCATATCGTCGTGTGGACCCTGAAACAGGGAAGGTAACAGCTCAAATTGATTATCTAACTGCTGATGAAGAAGATAACTACGTTGTTGCTCAGGCAAACGCGAAGTTAGAAGAAGATGGCTCATTCCAAGATGAAGAAGTAATTGCTCGCTTCCGTGGTGAGAACACGGCTGTTAAACGTGAACGTATTGACTATATGGACGTTTCACCAAAACAGGTCGTTTCTGCTGCGACAGCTTGTATTCCTTTCTTAGAAAACGATGACTCCAACCGCTCCCTAATGGGTGCGAACATGCAACGTCAAGCTGTACCATTGATGGAACCTGAATCTCCACTAGTTGGTACAGGTATGGAATATGTCTCTGGTAAAGACTCAGGTGCTGCTGTTGTAGCGCATCACGAGGGAATTGTAGAACGTGTTGATGCTAAGGAAGTTCTTGTTCGTCGTATTTCAGTTGTAGACGGTAAAGAAGTAGAAGGCGATTTAGATCGCTATCGTTTCCAGAAGTTCATCCGTTCGAACCAGGGTACATGTTATAACCAGAAGCCTATTGTTAGCGCTGGTGATCGTATTGAAAAAGGAGAAATCCTTGCTGATGGTCCTTCTATGGAAAAAGGTGAACTTGCACTAGGTAAAAACCCTCTTGTTGCCTTTATGACATGGGATGGTTACAACTATGAGGATGCGATTATCATGAGTGAACGTCTTGTTAAAGATGACGTTTACACTTCTATTCATATTGAAGAGTATGAATCAGAAGCACGTGATACGAAGCTTGGACCTGAAGAAATTACTCGCGACATCCCGAACGTTGGGGAAGACGCGCTTAAGAATCTTGATGATCGCGGTATTATCCGCGTTGGTGCGGAAGTAAGTGACAGTGATCTGCTAGTTGGTAAAGTAACACCTAAAGGTGTAACAGAACTTTCAGCAGAAGAACGCTTGCTACACGCAATCTTCGGAGAGAAAGCACGTGAAGTACGTGATACATCTCTAAGAGTTCCACACGGTGCCGGTGGTATTGTGCTTGATGTTAAGATCTTCAACCGTGAAGATGGAGACGAATTACCTCCTGGTGTAAACCAGTTGGTTCGTGTTTACATCGTTCAGAAGCGTAAGATCTCTGAAGGTGACAAAATGGCCGGTCGTCACGGTAACAAAGGTGTAATCTCTAAGATTCTTCCAGAAGAAGATATGCCTTATCTACCAGATGGCACACCAGTAGATGTCATGTTAAACCCACTCGGTGTACCTTCTCGTATGAACATCGGTCAGGTACTAGAGTTACACTTAGGTATGGCTTCTCGCCTACTAGGTGTCCGAATGGCTACGCCAGTATTTGATGGTGCTCGTGAGGAAGACGTTTGGGAAACATTAAAAGAAGCTGGAATGGCTCGTGATGCGAAGACAATTCTTTATGATGGACGTACGGGTGAACCGTTTGATAACCGTGTATCAGTAGGTGTCATGTACATGATTAAACTTGCGCACATGGTTGATGATAAACTTCACGCGCGTTCTACTGGACCATACTCCCTTGTTACGCAACAACCATTGGGTGGTAAAGCTCAATTTGGTGGACAGCGTTTCGGTGAGATGGAGGTTTGGGCTCTTGAAGCTTACGGTGCTGCTTATACACTTCAAGAAATCCTAACCGTTAAGTCCGATGATGTTGTTGGACGTGTTAAAACGTATGAATCAATTGTTAAAGGTTCAAATGTACCTGAACCAGGTGTACCAGAATCATTTAAAGTATTGATTAAAGAGCTACAGAGTTTAGGTATGGATGTTAAGATGCTAACAGCTGATGAATCTGAGATTGACTTACGTGATATTGAAGAAGAAGAAGCGCAGTCAGCTGAAAAGCTGAATGTAGATGGCGATCCTAAAGACGCAATAGAGTAAGAGCTTATGACACTGGACTCTAAGCTTAGGGTAAAACCTGGAGATTATAAGGGAGGTAGGCCCCTTGCTAGATGTAAACAACTTTGAATATATGAAGATTGGTTTAGCTTCACCTGATAAAATCCGTTCGTGGTCATTTGGTGAAGTGAAGAAACCAGAAACCATTAACTATCGTACGTTAAAACCGGAAAAAGACGGTTTGTTCTGTGAACGCATTTTTGGTCCTACAAAGGACTGGGAATGTCACTGTGGTAAATACAAGCGAGTTCGTTATAAAGGGATCGTTTGTGACCGCTGTGGAGTAGAAGTTACCAAAGCGAAAGTACGTCGTGAGCGTATGGGGCACTTAGAATTAGCTGCCCCTGTCTCTCACATTTGGTACTTCAAAGGAATTCCAAGTCGTATGGGACTTGTTCTTGATATGTCACCACGTGCTTTAGAAGAAGTCATTTACTTCGCTGCATATGTGGTAACAGACCAAGGTGATACAGCTCTTGAAAAGAAACAGTTACTTTCTGAGAAAGAATACCGTACGTACCGCGAGAAGTACGGGAAGTCCTTCCAAGCCATGATGGGTGCTGAAGCCATTCGTAGATTGCTTCAAGATATCGATCTTGAGAAGGAAGTTGACACGCTTAAGGAAGAACTGAAAACAGCCCAAGGCCAGCGTCGTACACGCGCTATTAAACGTTTAGAAGTATTAGAAGCATTCCGTGGTTCAGGAAATGATCCGTCTTGGATGATCCTAGACGTGCTTCCTGTCATCCCGCCGGAACTTCGCCCGATGGTACAGCTTGACGGTGGACGCTTCGCAACTTCTGATTTAAACGATCTTTATCGTCGTGTAATCAACCGTAACAATCGTTTGAAGCGTTTATTAGATCTTGGAGCACCTACGATTATCGTTCAAAACGAAAAACGTATGCTTCAGGAAGCTGTGGATGCTTTAATCGATAACGGCCGTCGTGGTCGTCCAGTAACTGGACCAGGAAATCGTCCTCTAAAATCCCTTTCTCATATGTTGAAAGGTAAGCAAGGTCGTTTCCGCCAAAACTTACTTGGTAAACGTGTAGACTATTCAGGTCGTTCTGTAATCGTCGTAGGACCTAGTCTGAAGATGTACCAGTGTGGTTTACCTAAAGAAATGGCTTTAGAATTATTTAAACCATTTGTTATGCGTGAACTTGTTGACCGTGGACTAGCACACAACATTAAATCTGCTAAGCGAAAAATTGAACGTATTCATCCAGAAGTTTGGGATGTCCTAGAAGAAGTTATTAAAGAGCACCCAGTGTTACTGAACCGTGCCCCTACACTTCACCGTTTAGGTATCCAAGCGTTCGAACCTACTCTTGTAGAAGGTCGTGCAATTCGCCTGCACCCATTAGTATGTACAGCTTATAACGCTGACTTTGATGGTGACCAAATGGCTGTTCACGTTCCATTATCTGCAGAGGCGCAAGCAGAGGCTCGTATCTTAATGCTAGCTGCTCAGAACATCCTTAACCCTAAGGACGGTAAACCAGTTGTAACACCTTCACAGGATATGGTATTAGGTAACTATTACCTGACACTTGAGCGTGAAGAAGCAGTTGGGGAAGGCAAAGTATTTAAAGATACAAACGAAGCACTAATTGCTTACCAAAATGGTTATGTTCACTTACACACACGTGTAGCTGTGCATGCCCGTTCATTAAATAATGGCACATTTACTGAAGAACAGAATAACCAGCTTCTATTAACGACAGTTGGTAAACTGATCTTCAATGAAATTCTGCCTGAATCCTTCCCTTATATTAATGAACCGACTCAAAGTAACCTTGAAGGCAAAACGCCTGAAATGTACTTCATTGAGAAGGGAACAGATGTAAGAGAGGAAATTAAGAAGCGCGAATTAGTTCCTCCATTTAAGAAGAAGATTCTTGGGAACATTATCGCAGAAGTCTTCAAACGCTTTAAGATCAGTGAAACGTCTAAAATGCTTGACCGCATGAAGGACCTAGGTTTCGCTTACTCTACAAAAGCTGGTATCACGGTTGGTGTATCTGACATTGTGGTACTTCCAGAGAAACAAGAGATTCTTGAAGAAGCTCAAGGTAAAGTTGATAAAGTCATGAAACAGTTCCGTCGTGGTTTAATCACTGATGATGAGCGTTACGATCGTGTTATTGCAATTTGGTCAGCGGCCAAAGATGATATTCAAGATCGTCTAATGCAATCACTTGATCCAGCCAACCCGATCTTCATGATGAGTGATTCCGGAGCTCGTGGTAACGCATCTAACTTCACACAGTTAGCGGGTATGCGTGGACTTATGGCCAACCCGGCTGGTAAGATCATTGAACTTCCGATTAAATCAAGTTTCCGTGAAGGTCTGACGGTACTAGAGTACTTCATCTCTACACACGGTGCTCGTAAAGGTCTTGCCGATACGGCACTGAAGACAGCCGATTCAGGTTACCTAACTCGTCGTTTAGTTGACGTTGCTCAAGACGTAATCGTCCGCGAAGACGACTGTGGTACTGATCGAGGATTAGAAGTAGCGTCTCTTACTGAAGGTACAGAAATGATTGAACCGCTAATCGACCGTTTAATCGGACGTACAGCGTTCAAAAAGGTTCATAACCCAGAGACAGGCGAAGTGATGGCTAAACGTGATCAAATTATTACAGAAGATATGGCCCGTTCCATTGTTGATGCTGGTGTTGAAAAAGTAACAATCCGCTCAGCGTTCACATGTAACACGCGTCATGGTGTATGTAAGAAATGTTACGGCCGTAACTTAGCAACTGGATCTGAAGTAGAAGTAGGAGAAGCAGTTGGAATTATTGCTGCACAATCAATTGGTGAGCCTGGTACACAGCTTACAATGCGTACCTTCCACACAGGTGGTGTAGCAGGGGATGACATCACACAGGGTCTTCCTCGTATCCAAGAGCTATTCGAAGCCCGTAACCCGAAAGGTCAAGCTGTTATCAGTGAGATCCATGGTACGGTTGAAGAGATTAATGAAGTGAAAGAGAAATTAGAGATCACAGTACAAGGCGAAGTTGAAAAACGTAGTTACACGGCTCCTTATGGCGCCCGTATGAAAGTAACAGTTGGAGATTCCGTCAAGGCTGGTGAAGAACTAACAGAAGGTTCTGTAGATCCGAAAGAACTACTGAAAATCCAAGGTGTAGAAGGCGTTGAAATGTATCTTCTACGTGAGGTTCAGAAAGTATACCGTATGCAGGGTGTAGAAATCGGGGATAAACACGTTGAAGTAATGGTTCGCCAAATGCTTCGCAAAGTACGTGTCCTTGATGCTGGTGATACAGATGTACTTCCTGGCTCACTACTTGAGATCCACCAATTCCGTGATGCTAACCGTGATGCCCTTATTGAAGGTAGCCAACCTGCTGTTGGTCGTCCTGTTCTGCTTGGTATTACGAAAGCATCTCTTGAAACGGATTCCTTCTTATCTGCCGCATCATTCCAGGAGACAACACGTGTCCTAACGGATGCAGCGATTAAAGGTAAACGTGACGAATTGCTAGGACTTAAAGAAAATGTTATTATTGGTAAGTTGGTTCCGGCAGGTACGGGGATGCCTCGCTATCGTTCCGTGCAACCAGCTTCTGATGAATTAACTGAAGATATGATTAAAGCTGAAGAGCCTGAAGAGATTCCACAGTCTTAATTTCGGTTTATTAAGCTGATGAAGCAAGTGATAATCTAGGAGGCATCTAGAAAAAATATACGAACCACGTTGACATTATGAGTAGCGGGTGATACTATATTCTAGGTGCTTCCATTTATCCTTGTTACTTTGGAGGATATAGTTAAATGTCTTATGAAAAAGTAGCACAGGCTAAGTCGAATGTAGTAATTGGAACAAAGCAAACCATGAAGGCTATAAAACATGGTCAAGTTCAAGAAGTTATTGTTGCTGATGATGCTGATCAGCATGTAACGGCTAAAGTACTGCGACTCGCAGAAGAGTTTGAAACTCCGTTCGCACGAGTGGACTCAATGGAGAAATTGGGAAAAGCTTGTGGAATTGATGTGGGAGCAGCTGTAGTAGCGATAAAGCAATAAAGTTTTGGCGGTAAGGCAAACTTTCGCGAAAGCTTTGTTTTTTGCTTATTTATGAACCACCTGGATGTGTGGTATTACAAAAGCTAAATTTGAAGGGAGGAAAATCTAATGCCTACTATTAACCAATTAGTACGTAAAGGTCGCGTTTCTAAAAAGAAAATGTCAGACTCTCCAGCGCTTAACAAAGGCTATAACAGCTACAAGAAGAAGTTCACTAACCTGTCTTCTCCACAAAAGCGTGGTGTTTGTACACGTGTTGGTACGCTAACACCTAAGAAACCGAACTCTGCACTTCGTAAATATGCGCGTGTTCGTTTAACGAACAGCATTGAAGTGACAGCGTATATCCCTGGTATCGGCCACAACCTACAAGAGCACAGTGTTGTTCTTATCCGTGGCGGACGTGTAAAAGACTTACCAGGTGTACGTTACCACATTGTACGTGGTGCTCTTGACACTGCAGGTGTTGAAGGCCGCATGCAAGGTCGTTCTAAATACGGAACGAAAAAACCTAAAAAATAAGGCAAGTTAACTTGCACTTAATAAAACTTTAGTAAGATTGAAAGGAGGGGACCGTATGCCACGTAAAGGACCAGTACCAAAGCGTGATGTATTGCCAGACCCAATGTACAACTCAAAGCTTGTAACTCGCCTGATCAACCAAATCATGGTGGATGGTAAACGCGGTAAAGCACAAAAAATTCTTTATAAAGCATTCGAACTAGTACAAGAGCGTAGTGGAAACGACGCTATGGAAACTTTCGAACAAGCTCTTAAGAACGTAATGCCAGTACTAGAGGTTAGAGCACGTCGTGTAGGTGGATCTAACTACCAAGTACCTGTTGAAGTACGTCCAGAGCGCCGTCAAGCACTTGGACTTCGTTGGGTTGTTAACTATTCTCGTCTACGCGGTGAGAAGACAATGGAAGAACGTCTAGCTAACGAAATCCTAGATGCAGCAAACAACACTGGTGCTTCTGTTAAGAAGCGCGAAGATGTTCACAAAATGGCTGAAGCAAACAAAGCGTTTGCTCACTACCGTTGGTAAGAACGAACATCAAACTATATCACCCAATAGGGAGGAGAAGAACGCATGCCTAGAGAGTTCTCCTTGGAAAGAACACGTAATATCGGTATCATGGCACACATCGATGCTGGTAAAACCACTGCTACAGAACGTATCTTGTTCTATACAGGCCGTATTCACAAGCTAGGTGAAACGCACGAAGGTGCGTCTCAGATGGACTGGATGGAGCAAGAGCAAGACCGTGGTATCACAATCACTTCTGCAGCAACAACTGCAGAGTGGAAAGACCACCGCATCAACATCATTGATACACCTGGACACGTAGACTTCACAGTAGAAGTTGAACGTTCCCTACGTGTACTTGATGGTTCTGTGGCTGTATTAGATGCTCAATCTGGTGTAGAACCACAAACAGAAACAGTTTGGCGTCAGGCTACTACCTACGGTGTTCCACGTATTGTTTTCATTAACAAAATGGACAAAGTAGGAGCTGACTTCCTATACTCTACTGGTACTCTTCAAGATCGCCTTGGTGCGAATGCTCACCCAATCCAATTACCAATTGGTGCAGAGGATGAGTTTGAAGGGATCATCGATCTTATCGGAATGCAAGCTTACTTCTACGAAGATGACTTAGGTACACGTCTTGAAGCACGTGAAATCCCTGA
Organism: Pontibacillus sp. HN14; assembly: GCF_021129245.1. Lineage (NCBI taxonomy): Bacteria > Bacillati > Bacillota > Bacilli > Caryophanales > Bacillaceae > Pontibacillus > Pontibacillus sp. HN14. The sequence goes on along the minus strand of NZ_JAJOLR010000011.1, from coordinate 28,911 downwards.
TGAATATAAAGAGCAAGCTGAAGAATACCGCGGTAAGCTTATTGAAGCAGTTGCGGAATCCGATGAAGAATTAATGATGAGATACCTTGAGGGTGAAGAATTCACAAACGAAGAGCTTATGGCAGCGATCCGTCAAGCTACTCTAAACGTTGATTTCTACCCTGTTCTTTGTGGGTCTGCCTTCAAGAACAAAGGTGTTCAATTATTAATCGATGCTGTACTTGACTACCTTCCTTCACCACTAGACGTACCTCCAATCGAAGGTTTCGTTCCACGTACTGAAGAAGCAGTAGTTCGTAAAGCAGATGACAAAGAGCCATTCTCAGCTCTTGCCTTTAAGGTAATGACAGACCCATACGTTGGTAAGTTAACATTCTTCCGCGTATACTCTGGTGTATTATCTTCTGGTTCATACGTGAGAAACTCTACGAAAGATAAGCGTGAGCGTGTAGGTCGTATCCTACAAATGCACGCAAACTCTCGTGAAGAGATCTCTGAAGTATACACAGGAGATATTGCTGCTGGTGTAGGTCTTAAAGATACGGCTACAGGTGACACTCTATGTGATGAGAAGAACCTTGTAATCTTAGAATCCATGGAATTCCCTGAGCCAGTTATCTCTGTTGCGATCGAACCGAAGTCTAAAGCTGACCAAGATAAGATGTCAATTGCACTTGGTAAACTAGCTGAGGAAGATCCAACATTCAAGACGGAAACAAACGTAGAGACTGGTCAAACGATCATCTCTGGTATGGGTGAACTTCACCTAGACATCATCGTTGACCGTCTTCGTCGCGAATTCAAAGTTGAAGCGAACATTGGTAACCCACAAGTTGCTTATCGTGAAACGTTCCGCGGTTCTGCGAACGTTGAAGGTAAGTTCGTACGTCAGTCTGGTGGTCGTGGACAATACGGTCACGTTTGGATGACGTTCGAGCCTAATGAAGAAGGCGCTGGCTTCGAATTCCAAAACAAAGTTGTTGGTGGTGTAATTCCTCGTGAATACATCGCATCAGTTCAACAAGGTGTCGAGGAAGCTATGGAAAACGGTGTAGTTGCCGGTTATCCACTAATCGACATTAAAGCAACGCTATTTGATGGTTCTTACCACGATGTAGACTCCAACGAAATGGCATATAAAGTTGCTGCTTCTATGGCACTTAAAGAAGCGAAAAACAAGTGTAAACCAGTTCTTCTTGAACCAATGATGAAAGTTGAGATTGTTATCCCTGAAGAATATATGGGAGACATCATGGGTGACGTAACTTCCCGTCGTGGACGTGTAGAAGGTATGGATACTCGCGGTACAGCTCAACTTGTTAAAGCATTTGTACCTCTTTCTGAAATGTTCGGTTATGCAACAAGCTTACGTTCTAACACTCAAGGTCGCGGAACGTACACTATGCACTTCTCTCATTACGAAGAAGTACCGAAGAGCATTTCTGAAGAGATTATCAAGAAAAATTCTGGTCAATAATTGATTTTTTCGTAAATCTCAAGTATAACTTGTATTGTACGTATAGGAGCTAAAGACCTTAAGGTTTTAGCTCCTGTACAACAAATATATTTACAATAACATTTTCTTATATTTAAAGGAGGAAGTTTTAGAATGGGTAAAGAGAAATTTGACCGTTCCAAGTCCCACGTTAATATTGGGACTATTGGACACGTTGACCATGGTAAAACTACATTAACAGCAGCAATCACTACTTGCTTACACCAGCGTTCTGGTTCTGGTACAGCAATGGCGTACGACCAAATTGACGGTGCTCCAGAAGAGCGCGAGCGCGGTATTACAATCGCAACAGCTCACGTTGAGTACGAAACTGAAACTCGTCACTATGCACACGTTGACTGCCCAGGTCACGCTGACTACGTTAAGAACATGATCACTGGTGCGGCACAAATGGACGGCGCGATCCTAGTTGTATCTGCAGCTGACGGTCCAATGCCACAAACTCGTGAGCACATCCTACTTTCTCGCCAGGTTGGTGTACCTGCGATTGTAGTATTCCTTAACAAGTGCGACATGGTAGACGACGAAGAGCTACTTGAACTAGTAGAAATGGAAGTACGTGACCTTCTTGGCGAATACGACTTCCCTGGTGACGATGTACCAGTAGTTAAAGGTTCTGCTCTTAAAGCTCTTGAAGGCGAAGAGCAATACGTTAACGCGATCTTCGAACTTATGGACGCTGTTGACGAATATATCCCAACTCCAGAGCGTGACAACGACAAGCCATTCATGATGCCTGTTGAGGACGTATTCTCAATCACTGGCCGTGGTACAGTTGCAACTGGCCGTGTTGAGCGTGGATCTGTTAAAGTTGGCGATGAAATTGAAATCATCGGTATGGCAGAGGAAGCATTCAAGACTACAGTAACTGGTGTTGAAATGTTCCGTAAGCTTCTTGACTATGCTGAAGCTGGTGACAACATCGGTGCACTACTTCGTGGTGTTAACCGTGACGATATCAACCGTGGTCAAGTACTAGCTAAGCCTGGTACAATCACTCCTCACCATAAGTACAAAGCAGAAGTTTATGTACTTTCAAAAGAAGAAGGTGGGCGTCATACTCCATTCTTCAACAACTACCGCCCACAGTTCTACTTCCGTACTACGGACGTAACTGGCGTTATCCAACTTCCTGAAGGCGTAGAAATGGTTATGCCTGGGGACAACGTAGAAATGGAAGTTGAACTTATTTCTAAAATCGCTATCGAAGATGGAACTAAGTTCTCAATCCGTGAAGGTGGCCGTACAGTAGGCGCTGGCGTTGTATCTACAATCATTGAATAGTCTTTTAATGAATAAAGCAGTGAGCTATAAAGCTCGCTGCTTTTTTTATGCTCGAAAATCAAAAACGACTTTCTTCTATATAATATGAGCACGATGGATGATCATGAATGAAACCTCCAAGTTCATAAGGGTTGGAAGTTAAATTACAGAATAACTGAAGAAAAAAGGTATGCCCCCTTGAAAAGAAGGACATACCTTTGTATAATATAAAAAGTGCGATCACATATGAAAATACATTTTGTTATTGCATTCGAGCCCATTATTTATTATAATGAATAATGTTGGTCATAAAAGGCGATGAAGCGAAAGGTTGCTGAAACACCCGGCCCCTTTGCCATGGCGGGTAGTTCAGGTTAAATTTTCGTGGAGAATGTCTGTTACTAAAATAGGCGAAAAAGGAGGGAAAATAATGGCAAAAGAGAAGATTCGTATTCGTTTAAAGGCGTATGATCACCGTATTCTAGATCAATCCGCTGAAAAGATTGTGGACACTGCAAAGCGTTCAGGTGCTAATGTATCTGGTCCAATCCCGCTTCCGACAGAGCGTTCCATCTACACAGTGCTTCGTGCGGTACACAAATACAAAGATGCTCGTGAGCAATTTGAAATGCGTACACACAAACGTCTAATCGACATCGTAAATCCAACACCACAAACGGTTGACTCGCTAATGCGTTTAGATTTACCATCTGGTGTGGACATCGAAATTAAATTATAAACTATATGAATAAATAGGAGGTGTGACGGATGACGAAAGGAATCTTAGGTCGTAAGATCGGCATGACACAGCTTTTCGATGAAACTGGCGAACTAGTACCAGTAACAGTAGTTGAAGCTGACCAAAACGTCGTGCTACAGAAGAAAACTGCTGAGAATGACGGTTATGAAGCTGTACAAATCGGTTTTGCGGACAAACGAGATAAACTAGCTAACAAAGCTGAGAAAGGCCATGCTGGTAAAGCAGAGGCTGCTCCTAAGCGCTTCGTTCGTGAATTCCGTGATGCAAACCTTGAAGACTACGACTTAGGTCAAGAGGTTTCTGTAAACGTATTTGCAGCTGGTGATGTAATTAACGTTACTGGTATTTCGAAGGGTAAAGGCTTCCAGGGTGCTATCAAGCGCCACAACCAAGGTCGCGGACCTGAAACTCACGGTTCTCGTTACCACCGTCGTCCAGGTTCTATGGGTCAAATGGATCCAGGACACGTATTCAAAGGTATGGCTCTTCCAGGTCAAATGGGTGGCGAACAAGTTACTATCAAAAACCTTGAAGTAGTTAAGGTTGACGAAGAACGCAACCTACTTCTTATCAAAGGTAACGTACCTGGTGCGAAGAAGTCTTACGTGAAAATCACAAGTGCAAATAAGGCTAACTAATACAATACGAAGGGAGGATATGTCATGCCTAAAGTAGCACTATTTAACCAAAGCGGTTCTCAAGTAGGCGATGTTGAGTTGAATGAGTCCGTTTTTGGTATTGAGCCAAACACACATGTAATGAACGAAGCTGTTTTAATGCAACGCTCTTCATTACGTCAAGGTACTCATTTAGTTAAAAATCGCTCTGAAGTAAGTGGCGGAGGACGCAAACCATGGCGTCAAAAAGGAACTGGACGTGCGCGTCAAGGTTCAATCCGTTCACCACAATGGGTAGGTGGAGGAACAGTATTTGGTCCTACACTACGTAGCTACAGCTACAAACTACCTAAGAAAGTTCGTCGTTTAGCTTTAAAATCTGCTCTTTCTCAAAAAGCTGCTGACAACGACCTTATCGTTCTAGAGAGTCTTTCTCTTGAAGCTCCTAAAACTAAAGAAGTTGTTAACATGCTTAAAGGGCTAGATGCTGAAAAAGCGATCATCGTTACAGCTAACGTTGAAGAGAACGTAGTACTATCAGCTAATAACATTCAAGATGTTAAGGTACTAACTGTTGAACAAGTTAACGTACTTGACTTGTTAACGCATGACAAGCTGATCTTAACTAAGGATGCAGCTGAAAAAGCAGGGGAGGTGCTTGCATAATGAAGAACCCACGTGATATTATTAAGCGCCCTGTAATTACAGAAAGATCTGCGGATCTAATGGCTGAGAAAAAATACACGTTTGAAGTTAGCCCAAAAGCTAATAAAACTGAAATCAAAGAAGCGATCGAAGTTATCTTTGGTGTTAAAGTTGAAAAAGTAAACACTATGAACCTTAATGGTAAATTCAAGCGTATGGGACGTTATGGAGGTTACCGTGCCGACCGCAAAAAAGCAGTCGTTAAGTTAACTCCAGAAAGCCAAGACCTTGAATTCTTCGAAGGTGCTTAAATAAAAATTGATAAATAAAGGAGGGAAATAAAGATGGCGATTAAAAAGTTTAGACCAACTACAAACGGTCGTCGCAGCATGTCAGGTTCTGATTTCGCTGAGATCACTACTGATCAACCAGAAAAATCCTTGCTAACTCCACTACACGGAAAAGGTGGACGTAACAACCAAGGTCGGTTAACAGTTCGTCATCAAGGCGGCGGTCATAAGCGTCAATACCGTATTATCGACTTCAAACGCGACAAAGATGGAATACCAGGACGCGTTGCTACAGTTGAGTACGATCCTAACCGTTCCGCTAACATTGCTCTAATCAACTACGTGGATGGTGAAAAGCGTTATATCCTAGCTCCTAAAGGTCTTCAAGTAGGAACTCAAATCATTTCAGGTTCTGAAGCAGACATTAAAGTAGGTAACGCTCTTACACTTCAAGACATCCCAGTTGGTACAACAGTTCACAACATTGAACTTAAACCAGGACGCGGTGGACAAATCGCACGTTCAGCTGGTGCTTCAGCACAAATTCTTGGACGTGAAGGTAAGTACACTCTAGTACGTCTTAAATCTGGTGAAGTTCGCTTAGTTCTTGGTACTTGCCGTGCTACAGTAGGTCAAGTAGGTAACCTTGAGCATGAACTTATCAACGTAGGTAAAGCTGGTCGTTCTCGTTGGAAAGGTATCCGCCCAACAGTTCGTGGTTCTGTTATGAACCCAGTAGATCACCCACACGGTGGTGGTGAAGGACGCGCTCCAATCGGTCTTCCATCTCCAATGTCACCATGGGGTAAACCTACACTTGGCAAGAAAACACGCAAACGCAACAAGTCGTCTGATAAATATATCGTACGTCGTCGTAAAAAATAATCGGGATAGACGTCGGGTGAATTAGCTCGACTGTCAATCACGAAGGGAGGTTTATGCATGGGTCGTAGCCTAAAAAAGGGACCTTTCGTTGATGATCATTTAATGAAAAAAGTTGAAGGATTGAATGAGAGCGGACAACATCAGGTTATTAAAACTTGGTCTCGTCGTTCTACTATCTTCCCTAACTTTGTGGGTCATACTATCGCAATTTATGATGGACGCAAACATGTACCTGTATATGTTACAGAAGACATGGTAGGCCACAAACTTGGTGAATTCGCACCAACACGTACGTTCAAAGGCCACAGTGGCGATGATAAGAAAACAAAACGCTAAATGAGAGGAGGCACACAAGATGCAAGCCAAAGCCGTTGCGAAATCCGTTCGTATTGCTCCTCGTAAAGCTCGTTTGGTTATTGATTTAATTCGAGGAAAAAAGGTTGGGGAAGCAATTGCAATTCTGCGTCACACAGAGCGCGGAGCTTCACCAGAGATTGAAAAAGTACTAAACTCTGCTATTGCAAATGCGGAGCATAACAATGAAATGGACCCGGATAGTCTAGTAGTATCTGAAGCTTTTGTTAACGAAGGCGTAACTCTTAAACGTTTCCGTCCACGTGCGATGGGACGCGCAAGTCAGATCAACAAACGTACTAGTCATATCACGGTCGTTGTATCAGAAAAGAAGGAGGGATAATCAGTGGGTCAAAAAGTTAATCCAGTAGGTCTGCGTATTGGTGTCATTCGTGACTGGGAGTCAAAATGGTACGCTGGCAAAGACTATGCAGATTTACTTCATGAAGACATTAAGATTCGTGAATATGTAGAACAGCGTCTACAAGATGCTTCTGTATCTACTATTGAAATCGAACGTGCTGCGAACCGCGTTAACGTTACTATCCACACTGCGAAGCCAGGTATGGTAATTGGTAAAGGTGGTTCTGAGGTTGAAGCACTTCGTAAATCTCTAAATGATCTATCTGGCAAACGTGTTCACATCAACATCGTTGAAGTGAAGAAAGCTGATTTAAATGCAACATTAGTTGCTGAAAATATTGCACGTCAACTAGAAAACCGTGTATCATTCCGTCGCGCTCAGAAACAAACTATCCAACGTGCTATGCGTGGAGGAGCGAAAGGAATTCGTACTCAGGTATCTGGTCGTCTAGGCGGAGCAGACATTGCTCGCGCAGAATCTTACAGTGAAGGTACTGTACCACTACACACACTTCGCGCAGACATCGATTACGGTACTGCAGAAGCTGACACAACTTACGGTAAGTTAGGTGTCAAAGTGTGGATCTACCGTGGAGAAGTCCTTCCATCAAAACGAAACTAAGGAAGGGGGAAAAGCATAATGTTAATGCCAAAACGCGTAAAATATCGTAAGCAGCACCGTGATAGCTTAGCTGGCCGTGCAAAAGGCGGTACATCAGTAGCATTCGGTGAATTCGGACTACAGGCTGTAGAACCAGCACGTATTACAAGCCGTCAAATCGAGGCAGCACGTATTGCAATGACTCGTTACATGAAACGTGGCGGTAAAGTATGGATTAAAATCTTCCCAGATAAGCCTTACACAGCGAAGCCCCTAGAAGTACGTATGGGTTCCGGTAAAGGTGCACCTGAAGGTTGGGTAGCAGTTACGAAGCCAGGCAAGATCATGTTTGAAATTGCTGGAGTTTCAGAAGAAGTAGCACGTGAAGCATTACGTCTTGCTTCTCACAAACTGCCGATCAAAACGAAGTTTGTAAAACGTGAAGAAATTGGTGGTGAGATCAATGAAGGCTAATGAAATCAGAGAACTAACCACTGCCGAAATTGAACAAAAAGTTACGTCTCTTAAAGAAGAGCTATTTAACCTACGCTTCCAGCTAGCAACTGGTCAACTTGAAAACACTGCTCGCATCCGTCAAGTACGTAAGTCAATCGCGAGTATGAAAACCGTTGTTCGCGAAAGAGAGCTAGGCGCTAAATAATCGATAATCGAGAGGAGGTTAGCCTCAAATGAGTGAACGCAATAATCGTAAGGTTTACACTGGCCGTGTTGTTTCAGATAAAATGGACAAAACGATTACTGTATTAGTTGAAACGTACAAATTCCACCAACTATATGGTAAACGTGTTAAATATTCTAAGAAATTCAAAACTCACGACGAGCAAAATGCTGCAAAACTTGGCGATGTCGTTAAAATTATGGAAACTCGTCCGCTATCCGCTAGCAAACGTTTCCGTTTAGTTGAAATCGTTGAAGAATCAGTTATTATCTAATATTGTTCGTAGGGGATGAAACCCGAAGGGAGGTAACAACCGTATGATTCAACAGGAAACTTCTTTAAAAGTTGCAGACAACTCTGGTGCTCGTGAAGTTCAAACCATTAAAGTATTAGGTGGATCTGGCCGTAAGACTGCCAATATTGGTGATATTATTGTTTGTTCAGTGAAACAAGCAACACCAGGAGGCGTTGTCAAAAAAGGTGAAGTAGTACGCGCGGTTATCGTACGTACAAAGAGCGGTGTTCGCCGTAAAGATGGATCTTATATCCGTTTCGATGAAAATGCTGCAGTAATCATCCGTGATGACAAAGGCCCACGTGGTACTCGTATTTTCGGACCTGTTGCACGTGAACTTCGTGATAAGAAATTCATGAAGATTGTATCACTTGCGCCAGAAGTATTATAAATACTCGAACTATTGCCTTGTAAGGAGGTGCCACAACAATGCATGTAAAAAAAGGTGACAAAGTCATGGTGATCACTGGTAAGGATAAAGGCAAGCAGGGAACGATCCTAGAAGCTTACCCGAAAAAAGAGCGTGTCCTTGTTGAAGGCGTAAATGTTGTTAAAAAACATGCGAAGCCATCACAAGACAACCCTCAGGGCGGTATCCTAAGCCAAGAAGCACCGATTCATGTGTCGAACGTTTTACCAGTTGACCCTAAATCAGGTGATGCTACACGCGTCGGTTATGAAGTGCGTGATGGAAAGAAAGTTCGTATCGCTAAAAAATCAGGTGAAGCTTTAGATAAATAAATAGCGATGAAAGGAGGGCTACGTGATGAATCAACTTAAACAACAATATCAAGATGAGATCGTATCAAGCTTGATGAATAAATTCGAATATGACTCTGTGATGGAAGTACCGAAGGTCGAAAAGATCATCATTAACATGGGTGTTGGTGACGCAGTACAAAACGCAAAAGCGTTAGACAACGCTGTTGAAGAGTTAGAATTAATCTCTGGTCAAAAACCACTAATCACAAAAGCGAAGAAATCAATTGCTGGTTTCCGTCTACGTGAAGGAATGCCGATTGGCGCGAAAGTAACCCTTCGTGGTGAGCGTATGTATCAATTCCTACAAAAATTAATCGCTGTTTCTTTACCACGAGTACGTGACTTCCGCGGTATCTCAAACAAAGCGTTTGACGGTCGCGGTAACTACACTCTAGGTGTTAAAGAGCAATTAATTTTCCCAGAGATCAATTATGATAAAGTAAGCAAAGTACGCGGAATGGACATTGTTATTGTTACAACTGCTAACAATGACGAAGAAGCGAGCGAATTACTAACTCAATTCGGTATGCCTTTCCAGAAATAAGCTACTCAAGCTTTAATAAGGAGGGAAAATTGTGGCTAAAAAATCAATGATCGCGAAACAACAGCGTAAACAAAAGTTTAAAGTACAAGAGTACACACGTTGCGAACGTTGTGGTCGCCCACATTCTGTACTACGTAAATTTAAGCTTTGCCGAATTTGTTTCCGTGAACTTGCATACAAAGGTCAAATTCCTGGTGTCAAAAAAGCAAGCTGGTAATCCCCAATTAGGGAAGGAGGTAATCTAAAATGGTCATGACAGATCCAATTGCAGATATGCTAACTCGCATTCGTAATGCGAACATGGTACGTCACGAGAAGCTTGAAGTACCTGCTTCTAAGCTAAAAAAAGAAGTTGCGGACATTCTTAAACGTGAAGGCTTCGTTCGTGATTACGAAATGGTTGAAGACGATAAACAAGGAATCTTACGTATTTTCCTTAAGTACGGTGCTAACAACGAGCGTGTTATCACTGGATTAAAACGAATCAGTAAACCTGGTCTTCGTGTTTACGCGAAAGCTGATGAGCTTCCACGCGTATTAAACGGTCTTGGAGTAGCAGTCGTATCTACTTCAAATGGTGTTTTAACGGACAAGGAAGCACGCCAACAAGCTATTGGCGGCGAAGTGCTTGCTTACGTTTGGTAATAAACAATTGAATGACAGGAGGTGCACAGTATGTCCCGCGTAGGTTTAAAACAACTACAAATCCCTGAAGGTGTTGAAATCAGCATGAATGGGGACGAAGTTACAGTTAAAGGCCCTAAAGGTGAATTAACTCGTACTTTCCATCCAGACATGACGATCAGCATTGAAGACAATATTTTAAGCGTTGCTCGCCCAAGCGATAACAAAGAACATCGTTCTTTACATGGTACCACTCGTAGTCTTATCGGAAACATGGTTGAAGGTGTTTCTAAAGGTTTCGAAAAGAGCCTTGAAATCCAAGGTGTAGGTTACCGTGCGCAGAAGCAAGGTGAAAAAATTATCATTAACGCTGGTTACTCTCACCCAGTTGAGGTAGAAAAGCGTGAAGGTATTGAAATCGAAGTACCATCTAACACAAAAGTAACTATTAAAGGTATCGATAAAGAACTAGTTGGCGCTGTTGCTGCAAATATCCGCGCTATCCGCCCACCGGAACCTTACAAAGGTAAAGGTATCCGTTACGAAGGCGAACAAGTTCGTCGTAAAGAAGGTAAGACTGCTAAATAAGTTTCGTTAGGGAACAGAAAGGAGTGACCTGAATGATCACAAAAGCTGACAAAAATGCTGTGCGTAAGAGAAGACATGCACGTGTGCGTAAAAAAGTAGCTGGTACTCCGGAACGTCCACGTTTAAACGTTTATCGTTCAAACAAACACATTTACGCTCAAATTATTGATGATGTAAATGGTGTTACACTAGCTAGCGCTTCTACAGTAGATAACGAGTTCAATCTTGAAACTACTGGAAACGTTGAAGCTGCGACAAAAGTTGGTCAAATGGTAGCTGATCGTGCGAAGAACAATGGCGTTTCTACTATTGTATTCGACCGCGGAGGTTATTTATATCACGGACGTGTGAAAGCTCTAGCTGACGCTGCTCGCGAAGCAGGACTAGAATTTTAATAGTAAAAGGAGGGACAGAAATGAGTACAAACGTAGTAGATCCTAACAAATTAGATCTAGAAGAACGCGTTGTTACTGTCAACCGTGTTGCAAAGGTTGTTAAAGGTGGACGCCGCTTCCGTTTTGCTGCATTGGTTGTAGTAGGAGACAAAAATGGTCATGTTGGATTCGGTACTGGTAAAGCCCAAGAGGTTCCAGAAGCGATTCGTAAAGCAATTGAAGATGCGAAGAAAAATCTAATCACTGTACCAACAGTTGGTACTACAATTCCACACGAAATCAACGGACGTTTCGGTGCTGGAAACATCCTTATGAAACCTGCTGCAGAAGGTACAGGAGTTATCGCAGGTGGACCCGTACGTGCGGTACTTGAGCTTGCAGGTGTAGGTGACATCCTATCTAAATCATTAGGTTCAAACACACCAATTAACATGGTACGTGCTACACTAAACGGACTTAGCGAACTTAAGCGTGCAGAAGACGTTGCGAAACTTCGTGGAAAGTCTGTAGAAGAACTGTTAGGATAAGGAGGGAAATCATATGTCTAAAAAATTAGAAATTACCCTCACTCGCAGTGTGATTGGCAGACCAGAACCACAGCGCTCTACTGTAAAGGCGCTTGGTCTTAAGAAAATTCGCCAAACCGTAGTTCACGAAGATACTCCAGCTGTACGTGGTATGGCGAACAAAGTATCTCACCTAGTGACGGTAAAAGAAGTATAACGATCAAATAACGTATAAGAGGAGGTGCTACAATGAAACTTCATGAACTGAAGTCAGCAGAAGGTACTCGTAAAACACGTAATCGTGTAGGCCGTGGTATGGCTACAGGTAACGGAAAAACTTCTGGACGTGGTCATAAAGGACAAAAAGCTCGTTCCGGTGGCGGTACTCGCCCAGGTTTCGAGGGAGGTCAAATGCCTCTATTCCAACGCCTACCAAAGCGTGGTTTCACAAACATTCACCGCAAAGAGTTTGCAGTTGTAAACCTTGATGCGTTGAATCGTTTTGAAGAAGGTACAGAGGTCACTCCTGAGCTTTTACTTGAAACAGGCGTGGTTAGCAAACTTAATTCTGGCATCAAAGTACTTGGTAAAGGTAACATTGAGAAGAAACTAACTGTAAAAGCTCATAAGTTCTCTGCTTCCGCGAAAGAAGCGATCGAAGCAGCGGGCGGTCAAACTGAGGTGATTTAATGTTCCGGACAATCTCCAATTTTATGCGCGTGAGTGATATACGACAAAAGATCATCTTCACTCTTTTAATGTTAGTCGTATTTCGACTTGGAACATTTATACCTGTTCCATTTACAGATAAGAACGCCATTAACTTTATGAATGAAAATAATGTTTTTGGCTTCTTAAATACGTTTGGGGGCGGAGCCCTTCAACAGTTCTCCATTTTTGCAATGGGAATCATGCCGTATATCACGGCCAGCATCATTATGCAGCTTTTGCAGATGGATGTTGTTCCTAAATTTGCAGAGTGGAAGAAACAAGGTGAAGTTGGCCGTCGTAAATTAGCTCAGTTTACCCGCTATGGAACGGTTGTTCTTGCTTTTATTCAAGCAATTGGAATGTCAGTCGGCTTTAACGCTATGACTGGCGGACAATTGATCTTAGATCCAGGCGCTATGAAGTTTGTTGTCATTGCACTTGTATTAACAAGTGGAACAACATTCTTAATGTGGCTTGGGGAGCAAATCACAGCTCATGGTGTAGGTAACGGAATTTCCATCTTAATCTTTGCAGGGATTGCAGCTGGTATTCCGGGTGGAGTAAACCAGCTTTATGAGAAATACATTGCCGGTGCAGGTGAACAGCTATTTCTCAATATCGTAATCGTAGCATTGATTGCACTAGTAACAGTTGGAATTGTCGTTGGAGTTATATTCATTCAACAAGCGTTGCGTAAAATTCCTATCCAATATGCGAAGCGATTAGTAAATCGTTCTCCAGTGGGTGGTCATTCTACGCACCTTCCGATAAAAGTAAATGCTGCAGGGGTTATCCCAGTAATCTTCGCTATCTCATTTATCGTTGCACCGCGTACAGTCGCAGGGTTCTTCGGTGATAATGAAGTAGCATCCACTATCCAGTATATCTTTGATTATCAGAACTGGACTGGAATGATTATTTATGTAGCTTTAATTATTGCCTTCACGTATTTCTACACATTCGTTCAGGTTAACCCGGAACAAATGGCAGAAAACTTGAAGAAGCAAGGTGGATATATCCCAGGAATTCGTCCTGGTAAGAACACCGAAACTTATTTGACTCGTGTACTTTACCGTTTAACATTTGTAGGATCCCTTTTCTTAGCTGTAATTGCTGTATTACCAATTATTCTAGGAAACATTGCGGGATTACCACAAAGCGTTCAAATTGGTGGTACTAGTCTACTCATCGTAGTTGGTGTTGCACTAGAAACGATGAAACAATTAGAAAGTCAATTAGTGAAACGTCACTATAAAGGCTTCATTAAATAAAAGGATTAGGTGCTAATCCACCATATGAGAGCGAGGGGAACATTTTGAACTTAATCTTAATGGGTTTACCAGGTGCTGGTAAAGGTACCCAGGCAGAGAAGATCGTTGAAAAATACCAAATCCCTCATATCTCAACAGGAGATATGTTTCGTGCTGCGATTAAAGAAGGAACAGACCTAGGTAAAGAAGCTAAGTCCTATATGGACCAAGGTGCTCTTGTGCCTGACGAAGTGACAATTGGTATTGTTCGCGAACGTCTTGGCAAAGATGATGCTAAAGAAGGCTTCTTACTAGACGGTTTCCCAAGAACAATCGCACAAGCAGAAGCGCTTGAAACAGTTCTTTCTGATTTAGGCTCTACCTTAGATTATGTTCTTCATATCGATGTAGACCAAGATCAGCTTGTCGAACGTTTGACTGGACGCAGAATTTGTCCAACATGTGGCGCCACTTATCATGTAACATTCAACCCTCCTAAAGTGGAAGGGAAATGCGATCATGATGGCAGCGAACTCATTCAGCGTGATGACGACAAGCCAGAAACCGTACGCAAGCGTGTTGAAGTAAACCTTGAAAACACTAAACCACTTTTAGACTTCTATGAAGGTAAAGGATATTTAGTTACAATCAATGGAGATCAAGAAATTGATCAAGTCTTCCATGATATTGATAACAAGCTCGGAGGCTTATCTAAATGATTATTACAAAAACGCCACGTGAATTAGATATCATGCGTGAAGCCGGCCGAATAGTCGCACTCACGCACCAGGAATTGCAAAAGCATATTGAACCTGGTATCTCTACCAAAAAACTTGATGAGATTGCAGAAGAATTCATCCTCAGTATGGATGCAATTCCTTCTTTCAAAGGTTATAATGGATTCCGTGGCAGTATTTGTGTATCTGTCAATGAAGAGCTGGTACATGGAATTCCAGGTGATCGCCAACTAAACAATGGAGATATTATCTCAATTGATATTGGCGCTAAATATAAAGGCTATCATGGAGATTCTGCCTGGACTTACCCAGTAGGGGAAATCGATGAAGCAACACAGGAACTACTTGATGTAACAGAAGAGTCCTTGTTTAAAGGTCTGGATGAAATTAAACCGGGCGTTCGCTTATCTAATATTTCTCATGCTATTCAATCATTCGTAGAACCTAAAGGTTTCTCTATTGTTAGAGAATATGTAGGCCACGGAGTTGGGCAAGAGCTTCATGAAGATCCACAAATTCCACACTACGGCCCACCTAATAAGGGGCCGCGACTTAGACCAGGAATGGTTTTAGCCGTAGAGCCAATGGTCAATGCTGGTGAACGTTATGTACGGACACTTGCTGACAACTGGACAGTAGTGACGGAAGATGGTAAGATGTGTGCCCACTTCGAGCATACTATTGCTATAACGGATGAAGGTTTTGAGATTTTAACTAAAGCCTAAGTGAAGGTGATCGTTTTTGAACGAAGCGGATTCGAGTCCACGAATAGGTCAGGTTGTTCGTGTTTTGCAAGGACGTGAGGTTGAACAATATATGATTATCATCGGATTTGTTGATGATCGTTTTGTGATGCTCGCAGACGGAGAAAAACGAAAGTACGACAGGCCGAAGAAGAAGAATATTCAACACATTGAATGTACTGAGTATGTTTCTCCTGAGGTCGAAAATAGCCTTCTAGAAACTGGTCGCGTAACGAATGGCAAACTTCGTTTTGCCTTATCAAAATTTGTAGATGAAGCAGTGACTGATTTGAAGAAGGGAGATCAACTCGATGGCGAAAGAAGATGTAATTGAAGTAGAAGGAACAATCGTTGACACATTGCCTAATGCAATGTTTAAAGTTGAGTTAGAGAACGGTCATACCGTACTCGCTCACGTTTCCGGTAAGATACGCATGCATTTCATTCGTATTCTTCCAGGAGATAAAGTGACGGTTGAACTTTCTCCATATGATTTAAGTAGAGGACGTATTACCTACCGCTATAAATAATAACGCGGGAATGCTCCGATCTAAAAGGAGGTATGGATGATGAAGGTAAGACCATCTGTAAAACCAATTTGCGAAAAATGCAAAGTTATCCGTCGTAAAGGTAAAGTAATGGTAATTTGCGATAATCCTAAGCATAAACAAAAACAAGGATAAGTACTAAAGGAGGTGCACTGCTGAATGGCACGTATTGCTGGTATTGACATTCCACGTGACAAACGTATTGTCATTTCATTAACGTATGTATACGGCATTGGACACACTACTGCTAAAAATGTTTTAGCGGAAGCTGGCGTATCTGAGGATACTCGTGTTCGTGACCTAACAGAAGATGAATTAGCTAAGATTCGTACAGCTCTTGAGAGCTACACTGTAGAAGGTGATCTTCGTCGTGAGAACTCTCTTAACGTGAAGCGCCTGATCGAAATCGGTTCCTACCGTGGAATCCGTCACCGTCGTAGTCTTCCACTTCGCGGTCAGAAAACGAAAAACAACTCTCGTACGCGTAAAGGTCCACGTCGTACAGTTGCAAACAAGAAAAAATAAGGTATAAAGGAGGTAAGCTAACCCTATGGCTCGTAAAACAAACACTCGTAAGCGCCGTGTGAAAAAGAATATTGACACGGGTGTCGCGCACATCCGTTCTACGTTTAACAACACTATCGTTACGATTACTGACGTTCAAGGTAACGCAGTATCTTGGAGTAGTGCTGGTTCTCTTGGTTTCAGAGGTTCTCGTAAATCTACTCCATTCGCTGCACAAATGGCATCTGAAGCAGCTGCAAAAGCTGGTATGGAGCACGGTTTAAAATCTGTAGAAGTAACGGTTAAAGGCCCTGGTGCTGGCCGTGAAGCTGCAATTCGTGCACTTCAAGCTACAGGACTAGAAGTTACAGCCATTGTTGATGTAACTCCAGTACCTCACAATGGTTGCCGCCCACCAAAACGTCGTCGTGTATAATTTACCTGTATAGAATTTGTCACCCTGTCTATAATGGGTTATGATAGCTAAAAAAGCAGTATAAACGTTTTTAGCCTATGATCGAATAAACTATGTATAAACGGGGACTGCCTACCTGAGGAATTTCGGTTAGACTTTGTCTAACCGGGGTTTCGACGTTTTGAAGGAGGGTTTTAATTAATGATCGAGATTGAAAAGCCAAAAATTGAACTGGTTGAGATCAGCGATGATGCAACGTTTGGTAAGTTGGTCGTCGAACCGCTTGAACGTGGATATGGTACAACACTAGGGAACTCCTTACGTCGTATTCTACTATCCTCACTTCCGGGCGCTGCAGTAACATCTGTCCAGATTGAAGGAGCACTTCATGAATTCTCAACAGTAGATGGTGTAGTCGAAGACGTAACCACTATTGTCTTAAATCTTAAGCAATTAGCTCTTAAGATTTACTCTGAAGAGACGAAAACTTTAGAGGTTGATGTTTCTGGACAGGGAAATGTAACAGCAGCTGACATCACGCATGATTCTGATGTAGAGATCTTAAACCCTGAGATCCACATTGCAACGTTACAATCAAACGCAAATCTCCGTATGAAGATTACGGCAGAAAAAGGACGCGGCTATCGTCCTGCAGAAGCAAACAAATTTGATGAACAGCCGATCGGCGTCATCCCAGTTGATTCTATCTTCACTCCAATTTCACGTGTTACCTACCAAGTGGAAAACACTCGTGTAGGCCAGGTGACAAATTTTGATAAGCTGACGTTAGACATTTGGACTGACGGAAGCATTCGACCAGAAGAAGCTGTTTCATTAGGTGCTAAAATCTACATGGAACACTTAAACATTTTCGTTGGACTCACTGATGAAGCGCAAAACGCTGAAATCATGGTTGAGAAAGAAGAAGACCAAAAAGAAAAAGTCCTTGAAATGACAATCGAAGAACTTGATTTATCCGTGCGTTCTTACAACTGCCTCAAGCGTGCAGGTATCAACACGGTTCAAGAGCTTGCACAAAAATCGGAAGAGGATATGATGAAAGTTCGTAACCTTGGACGTAAATCTCTTGAGGAAGTTAAGCATAAGCTCGAAGAACTTGGCTTAGGCTTACGTAAAGACGATTAATCATTGTCGATAGAGAGAAACTCTGCAAAGGAGGGGAACTGACATGGCTAGAAAACTAGGTCGTACAACTGACGTACGTATGGCATTGCTACGCAACTTAGCAACTGACCTAATTATTCATGAACGTATTGAAACTACTGAAGCGAAAGCGAAAGAGCTTCGTTCTGTTGTAGAGAAAATGATTACACTTGGTAAGCGTGGAGATCTTCATGCTCGTCGCCAAGCTGAATCTTTCCTATACAAAGCACAAGCTGATGAGGAGAGCGGTCAAACTGCACTTCAGAAGCTATTCACAGACATCGGTCCACGTTACGAAGACCGTCAAGGCGGTTACACTCGCATCATGAAACTTGGTGCCCGTAAAGGTGACGGTGCAAAAACTGCGATTATCGAATTAGTATAATCCTACTTGGAAAAAGGGCAGGACAGAATCTCTTTTGAGGTTATCCCAGCCCTTTTTTTATACGTTTTAAAGTTAATTCGATGTACCCCAGATTCGACAAGTTACGTAAAACCAGGGAATGATTTGTCATATTTCCGGGGAAATACGAGAGAAGAGCGGAGGAGGTAAGAGATGGAGAAGAGTTTCTTAGAATTTCAAAACGTCTCTTTCCAGTATCGAGAAGACAGCCCTATGGTTTTGAATGACGTCTCCATTCAAGTAAATCAAAATGAGTGGGTCGCTGTGATCGGCCATAATGGTTCAGGTAAGTCAACTATGGCTAAGCTTATGAACGGATTGCTCTTCCCAAATGCAGGTGAAGTGCATGTTGATGGGCTCGAGCTTTCTGAAGAGAATATTTGGGAGATTCGTCGTAAAGTAGGGATGGTATTCCAAAATCCAGATAACCAGTTTGTGGGGACTACGGTTAAGGATGATGTTGCTTTCGGGCTTGAAAACCATGGAATCCCTCGTGAGGAAATGGTGAAAAGAATTGCCCAAAGCTTAAAAGCTGTTGGGATGGAAGAGTATGAGGATCATGAACCCCATCGATTATCAGGTGGCCAGAAACAGCGTGTAGCCATTGCGAGTGTGCTGGCTGTCGCGCCTTCTATGATCATTCTTGATGAAGCAACAGCTATGTTAGATCCAAAAGGGAGAAAAGAGATTATGCATACGGTCAACCAGGTGCGACAGGAACGGGATGTTTCAATTGTAACGATTACACATGACTTAAATGAAGTAACGCTCGCTGATCGGGTTGTGGTTATGAATGATGGGGATGTTTGGTTTGAAGGGACTCCAAGGGAACTGTTTGAACATAGAGAAGACTTACAGACTATTGGTTTAGACATTCCTCTTGTGTCAAAGTTCGCTCATGAGTTACACCAGCTTGGGCTGAATATATCAAAGCAACCTCTAAATCACGAAGAATTGATGGATGAAATATGGACATTACATTCAACAACGTAAGTTATATCTATCAACCCAATAGCCCTTTTGAACATCGAGCACTTGAAAATCTCTCTTTTGAAATTTCATCTGGGTCCTTTGTGGCTGTGATTGGTCACACGGGTTCTGGTAAATCTACCCTTATTCAACATCTAAACGGATTGTTAGCTCCTACCCACGGGAGTGTGACGGTTGGTGACGTTACGTTACAAGCCGGGTCAAAACCGAAGAACTTAAAAGCCCTTAGAAAGCAAGTTGGGGTTGTGTTTCAATATCCAGAACACCAATTATTTGAAGAAACCATTGAAAAAGATATTTCTTTTGGACCGGCCAACTTCGGTGTGTCAAAAGAAGAAATCGAACAACGCGTCCAAGAAACCATTGGAGCAGTAGGATTGTCATCAGATATGTTAGAGCGTTCTCCATTCGACTTAAGCGGTGGTCAAATGCGCCGCGTCGCTATTGCGGGAGTGCTTGCAATGAATCCTCGCGTTCTGGTGTTAGATGAACCAACTGCAGGGTTAGACCCTAAAGGACAACGTGAGATTATGGATATGTTCTATCAGTTGCATCATGAGAAAGAGCTCACGACGGTTCATGTTACACACAGTATGGAGGATGCTCTTGCTTATGCTGATTACGTGATTGTGATGCACAAAGGTCAATTGTATATGCAAGGCAAACCATTAGAAGTGTTCAAAGAAAAGGACGCTTTAAATAACGTCGGACTAGACGTACCTGAGATTATAGAGTTAACAGATAAGATGAATAAACGTTTTGGTCTTTCTATTGAATATAAGAATCAAACGATTAAAGAACTGGCCGAAGAAGTTGCCCAGCACCTAAAGGGGGCGTCTCAATGAACAGTTCCATGGTTATCGGACAATATGTCCCAGGGAACTCACCTGTCCACCATATGGACCCAAGAGCTAAGATTACAATCATCTTTTTCTTTGTGATCGTCGTCTTTTTCGCTAACTCGGTGGCGAGTTATGCAGCCCTTGGATTATTTGCCCTCATTAGTGTAGCGATTACGAGGATTTCCCCGCGCTTTATTGCTAAGGGTTTGAAGCCAGTTTGGTTTTTAATCATCTTTACGTTCCTCTTACACCTCGTGGTTACGAAAGAGGGAACGGTGCTATTTTCTATATTAGGTTTTGATGTTTATTCAGGTGCACTTATACAAGGTGTTGCGATTTCGTTACGCTTTTTCTTATTAATTCTGATTACATCGTTACTGACTCTTACGACCACGCCGATTGCTATAACTGATGCTATTGAGAGTATGCTTCATCCTCTGAAAAAGGTGAAATTTCCTGTACACGAATTAGCCTTGATGATGTCTATATCTTTACGATTTATACCGACGCTTATGCAAGAGACGGAAAAGATATCAAAAGCTCAAGCCTCAAGAGGTGTTGACTTTAGAACAGGGCCGGTTAAAGAACGATTAAAAGCCATTGTCCCTTTGTTGGTCCCTCTTTTTGTAAGCGCGTTTAAGCGTGCTGAAGAATTAGCTATGGCGATGGAAGCTAGAGGATATCAAGGAGGCGAAGGTCGGACAAAGCTTCGGGAACTTGTTCTACGTAAAGTGGATTATACAGTCCTTGTTTTGTTTGCCATTGTCATCATTGCAGTATTTTTAACTAGAGCATAGAGGTGTAAGCACTATGGTTCGTGTTGCTTGTGTGGTAAGCTACGATGGTACTCATTTTTCCGGTTTTCAAGTTCAACCGAACGGGAGAACGGTTCAAGAAGTGATTGAGAGAGCGTTGAAGAAGATTCATAAGGGGGAAGAAATTCGTTTGCATCCCTCTGGTCGAACAGATGCAGGCGTGCACGCACGTGGACAAGTGCTTCATTTCGACTCCAACCTAGACAACCCTAATATGAATTGGAGAAAGGCTTTGCAGTCGTTAATGCCAGATGATGTGGTGATTCAACGAGCGGAACCGGTCTCTGATGATTTCCATTCGCGCTATAACAGTAAAAAGAAAGAATACCGGTATCGAGTATTACACCGGGACATCCCTGATGTATTCCGGAGAGGTGTAACATTTCATTACCCTTACAAGCTAAATATAGAGGCTATACAAGAGGCGTGTGCTATTGTAGAAGGGACGCATGACTTTACGTCCTTTTGTTCAAAGAAAACGACCATGAAGGGCGACTGTGTCCGTACTCTGTATTCCGTTCGCTGTGAAGTGGTGGATGACGAGCTGATCTTTACGTTTATAGGGAATGGTTTTCTTTACAATATGGTACGTATTTTGGTTGGAACATTTCTTGAGATTGGTTCCGGAAAAAAACAAGTATCAGATTTAAATAAAATTTTGGAAACAAGAGATCGAGATATGGCTGGCAAAACGGCGCCGCCACAGGGGCTGTTTCTGTGGAATGTAGATTATTTGTAAAAACAACGTCCCCAGGTGTAACATACCCTTGACATTAAATAGTAAAGTATTATAATATGATCTATGGCATTTTATTTCTATACCACGATTGGCCCCGGAATCTAATTGTGTTGAGAATAAAATATACGTTAACGAGATAACGAAAATCAGGAGGGAACTGACCATGCGCACAACTTTTATGGCAAACGAAAGCAACGTTGAACGCAAATGGTATGTTGTTGATGCTGAAGGTCAAACACTAGGTCGTTTGGCTAGTGAAATTGCAGCAATCCTTCGCGGTAAGCATAAAGCAACTTACACTCCTCACGTTGATACTGGCGACCATGTCATTATCGTAAACGCTGAGAAGATCGAACTTACAGGTAAAAAACTGACGGACAAGATGTACTACCGTCACACAAATTATGTTGGTGGACTTAAAGAGCGTAACGCTTTAGAAATGCGTACGAACTATCCACAACAAATGATCGAGCTAGCCGTTAAAGGTATGTTACCTAACGGAAGCCTAGGACGCAAAATGGGCAAAAAGCTACATGTTTATGCAGGTCCTGAACACAAGCATCAAGCACAAAAACCAGAAGCATATGAGCTTCGCGGTTAATTAATAAGGAGGTTGACTACAGATGGCACAAGTACAATACTACGGTACCGGACGTCGTAAAACTTCTGTAGCGCGTGTACGTTTAGTTCCAGGTACAGGCCGTATCGTGATTAACAAACGTGACTCAGAAGATTATTTCCCATATGAAACGCTACGTGTGATCACTAAACAACCTTTAGCTGTGACTGAAAACGAAGGCAACTATGACGTTTATGTAAACGTTGATGGTGGTGGCTTCACAGGTCAAGCTGGTGCAATCCGTCACGGAATTGCACGCGCGTTGTTAGAAGCAGATCCAGAATACCGTACGACTCTTAAGCGTGCAGGTCTACTTACACGTGACCCTCGTAAGAAAGAGCGTAAGAAATACGGTCTTAAAGCTGCTCGTCGTGCTCCACAATTCTCAAAACGTTAATTTTATATTTACGTTTTCCAAAACCCTGGTCTTTACGACCAGGGTTTTTTTGTATTGATTTACTTTATTATAGGAAAGCAGCGGTTGCCCTTGAAGTAGCGTAATTTTTCCAGTCAAGGGAAGTGTTATAGTCCAGAATGATTGAGGCTGATACCGAATACACTAATAAGCAATATGGAGGTGATTCGGTATGTCGGTTGTATCTATTGATCGGCTCCGTTTAAATAAACAGTTAGCTTTTGAACGTAACTTGTTACGTGAATTGACCTTTACTGAGGTTCAAAATGATGTTTCTAGACGATTCCAGCGTTTCTTTCATTCCTTTCAGGTTTATGAGTCAGCCATCAAAGAAGAAGCGGTTGAGCAAGCTATGGAGGCTTATTTACTAGGGGCTGAGGCCAGCCAATTCCTCCTCATGGGGGAAAGTATAGATGCGATTGAGAAGCGTTATAAGGTGGAGCTTGGGACGATTGCACTCGATTTCTTTGATTATCTGGAATACTGGCAGCAAGCTTCTGGTGTAAATGGGTGGTTTGCTGTAAAAGCGGAAAAGAGCTGTGAAGATTTCGTTGATACCTGGTGGAAGATTGGTTTAGAAAGAGGAGAACGGCGCAGGCGACTGAAGCTCGATTAGAGGGTCATATTCCCCTCACTTGTCCCATATATTGAGAAGTAGCTAGGACGAGGAGGAGACAAGGATGGGAAAAGCTTTTAAAATTTCTAGTTGGTTGATTGGTTTAGTGGTTCTCATAGTTCTTTTACGTTATCCAATTGAAACGAATGATTCTTGGCAAACATGGTCCCTTCCCCTCGCTGGTAAGGTTGTGGTGATCGATCCAGGGCATGGTGGTGTCGATGGCGGGGCGGTAGGGAGTGATCAAACACTTGAGAAAGAAATTACGCTTGAAGTCTCTAAAAAACTACGGGATTACTTGCAGCAAGCGGGAGCACTTGTTTATATGACTAGGGAAAAGGATATGGATCTTGCTGATGAAGACGAGAAAATTATATCTAAACGTAAGTCACAGGATTTAAGAAGGCGCGTGGAGTTTATTAATGAGAAAGAAGCGGATTTTTATGTAAGTGTTCATCTGAATGCTATTCCTTCTCCTAAGTGGCATGGGGCACAGTCTTTTTACAATGCCTCTTCACCAGAAAGTGAGCAGCTTGCAAAGTTTATTCAAAGTGAAATAAAGAGGAACCTTGAAAATACGAATCGGAGTGCATTAGCGATCAGCAATATGTATTTACTACGTAGTACAGAGGCTCCGGGGGCTCTTGTTGAAATTGGCTTTTTATCAAATATTCATGAGCGGGACTTGTTAAAGACAGATGAGTATCAAAATAAGGTGGCGGCTTCCGTTTATGAAGGGGTCTTACGTTACGTCACAGAAGAGGAAGCACCTGAGTAACCTTACTGAAAATTTCTAATTATCAAGCACTGTCATCCGTGATTTCTGCCTTTTTATGTTATACTACAACTTAGACATTATAGAAGGTTGGTGACAGAATATGATAACACAAGAACAAGTGGTGGATCTGCTACATCCTTTGCATGATCCTCATTTACATAGAACATTAGAAGAAACAGGCGGTATTGAAGAAATTAAAATTAAAGAAGAAAAGAATCATGTAAGCGTCAAGATTGCTATCGCGCAGCCTAATACAGCTGAACAGATGCAATTTCAACAAGAAATTGTAAACGTTTTAAAAGGGGCTGGTGTTGCAACGGTAGGTTTACGATTCAATCAGTTATCTGATGAAGTGATTGAGCAATATGCTGTAGCTAGTAATGAGAGTGAGTCATTACTTGAAGGAAATACAGGGACGACCTTTATTGGTATTGCAAGTGGTAAAGGGGGCGTAGGGAAATCAACGGTTACTGTGAACCTTGCGACTTCTTTAGCGCGTCTTGGTAAAAAGGTTGGAATTATTGATGCTGATATTTACGGGTTCAGCGTTCCCGATATGATGGGGATTGAAGAGCGCCCGGTAGTAAGAGGAGAGCAAATTATTCCTGTTGAGCGGTTTGGAGTCAAAGTGATTTCCATGGGCTTTTTTGTTGAGGACAACTCTCCAATTATTTGGAGAGGTCCAATGTTAGGGAAAATGCTGACGAGCTTCTTTAAAGAGGTAGAGTGGGGCGACTTAGATTACCTACTTATAGATCTTCCGCCAGGGACAGGGGATGTTGCGTTAGACCTTCATTCAATGTTGCCATCTTGTAAAGAAGTCATCGTTACAACTCCACACCCAACGGCAGCTTTTGTTGCAGCACGTGCGGGTCAGATGGCCATCAAGACAGAACATGAGATTTTAGGGGTTATTGAGAATATGGCCTATTTCCAGAGTGCTCTTACTGGTCAAAAAGAGTTTGTTTTCGGTCAAGGGGGAGGACCTAAGCTAGCTGAACAGCTACAGACGGAAGTACTTGGACAACTTCCTCTTCAACAGCCATATGAGGAAGAAGATATCTTTGCCCCTGGTGTTTACCAAGCGGATCATCCAACGGGTAAGATCTTTTTATCAATAGCAAATAAGATGATTAAAAAGATGGAAGCTTAATGCATAAAAAGGGTGCCTCGAAAGGGCACCCTTTTTATTTCTATCACTGCGATTCAATCCAGCTTATACGTTGCTAAACGGACGCTTATGCTTTAGACCTTACTCATTTCCTCCGGAGGATTGTTGATCTTGCTTTGATCCGCTACTTCCGCTGGAGCTTTTTTCACCTTGCGAGCCGCCTTCTTGGGATTGTCCTCCTGATTTCATTTCTTCAGCAGCTTTTAGGACAATTTCGCTCATCTTGGCTTTAAACATAGGGGTTTCCATTGTCTCCTGAATCGTCTTTTCTAAGTGTTCACGGAATTGCTGGCTTTTCATAACAGTCAGCATTTGTTTCTCCATATCCGGATTTTGGAGTAGCTCTAACATGCTTTTTTGGTACTGTGAGTCTTTCATAAGGGACTTCATGATTTTCTTTTGTTCTTCTGAGAGGGACTCAGCGAATTTCTTCGAGAATTGGGGATTTTGGAACAATTCTTCCCAGAACTTTTTTCCCTTATCTGAAGTAATGGTATCTTCGATGCTTGTTTTTACAACATCGGATTCCAGAACGACTTGCTGTTTCATTTCTTTATCAGATAATACTTCTGTAATGGCTTTTTTGCCATCATCGGTCTTTAATATATCTACAACCATTTTCTTGGTTTTATCATAATCGGCTTGTTCTCCACCAGATGAGGAGTTGCCTGAACAAGCTGTCAGTACGGCCATTAGTGCGAGTAGGATTGCTATGCTCTTCATCCTAATCATGAGAACGCTCCTTTCAATCACCTTACATATACTTAATATGAGATAATTGAAAGAAAATATACACACGTTTTAGCGTGAAAACGCTTGTTTTTATGGTAAAATACCATAGGATTGATTTACGGAAAAAAATAGGGGGATAAAACGTGACAAGTCGTAAATGGGTGAATTTGTTTCTAACGACTTTATTATGGGGAGGGGTTATCACCCTTGTCGTTAGTTTCTTTGTACAAAGTGAACATTATGCAACAGCACTTAACCCTTTTAGTATATGGGAAGTCATTATTTTAACGCTTATGTATCTTGGATTAGGGTTTATTTTTAGCGTAATTAGCCAGATGGCGTTTTTTGCATACCTGACCGTTCATCAGTTCGGATTAGGGATGTTTCGTAAGCTATGGGGACCCATACAGGTCGTCTTGATTGCTTTTACTTTATTTGATTTAGTTTATTTCCGTTACAAGAGCGTTTCCGGGGAAGCGGGTCTTGCTACATTCTTTGTGTTGCCTGCTGCTTTACTCTTGTTCGGTTGGGCAGTCGCTTATGTGAAATCAAGAGAGACGAATGCCAAAGCATTTTTACCGGCCTTGTTCTTTATGGTCGTTATCACTTCCGTGGAACTCGTTCCTGCCTTTCAAGCAGATGATCCTGATTGGGTCATGCTTATGCTGCCTGCTGTCTTATTCTGTAACACCTATCAGTTATTAATTCTTCACAGGATCAATGAAGGACAATCGAAAGAAGAAGCGATTCCTGAGGCTGGATCGACTAAACCACCTCAAAAAAAGAAAAAAAAGAGAAAGAAAAAAAGCAAACGTTAGGAGCGTTTGCTTTTTTATTTGATAGAACTGGACTTTGCGTCTGTCTTAGAGATCATTTCAGATATTGATACAAATTCGTATCCTTTTTGTTTTAATCCCGGGAGGACCGTCTTAAGTGCTTCGTTAGTTTGCTTAACAGAATCGGAGGCATGAAGGACGATAATGTCCCCTCCCTGTGTTTCCTTCATGATTTCATCGACAATCGTTTGAGTACCAGGGTTCTTATAATCTTCAGGATTAATGCTCCACTGCACTACTTTAAAGCCAAGATCTTCTGCGAGGGTTAATACCTCTTTATTAAAGTGCCCGCTAGGAGGGCGTAAGAGGTTCACCTCTTCATATCCTAATTTCTTAAAGGTTTCTTTAGCATATAGTAAATCTTTCTTAACTTGGGTAATATCTTGTTTTAAGTAACTCTTATACCGATATCCCATCATTCCTAGATCATGTTTGTTCTCTGTAATTTCTTTAAGAATATCTGGGTGTTTCTCAGCCCATTCCCCGCTCACAAAGAATGTAGCCTTCACGTCATTTTTCTTAAGTGATTCCAAGATCGGGTATACTTCCTCTTGGCCCCAGCTGATATTAAACGTAATGGCTACATCCTTACTTTTCGAGCTGCTACTAATAAGTGCTCTTGGTCCTTTGTCAGTCGAGAAAACAGAAAAGGCATTATCTCGTTCCACCCACAAAAAGATTGCGCAGAATAAAGCTGCAACAATAACTAAGCCCCATTTCTTTATGCGGTTCCCGTTCCAAGCATAAAAGTGTTCCATCTCACACCTCTCCTTATCTTTCGGAAATCCCTGCTTAGTACAACTTATGAGTGTAGGGGACAAATATGAACAAGCATCTAAATCATTTCATAAATTGGATATAAATGGACATGATAGGGAGGAACATATCAAAAAGAGGTGAGTACATGCTAGGACTTTTATTAAGGGATATGGAACGAAAAGAGATCGAGTATTTACTGAAGCGAGAGATGGATGAACTTTTAATGGATTTAGAAGATCATCGCATTGATCATGTAGTAAAAAGGGCTATGGAAGAGCGCTATAAAATTTTGTACCAATTATTCACCCGATTAGCCACTAAACATGACTGTATACGGTATGTACTGCCAAAGCGAAAACACAAATAAGTGAACTCTCCCTTATGTATGATACAATATTTATGAAATCGCTTTTACATAGGGGTGAGGGAAATGAAAGAAATAAAAGCTATTATATTTGATTTAGATGGTGTCATTACAGATACAGCTGAATACCACTATTTAGCCTGGAAACAACTCGCTGATGACCTGGGCATTCCCTTTGATCGAATCTTTAACGAACGTTTAAAAGGAGTTAGCCGCATGGACTCCTTACAAATGATTTTAGATCACGGTGGGATTGTGCTTGCTGAAGAGGAAATCGAAGCGCTGGCTCATAAGAAAAACGAACACTATAAAACGTTTATCGGAAAAATTACCCCAGATGATCTTCTTCCGGGTATATTACCATTTTTAACACAGGTAAGAGCTGCGGGTATCCCAACAGCTTTAGCATCTGCCAGCAAAAATGCTCGTCCCGTCATTCGTCAACTTCGCATTGAAAGCTATTTAGATACTGTTGTCGATGCAGCTTCTGTTGAAAGAGGAAAGCCTGATCCGGAGATTTTCTTAAAAGCTGCCCAGCAATTAAATGTAAACCCAGAACAATGTGTGGGGATAGAAGACGCTGAAGCGGGAGTGAAGTCAATAAAGACAGCAGGCATGTTTGCAGTTGGTGTAGGGACAAAAACCGCTATGGCTGAAGCGGACTGGATTATAGATCATCCATCACAGCTTACATTAGAGGCACTTAAAAGCCATTATAAGTAGGGATGAAAATCCTTCTGAAGATTTTTTAGAAGGATTTTTTAATTTTTTTTGAAAAACACTTGCCAAATAGTTTTATACCATGGTAAGATATTTTTTGTTGTCAGCGAGATAAACACTTCAAAAAAGTTAACAGCAAAAACAAATCAACTTTTTTCGAAAAAGTGATTGACGGAAACGAGATAAAATGTTATATTAGTTTTTGTCGCTGAAACACAGCGAAACAATTTGATCCTTGAAAACTGAACGAAACAACATGTAACGTCAATGTCTTTAAATTGATTTTTAAAGCCAGTAATCATTTATTTTGATGCTAGGCAGACTCACATTTTATGGAGAGTTTGATCTTGGCT
>NZ_JAJOLR010000018.1:0-747 GCF_021129245.1 Pontibacillus sp. HN14 | reverse complement strand
CCACTCTTCATTAAAGTCAAATTCATTGTGACTTTGAACGTCGTGTTTGATCCCGGCTTTGAGACGAATGACAAACGGCTTTTCCTCTGAGCTCAGTTGATCCAAAAGATCCTTAGCTCCGTAGGCTCGATCAGCGACTCGAATAGCTGGAAAATCCTTATGTAAGAAGATCAAAGGTGCCATCATGATATCACTATCTTTTCCTGTGGTATCGAAGACATGGGTGGGCATTTTTTGATCGATATTAAATTCTGTATGGAGTTTAATCGCATAGAGATGTTTTCGATATTTCGCCCAGCTCCTAGTTTGGTGTCTGAAGGTAATCGTTGTTGAGTCGATCGCGAACAGAGAATAGTCTTTTAAGAATTTTTTCTTTTGGGATGTTGTTAATCGCTGAAGCAATTCTTGAAATAAATCTCTAAAGAATTCATAGGGGACTTCTTGGGCTTTTTTAGAGATCGTGGAGTGATTCAGGGATTCAAAATCTCCCTGTTCCACTAGCGTTTCGGATCCTTCACGATACCCAGTCCAACGCTTCACGCCGGCTTCTAAATAGAAATGAAGAAGGTCTATCGCGGAAAATTTCCTGGCTTTTTCCTCAAAATTATAATCTTGAGCTAACCGCTCCTCTAAGGTTTTGGAAGGAATTATAGATTGTAGAATTTGAATAGGTGTGTTAATTTTGTTCATATAAAGTCACTCACTTTTTGTTTGTTTTCTGTGGTAAGAAACATTTTAAAGTGAGTG
>NZ_JAJOLR010000010.1:0-70029 GCF_021129245.1 Pontibacillus sp. HN14 | reverse complement strand
AGCCAAGATCAAACTCTCCATAAAATGTGAGTCTGCCTAGCATCAAAATAAATGATTACTGGCTTTAAAAATCAATTTAAAGACATTGACGATACATGTTGTTTCGTTCAGTTTTCAAAGATCAAATGTTTCATTTTGATGTTTCTTCGTTATGTCCGCCGTTTAACAGCGACTTAACTAGTTTAACATGCGGTTGATTTTGAGTCAATATCTTTTTTCGAAAAGTTTTTGTTCTCATTTTCAACTTGATCTCGTTCCAATTAAGGATGTTGCGCTCTGCGCTTCGTTCGAGATCTTTTGTTGTCTCTGTCGTTTAACAGCGACTTAAATATCTTATCATGCGGTCAATTTTGAGTCAATATCTTTTTTTAAAAAGTTTTTGTCCTCTTTATTAACCCAATCTCTTCCCTATTTAATAGGAAGGTTTGTGAAACCAAATCTAATTGGTCTGCACTGCCTGAGAGATTGTTTTGTTGTTTGCGTTGTTGTTAACGCAACGTTTAATAATGTACCACGGCATCTAAGAAATATGCAATAGTTTTTATAAAATCTTTTTCACCTTTTTATTTACCTACCCATATAAAAAGAGGGCTGCCCATTGTCATGGCAACCCTCAATCTAGTTTGAGCATCTATTAAATTAAAAAGATAAAATATGCTAAGAAGACAATGAACAAGAAGTACATGACAGGATGAATCTCTTTTCCTCGTCCTTTTAAGATCATGGTAAGGGGATAAAAGATAAAACCAATCGCTATTCCTGTGGCGATACTATAAGTTAGCGGCATCGCGATCACCGTTAAGAAAGCAGGAACGGCAATTTCGAATTGATCCCATTCAATATTTTTCAAAGCACTACACATTAACACTCCCACAATAATTAATGCAGGTGCCGTAACCTCAGCTGTTACAACACTCAAGAGAGGAGAAAATAATAATGACAATAGGAAGAAACCTGCCGTTACCACTGATGTAAAACCGGAGCGCCCTCCTGCTGCTACACCAGCTGTTGATTCAATATAAGATGTCGTTGTTGATGTTCCTACCACTGAACCGACAACGGTAGCTGCTGAATCAGCAAACAACGCACGGCCGGCCCGTGGTAATTTATTTTCTTTCATAATACCCGCTTGTGTCGCCACGGCTACTAACGTTCCGGCTGTATCAAAGAAGTCCACAAATAAAAACGTTAAGATGACAATCCACATTTCACCTGAGACGAGCACGGATGGTAAATGTTCAATCGCAGCCCCAAACGTTGGAGCAACACTAGGCGGTGCACTCATGACAGCTGTTGGTGTGTCAATTAAATTAACAAGGATGCCCCCGATTGTCGTAATGACGATTCCGTAAAAGATGCCACCCTTAATATTTAGAGACATTAAAATAACCGAAATAATAAGACCAAATATAGCAAGAAGCGTTTGGGGACGAGTTAAGTCACCTAAAGCGACAAGTGTGTTAGGGTCCCCCGTTATGATCCCTGCATTTTGAAAACCGATAAACGCAATGAAAAGGCCAATCCCTGCTCCAACTGCGAGTTTTAAATTACTTGGAATCGCATTTATAATCTTTTCTCTAAGTCCTGTTACGGTTAATACAATAAAGATAAGTCCAGAAACAAGAACTCCTGCTAACGCTTCCTCCCAAGGAATAGCGAACTGCAGCATGACTGTAAAAGAGAAAAACGCGTTCAGCCCCATGCCTGGAGCTAGTGCTATCGGGTATTTTGCTATTACCCCCATAATCAAGGAACCTACAGCAGCCGCAATCGCTGTTGCAGTAAATACTGCCCCCTGATCAATCCTTGTTACCCCTTCCGGAAGTTCCTCTACTCCCACAAGTGCTAATGTAATTGGATTGACGACCAATATATAAGCCATGGCTAGAAACGTCGTTAAACCAGCGATGAATTCTGTACGATAATTCGTTCCCAGCTCTTCAAATTGAAAGAATTTCTTCATACTTTACCCCTCTCCGAAACCAGTCGATACAAAAAGAAACTCTTGGCATTACGCCAAGAGTTTCAGGTCCATAGACAGAGATCCATGCTAAAGACAGATTTCTTACAATCCATCAGAAACATATCCTCCATCGTAGTCGAATCATTTACGGTGATTCGGTAGAAACTCTTGGGCCTTATCCCCAATATTATACGACGGTTCGTTTTTTATTTTATCTAGATCTATCATACTAGTATTATCAAGCTGAGTCAACGCCAAAAACGAATATTTAAAACGATAAACTCATTAATTGTTCGTTATTCCCATTCAATTGTACTTGGCGGCTTGCTCGTCACGTCATACACAATTCGGTTTACATGGTCTACCTCATTGACTATTCTTGTTGAGATCAGCTCTAATACATCATACGGGATACGCGCCCAATCTGATGTCATTCCATCAATAGATGTGACAGCACGGATACCCACCGTATAATCATAGGTGCGGGCATCTCCCATCACCCCTACACTACGGATATCAGGCAATACTGTAAAGTACTGCCAAATGTCTCGTTCTAGTCCGGCATTCTTTACCTCTTCACGAAGAATCGCATCAGATTCTCGAACGATTTTAAGCTTCTCATCTGTGATCTCCCCTAATACACGAATAGCAAGGCCAGGCCCAGGGAAAGGCTGGCGCCACACAATATGGTCAGGCACACCTAGCTCTGTACCTAAGGCACGCACTTCATCTTTAAATAAAGCATTCAGTGGTTCGATCAGTTTGAATTCCATATCCTCAGGAAGACCACCTACATTGTGGTGCGACTTAATGGTTTGCGCTGTTTCTGTTCCGCTTTCGATAATATCCGTATATAGAGTTCCTTGAGCCAGGTAATCCATATCCTTGAGCTCTTCTGCCTGTTCATCAAACACATAAATGAACTCATTCCCAATGATTTTACGTTTCTTCTCAGGGTCTGAAACGCCTCTTAGCTTGGACATAAATCTCTCTTCAGCGTCCACTTTAATCACATTCATGTTAAAACCTTCACTGAACGTATTCATAACCGTATCCGCTTCATCTTTACGAAGCAACCCATGATCGACAAAGATACAAGTAAGCTGATCCCCGATTGCACGGTGAATAAGCGCCGCTACAACTGATGAATCAACGCCCCCACTAAGAGCACAAAGGACTTTCTGGTCCCCTACCTGGTTACGGATCTTCTCCACTTCAAGATCTATGAAGTTCTCCATTGTCCAATCGCCTCTAACGTCACAAATATCAAAGACGAAACGCTTCAGTACGTCGTTTCCATATTCAGAATGACGAACTTCCGGGTGGAACTGCACCCCGTACATTTTCTTATCTTCGTTACTGATCGCTGAAACAGGACAAGATGGGCTCGTAGCGTCTACTGAGAAATCAGCGGGAGCTTCTACAACTTTGTCACTGTGGCTCATCCATACCACTTGTTCATTAGGAAGGTCTTTGAATAGAGAAGGTTCTCCTTCTACTTTAAGGTCGGCTTTGCCATACTCTCTCTGCAAGGCACGCTCAACCTTACCGCCATAATGGTGAGTCATTAACTGCATGCCATAACAGATACCAAGTACCGGAATATCCAATTCGAATAGAGCAGGATCACAACGGAAACTATCTTCGGCATAAACGCTGTTTGGTCCACCAGAAAGGATAATCCCTGTTGGATTCATTTCTTTAATTTCCTCAATGGTCAAACGGTGAGAATGGAGTTCACTATATACGCCAAACTCCCGAATGCGTCTTGTGATTAGCTGGTTATACTGACTTCCGAAATCTAATACTAAAATCTTGTCATGTACTTCGATCATGGTGCGTTTCACTCCTTTATATTTACGTGGCCCTTTAGCGCCCTAATATCGGTTTCGTCTATAAAAAAAGAGACTTCTGCCCTCTATGACTATAGAAAGGCAGAAGTCTCCTCATATTTCACGAGAATGATACACGACTCCCGCCTTCATAGTCAGAGCATTATCGGTGCTCCGGTAGAGACTCTCGAACCATATTATCGAGGATATATGAAGGGAACGATTAAGTTGCAATCATTCTATCAATCTAACGAAATCCGGTCAAGACAACGTCTTTTTAATTAAATTTTCCCACAATTCACGCATTTGTGCCCATGGGTGCTGTGACGTACCTTTCTGGTAAACTAACCGTTCATAATGATAGGTTAACTGTCCCATCTCCTGACTCCGATAATACTCATCAACCGAACGCGCAAACTCTTGTAATGTCTGCCCATTTGATCGATTCAAATCCTCTTTTTTATCCAATACTTTCAAGAGGAATTCGTAGGCCGTTTCATAGTTATGCTGGCCTGGGTGTTGAATATACTTACGCCTGTAGTATTTGGCCATTAGATGATAACGGTACCTGTACGCCATCCAGAGAGCTGCCAAGATAAGGACAACGAAAAGGACCCAAGCCCAGGTTGGGATCGTAATATTCCACCCATCTCCTCCGGAACCATCATTTTTACCCGCCATCTCCTGTTCATCTAGTTCAGGTTGTTGCTGCTGGTTCTGATCGAGTTGATCTTGCAGATTCTCATCTACATCGGAAGTTTCTTCATCGTCTTCTCCTGTATCTTCTAAATAGAAGTCTGTATGGTTACCGAATCCCTTAGTCGGCTCAAATGCTACCCATCCTATGTCAGGGAAGTACACTTCTACCCAAGAGTGAGCGTTCGCACTTGTCACCTCGTAAACATTCTTTAATTCCCCATCTACTTCCACGGTATCGATTTGCTCGCCGCCTGTGAATCCTTTCGCCCAACGAGCTGGTACTCCTACACTTCTTAGAAGAACCACCATGGAGGTAGAGAAATTATCACAATAGCCAACTTTTGAATCGAATAAGAACTGAGAAGTGTAATCTTCGCCCTCATCCGGAACGGGTACGTTTTTCGTACTGTACTCAAAGCCATTTCGTTGAAAATATTCTTCAACCGCCCGCGCTTTCTCGTAGCGGTCTTCACTTCCTTCCACGATCCCTTCTGCTAGTTCCCTGACTTGCGTGGGTAAACTTTCCGGCAGCTGTGTATAAGCTTGATCAATGTTTGGTGGATCATCTGTTCCACTTTCTGAGAGTTGGGAGAAAGAAAAGCTTGGCTGCGCATATGAAATTTCATATCCCTTCAGCTGGAAGGTCTCCCCGTTCACTTGAGGAATGATCTCCCCTGTCGTTGGATTAATGACCAACGTATCCGCCCCACTATTTAACACATTCTGAATACCATATGGATAGACAAGCTTCGAAAACGTCGCTGCATCATTCATGGCAATCGTTGCTGTCTTATCAAGACGCTTCACTTCATCACTGAAATAGCCTAAATCGATTTCATTACTGGCTACTTGTTCATAGGCATTTCCCTCACTCGATCGAATCCATCCTTTGCCTGTGTAAACGTCTTTGGTCTCAATACGCCAATAATGTTCCCCATCAGCTACAGCCTGGAAGACAGGGGTATCATCTTGCACGAAGGAACCCCCAAGTCGTTCATCATTTGTTCCATAGCCGACTTTCTGAATCGACTTGCCACCTGATCCTCCCACACCATTCGCTGCACTTTGTATGAAGGGAACGGGGTCTGGCCACTGAGGGGCTTTCTTCGGTGCTGCATAACCAATTAAACTAGCAAAAAGAATAACGACCACAAGGGGGACAATCCAAGCTTGGTACACGCGTCTCCCTTTAATCGTAATAGATTCTTTCTCCATTTCTTTCACGAAACTAGACAGCCCCATCACGACCAGAGAAATGAGGAACGTGCGTATAATCGCTCCTTTTCCATCGTAGATCGTGAATGTATCAAGAATTGTTACGTACACAATCGTTAAGATGACGAAGAAGCTTGTCCGCTTCGCTACAACGAACCAGTAGTAAAGCAAATAACTCATTAACCATAATAGGAGTAAGAAGAGCATACTCCTAAACAGGGGTGTCATCTGCCACCACTGATTGGCCACCATCACTTCAATATTGAATTGGATATGTTCATAGACAAACCGGAACCATTCTCCACTTAGAAAACGCTCACCGATAAACAATCCATCCAACACAAATGCTAACCCAACCAGTTTAAGGGGCATCGATAGGAACCACGGCAATCGAATGAACGATAAAAAGAAACAAAAGGCAGCGTAGACGACAAACACAGCGATATTCGCTGTATCTGTAATTTGTTCTAAAGGTCTGAGCCACTCCCAAAACAGTAAGAATCCACAAAGATAAACGATCCCTCTAAAGAAAGCTTGATTTCGTTCGATTGGGTCGTTCGCCATTATGTACTCACCTCAAATTTCGCTTGTGTCATTTCCGCTTCTGATAATACATTCACAACCACTCCACTTACTTCTAGCTCCCGCAACAACTGTCTCTGTTCACCTGATATTTGTTCCTTTGCTTCTATATAAAAGAAGACGACACGAGCGTGCTTTTGCTTAAGTCGAATAACAGAAGTTTTTAAAGAAGGGGTTAGATTGCGCGTTACAATCATGACAATTAAGTGGTTGGGCAACCCCTGTTGCTGTTTCAACAAAGATTCAGCAAACGTCGTTTTCCCATCTGGTTCTACTCTTGATAAATATTGGTTCATCCCATCAAACGATACATTGCTTTTCGTAAAGGGGAAGAACTTATGTTCACTTCCTAGAACCAAGAAGGCCAGCTGCGCTTCTCTTCTCTTATAACTTTGAATAATAGAAGCAGTGAGCTCAACGCTTCCCTCGAAAGCAATTCGCTTCTCATCAGGACTCTCTGTGGCATCGAGAACCAGCAAGACATCAGAACTCTTCTGTTGCTCGAATTCCTTCGTCATCATGGCATTCTTCTTTGCTGAAGTCTTCCAATCAATCCAGGAGAAACGGTCACCAGGGGCATATTCCCTCACACCGGTTACAACCGTTGTATCCCTTTTGGTTTGAGAATAGGACGGAGCCGCTCCTTCATCGAAGCTATTCACACGCTTCGTCATTGAAACGTCTCTCTTATGAGGATACACCAGCACCCTACCTGGCACCGTATAATAGGCTTGTTTCGTAACGAATCCAAAGAAGTCACCTGTTTTCACTCGTACACTATGAAAATGATGCTCTCCTCGAGGCAAATGGGGAATTTGGTATTTAAATTGGATCGAACGTTTAAACCAAGGAAACGCGACTCTCTTAATTCGCTTCGCTTTCCTCAAGGCATCAGGGTTATTCATATATTGATAACCTTCTGATTTCGTCCCTACCCTATTTAATGTTTCGGGTACATATTCTTCAATGACGCAGTAATACAGAGGGAACGGGAATTTCCTCTCGATATACACATCCACAGATAGCGAATCACCAGATTGAAACATATGCTTAGAGAACGTCCTATGCACGTCCCATTTGGAGATTGGATACAGTAATACCCCAATCATATAAATGAGAAAAGGCAGCATCCCATAGAAAAGAAACCAACTGACGAACCCACCCTGAAACATAGCGTAAGCATACAAAATAGCTAAAAGAACAATCGTAAAAACGAGTTTCCCTACGATATTAACTGTTTGCTTCATCCGTTATTTTTCCTTACGCACAGGAATTGAGACTTTGCTAAGAATGTCATGAACAAGATCACTCGAGGTCATTCCCTCAAACTTCGCCTCTGAGTTCAAGATCAGACGATGGGATAATACGAATGGAGCCAAATATTTCACATCATCCGGTAGCACGAAGTCGCGGTCTTGCATAAACGCATAAGCCTTTGCCGCCTTCATGAGTGCGATCGATCCACGAGGGCTCACTCCTAGATAGGCAGAAGGGTGACGCCTCGTCTCTGAAACGACGTTTACAATGTAACGTTGAATATTTGGGTCCACATACACTTCAGCAGCTTGATTCTGTAATTCTACGAGTTCTTCCCGGGTCATAACAGCTTGAATACGATTAATCGGATGATCATTCGATACTAAATCAAGCATCTGCATTTCTTCAGCAGCAGTTGGGTACCCCATATTTAACTTCAGTAAGAAACGGTCTAACTGAGCCTCTGGCAATGGGTAGGTTCCTTCATATTCAATTGGATTTTGCGTCGCCATTACAAAGAAAGGGCGCTTTAATTCGACTGTATTTCCATCGACTGTAATATGACTTTCTTCCATTCCTTCTAATAAAGAAGACTGCGTCTTAGGCGAAGTGCGGTTTATTTCATCTGCTAGCACAATATTTCCTAAAATAGGTCCAGGACGAAATTCAAATTCGAGTGTCTTCGGGTTATATATCGAAACTCCTGTTACGTCAGATGGCAATAAGTCTGGTGTGAACTGAATACGTTTGAATTCACAATCGACGGACTTGGATAATGTTCGAACTAACATCGTCTTCCCTACCCCAGGGACATCTTCTAAGAGGACATGACCCTTGGCAAGTAAAGCCACGATACTTAACGTTGTCACTTCTTCTTTACCGATCATGACACTCTGTATGTTTTGAAATAAGTCATGTACTTTTCCATGAGCTAAATAGGTTTGCTGAGACATGAAATTCAATTCCTCCTATGAAATGATCTTCTAATATCTATTAGAATTTTTTGTCTATTCCAACTATACTACATCCTACCGGGCTATGCGCAATAGAATGCGTAGGAAAAATCTAGGTTGCCTCTTTGCCCTCCCCCTTACACCCGCCTGCATTTACGAAAAATGAGCATTTGTAGCGAACAGTTTGTCTATACCAATCTCTTTCTCTCGCATATGGTATATCAAGCTTCTAGAAATAGAAGCAAATTTCTATATTGGAAAGGAATTGGTAGAATGAATCATAGTAACTGTCAATGCAGCCACAGCAATCATTCCCATGACACAGATGGTCGCTGCCAGAGATGCAAAAAGTTCTGTAATAAATTCGAGTGTTGTTTAGAATTAAACCAAAATGCAACACCAACCCCGTGGACCAGGCAACAAGCTGAACAAATTCGAATTACGTCAGCAAACGCCGCTCCACTAATCCAGGAGCCATTTGAAGATACAGCACCTGACCTTTGGGTGTGGGATACGTGGCCCCTTCGTGAGAAAGATGGTTCGATTGCCGTTCTTCCTGGAGGCTGGCGCGTGATCTTCTCGCTTACAGCCCCTCGAAGTGTATTACCGGGTAAACGTCACGATATCGCAACCATTCGTTACTTCTACTCCCGAGATGGGCAAGACTGGATTCCAGGCGGAGTGGTATTCCCTGCAGGGGATGCATTAGGTTCTCGCCAATGGGCTGGGTCTGCTTTCGTTGAAAATGGTGAGATTTACTTCTTCTATACAGCAACAGGACGACGCAATGAGGCCCAGGTCACTTACGAGCAGCGAATGGCCTTTACAAAAGGGGAAGTCTTCTCAAATTTAAATGGGGTTCTCTTTGGCAACTGGGAAGAACACTCCATTATTCTTGTTCCAGATGGAATTTACTATCAAACACAAGAACAATCAAGTGGTGGAATTATTTATTCCTTCCGTGACCCTTGGTTTTGGATTGACCCAGAAAGCGGCTGTGAATATATAATCTTTGAAGGAAACACCGCAACTCCTCAGCAACCGATTAATCGTGAATGTAACCCAGAAAATATTGGAGACGGAGATTTCAGGAGCGGTAACGATGTTCCAAACGGTTCTGCTCAATTTAACGGAAACGTCGGTGTCGCTCTTCTAAGAAGCAGCGACTATCGCGAGTGGGAGCTTCTCCCTCCAATTCTTGAAGCAGATTGTGTAAACCAACAGCTTGAGCGCCCTCACATTGTCTATGTAGGCGGACGTTACCACCTCTTTATCGTAAGTCACAAATTTACGTTCGCTCCAGGCCTTGAAGGTCCAGATGGTTTATATGGTTTCGTAGCTAACGATTTCAGAGGGACGTATGTTCCATTAGGGGAAGGCGGTCTTGTTGTAGCGAACCCACCAGAAGAACCCTTCCAAGCTTACTCATGGATTGTCCTTCCAGACCTATCAACGCTTAGCTTTATCAACTACTA
Organism: Pontibacillus sp. HN14; assembly: GCF_021129245.1. NCBI lineage: Bacteria > Bacillati > Bacillota > Bacilli > Caryophanales > Bacillaceae > Pontibacillus > Pontibacillus sp. HN14. The sequence continues at coordinate 60,053 of NZ_JAJOLR010000010.1, read as the reverse complement.
CAACCTAGAAGGGATCGGCTTAAACGAATTACCATCACTTCCGGATCAATTCGTCTTCAATCACTTTGGCGGAACACTAGCGCCGACGCTGCAACTATCCATTAACGGGACACAAACACAGATCGTGAATGAATTGGCACAAGGTTTAGTGATGGAATCCTCTACAGAAGGGGCTCCGTTTACACCAGTGTGTGAACGAACCGATCATTGTGGAGGTCGAAGAAATGTAACAAATGAGGACATGAATATGGATGAAGATGTTATGGAAGAGAGCATGTCTGATAATGGTCTGACGGACGATGGAATGAATAGCCGTTCAAGTCGTGGCGGCAATGGAAATCAAGGGAATCAACGGCGCCAACGAGACGTTACTTGCGAATGTGAAGTAGATCGTAATGGCCATGTTTGTACCCATTGTCACCGACCTCGGCGTCGCAGAAATCAATAAGGAGAAAGGGCTTCCCTAGCGGAAGCCTTTTTCATTACGAGATGAACACTCCCTCACCTCTCACATATTTCCAATTTTATCATATGTAGTAGATCCGTTAAACGCATATCACTCCCCAATCCAGTAGCTTCCTCAAATTTAAAACTATCAACGATTCAAAGAAGAATGATAAACTATTTAAGTTATTCATTCATGTAACCTAGGATTATTCATCATAAGGAGTGTACACATTGAGTAGTAAAGCAACCTTCTCAACCAATACGATGGAGACCTTTCAATGGTTTGTCTTTCTTCTAGCGAGTTCAGTCGCTATGCCGATCGTTATTGGATCCATTTATCAATTAGATTTCATAGAAATATCAGGCCTGATGCAGCGAACCTTCTTCACTGTAGGAATTGCCTCTTTGTTACAAGCGCTGTTCGGGCACAAACTGCCGATTTTTGAAGGACCAGCCGGAATATGGGTCAGCATTTTCTCTGTTATGGCCATTACAGGTATCCAAGCGGGTGGAACGTATAAAGGCACCCTCCAAACCCTTGAAGCTACAATGATTGTTACAGGAATCTTTTTATTCCTATTCGGTGCTTTTAAAATTTCTCAGAAAATCTTGCCTATCTTCACACCGCTCGTTACAGGGACATTTTTCCTACTCTTAACCGTCCAATTAAGCGGAACCTTTCTAAAAGGAATGCTTGGACTCCAAGGTGAGGCTAGTGTTATTCAAGGAGAACAATCTCTACTCGCCTTTTTAACCTTCTTTATCGTCCTCGGCTTATCAACGTTTGCGAGAGGATGGTTAAGCAGTTATGCCGTCTTTATCGGGATCATTATCGGGTGGATTGCTTTTCGGATCGTAGTAGGAGGACAAGGGGAGCAAGCTTCAGTGAGCCTGTTTGCTGCACCTGAATGGTTTGCCTTTGGAGCGCCAGCCTTTGATTTTAGTATCATTCCAATTGCATTTATAACCGCCATCATATCGATTTCTAATATTGTCGCTTCCATTGTTGCGGTGAAGCAGACGTTAGGAATGAAACAAGAAGACCATGGCGAAGAAGTGAATAAAGGAACAGCCTTCTCCGGGATCAATCACGGAATTGCCGGTGTATTTGCTTCCGTCGCCAACGTCCCTTTAGCCACTTCTGCTGGATTTATCGCCTTAACCGGCCAAAAGCGAAAGCAACCTTTTATTTATGCAACGATCCTACTTATCATTATTGCTTTCTTCCCACCGATCGTAGCGTTTATTTCAAGTATCCCTGCGCCGATCGCCAATGCGGCTTTAATGGCCTCCTTCGTGCAGCTCGTCGGGTTAGCCTTAAACAACGTAACCATGCAACCGTTGGATTCAAGAAAGAGCACCATTGTCGGAGTCGCGTACTTATTTGGTATGGCAACGATGTTCCTTCCAGCTGAAGTATTCTCAGACCTCCCAGCCCTCGCTCAAAACCTAATGAGCAACGGCCTTCTCATTGGCACAGGGCTTGTCATTCTTTTTGAACAAGCATGGAAAGTGAAAGAAGATTAAATACACTCTAAAAATCTACCCCTATATGTTATGTAACGCTCAATTAAGGGAAGTATACTAATGGACTTTTTCAAAAAAAGGAGTGGGAATCATGAACAACAAACAATTCGATAAGATCAAAAACGGTAAAGGATTTATTGCAGCCCTGGACCAAAGTGGCGGAAGTACACCTAAAGCTTTAGCTGACTACGGGGTACCTGAAGATGCTTATTCAGGCGAAGATGAAATGTTTGACCGTGTTCACCAAATGCGTACTCGTATCATTACTTCCCCTGCTTTTGATGACCGTATTTTAGGCACGATCCTTTTCGAACAAACAATGGATCGTGAAATCGAAGGCAAATATACTGCTGACTATCTTGCGGAAAAAGGAATTGCTCCTTTCCTTAAAGTGGACAAAGGGTTAGCAGATAAAGAAAATGGCGTTCAGCTCATGAAACCGATCCACGACTTAGATGAAACCCTAAGCCGTGCAACAGAACGTAATATTTTCGGTACGAAGATGCGCTCTGTGGTCCATGAACCAAACCCAACAGGAATTAAAGCTGTTGTAGATCAACAATTCGAAGCGGCTAAAAAGATCATGGAAGCCGGTCTTGTTCCGATTATCGAGCCAGAGGTAAACATCCACAGTGAGGACAAAGAGAAGTCTGAAGAAATTCTGAAAGAAGAAATTCTTCAGAACCTAAACAGCCTAGCTGAAGATGAACATGTCATGTTGAAGCTATCTATTCCAACTAAAGCAAATGCATTTAAAGAACTAGTCGAACATCCACACGTTGTTCGTGTCGTTGCTTTATCTGGCGGTTACTCTCGCGATGAAGCAAATGAGAAGCTTAAAGAAAACGAAGGCGTGATCGCAAGTTTCTCTCGCGCGTTAGTTTCTGACTTAAGCGCTAATCAAACAGACGAAGAGTTCAACAAATCACTTGATCAAGCGATCGAGAAGATCTACGATGCATCTGTAAATAAGAAATAAACCAAAAAAGGCCTGACTCATTTGTCAGGCCTTTTTGTACCATTAAGAAGTCTGAAACCCCAAAGACGTCTACAACGATGGATTTTGATACAATAGAATAGGCACGTCATGAACGAAATTCAAAGGAGGCGAATCATGAACGAAAAACACACCCTTCAACAGCTCGATATCACACGATCTTCACTCCTTAAAGAAGTTGAAGATATTGAAGAAAAAGAGGCAGATCAAATTCAAGACGGCTTTCCGAACTCCATCCGCTGGCAACTCGGTCATGTCTATTTATCTACTGAATTTCTCGTGTTTAAAAAAGCTGGTGAATCTACTAATATCCCAGAAAACTACGGAAGTTTCTTTGGTGGTGGCACACACCCAAATCAGTGGGAAGCGACACCTCCAGAACTAAGTGAATTAAAAGAACTGCTGAAAGATCAAAAGAAACGTCTGTTAAGTACCTTCGAAGGGAAAATGGACAATGCCTTAGAGGAATCCTTCCAACCAGGACCTTTCAATATTGAATCGGTTGGAGCGATGCTTTTATTCTCAGCAACGCATGAAAGTGAACACATCGGTTGGATCAAAAGCATGAAACGCGCTGTTCGTTCATAAGCTACAGATTCGCACTGAACAAGTCATTAAAAAAAGCTTCTCTCTTCAATCCACTTGAAGGGGGAAGCTTTTTTGTATAGGTTTCACAGCACTCGTAATCCTTGATCAAACGTTTGATCAAGGGTGAAAATACTCTCTACTCGCCCTTATTCCATCCTTTTTCTTTTGGCTTCAAAATACAGCATGTAAATAAATTTCTTCGTATCAATCCGGACTCGATTCACATTCTTATCCTTCCCCTGATCCAACTTCAACATCTTCTTTCGGGCTTGTTCATAATCAAAGAAAGTCGACGCATATTTGTCAAAGACAGGATGGGCGAAATCATTCAGCCCCAAGGATGCAATATAGGAAAGCCCTTGGTGGACCACTCGTCGGACACGTTGTTCAGACGCTTTCACCTCACGTTGCAATACAGAATGTTTCGCTTCGTCCCCAGCGCGACTGACTGCGATTTGATGATAGATGCCTTTAAGGGACATTGTCTCTTTCCCTTCTAACCCCTTATCCTGATCCATGTATTCGATCATCTCGAGTAAATCTCTCGACCCGATCTCCCCAATGACTCCCAGTTCAACTAAGATCGAATGACCTTCCTCTTTCAAACTTTTATTGGCTACAGATGTTCTGGCTGTGGCAGTGGCAGTATTTTGACCCGAAATAACATTTAAAGATTGCTGGATTGTGTGAATGGATTGATCCAACACAATTCTCTCATTTACTTTAGAAAGAATACTTGTTACTTCGATACGGTTTAACGGCTTTGTAATATAGTATTCTACCCCTAAGGAATAGGCTTCCCCTATTAAATCCTTTGACTCGACCTGAGAAATCATAACGACCTTCCCTGTAAAGTCATGCTGAATCTGACGCAGCGTTTCCAATCCGTCTCTCTTTGTCATTAATAAATCGATAATACGAATGTCGACTTTGTTGGTTTTCAGAACATGAGCATCAAGAGCCGACCCATCCTCTCGTTCTCCAACCACTTCTCCGAGGTCCTCATCTTCAATCATTTCCGTTAACATGGCTCGAATTGTTACATCATCATCTACTAGAAAGTAATTCATGCTATTGCCCCATTTCCACCAATTTTGCTTGAGGAATTCGAACGAAGAAAGTCGTCTTCTTTTCCTCTTCATCCACTAAGTTGATGCTCCCACTCATCCCCTCTACAACCTCTTGCACATAACTGAGTCCGATCCCTGTCGAAGCCTCTCCTGAAGAATCAAATTTAGATGTATACCCGTGCTTGAAAATCATTTCTCTCATTTTCTCAGGGACCCCTCGCCCATTATCTGTTACCTTACATTCAACTTGTCCATTCCGCTCCCTAACCTCAAGATCTATTCTCCCTTTATCTTCGATTGCTTCAACTGCATTCGAGATCAGGTTATTCAGGACAGAAAGCAGCGCATATGTAGGATACGGAGGATGATTCCCCTCATACACTAGACGGATATCAATCTGTTTTCCGAGGTACGCTGCATATTGTTCATTTGCTTGTTTGACAATCTTCCCGATCCTCTCCACATGTAAATAAGTGGCCTCACCTTCCCTTGAGATGACTTGAGATAACCCAGCGTAAATCCGCTGGTTGCCTTTCTTAATTTCGTGTACCCGACTAGCGATACCAAGAACCGCTGAAGAACGTTCTGTAACGGGTAACTCTTGTATGTTTCGATACAAATCATAACTTTCTTTCGTAACCATTTCCGCATCTTTCATAGATTTCGATAATTGCACCGCTTCCGCATACAAGCCTGAGACCACCATCATCATATGTTCAGATTGCTGCTTATGTTGCTCCTCTTCAATCTTAGCCTGTCGATACAGTAAGATATTGAAGAAACCTAATACAAAGAAACTGCGGACGACGGCGACTTCTAACAGTAACCAAAGGTCAAACCCTACAGCTTGATCAGCCACTCCACTTCTGATCACCATCTCAGCCATGCTCGCCATTACTTCTAATAAAACCCCGCATCCCCCAACGACTAACGGTTTTGTGTAATAACGAGGTACGTTCAGAAGCTGGAACAATCCACCGTATGTCAGGTAGTAGAAGAAAACAGGGAAGTGAAGCATGAACGCCTCGCTTACGCCCACCTCACCACTAGCTACTCCAAGCCCTACTCTAAACAACACCACACACAAAGCTACCGATAATATAAGCGTATACTGATGCAAACTTCTTCTCCATAGAAGAAAAAAGAAAAATAAAGGAGTCCCAAAACTAACACGAAAGTTTCCTTCCACTGGATAAAACTTTAGTTCTCCCGCCAATGGAACCATCACCATCACCAACAGCAGGAAACCAACCTTCTTTTTATTCATTCCCTTACCTCCTGCCCAAGTCAAATAAATTTTCTGACTTTTTCTCGTAGATTTCAGTAGTTTTTCGTATGTACTTGTAGGTATGCGCTTACATTATTCATTACATCATTCAGGGAGGGTTAGAATGAAAAACAATCTTGTTATTCAGATACTGTTCGCTTTCGTTTTAGCGATTGTCTTAGGTGCTATTGTAGGTCCTGATCTTGAAATCGTACAGCCTTTAGGCGATCTTTTTTTACGCTTAATCCAATTTATCATTGTTCCGCTTGTCCTCTCATCCCTTGTGGTCGGAGTGGCGAGCACGGGAAACCTTAAGGAATTAGGTCAATTAAGTTTTAAAACCGTATCGTATTATATGGTCACAACAGCCATCGCCATTTCAATTGGGCTCTTCTTCGGAACCCTTTTCTCACCTGGGACAGGGGTAGACATCGATGTATCTTCCAATCCGTCTGTTGAAGCTCAAGAAACACCGGGGATTAAAGATACCTTACTCAACATCGTTCCAACCAATCCGATTGCCGCCTTAACAGATGGCAATATGCTTCAAATTATCTTCTTCGCGATCTTTCTAGGGATTGGGATTACGATGGTCGGCGAGAAAGCCCGCCCTCTCTACCAGTTATTCGAACAACTAGCTGAAGTCATGTATAAGATCACAGGCGTTGTTATGAGATTTGCTCCGATTGGCATCTTTGGTCTGATTGCTCCAACGGTTGGGGAGTATGGATTAGCGGTTTTATGGCCGTTATTAAAAGTAATCCTCGCTTTACTGATTGGTTCACTTGTTCACGTACTTATCGTTTATTCTTTATCAGTTAAATATCTAGGGAAGATGAGCCCGATTGTATTCTTTAAAAACATTATGCCTGTAGCCATGGTTGCTTTCAGTACATCGAGTAGCTCCGGAACATTACCGATGACTATAAAATATACCGAAGAACAACTAAAAGTTCCGAGAAAGATCAGCAGCTTCGTTCTCCCTCTCGGAGCCACCATTAACATGAATGGAACCGCACTCTATCAAGGGGTCTGTGTGCTGTTTGTCGCACAATACTTTGGAATGAACCTAACCTTTGTAGACCAGCTAACGGTCGTATTAACAGCAACACTCGCTTCCATCGGCACAGCCGGTGTCCCAAGCGCAGGGCTAATCATGCTTTCCATGGTCATGACTTCTATCGGACTTCCTTTAGAGGGAATCGCCTTACTTGCAGGAATCGACCGCATACTAGATATGATCCGAACATCAGTCAATGTATTAGGGGATGCTTCTGCAGCCGTTGTTGTCAGTTCAAAAGAAAGAAACCAAACAGAGCCCGAAAACCAAGAAGAAGAATATGCAGCTGTCCATTATGGTTGACCCACATAAGACTATTACACACGGAAAGGAACGGTATATATGACGCATCATTTTCGAACAGAATCAGATTCTCTAGGGAAGAAAGAAGTACCACTAAACGCCTATTACGGCATCCAGACATTGCGAGCACAAGAAAACTTTCCGATCACTGGTTATAAATTAAATGAAGCGTTAATTTACAGCATCGCTGCAGTCAAGAAGGCTGCAGCACTAGCCAACAGGGACATTCACCAGCTCCCTGCCGATATTAGTAGAGCAATCGTTCAATCTACTGATGAAATCCTTAATGGCGACCATCATGATCAATTCCTCGTGGACCCTATTCAGGGTGGAGCCGGTACTTCCCTGAATATGAACGCCAATGAAGTGATCGCCAACAGAGCGTTAGAAATTATGGGAAAGAAAAAAGGGGATTACGAATCGGTTAATCCGAATAACCACGTCAATATGTCTCAATCAACGAACGATGTCTTCCCAACGACCATGCACCTGGCCATATCTCAGGTAATGAGCCAGCTCGAAGATGTTATGAAGGAGATGGCAGCGACTTTCAAGGACAAAGCAGATGAATTTGATCACATTGTTAAAGTAGGACGTACCCATCTACAGGATGCAGTCCCGATTCGATTAGGCCAAGAATTTGAAAGCTATCATCGTATGGTGAAAAGAGATCTTAAGCGAATTGAGCGTACGAGAGAGAACTTCTATGAAGTGAATATGGGGGCTACTGCTGTCGGGACAGGGTTGAACGCTGATCCTACGTACACAAAACTTGTGGTTGAGCACTTATCTTCCATTAGCGGATTACCTTTAGAATCCGCTGAGAATCTGGTCGATGCCACTCAGAACACAGATGCTTATACAGAGCTATCATCAGCCTTAAAGAATACGATGACCAATCTCTCTAAAATCGCTAATGATCTACGGCTCATGGCCTCAGGACCGAAGAATGGCCTTTGTGAAATTCTATTACCTGCACGACAGCCAGGGTCATCTATTATGCCTGGCAAAGTAAACCCCGTGATGCCAGAAGTAATCAATCAAATCGCTTTTCAAGTGATTGGCAATGATCAAACCATCAGTATGGCTAGTGAAGCCGGTCAATTAGATTTAAATGTAATGGAACCTGTCCTGATCTTCAACCTGCTTGAATCGATGACTGTGATGAAGAACGGGTTTCAAGTCTTCACCGATTTATGCTTGAAAGACATACAAGCAAACGAAGCCGCTTTAAAAGATCATGTCGAGAAAAGTTTAGGCGTTATCACAGCACTAAGCCCTCACATTGGATATGAGCAATCAGCCAAGATCGCACAAGAAGGAATCAAAACGAACAAAAGCATTCGTGAATTATGTAAGGAGTACAATATTTTAAATCCCGAAGACCTTGAAGTCATATTAGATACGTATGAAATGACTTACCCAGGTATTGCAGGATCGCATTTGAAAGAGAAAATGACGGTTTAAGCTTTCTTTCCACCCTTGATCAAACGTTTGATCAAGGGTTTGTCCAACGTAAAGAAGGAGCACTGGATTAATCCAGTGCTCCTTCTTTAGGTAGCCGAAACCAAAAGGTATGGTCGTTCCCATCTGATCGCAGGCCAATCTCCCCTTCATGGCGTTCTACGATCTCTTTTGCAATAGCCAGTCCAAGACCCGTACCACCGGTTTCCCTGCTTCTTGAAGGGTCAGAGCGATAAAAGCGCTCAAAGATTTTCTCTTGATCCTCTTCTTCTATCACCCTTCCAGGGCCTCGAATAGATAATTCATACGCATCCTGATCTATCTTTCCTTCAATTACTAGGGGTGCTCCATCTATATAATATTGAATGGCGTTATCTAGAAGATTATTCAGCACCTGTTGAACCCCCTCCTGGTCCACAAGCAATTCCTGAGACTCTACTTGAACCTCCCATTCAATTCCTCGTTGCTCTAAGGTTCTCTTAAAGGTTAAGACAGAAGTTTGGACCACCTCCTGTATATTCACCCTCCCCCTTTTAGCCAGGCGTTGGTGAGATCCATTGTCCCATTCTTTTAATTGATCAAGCTGTTGGATCATATGAGTGAGACGCTTGGACTCTTCATATAGACTGCCATATAATTCTTGGCTCCCGTCTATCACACCCGACTTGAGGGCATTTAAATAGCCGCTAATATTCGATAATGGGGTTCTAAGTTCATGGGAGAGATCAGTAACGATTTTCTTTCGTTGATGTTCATTTGCTTCTAATTGTCTGACCAATTCATTGTAATGCCCTATAAACTCATCCATTTCGCTACCATTACTCATCGAGATCGGCTTAGGATACTTTCCTTCTTTTAATGTTTTGGTTGTCTCAATTAAATCTCTCACAGGCCTTAACAGTTTCTTGGTAAATAGATAATTGACCATACTCCCCAAAATGATGGCGCACAAACTAAAGATCCACAGATATTGAAAAAGGGTTTCACGAAAATGCGACTGACGAACAGTACCCGTATCCATATTCGCCACCAGGAAGCACGCCGTATTATAAATAGACCACCCACTAATGCCAACAAAGATCGTAATAATGAACACATTTAATATGGTCATCCGAAACAGGAATCCCTTGTGCCAATGAGAGGAGATCCATTTATTCAGTGACAAATTTATACCCCATTCCTCTAACCGTTTGTATTCTCTTAGGGTGTGATGGGTCTTTTTCAACCTTTTCCCGAAGTTTCTTGATATGAGCATCGATTGTTCGATCTAACACGGTTTGTTCCGCTAATGGGTAGAGATTTTGCAAGAGTTGTTCCCGGGTTAAGACTCGATTTGGGTTGGTCATAAAATAATAGAGCATATTAAATTCATATTTCGTCAGGTTCACCGCTGTTTCATACAGGAGGACCTCGCCTTTACGGGGTTTAATACACAATCCGTCATGCACGATTTTTTGGCAAAACTGCCCTGTTCGACGGAGAACCGCTTCAACATGAGCGACTAATTCATCTGGCTCAAACGGTTTCGTTAAGTAATCATCCGCCCCCATACGAAGCCCCGTGATTTTATCACTCGTTTTTGCTTTAGCCGTAAGCATAATAATCGATACTTCATTTCTCTCCTGTTCCCTAATCCATCTGCAAACCTCTTCTCCACTCACCTTCGGAAGCATTAAATCCAATATCACCAAGCAAGGATGATAGGTCAGGAAAGCTCTTTTGGCTTCTTCTCCATCCGCAGCCTCGATCGTTTCATACCCCTCTTTATTTAAATAGATCGCAACGAGTTGTCGTATCATTTTGTCGTCTTCTACGATTAAAATTGTTTGTTTCATAGGCATCACCACTTTATAGTATCTTTCTTACTTCATGTTCTCAAATTGCTGCACCATTCGTTCGTAATTCATAGCCCCCAATGATTTGTGTTGAATGATCCCTTCTGAATCAATCATATATGTAGTTGGAATGGGCCTGATCTGATACATAGTCGCGACTTCATTCCCTTGATCTAAAAGAACGGGAAAGCTTAACCCATACTCCTTTTTAAACGCATGGACATCGTCCACCTTTGCTTCTGTTCCCGTTAAATTAACAGCAAGGATCGTAACGTCTTTATTCTGATAGAACTTCTCCATATCTGGCATTTCCGCTCGACAGGGAGGGCACCATGTAGCCCAGAAGTTCAGCATAATCCTTTCTCCTTTATAGTTCGATAAGGAGGCTTTCTCTCCTTGTAACGTTTTTACTTCAAAGTCAGGTGCTTTCTGTCCGACCTCTAACCCTTCTTCTATATTAGCTCCAGATTCCCCTTGCCCATTAGAATTCTGTTCCAAAACGTCTGACGTATTTTGCTCCTCACTAGTAAAATCGTAAATCGCCCATCCAAACATCCCTACGAAGATCGCCACAATGATGATACGCTTTATATTCATCGTTCTCCTCCTATCCTAAATTTGAAAACCAAGTTCCATCGAGAAGTTGCAACAGGTAGTTTGAGAGACTAGCCATCTGTCCAGTAAACAGCAACACACCCATTCCAATCATGATACTTCCTCCAATTTTCATGAAACGTTCACTGTATTTCACAATCCACCTGGTGGAACCAAGGAAGAAAGAAAGTACAAGAAACGGAACAGAGAACCCGATGATATACATAAGGGTATACAAGGTTCCCTCTGTTGGATTTGTCCCTGCTACGACGAGTATGGAAGCAAAGATCGGTCCTATACACGGTGTCCATCCAGCGGCGAATCCAACACCTACAAACACCGTCCCCAGGTAGCCCGCAGGCTTTTTGGCCAACCTCATTCTCTTTTCATTCATAAAGAGCGGAATTCTTAACCACCCCGTTATTAAAAAGCCCATTAAAACAATAAAAATACCAGCTAAACGCTGAAGCAAGACTCCTGAATTCCCGGTTAACAATCCTTGAATCCATTGACCAAGCAACGAAACTCCAATTCCAAGTCCCATAAAAATCAGGGACACACCTAGTAAAAAGAATATGGAGTGGAGGAGTAATGTTTTCCGAATCGCAAACGAAGAAGAGTCCTTCAATTCTTTCACGCTAACTCCTGTGATATAGGACAAATAAGCAGGAAATAAAGGTAGCGTACATGGGGATATAAATGAGAGCACCCCTGCCCCAAATGCCAGCCAGATTGTAAGCTCTGCTGCAGAAGCTGTCATATTCTCACCTTCTTTTTATAGAATAACGGAATGAACAACATTCCAATGAAAATCCAAAACCATAGATCGACTTTGTAATGAAAGAAAAACGTTTCACCAAATTGTAAAGCCAGTATAAGCTTTCCAACACTAAGCGCCCCCGCTATTCCCGCCCATCCACTTGTCGCTGAATCTCTGTTGATTACTACAACTTGCCAGATCACAAGGACGACCCCGAGGGCCATTTCTCCTAAGTAAACCGCTCTGCCTGATGCCCAAATTACCGAAATAAAGAAATAAACAAAGGAAGCATAGTTCAGCATGACAAGCGCGGATAAGCCTATCCCCTGAAGTTTCTCTCGATCCCGGTACGCCCATAAGCTATATAAAACGGTGAAAACAATACCTATATAGAGCGCTTGATGATTACTAGGATAAATAAGTATCGACACAGGATCCTCAAAGAATAACCTCCATTTCAATAAGACCTTCCCTATCCAAACAAAAACGACCAGCCAAACAAACAGTCCAATCATTTCACTAAGTACATGACGTGTCCTCGTTTTAGAAAACGGACTTGTCAACATAAAGAAGAACACACCACTTCCAAGGGAAATGGTTAAGACCACGAGGTGAACCGGTAAAACAAGAGGACCTAATACCACCTTTTGAATCCCCCTCCTTTTCTTCTGTTTACCATCACACTATAAAACGAATGTGAAAATTTGATGAAAGGAATAAAGTTCGTTCTTCATTTGTAAATGAATTACGGAAGGGTCTCACGAGGAGAATCTAGGTAAGAATAAAACGATTAGACCGTTTCTCCCATGCGGTTTGGTGTCTTGATCAAACGTTTGATCAAGATTCCTAAGAGGCGTTGAAGTGCTTGTAGTGAAGAGGAGGACGAATGAGAAGACATAAAATAAACCTCTCAAGGATTTAACCTTGAGAGGTTTACTAGGAAAGTTCTTATTGTCGTTTTAGACTGATTTCACGGCACCTGTAACGGATGTGGATCCGCCAACAATTTGGAACTCTTTGCCGACTGTAGAATTATCTTGCAGACTCGCTAAGATCACACTTGCTACATCTTCACGTGGAATCTCGCCTCTTTCTACCTTTTCAGCTGCTTGAATCTGGCCTGTTCCTTCATCATTTGTCAGCATACCTGGATGGATAATGGTATAATCCAGGTCTGTTCGGCGTAACCAATCATCCGCATAGTGCTTCGCAGCTACATAAGGGGAGAAGGAAGATGGAGCTTCCTGGATCGCCTCACGTGTCGTATCAAATGAACTAATCATGACGTAGCGCTTCACTCCTGCAGATTTAGCGGCTTCAATGGTTTTCACGGCACCGTCTAAGTCAATTAGCATTGTTTTGTCAGGTCCTGTGTTAGGTCCTGAACCTGCAGTGAATACAACAGCGTCCACACCTTCAGTGGCTTTCGTAATCTCGTCTGTGTTTCCTTCTAAATCGACAACAACAGGCTCCGCACCTAAGTCTTTAAAGTAAGATGCTTGTTCTTCTTTACGTATCATTGCCTTCGCTTGAAGACCTTCTGTATCCTGGATCTTCTTCACAAGATGTTTCCCAACTTGACCATTTGCTCCTACTACAAGTACTTTCATTCTGATTCATCCTTTCTATACATTCTTCTTTATTCTTATCCTAAACATTTCTAACCATAATGGGTGCACCCTTATCTATAACCCAAAATACAAAAAAAGAAACGAATGAATGTTCTTTCCGCTCTCTTCCCCTCAACCCTGACTGCTTTATTTCTGCTTATAAAAAGGGTCATCTCCCAATTATTCGGGTATACAACCTATAAGACGATGAAGGAGGATGAAACAATGGATGCAAAGATTATAGGAGGCGTTTTCTCAAAGGTTAATCATGCAGAAAGCGCAATATCAGAATTGCAACACCTCGGATACGATTCTAAAGATATTTCTATTTTTGCGAAGGAAGAAGAGAAGGTAAATCGATTAGAGGATGAAAAGGAGAAGTCCATATCTTCAAATGAAGACGAAATTGCAGATGGTGCTGGCAGCGCCACTGGATTAGGAGCCATTGCCGGAAGAAGCTTAGGCGGGATTGGCGGCTTACTCACAAACATTGGTCTCATATCTGTACCCGGTGGCGGAAACTTAACCTCAGCTGGCCCCATCGCCTTCAACTCAGAGGGACGTAAAGATGGAGTCTCTCGTTCCCTTCAAGATTCCGGCGTACCCGCGGAAGAGGCTCAAAAGTACGAAGACGAGGTAGAGAATGGGAAGATAATTGTGCTTGTAGAAGCAATCGGAAATATGCAAGATGACGTTCACCGAATCTTTCGAACCAACCACACGGAAAATAAATCTATGTATCCTGATCATTACTAATTCAAGACTGTTACAGAATTCCACAAATCATTTTAAAAGGGGACACCAAGGACCAAGAGTTGCACCACAACGTCTAACCCGGTAATATTTCCCCGGAAATTGTTGAACCTACACGTTCCATTCGACACACGCTCCCTACTAACTCAGAATTCACCCCAAAGAAATCAACATGAATAAACCCGCTTACAACCGCCTTATTGTTATGAACGACATAAAAAAAGCGTCATGAATAATGGCGCTTTTTGACATGCAATTATTACTTCATTCCGCATCGCTTACACGTTGTTTCTCCTTCCATAGCTGCATGAAACAATACCTTGTATACCTTTTGCTTGTCCTTCTCGATTTCCTCGCCACATAACACCCTGTTATTCCGGTCCCTCCAACCTGGCCCGATAAAACCCAAAAATAAAACGAGTCCCACAGCTAACAGCGCCCCCCATATAGTAAGAAAATCCACCACACCAGAGACTTCTCCTTTCTACCGTGTTTATCAATCAAACCGACCGATTCTGAAACAGAAACTTCACTTTCTGTAGATCCGCCAAAAACCCCATGCCATCCCTGTTAAAATGACACCGAAAAGGATAAACATCCCTACAAAGCCCATTACGTCAAGCATTTCTCCGCCCCCTTATATCATAAAGATCGTCAACACCAGGAAAGCTAGCGTGCCAAAGAACGACACACCAACTTTCTTCTCAGCACTCAACGTATTTCCTTTAACCTTTTGAACAATGGCTAACACAAGAAGGTATACTAGAAAGAGAAAGTAGTAAAAGATGAGATAAAGACTCAGGCGATGCTGTTGAATTACTTCCCTAAATGAGTCCGTCATGAATCCAGTAATAAATAAGAGGAGAGATGCACCTAAGAAAAGAGCCAAAGTCAATGGTGCACTGCTCCAAAAATGAGATGTAAAAATGGTCGGACTCTTTTTTAATTGTAGACGAATGATCAGACTGAAAACCCCGACGGTTAAAGCGAGAAATAGAATCATCAGAACTGTGGGGCCCAGACTATGAATTTTTGAAGAAGTCATAGGCACAGCAATCGCCTGGTTGAATTGTTCTGCTATGAATGCCAGTATCCCTAACAATACGACGAGAATAACTTGCAAAAGCGTCCAGCGTGAGAAAAACATAATTATTGCCCCTTGCATCAATGAATACTTCTCTTTCCTTATATACGTCCGTATCCCTCTCGTGGTTTCATAATTTTACCATTGATATCAGGAAGTTCTCCAATTTCCAAACCAACATAAAGAAGACCACCTACTCAGGTGGTCTTCTCTAACGATTAAGTGATCTTCCTCTACATGTTAAGCAGCAGGATTCTCCATTAAACCGGCCCCCAATTGATCAAGACCCCTACTGTTAGCATAATCACCGCAATAACAACCCATATCAGCAATAACGGAAGCATCCATTTCGCCCATTTAATCCATGGAACTCCCGCTACGGCTAGACTGGCCATCAGTGGGCCTGACGTCGGGAAGATGCTATTCGTGAAGCCATCACCGAATTGATAGGCCTGTACAGCTACTTGCCTCGTAATACCGACCATATCCGCTAATGGAGACAAGATCGGCATAGAGATCATAGCTTGTCCACTCCCAGATGGAACGAGGAAATTCAAGACCCCATTGGCCACAAACATCCCGAGCGCAGAAAGAACAGGCGTTAGTCCCTCCAGTGGAACAGATAAAGCATTTACAGCTGTATCGAGTATGCTCGCATCCTCCATAACGATTAAAATGGCCCGAGCCACCCCGATAATCAACGCACCATAAACAAGCTTTTGACATCCTTCTAGAAAGGTGAGTGCCACCTTATTGTAATTCATCCCTGCTATGATTCCGGCTACAAGCCCGATGATAATAAAGAAAGCAGCCATATGATTGATCGTCCATTTAAACTGAATCGTCGCAAATATAAAGAACAATAGCGCAGCCCCAACGAACCCAAGGATCCACTTATGTCGCCCGGTAAAGGGCGCCTTTAAATCTTCTTCCGCCTCCTCCTCATCTAGTATCCCGACCAGACTCTTTGAAGGATCATGGAGCAGTTTCTTCGTATAACCCCATGTATAAAGAATCGTGGCTCCTACAATAAAGACAAAAGCGATAATTCGTAAAAGCATCCCCGAGAAAAGCGGAATATCCGCTATAGATTGGGCAATTCCTACGGTATATGGATTTAAGAAGCCAACATTAAACCCGGCAAACGTTGCTCCAAATGTAATAGACACCGCTACAATCGCATCCAGCTTCAAGGCTCTGGCAATGATCACCCCGATTGCCACAAAAGGAATAACCGAATTCGCAACAGCCCCAACAGCTCCACCAAGAGCGAACAAGGTAGATACAATCGCAATGAGCCAGAACTCTTTCCCTCTCGTCTTGTTCACAGCCCTGATAATTCCACCTTTAATCGCACCAGAACGCTCAATCACTTCAAACGCCCCTCCTGCAAACAGAACAAGAAAGATTAACCCTCCAGACTGAACCATCCCTTCTTGTAAGGCAAGAAAGATATCCATAAAACCAGCCGGATTCCCATCCACCTCACTATATGTACCAGGTATAACCCGCTCTACCCCCTCAATCGTTTCCCTTTCAAAAGAACCAGATGGAACCAGATAAGTCGCAATCGACGCTACAATTAATACCGCAAATAAAATCACATACGTATCCGGCATCTCCCACTTCCCATTTCTCTCCGTTTGACTCTCCAAACCCCTCTCTGGTGAACTCATGCCAAAACATCCCTCCATATAAATATTCATCCTCCCTCTTACAACGCGGTACATATAAGGAAGATACTGTATATTATATTAATAATATTGAATATTTGCAAAATTTTAATAAATGTTAAGTAGAATAAATCCTCCCACGTCTCTTAGCTGTTCAAAGAATTATTAAGATAACTTCCGTAAGCTTTAAGCTACTAGGCCGTTCACAAAAATAATAGCCAGGGGTGGCTGGGGAACGGGGAGACTCCTGCGGGAGAAAGAGGTCGACGAGACCCCGGAGGGAACGAAGTGAGCGAGGAGGCTCGACAGCTCGCCCGCGGAAAGCGAGTCGTTCCCCAGCCACCCCAACCACTCATTAAACGTAACGGCCGAATTAACATTAATAGATTGCACAAAAAAGACTACTCTCCATCCGGAAAGTAGTCTTCCACCCCTTACTGTTCTTTCATCCATTGCGGCTTACCAAACCCTTGAAACTCCTCATCAATAATCTCCTCAAACTCATCCGACTCAATCACTTCTTTAATATCTTTCACAAACTGAGAATCTAAGTCTTCTGTTTTCACCGCTACCCGGTTACGATACTGATCCGGCATGTCCTCAAGCGCTAACGCATTTAATAGATCCATGTCCGCTGCAAGAGCGTAGTTCCCTGGAACAAGGGATAAGTCTTCACTATCCACAAGTCGCGGAAGCTGAGCCGCTTCTACTTCAACAAATTCTAGCTCTTTCGGATTCTCTTTAATATCCCTTAACGAAGCGCGAAGAGGGTCTACGTCTTCCTTGATCTTCACTAACCCTTCATCTTCTAAAATGATTAAGGCACGGGCTAAATTGGTCGGATCATTGGGAAGGGCCATGGAGCTTCCCTTTTCAATACTCTCGATGTCTTCATATTTATTGGAGTAAATCCCCATCGGGGCTGTAGGAACAATGATCACTTCAGATAAATCTAGATCATGTTCTTTTGCAAAGGATTCTAAATAAATCCCGTGTTGAAAGAGGTTTGCATCAAGATCGCCGCTTGCTAATGCTTTATTAGGCTGTACATAGTCTGTAAATTCCTTGTTTTTCACTTCATATCCTTTTTCCTCTAGAAGGGGAGCGATCGCTTTTGTGACCATATCACTGTATGGACCTGAGGTTGCTCCGAATTGAATCGTCTCTTTCCCAGAAGCGTCTGCACCTTCGTCTTCTCCGCAAGCTGCTAACACGGTAAGGGTTAATAGGGCTATACCTAGTGCGAATAATTTTTTCATTAGAATCTTCTCCTTTATTAGCTCTTTTTGACTGATTTTGCTGTGAAATCTCCCACGTATTGAATAACCTGAACCATGACAATTAAGAGAATAACCGTCGTAAACATAACGAAGTTGTCATAACGATAATATCCATATCGGATCGCTAAATCCCCGATACCACCGCCTCCAATCGTTCCGGCCATGGCTGAATAGCCAACGAGACTGATTGCGGTAATCGTTAACCCGCTGATCAGCCCTGATTTAATCTCAGGGAAGATGATGTCTTTAATAATTAACCACGGGGACGCTCCACAAGAGATGGCGGCTTCAATCACACCTCGGTCTATATCTCTAGCGGACGACTCCACGATTCGTGCATAGAACGGAATTGCGGCTACTGATAATGAAACAGAAGCTGCGACTGGCCCTGTCGTTGTTCCTAATAAGAGATCGGTAAACGGAAACAAAAAGACTAATAGAATAATAAACGGAACCGAACGAACAAGGTTAACGATGACACCAGTTATACTCTTCACCCATTTATTCTGAAGGAACAAATCTCGATCCGTTACAAATAAGAGTAACCCGAGTGGTAATCCAACGATAAATGAGACGACTAATCCAATGCCTACCATGATTAATGTATCAACGAAAGACTTACTCAGCTCTGGCCATAGTGTAATCAGTTGATCGATCATTCTCTATCACCTCCACTTCACCTAATGTTTCTCGTAAACTTGCGAGGGCCAGGCTCACTTCCTGGTCGTCTCCTTTTAATTCCATGACGAAGGTGCCAAGCGGTTTCTCCTGAATATAGTCAATCTTTCCGTGAAGGATATTCCCTCGAATCCTATGTTCCTGCAGCAGATCAGATACGATCGCTTCACCAGCTAGCTCTCCCGTGAATTTCAATAACACAATCGTCCCCTGACTCTTCTTAAGAAGGGCCTCAGGAATCGTAAAGTCGATGACGGTCTTGATAAACCGCTCGGTCAGCTCATTCTTTGGATGAGCAAAGATATCGTAGGTGTTTCCTTCTTCAACGACCCTGCCCTCTTCCATAACGGCACATCGGTCGCAGATTTCTTTCACAACTTCCATTTCGTGCGTAATCAATACAATGGTGAGTCCTAGTTCCCGATTAATCTTCTTCAGAAGCTGAAGAATGGACTGGGTTGTATTTGGATCAAGAGCTGAAGTCGCTTCATCACACAGTAGCACTTTCGGATTATTCGCAAGAGCTCTAGCAATACTCACCCGCTGCTTTTGACCTCCGCTCAGCTGTGCTGGATATTGGTTGGCTTTATCAGATAAACCAACAAGCTCGAGCAGCTCCTCCGCTCGTTGCTGACGCTCAACACGCCCCACCCCAGCCGCCTTTAAGGCAAACCCTACATTTTCTGCTACGGTTTTGGCCATTGCAAGGTGAAATCCCTGAAAGATCATTCCAATTGATTGACGTGCTTTCCTTAGTTCTTTAGATGATAGAGACATGAGATCGATTCCATCTATCGTCACCGTGCCACTTGTTGGACGCTCTAGGATATTCAGGCAACGCAAGAGCGTACTTTTTCCAGCTCCGCTATATCCAACAATCCCAAACACTTCTCCTTGATTGATATGTAGCGATACATTGTCTACCCCTACAACGGTACCTTCTTTCGATTCATACGTTTTACTCAACTGCTGTATTGAAATCATCGATCTCCCCCCATTTCTTAACTGTTGTTTATTCATTGCCCTAGATAAGTCTTGTAAAAATAAAAAAACTCTTTTCCATTTGGAAGAGAGTTTCGCTAATGTAAGACCTGCAAAACTCTTATCTCCCAGAATGTTCTTCATTCTGCCGGATTTAGCACCACTCCATTAGGAAGGTTGCTGTGACGTCAACGGGCCTATCCCTCGGTCACTCTTGATAAGAATTGAAATCGTCTATTCAGTTATACTTTATCACTTTAACGCATGTATCTACTTTTGTAAATAATATTCTGAACTTTCCATCAAAAAATTATTCCTTCAATCCATTATAAGGATCGGGATCATAATGAAGTAACAGTTGGGTTAAATGCTCGACATGATATTTCTCATCCCGGCTAATAACCTGAAAGACTTGCTTCACATCAGCATAAGGAATCTTAGAAGCATAGTCATCATAAAGAATGGCTGCTTCGAGCTCACCTTTAATATCATTTCTAACAAGATTCAAGATCATCTGATCATTATAATCGGGTGTATAAGGCTGAATTGGTCCATCGCCTTTCATGGGGTGATTCTGATAATAGAGATACGCTTCATATTGCATCGGGTCATATTTCCGCAAAAGCGTTAGAAACATGCCGTAGTGCTTTTTCTCATCTAACATGATCATTCTCCAGACCCTATTCACCTTTTCCATTTTTGAGTTCGCAATATGAGAAGCATACTCATTGATGGCCGTTAATTCTGCAACCATCGCTTCTCTGATCTTGCTCGTCACAAAGCCTGACTTCCCCTGCGGCTGCCCTCCTGGAACGGTATAACTCATACCTCTCCCCCTTTATACACAGATTCATAATTTAGTGTATGAAGAGCATCATAGAACATGCTTAAAAGACAAAACGGCTATAGAGGAATTGTAGGCATAAAAAAACAGGAAACCCTAATCGGTTTCCTGTTTAATCTTTCCGTACTAATTTCACAACTGATTCTACGTGGTACGTTTGTGGGAACATGTCGACTGGCTGAATGCCATCCACCTGATACCCGTTCTTCACCAAGTATTTCAGATCACGAGCTTGTGTTTCTGGGTTACACGATACATACACGACGCGTTTGGGCTTTAGCTTCACGACACTTGATAAGAACGCTTCGTCACTACCGCTTCGTGGCGGGTCCATGATGACAACATCGGCTTTCTCACCTTTTGAAGCCATGTTTACCATAAATTCACCAGCGTCGCCCTGATAGAACCTGGCATTCTTCACACCATTACGCTTCGAGTTACGAATCGCGTCACGGACAGCGTCTTTGTTCAGTTCAACGCCAATAACGTTTCCAGCTTTCTGACTGGCAATAAGACCGATTGTACCAATTCCGCAATAGGCATCAATCACGGTTTCATTCCCTTTAAGTTCAGCCATTTCAATGGCTTTTCCATACAATTTCTCCGTCTGAACCGGATTAATTTGATAGAACGACTTCGCCGAGATCTCAAACTCCATTCCACCAAGCGTATCTGTAATCGTCCCTTTACCAAACAGAACCTTCTCCTGATCACCAAGAACCATAGACGTTTTCTTATTGTTCACGTTCATCAGAAGGGTTGT
This sequence comes from Pontibacillus sp. HN14, assembly GCF_021129245.1. NCBI lineage: Bacteria > Bacillati > Bacillota > Bacilli > Caryophanales > Bacillaceae > Pontibacillus > Pontibacillus sp. HN14. Next base: position 38,475 of record NZ_JAJOLR010000010.1, on the reverse strand, counting down.
GATTTCAGGGTGAGCTTTACGTAAAGCTTTCACGAAATTGTTCTTCCCTTTAAACTCAGACGACGCAGTAACGAGTACGACCATAATCTCTCCGCTGACCTTACCGACCTTAATGAGCACGTGACGCAGAAACCCTTGTCCAGTGTCTTCATTGTAAGGCTGCATTTTTGAATTCTTGAGATAGTCTTTAATCGTGTTCACAATCTCATCAGCTTTCGGATCATGAATGAGACAACGGTCCATCGGAATGATCTCATGGCTGTTCTGGGCATACAGTCCGCCAATGACCTGACGATTTTGATTCAGACCAAATGTTGTATGGCTCTTGTTTCGATAATCATACGGGTGGTCCATCGTCAGAATCGGTTGGGGCTTGCCAAATGGCTTCATTAGCTTATCAATCGTTCTCTGCTTGAAACGGTCTTGTGCGTTATTGGTCATATGCTGAAGCTGACAGCCTCCGCACTGATAGTAATACGGACAAGGTGGCTCCACCCGTTCTTTTGCCGGGGTAACGACCCGCTTCACTTCCGCATTTACATAGGGGCCCTGTTTCGAAACAAGGACTTCAGCCTTCTCTCCAGGTAAGAGATGCGGGACTTCAAGCTCTTTCCCTTCCCACTGAGCAATCCCTTTCCCCTCAGCAGTCAGGCCAGAACAGGTGACTTCAGCTGTTACAGCTTTCCCGCCGCCACGCTTACGCTTATCAGGCGCATTGCGCTTTCCTTTTGACTTGCTGTCTCCACGACTTCCTTGTGAATGTTTACCGTACGGCTTCTCAGATCTATTGGGTTTGTTTCTAGGTTTATTCCCAGACTTCTTGTATCCGTTATTCTTTCGTTTATTCATAGGCACTTCCCAACTTTTCTTCTTCTTTGACACTCCATTATATACTACAGGGAGCAAACAGTAAAACGAGTGAGAACTCCAGTCCCCTTGGATATAACCTCCATTCCGAGCCACTGTTTCCTCTTGATCTACCAATTTTCATTCCACAAAATGTAAGTTTATGGTACGGTTGGAGTTGTGTTCCTTAAATTGGTTTGAAACCTTTTATTTACCACAACCGTAAAGGAAGACAGGAAAATAAAAAGGGGCTGATTGTTTGTCATCTAAACCACTTATAGTTAAAAATCTATCAAAGTCGTTTAAGAAAAAAACGATTATTGATGACCTTTCCTTCGAACTCGATAAAGGGAAAATCTATGGATTCCTTGGGCCAAATGGAGCCGGGAAGACAACAACGATTCGTATGCTTGTCAGTCTTCTCCACGCTGACAAAGGAGAAATTATCGTAAACGGAGCGAACATGAAGACAGAGCGAAACAAAGCTCTTTCAAACATCGGGGCTGTCGTTGAAAATCCTGAAATGTACAATCTCATGTCAGGACTCGAGAACATGCAGCACTTCAGCCGTATGCACACGCCTAAGATTTCACGAGAACGAATCAACGAGCTTGTAAGTTTCGTAGAGTTGGAAAAGGCCATTACGGATAAAGTAAAGACGTATTCTTTAGGTATGAAGCAAAGGCTCGGCATTGCACAGGCACTTCTTCACAAACCGTCTATCCTTATCCTTGATGAGCCGACCAATGGGCTCGATCCAAAAGGAATTCGGGAATTGCGTAGCTACCTCAGAACCTTAGCAGACGAAGAAGGAGTTACAGTACTGGTGTCCACTCACCTCTTATCAGAAGCAGAGATGATGTGCGATGAAGTATTGATTATCCAGGATGGAAAATTTGTAAAACAGTTCTCCATGACTGATTCCTCTAAGTCGGAACAGCAGAAAGTGAAAGCTTTATTCCGTGCTACTTCTAACGCGGACCTTATCCCTATACTCGAGGAATACGGGAGAGTCGAAGAAGATAAAAAGTACATAACGCTCTCAGGAATTGAGCAAGATCAGATTCCAACCATTATTAAAGCAGCTACAGACCGTGGGATCTTGTTATATGAAGTCATCCTGAAAGATACCCTTGAAGATCAATTCCTAGAACTAACAGGAGGTGAAGACGCATGAGTTCTTTAATTTATAATGAGCTGTTAAAGACCTGGTATCGAAACCGAGTGAAATGGTTCCTGATCATTGTAATTGGCTTGTACCTCATTCTATCCATTTCTCTTCGCATCTTCTTGGATGAAAATGCATTACCGACAGCCGGGACATTCCTTACGCTTTCCCAGTCTTTCATTAACGGATTGTTTCTGCTGTTTTATGGCGTCATTATAACCACCTCTTCCATTACAAGTGAATTTCATAAAGGGACGATCAAGCAACTGGCTATTCGACCCATTTCACGCCTTTCACTTCTAGGGTCCAAACTTATAAGTGGGTTCCTGGCTACATTACTTCTAATGGTCGTCTTTAACATTGTGATCTTCCTTGTCTCAGTGTTAATGTTTGATGCATCACAAGCATCTGAGAATCTTTTCATGACAGCTGTATTAAGTTGTCTCTATCAAATTCCTGTCTACGTGTTTTACCTTTGCCTTTCTGTTCTGGTTGGAACCTTGTTTAAGAGCACTGTCGTGGCGGTTGTCTTATTCTTTGTCATCGATACAGCAGGTAGCATGGTGACAGGCATTCTCGAATTACTAAACTGGAACACAAGTTACTTTATTTACCCAAACCTTACGCTCCAGGTATATAGCGATAATACGCTTATCAATAACCCTGGGGAAATGGTGATGGGGGCTGGAGAAGGTTTACTGTTTTCGCTGACGATCATCTTTGTATACTCTCTCGTATTAGCCGTCATTGGTTTCTACAGATTCCAAAAGCAAGACATCCTATAATCTAGATCGGAGGCCATTCAATTGGATCATCCTACACGAGAAGAATTCGAGAAATTAAAAAGAGAAGTCGAAGACCTAAAAAAACCCAATCGCAATACAACGACCGAAGTGGCTAGCATTATCGCCGGCGCAGCCGTTGCGATTACGGCTATTATCGGGATATTTTGGTAACTGTATCTTTTTTCTAAAAGAGAATAGCGAATAATGAAAGCAAGCACCCTTAGATAAGATATCTTAGGGTGCTTTTGCATAGTCTTTTATTTGAAAAAAGATCCTTACTCAAGCTTTATTAGTCCTTCTTTCCAATATGGCGAAACATAACGGGAGCAAATATCGAAAAGAAGAAAAGACCTAACGCAAGCCACCAAACAATGGACGTAAAGACGTCTTCCGGGATCATAAACGTGTATCCCAAATAGAGGAAGAACAACACAGCTTGAAGCACCTTTAATGTTTGGGCAGCGGCTTCGTTTTTCTGTGAGACAAGCCTCTCATCCGTCTCGGATACCATCAAACTAGGATTCTTCTTTATTTTCGTCAGTTTCATGTAAGAAGCGAGGGCTGCACTCAAAGGAATAAGCGATAACGCCAGAAGAGCACTCTGATTAACTAAGTTATAATCATAAACGTTTACAACACCCCAGGTTCCAAGAAGGGCTATGCTAACAAGGATCAAAATAAGGATCGCCCACTTTGTTTCTTTTACTACCTTTTCCATATTCATCATTCCTCCCAGAATAAATCATTTAACGTTCTATTTAAGGCTTTGCATATGGCACAACACAATTTAAGACTAGGATTATAGTTTCCGGCTTCGATTAAATGAATGGTTTGCCTCGTGACTCCGACAATCTCGGCTAATTGCTCTTGAGATAATTCAGACTCCACCCGGGCGATCTTCATCTGTTTGTTTCTCAATGCATCCACCTCCTCTATATTCATATTCAGCACCTTACAAAATGTTGCATATAGTTTACATTTTGTAAGGTGAAGAGAGACACCAGCACCCGTTTTCTCCCCATGAAAAAAAGCCTTCTACACGTGTAGAAGGCTTAAAAACGGTCCTTTGTTAGACCCCTTTATACGCTTGACGATAAACTTCTGCTAGCTCTGTTACGAGCGGCAATTTAGGATTTGCCGTTGTGCATTGGTCTTCAAACGCACGGTCGGCTAATCGATCTACCTTGGCTTCAAACTCTTTTGCATCTACCCCATTCTCAGCTATGCTCATTGGGATATTCAATTCCTTAGCCAAGTTCACAATGGCTTGCACTAAACTCTCAACGCCTTCCTCGGTCGTACGAGCTGGTAAACCGAGCATACGAGCGATTTCAGCATAGCGGACATCAGCTTTAAAGTGTTCATATTTAGGGAAGGCCGTAAACTTCGTCGGTTTCAGTGCATTGAAACGGATGACGTGTGGCATCAAAATGGCGTTTGACCGCCCGTGTGCAATATGGAACTCAGCGCCTAGTTTATGAGCCAAACTATGGTTAATCCCTAAGAATGCATTGGCAAAAGCCATTCCAGCGATCGTTGATGCATTATGCATCTTCTCACGAGCTTCTTCATCCTTATCTCCATTCCGGTACGCTCTTGGCAGATACTCAAACACAAGCTGGATTGCTTTCATCGCAAGTCCGTCTGTATAATCGTTTGCCATATTCGATACGTACGCTTCAATCGCATGAGTCAGGACGTCCATGCCTGTATCGGCAGTGACGACTTTTGGTACGGTCATCACAAACTGCGGATCAATAATGGCAACGTCGGGTGTGAGCTCATAATCAGCTAACGGGTATTTCACATTCTCTTCTTTATCGGTAATAACCGAGAAGGATGTGACCTCTGAACCTGTTCCTGATGTGGTAGGAATCGCTACAAATTGGGCTTGTAATCCAAGTTCAGGGTATTTGAATACACGTTTTCGAATGTCTAAGAATTTCTGCTTTAACCCGTTGAAATCTGTGTCTGGTTGTTCGTAGAAGAGCCACATTCCCTTGGCGGCATCCATCGCGGATCCTCCACCTAATGCGATAATCACGTCTGGCTGGAATTGCTTCATCATTTCCGCCCCACGCATCACTGTGTCACTAGATGGATCCGTTTCAACATCAGAGAAGATTTCACAGTGCACATAATCTGGACGTTTCCGTAAGTAGTGCAAGATTTTATCTACATATCCCAGTTTCACCATACCTTCGTCTGTCACGATAAAGGCTCTTGAGATCTTCGGCATCTTCGCTAAATATTGAATAGAGTTCTTCTCGAAGTAAATTTTAGGAGGAATCTTAAACCATTGCATGTTATTGGTTCGTTTCGCCATTTTCTTGACATTAATTAAGTGAACAGCACCAACATTCGTTGAAACAGAGTTCCCTCCGTAGGTTCCGCATCCGAGTGTCAATGAAGGCATGTAAGCATTATAAATATCGCCAATAGCCCCTTGTGAGGATGGAGCATTTACAATAAGCCGGCCCGCTTTCATCCTTAATCCGAAAGCATCGATGACCCCTTGATCTTCTGAGTGAATGACAGCGGAGTGACCTAACCCACCAAACTCTAGCATTTCTTCAGCTCTTTTGAACCCTTCCTCTGTTGAATGAACTCGGTAACAGGCTAGAACCGGGCTAAGCTTTTCGCGGGATAGTGGGTGTTTAGGGCCTACTCCTTTTAATTCTGCTACTAACATCTTTGTATCTTCAGGAACCGTGATCCCTGCCATTTGGGCAATCTCAAAGGCTGGCTTCCCTACAATATCTGCATTAACGGCACAGGAATGCTCATTTATAACCAGCTTCTCGACTTTGGCTCGTTCGGAAGGATTTAAGAAATAGCATTTGTTATCGATCATTTCCTGTTTAACGTCCTCATAGATTTCTTGATCAATAATGACTGCTTGCTCAGATGCACAAATCATTCCATTATCAAACGTTTTGGAAAGGATCAGGTCATTCACGGATCGTTTTAGATTCGCGGTCTTCTCAATATAACAAGGAACGTTACCAGGCCCCACTCCAAGGGCTGGTTTCCCTGAGCTATAGGCTGACTTCACCATTCCAGCACCACCTGTAGCCAGAATTAAAGAGATCCCATCATGATTCATCAGTTGCTGCGTCGCTTCTAAAGAAGGAGCCTCGATCCATTGGATACAGTGTTCCGGTGCCCCAGCACGAACGGCTGCATCTCTTAACACTCTGGCTGCTTCTGTACTACATCTCTGAGCAGAAGGATGGAAAGCAAAGATAATCGGATTTCCTGTTTTAATCGACGTAATCGCTTTAAACATAGTCGTTGAAGTTGGATTCGTAACAGGTGTCACACCAGCAATCACACCAACCGGCTCTGCGATTTCTACCATGCCCTCTTCCCTTACATCGTTGATGACGCCGACAGTTTTATCGTATTTAATGTTGTGATAAATGTATTCCGTTGAAAACAAGTTTTTAATAATTTTATCTTCATAAACCCCGCGTTTTGTTTCTTCTACTGCTAATTTCGCAAGGGGCATGTGTTGATCCAATCCAGCAAGAGCCATTTCCTTCACTATGAAATCAATTTGCTCCTGGCTCAGTTCCTTCATTCCCACTAAAGCCTTTTTCCCATTTGCCACCAGTACGTCCACCATTTTTGAAGCCTTTTCGAGTTTTAACTGCTTTTCCTCAACAGCCATTTTTAAACCCCCCATAATATTGTGAATTATTTCACATGATTATTTATAAAAAGCACTTCTTATCCCTTAAGCACAAACTGGGTTACGCGGAATTTTAACAAAGGAAATATCTTTATACATCCGTGCGTTCTGTTTAATCATCACAACATGATTGGTCGTCCAGATATATGATGGGATTTCTTCTCCATCCTCTAACATCATTGCTTTAAACTCATCGCCTAAACTTTGTTCAAACAATTCAAGTGTGTAGGTTTCAGTGTCCGTGGTGAAGTCTTGCCATTTGCAGAGGATCATGGTTATCACTCCTTGTTTTCTTTGGTTGGTTATATCATATCACCAGAGAGTGCTTACGGTTTGTGAAACATTTCACAAATTTGTGAACAATCGAATCTTTGGAGTATAGGGCCGTTACGTTTGTATGAGCTGGGGGCGTCTGAGGAGGCTCACTAGCTCCCCACAGGAAAGCGAGTAGTTTCCAGGCACGCCTTACATCCCATAAAAGCTAACGGAAACATTCTCTAAACTAAGAGTTTCCGAAATAATGAAAATAACAGTTACACATCCAAGCCCTCTTGCGTAATCTGTACCATCACAGTTAGCAAAATTAAAATTTTGTTATATAAAAGGAGCGAATAATTATGAAACATTCAGATCAAAAAGGGACGGTTTCTTGTCCTCAGTGTGGTACAGAGGCGAAGGCGCAGGTTTATACGTACATGATGGAATGCGATCGTTGTCTTTCTAAGAAAGATGAGTAGCTTCTGTTTTATAGCAACAACAAAAGGTTTTGAATCCTTTAAAAAGGTGGCGTTTGTGTGGAAAAGATAACAAACAACTGGGTGGTGGAGGGAGAGCTTTCTCCTTCCTTTGCTGAGATATTGACACCGGAGGCTTTAGCTTTCTTAGAACAACTTCATCATCGTTTTAACTCTAGAAGATTAGAGCTATTAGCAAAGCGGAGAGAAATCCAGAGCCAATTAAACACGGGAGTGAAACCTTCCTTCCCGAAAGACTCTGCCTCTGTTCGAGAGACGGAGTGGCGCGTTGCTCCTCTCCCCCGTGATTTGCAGGATCGGCGGGTTGAAATAACAGGGCCTGTTGATCGAAAAATGGTCATCAATGGACTGAACTCAGGGGCTAAGGTGTTTATGGCGGATTTCGAAGATGCCAATTCCCCTACCTGGGGCAATACGATTCAAGGGCAGATCAATCTTAGAGATGCTATCAGGGGAACGATTTCTTTCCAGAATGACAAGGGCAAAGTGTATACATTAAAGAAAGACACCGCTACTCTAATGGTTCGCCCGAGAGGCTGGCACCTTGAGGAGAAGCATATGAACTTAAACGGCGAGACCGCTTCTGCGAGCTTAGTTGATTTTGGACTTTATTTCTTTCATAACGCGCAGCAGCTCATCGAGAAAGGCTCAGGGCCTTACTTTTACCTGCCGAAGCTTGAGAACCATTTAGAGGCAAGGCTGTGGAATGATGTCTTCCTATTTTCTCAAAAAACCTTAAACATTCCGGCCGGAACCATTAAGGCGACGGTTTTACTAGAGACGATCCTGGCCGCATTTGAAATGGATGAAATCCTGTATGAACTGAAAGACCATTCGGCTGGTTTAAATTGCGGGCGTTGGGATTACATCTTCAGCTATCTGAAGAAATTCCGTCATGATCCACATGTCATTCTCCCTGACCGCTCTGAAGTAACGATGACTAGTCCTTTTATGAGAGCCTATTCTCTTCTCACGATTCAAACTTGCCATCGGAGAGGAGCGCCAGCGATTGGAGGAATGGCCGCTCAGATTCCTGTAAAGAACGATGAACAGCGAAACAAAGACGCATTTCTAAAAGTCCAATCCGATAAACAAAGAGAAGTAACGGACGGCCATGACGGTACATGGGTCGCTCACCCTGCCATGGTCGAAACGGCAATGGACGTCTTTAACGAGCACATGTGTACACCGAACCAGATCAGTCGATTACGAACGGATTTCAAGATTACAGAAGCGAATTTACTTGAGATACCAGAAGGATCTATAACTGAAAGTGGCGTCAGGATGAATATCAATGTTGGAATTCAATACTTGGCCTCCTGGCTCGACGGCAGAGGCGCAGCCCCGATCCATAACCTGATGGAAGACGCTGCAACGGCTGAGATTTCCCGTGCTCAAATCTGGCAGTGGATTCGTCATCCTAAGGGAATCTTGGATGATGGCAGGAAGGTCACTCTTGAATTAGTGACGCAATGGAAGAAGGAAGAAATGATCGCGATCGAACAAGAAGTTGGCCTTGAGGCCTTTCAGGAGGGATCTTTTGAAGAGGCTGAAGCTTTATTCGATACGTTGGTTCAAGATGACGATTTCGCTGAGTTTTTAACGCTCGAAGCCTATAAGCATTTATCTTAAGGGGGATGGTAGAAGATGACGAAAGAACGTATAGAGAAACTATTGAAAGCATGGAACGATGAGAGCCGATATGGACATGTGACGCGTCCTTATGATGCAGAGGATGTGATTAAGTTAAGAGGCTCGATTGATATCGAGTACACGCTTGCTGATCAAGGGGCGAGAAAACTTTGGCGCCTCCTTCATGAAGAAACATATGTGCATGCCCTTGGCGCGCTAACGGGTAACCAGGCAATGCAGCAAGTAAAAGCTGGGCTGAAAGCTATCTATTTAAGCGGTTGGCAAGTAGCCGCTGATGCAAATCTATCAGGTCATATGTACCCGGATCAAAGCCTGTACCCAGCCAACAGCGTCCCTCAAGTGGTGAAACGTATTAACCAGGCGCTTCAGCGGGCCGATCAGATTCATCATATGGAAGGACATAACGAAATCGATTGGTTTGCTCCGATTGTGGCGGATGCAGAAGCAGGTTTCGGTGGGCAGCTCAACGTGTTTGAACTGATGAAAAGCATGATTGAAGCCGGTGCTTCAGCTGTCCACTTCGAAGATCAGCTCTCATCAGAGAAGAAATGCGGCCATCTTGGCGGGAAAGTATTGCTCCCTACTCAAACCGCTGTCAGGAATTTAATTTCAGCACGCTTCGCAGCTGATGTCATGGGCGTTCCGACGATCATTATCGCCCGTACAGATGCCAATGCGGCTGACTTAATCACAAGCGACATCGATCCAGAAGATGCTCCTTTCCTTACCGGTGAACGAACAGCTGAAGGGTTTTACAAAACACGGGCAGGCCTCGATCAGGCCATTGCGCGCGGGCTTTCTTATGCCCCTTATGCTGATTTGGTCTGGTGCGAAACCTCTGAGCCAAATCTTGATGAAGCGAAACAGTTCGCAGAAGCCATTCATGAGAAGTACCCAGGCAAATTACTCGCCTACAACTGCTCCCCTTCTTTCAACTGGAAGAAGAAATTGAGCGATGAAACGATCGCTCAGTTCCAACAAGAGCTTAGCAAGATGGGCTACAAGTTCCAATTCGTCACACTAGCTGGGTTCCACGCCCTCAATCACAGCATGTTCGAGCTATCGAGACAGTACAAAGAAAGAGGCATGGAAGCTTATTCCGAATTACAGCAGGCTGAATTTGCGAGTGAGCAAGACGGCTATTCCGCAACGCGCCACCAGCGTGAGGTTGGAACAGGGTACTTTGATGAAGTGGCACAAGTGATCTCTGGCGGGACGTCTTCGACCGTGGCTTTGAAGGGGTCTACGGAGGAAGAGCAGTTCCTAGATGAAAACATTCACTCGAAATAAAGATGTATACTAAAAGCCTTCCTCACTTCGGAAGGCTTTTTAAAGCAGAAATATTAACGCGTGTAAAAGAATCTTTATGAAGCAAAACATATAGGCGCCAGAAATCTCCCCCCTACCTCTAACATGCGCCACTTTGAAAGCTAACGAACACTCAGTAATTCAAGAATTATGATGATTAGAAAGATTAGAAGCTGAGGGATTGTAGCTTTGATCAATTCTGGGTGTTTAATGAGAGAAACGGTGAGAAGGGATACTACATTCAAACAAAGAATGCCTAATGGGATATATGCTGCAACCCCTGATAATACAATTAAATTGTAAAACGTTAAGATCTCTACGATCCCCACTGCAAATAGAAGCATCCCGCCCTGTAAAGACATTACTCTAAACGATCCCATTAATATGTTGCTAGCATGAAGTTTCTTTATTTCATCCACTTGCATTTTTTCACCATAAATGACGTGGACAATACTCATAACAATAAGGAGACTACCTACGATTAGCTTCATCATAACCCTCCAATATAAAGGAGGATAGCTCCCCTCCTTTTTATACGACTTACGATCAATAGCTTTCACCGAGCTATTGCTCTAACCCCGCTACACCAAATCCCCCGGGTCCAGAATGGGTCGAGATCATACCGCCCGCTTGGATCCATCTTATATTGTCGAATCCTTCTTCTTTAGCAACCTCCTCCATCCGCTGCTTGATCTGTTCATCAAGACCTATTGAGTAGATAAAATACAGTTGCTTCCGATCAATATTGAATTCCTTTACGTAATCATGAAAGAGTTTTTCCGTAGCTCCACTCATTTTCCCACGGTACTTCTTTGTAGACATTAGCTTTCCATCCTTCAATTCTATGCATGGCTTTATTTTCAACAACGTTCCAATCAAAGAAGCCATATTGCTGACTCGTCCTCCCGCTTTAAGAAACTCAAGGCTGCCTGGTATGAAAGAAAGCCTTGAGTTAGGAACGATGGCCTTTATTTTTTCAACTAACTGTTCCGGTTTAATGTCAGGTTCTTCTTCTAATACATTAGCGGCGTACAATACAATCGCAGCTAATCCTCCCGTAACGTTCAGAGCATCAATGAGGTAGATGTCTTCAAATTCCTCCGCTGCAATCACAGCATTTTGAAAAGAAGAAGACGCTTTTGATGTATATCCAATATGTACAATGATGCAATCCGGGAATTTCTCTCTTATATTGGTAAAGAACTCTTCGTACTCGTGAGCATTGGTGGAGGTCGTAGAGGGGATCTTCTTCGTGCGTTCATAGTAGTCATAAATATCCCGGACCGGAAGCTCACCGTCTAAATAATCTTCACCATCCATGATGATGTGCATAGGCACTACTTGAACATCATACTTCTCCGCTAAATCCCTTGGTAAGTCAGCACCGCTTTCAGTTGATAAGATGATCCTTCTCATTCTTTGTCCCCCTTGGAGTAAAGTACTGGTTCCCTCTTCCTACTTTATGTATTTATTATACACGAGATAACCTGAGGAAAAAGCCATGAAAATAGGGTCCTCAACAGTGTGTTCACCTATTGAGGACCCTTTTCTTAAGGGAGTAGTCTTCTTCCATTATCCTTGTCTTGATAACTCTGTCACATATTCAAAGAACGCATCACGTTCCACTTCATACACAAGATTCACCTCGCGGCCGTTCTCAGACAACTCCGTTCTTCCCTGGCTGACCCCAGAGTCATGGACGATGCTCTTCACTGTTCTTTTCTTCACAAGCCCTTCATTTCCGACCGTAGTCGTCGTCAACACGTCCCACAAAAAGTAAGTCGAGTTCGTCTGATTATGGACAAGCGGTGGAACCATCGCATAACACTGACCAAGAAAATCAATTCCCAGATCTTCGCGCTCTGATGCCCATTTCTGGCGAACGTCGAGCGTTAACGGAACCATGTTCGTGCTCTCAAGAGCGACCAGGTCGATGACAATAGAGCTGTCCCAGACACGCTTCGCCGCTTCTGGATCCCAAAATGCATTCCATTCCGCTGTTCCGTCGTGCTCCGGTTCTTCAACGTTTCCAACCTCAAGGAATGTTCCGCCCATCCAGATCAGCTTCTCGATCTTATCTTCAATATCCGGCGCTTTATCCAGTGCACGGGCAAGATCCGTAAGCGGTCCGATGAACACGAGCGTCGTCTTGTCCTCCGTTTTACGGAGCGTCTTGATCAAATGCTCGTGAGACGGAACGGAGGCAAGGGGTGCATCGATGCTTCCTTTTTCATTCAACAGCGGCAGCGCGTCCACATAAAACGCATGCATGCGCCAGTCCTTCGGAAACGCGTTAACCCCGCGCGAGTTCGATGCCGCAACTTCAACCGACTTCCCATGTCCGAACCGGTCGATGATCTTACGGCTCGCATAAGCAGCAGGCTCCAAATAACAATCGGCAGGAATAACGCCCACCCCTGTCAGGTTCACATCATCCATCTGTAATAAAAGGAAAAGCGACACAAGATCGTCGACTCCACCATCATGGTTTAAATATACATTCTTCATCATCTAACTCCACCTCTCGTTGTATGCACGATAAAAAAAGACCTCTTTCCCATAAATAAAAAAGGAAAGAGGTCGCACCGCGCGATTCTCTCCTTATAGTCCAGCTTTATTCGGCAGCTGGGTAGAAACGTGTGGGCCATCTTTCCACATATATATAAGGAATGCTGATTTAATTTGCCTTCATTCTAGCATAGGGGGTAAACGGAGGCAACACAATTCGACAATCACAGAATCAGGTTCACTGAACCCGCCAATCTTCATGCAAAAGTGCCCGCCCCCATGCTCCTTGAATGAATACGATTGCAGTTATATTCGAAAAATGAAGTGAGTGATCTAAGAAATAATGATATGACCACCTTTATAGGTAAATGAATGGATACCTTTTTCCGTCAATAGAACCGATAAGTATTGAGCAACCATTTCTGCGATTCCAAGATTTTTGGGATGTAGGATCCAATCAATAGACTTCCATTCCAGAATACCTTCACGAGTTTTTAAGGGGGTTTCGTATGTAAAATGTTCATCCACCTCATACAAGTAAACATAGATCCCATCCAGTTCACCGTTGTGATCTTCCCAGGTTACCGTACCTTTAGAGAAAAACGTTTCTACTTTAATGCCTGTTTCCTCAAAAACCTCACGCAAAGCACCTTGATCAGGTGATTCATTTTCCTCCACCTTACCGCCTACTCCATTCCATACGCCCATAATAGGCGCTTTTTCTCGATTAAGCATCAGGATTCTATCTTTCCTCTTCACAAAGCAAACTGTGTATTTGAACATCGCATAGGCACCTTTCTATTTAAGTTGTCCCTAAATTATAAACCTCGATACTATCATTCTCCAAGAGTCAATCAGTCCCACTAAAATGATGGAAAAAGCCGAAGCGCGGGGACGGTTCTAGCGCTTCCTATTCGTAACGTGATGCAGGAAACGCTCGCATGCGTACACGTTTTTAATCACCTGGGTCAAAAAAAAACAAAAAGAGGACCCTCAACAGGTTGTTCACCTATTGAGACCCCTCTTTTAGGACTCCTATTGTTAAACGTTTAGTAGAAGAACAAGCTCCGATTTCTTTACTTCTCGATCATTTCTTTCAAAACTACTGCGTGATTGTGCTCTTTATCTTTAGCACCGAAGAGTAAAACGACCCTATTATCAGAGGCTATTTCCTTTAGCTCATTCAGCTTATGGCTCGCCTCGGAATTCTCATTAAGTTCTCTTTGATAGGATTCTTTAAAGGATTCAAACTTATCAGGATCATGATCAAACCATTTGCGTAAAGAAGAACTAGGCGCGATCTCTTTGATCCATTCATCCAAATGCGCATCTTCTTTAGATATTCCTCTCGGCCATACTCGATCGATGAGTACCCGATGGCCACCTAAGATTTTGTCCTCTTCATAGATCCTTCTCAATACTACAGACATCCCCATCACCTCTGCTTTAAGTTTTGAGAATAGATTATGATCGTCTACTACCTATTTCCCCTCTCTTAACCTTGAACAAACAGCAGGTCTAGATGAGGAGCGTCTTTAATTTAACGTTCATTAAGTTACTTACCCGGATTTTCACACTCGAAAGAATAGCTCAAATTAAATTTCGATGTATGTACTACAGGACTGCCATTAACCTCATGACACTTTTCATTTGCAGCAGTTATTTCTTTTTTATTGAAATATGATTGAGTTGCGAATAAAGATAGCGCAATTAAGATAGCTAGCCCAACTAATCCAATTATTAAATTTTTCTTTAAAGATAAAGCACAAATACAGGTATCCTCCTTTCTAATAACAATCCAAAGAGCTAATGGGATGTGCTCGTCACCATGACCCTAGCATATCTTGAGAACATCAATTCATATAACGATACTCCAAAAGACTTTTTAAAATCGAAATTTCCTGCTGTAACTCTTCCCCAACATTTGTTTCGAGTACCTTTTTTCGTTCTAGTTCTTTATCGACTAACCGTCTTACAGACAATACATCTGTCCCATTTTCCAAGACAGCTTCTTTGGAGGTAAATTGTTTATGAGCCACAATCTGCATACCGTATGAATTAAAGAGTAACGTGTACCCGGCGATTCCTGTCGTGGACTGATAAGCCTTGGAGAACCCACCATCAATGACAATCATTTTCCCATCTGCCTTCACAGGGTTCTCCCCTTCGATTTCCTTAACAGGAGTATGACCATTAATGATGTGTCCCTGATCAGGGTCTAAACCGAAGTCTGTTAAGATGTCACGGCAAACCTCTTGCTTCTCACGTAAATAATAGTAAGGATTCTTAATCTCCTTATGCGTTTGTTTATCCTTAATAAAATACCTTTCAAAGGTGGTCATTTCTTTCTTCCCGAAGAGGGATGAATACTTCCCGGCCCACAGATACCAGATAATATCGGTTGCCAGATCGTCTGTTTCTTCAACATGGGCGAACGCATACCTGACATACCACTCAAAGACATCTAATAACTCTCGGCCCGCATAGGTTTGATCCCCTATTGTCATTTCGGCCATATTGCCTTCCTCATCTAACGGAATGCAGCCATGTATGAGTAAATTCCCATTATACTTCAAATACAGACTGCCTTTCTTCATGAGGAAATTCATATGCCTAGCTAACTTCTCTGAATGCTGGACAGAGAATAGAAGCTTATCAATCACTTCGATCTCTTCCTCTAATAAGGCTGTAGGCTGTTTTGGATCGACCGTTGCAAAACACGTATTCTCGAGAGGATACGTCTCCCCACGGAGCGTAATTTCATCAGCATCATAATCAACCTTCTCAAGCAAAAGCCTGTCTTCCATATGAAAATCAGGTCGTCTCTTAATAATCGGGCTTTCTAGTTTAAATTGAATGATCGCAATGGCTTGATGAATCTTTGCAATTTGGATTTGTTCAAAATCAGACATTTCTTCGTCTTGTTGTAGTTTAGGTCTAAACGCCGGATTATCCTCGTAATATTTCTCTGCCAGATTCACAAGGGGTCTAAGATTGATGCCGTACGCATCCTCAATAATATCCAGGTTAGCATAACGTGCACAAATACGAATAATATTGGCAAGGCAAACCTTTGACCCGGCGAAAGCACCAATCCACAGTACATCGTGGTTCCCCCACTGAATATCAACGGAATGATTATCGATAAGGGTATCCATAATTTTATCCGGCTCAGGACCACGATCATAAATATCCCCTACGACATGCAGGTGGTCCACAACGAGTCTTTGGACCGTATACGCAAGGCCGACGATCAACTTCTCCGCTTGTCCAAGAGAAATAATCTGTTGAACCATCTTCGTATAGTATTGTTCCTTATTGAAATGATCCCCCGTTTTATACAATAGCTCTTCAATAATAAAGGCAAATTGTTTCGGCAATGCATTATGTAATTTCGTACGAGTGTACTTCGAGGAAACGTAAGGGAGCAGTCGAATCATATAGTCAATGATTTCGGTGTACCATTGATTCAACTCTTGTGCATTGTTCATCCGAACCTTGATTAACTTCACTTTATCTTCCGGATAATACACCAATGAGGCAAATTCATTCAGTTCTTGATCCGATAATTCATCCCCGAACATATCCATGATCTTTTCTTTTACCTTTCCAGCACCATTCCGCAGCACATGCTGAAAGGCGTGGTATTCCCCGTGCAAGTCACTAACAAAATGCTCGGTACCCTTTGGCAGGTGTAAAATCGCTTCCCGGTTCGTAATCGCCGTTACGATTTCTTCCTCACTATCATATCGTTGAGCTAATAAATCTAATAGTTTCGAATCCAAATTACCCAATCCCCCTTCATTCTTCTTCGAGTACTGGTCGTTCAGCACAAATTCTGTTATGTGATTCTATTATAAATGACATCCTTCTCCTAGAATAGATTCAATAGTTGTATATTCAACCGCTTGAAGTGCGCGAACAATTCTATCACGCTCTATTTATCAGAGAACCACCTCTGCATAGTGAATATGCAGGAGAAGGGGTACACATAAAAATTTGGTATCTATAATTAAAACCCAACACAAAAAAGAAGCTCCTCAATAATTTATTAACTACTGAGAAGCCCCTACTGTTATTCAAATTGTTGAGTTTTGTTTATGACACAGTTTTGCAGAGGCACAGATTCAGCTTACCGCCAATATGAACAAGTAAACACTAACCAAACCTGCTGTACCTACTATTAAACTGAAGCGCAGAGAAGAATGGCGCACAGACTCTTTAAATAGTTCCTGGGTTGCTACCATAAAAATAACCGAAATCGTGGCGCTTATAATAAAAGATAATAAATATGGATAGCCAATGCCGATTAACTTCCCAAGAAGAGAACCTACTAATATAGGGAGCGTAACCATAACTGTACCTATCATCCAAGTTAATATTCCAAACCCAGATAGAAATAAGGGAGTAAAAATTATTATGCCTTCAGGAATATTGTGTAGTAGCAGAGTCAACAACATAGCTCCGGCTAACTCTGGCTTAATATTTGACCCCAGTACAAATCCCATCGGAAAGTTATGAATAGATATGCTAACGGTTAAAAGGATTCCTGTATGAACTAGAATATCTTTCTGAGGGCTACTAGTAATAATTGTAATCCTGTCTAAGGACCGGTGAATGTATTGAAAAATAGCTATGCCAATTGTGGCGCCTAACAGAAATACCCACCATCCACCTAACCCAATGCTTTCAGGAATCATTTCAAACAACAGCAGACCCAGTATGATTCCTGCGGATAGTGCATAAATAAAGTTAATTCTCAGCCCTTTTAAAATCCAAGCAATAGCGCCTCCTATCCCTATGCCGATTCCAGAAGCGATAGCCCCTAACATCCAAGAAGATCCCATTATCATCTCTCCATTACTAGTTTAACTTCTATACCCATTCCCCATATTACTGACTTATGTTTGACGTTGCTCCTTCATGCTTGTAACATGTACATATGATTAAGTGTGCATATATTGAAATGAAAAAATAGTTCCCAAAGGAGGCATAAAACATGGGACATGACCATGGACACGACCATTCACATGGAGCAAACAAAAAAGCTTTATTGATCAGTTTTATCATTACAACCGTTTATATGATCATCGAGGCAATAGGAGGTTTCTTAACCAATAGTTTAGCCTTGCTATCTGACGCAGGACATATGTTGAGTGATTCTGTATCCCTCGGTGTCGGAGTATTAGCCTTTATTATGGGAGAAAAAGCAGCCAATTACAGTAAAACCTATGGGTACAAACGATTTGAAATTCTTGCTGCTTTATTTAATGGGGTTACCCTGGTGTTGATTTCTCTTTACATTTTCTATGAAGCGTATAAACGTTTTATTGAACCTCCTGAGGTAGCATCTATTGGGATGTTAATCATAGGTATCATTGGTTTGATCGTAAATATCGTTGTTGCGTGGATGTTAATGCGAGGAGATACCGAACATAATTTAAATTTGAGAGCTGCATTTCTGCATGTGCTCGGTGACCTGTTAGGATCAATTGGAGCTATTGTTGCTTCCCTTCTTATCATGTTCTTTAATTGGGGATGGGCGGATCCATTAGCCAGCGTGATTGTGGCGGTATTAGTTCTCATTAGTGGCTGGCGGGTAGCCAAAGAGTCTGTCCATGTCCTTATGGAAGGAACACCTAAAGATATAGATTTTGAGGAGATTGCAGAAACCATTCAAAGCACGGGTGAAATCAAAGATATTCATGACTTGCATGTTTGGAGCATTACCAGTGATCAAAATGCACTTTCCTGCCACGCTGTCGTTATCCAAAACCTTACAATTGAAGAGTGTCAAAGTTTATTAAAACGAATAGAAGATGATCTTCGTGAAAAGGGAATCGGTCACATCACTATACAACTAGAATCAAGTGACCATCCTCATGACAATTCAATTCTCTGTAATGATAATAAGAATGATCATCACGATCATTCCCATTAAAAGTCCCCCCTCAGACACAAGTTCTGGGGGGATACTTTTATATCAAAACTTGTTTTAATTCACCTCTCCCCTTAATACGTTAGAAGAAGAACGTCATGTACGTTAGGAGAGATACGAATGCTTGAAAAGTTTGTAGATGAACTCCCAATAATGAACGCGATTCACCCTATTTGTTCTTATAACCAAGCCCCCTATTATGAAGTAACGATGAAGGAAACCTATCAAAAGCTACACCGCGACCTTCCTCCAACAAAGGTTTGGGGATATAACGGCCAATATCCAGGCCCTACCTTCCATGTAGAAAGAAATCAAACGGTTCATGTATTATGGAAAAATGAACTGCCCGAGAAACATTTTCTCCCTATTGATACCACTGTTCACGGAGCAGGAAAAGATGTACCCGAGGTCCGCACAGTCGTCCATCTTCACGGAGGGATCACACCGGACACAAGTGACGGTTATCCTGAAGCCTGGTTTACGAATGGCTTTCAAGAAGTCGGCCCCTTTTTCACAAACCAATTGTACACGTATCCCAATCGTCAACAAGGCACCTCTTTGTGGTATCACGATCATGCCGTCGGGATTACCCGCCTCAATATATACGCCGGTCTAGCGGGAATGTACATCATTCATGATCCAGCAGAAGCTTGTCTAAATCTGCCAAAAGCCCCTTATGATCTACCCTTACTCATTCAAGACCGTTCTTTTAACTCTGATGGCAGCCTTTACTACCCACCTCAACCTAAGCCACCTGTTCCTGATGTGGATCCTTCCGTCGTACCAGAGTTTTTAGGGGATACCATTTTGGTGAACGGGAAAGTGTGGCCTTTTATGAATGTCGAACCTAGACGGTACCGGTTCCGCATTCTAAATGGATCGAATGCTCGAATCTATCGATTGTCCCTCTCAAACGAACTACCCTTTATTCAAATAGGTACGGATCAAGGATTGTTAGAGCAGCCCATTCTCGTTCCTGAACTCCTTCTCGCCCCCGCTGAGCGGGCAGATGTGATCATTGATTTTTCCGGGAGTTTTCAACAATCTATCGTGATCGAGAATAATCCCAAGCCTCCTTTCCCTCCTGTAGACCCTAATCCAGAAGGGCCCGTGATGGAATTCCGAGTAATCAAACCTCTTACATGCCCGGACACAAGTTCAATCCCAGCTCAATTATCCGTTATCCCGAAGCTACTAACCTACCAGAGAAATCGGAACTTACTTCTCAATATGAGACCTGACCCTTATGGACGTGAGATCCACTTGTTAGATAATCGGGTGTGGGCAGATCCGATTTCAGAGATACCTTCTTTAGGCAGCACAGAATTATGGACACTCATCAATGTTTCCAACGCCACCCACCCCATCCATTTGCATCTCGTACAATTTCAAATCGTCGATCGCCAGCCATTCGATGCTGACATCTATAATAAAGAAGGAAGAATAGTCACTACCGGCCCACGCACCCTCCCTGATTTAAACGAGCGAGGATGGAAAGACACCGTACGCGCCAACCCACATGAGATCACAAGGATCATTATGACATTTGGTCCCTACTCCGGCCTTTTTGTATGGCACTGCCATATTCTTGAGCATGAAGATTATGAAATGATGCGTCCTTATTATATTGTAAGGCATTGAGAAAGAGCAGGGACGGTTCTAGTGCTTTCTATTTACAAAAGCGACTCTACCTTATAACTAAAAAATCAACATAAGTCTACTAGTAAAGAAAAAGAGAGTTCTTAATAGTTTGTCCAACTATTGAGAACTCTCTTTTATGACTCATATTGTTAGAATTTTAAAGGAAGCACAGGAACCGTAACTATGCTTCCCAGGACGAAAAGAGCTTTCATGTTATCCCGCATATGTTTTTCTTGCGTCTTTCTTCGTCAACGTGAAGAAGAACGTAGCACCGATCGATGCCGTCGTAAATAGAATAGCTCCCATTGGGACAGCCGTCGTCTCATCAAGACCGACCAGTGGCGAAACAACCGCGCCAAACAATAGGGGCAGCATGCCGAGCACAGCACTGGCACTCCCTGCTCTGTGGCCTTGATGCTCCATCGCTAAAGTGAACGTACTGGTCAACACCATCCCCATCGCTGTCATATAGATGAAGATCGGCACGACGATGGAATACAGTGGTCCTTCGAGAAGCGTCATCACTAATAGAACCCCCGTCGCACTAACCGCAATCAGTACAGCACTTCTCAGCAAGCTTCTCTCGTGAAAAATGCCGCCAAGACGGCCGACTAGAAAACTACCCGTAATGATCGCAAGGCCGTTCACTCCGAACAAGAAACTGAACGCCTGAGGAGATACGTCATAGATTCCCTGATAAACAAATGGCGTTCCAGAAACGTAAGCGAAACTCCCGCCGTGGACAAACCCGATCGTTAAGGCGTATCCGATGAAAGATCGGTCCTTCAACAGACGGCCAATGGTCCGAACCGATTCCTTCACGGAGCTCGGGATCCTGTTTTCTACCGGAAGCGTCTCAGGTAATTTGCCTGCTACGGTGAACACGATGGCGAACCCTACGATACTTAGGAAGAGGAAGATCGTCTCCCATGTGGCGAACGGTAACAGCAAAATCGCCCCACCTGTGATCGGCGCAATCATCGGAGCCGTCGCATTGATCACCATCAGTAAGGCGAAGAACTTCGTCAATTCCCTTCCTATAAATACGTCTCGCACGACCGCCTTGGAAAGGACGACACCAGCAGAAGCCGTAAACCCTTGGATAAATCGAGCGATGACGAGTACATAGATATTCGGCGCAAGCGCACAAGCAAAGGACGCCACCGCGAAGAGGGATAGGAAGATGATTAACGGTTTCTTTCTCCCTTGCGAATCACTGATGGGTCCAACGACAATCTGACCGACAGCTAGTCCGATCAGACAGGTCGTTAAGCTGAGCTGCACGAGTGACGCACTCGTTTCTAAATCGGATGCAATCCCCGGAAAGCTGGGGAGATACATATCGATGTTGAGTGGTCCTAGTATTCCAAGCATTCCTAGTAAAAACGCTAACCCTATTCTTTCTTTCCCTGTTGGATTATGTAAAATGATGAACACCTTCTTCTTCTGGTTGTTGAACTATGATTTTAACCTTCATTCATACTGGAAGTCTACCCCTGGGCTATTGTAGAAGCGCGGGGGCGGGTTCACTGGCACTTCTAATCATGTGTCAAGGGGCCCGTCCCCGTGGTACTTAAAGGGCGGGTCTAGCTCTAGCGCCTCCTTTTCACATAAGGACCATCGCTTCTTCTGCAAGAAATACTCTAAACGAAACACTTTTAGCTTAGGGGATAACCCGGATCCATAAGTACAAAAAAGAGGCTACTCACTAGTTGTGTAAATTAGTGAAAAGCCTCTTTTCCTATCAGAATGTTAGCGTTTTTCTAACATTTAATCTAAAACCTTGGACATTATAGTGTTCCTAAGACGATGTTACATCATAATGCCCCTTTGGTGATAGTGTGTAATATCTTACATGTGGTAAGCGAAAAGCGCCGTACAACGAGGGGGCTTTAATCCTATACGTAACATCTTAAACTGCGTTTAACCGAATTTTATTGTATTGCGTTACCCTTTTTATGAATTAATTAGTGTTGTAAATTTCGTCTCAAACTGCGTGAAATGTATTATATCTTTAACTTCTAGTCCCAAGCTTTTAGCCACATTTTCTATTCTTACAGAAAATAGTCGATTAATGTCAGGAGCTATAGTTGATGCCACACTAGACATTACAATCGATAGAAAGACTGCCTGTACTAACCTACCTTTATCAATATTTTCTTCTTTTATTGAATAGAAATCTGATTTAGTATTAATTATTTCCAAGAAACATTCATATAAATGATGGTGTTCCTTTGAGATGTTTAAAATAAATTCTTTAATACTATCTTCTGATTCATATTTAATTGTATATATTTTCTCAAAGTCATTCTTCATGTAACCGATCCCCTGTCTTACTTCATCAAAAAAACTATTAGATACATCATAATCTCTTTTCTCACGATACCAAAGATATGCGACATAACCAAGCTGATTTTTTGGCAACAATTCAATTGCTCTATCAAAGTCTGAAGTTTTTTTATATTCAATATAGGATTTGAAAAAATTAATGATATCTTCATTAGATATCCCATCATAATCTTGATCAATTATTTTTTTATGGTCAACTTCAACGTATGAAGCGCTATCAAATAAAGGAAATTGTTCAGAAGTAGCGATAATTGATCTCTTGCTATTTGATTGAATTATCTCGCCTATTCTATCCATATCCCTTCTATAAATATGTAACGAATCAGTAAAGTGGCGTTGCACCCCTAAACCGCATCCTATTTTCTCTGATATATAAATCTGTAGTAGATAGAATACATAAACATTATAAGGTACACCAAGAAACAAATCATTTGACCTATTTATAATAGTTATATCCAGCTTTTCATTTCTGACTTTTAACATAATAGAAATGTTACATGGTAAATCATTTGAATCAGCAAGCAAGTCCTCGACTGACCACATCGTTAGTACGATTCTTCGAGATTCAGGTTTATTTCTTAATCCTTCAATTGCTTTTTCTAATTGATCTACATCAAACTTATATCGCAATCTATGTCCATAAGCACCGTTTAACGTTTCACCATCATCAGAATATTTATCATAACCTTTTATAAAAAATTGCAAGGGTTTTACTTGATTAGAACCCGTAATTAACCAGGAGAATTCAGCTAAAGCGAAAAAAGGATTTATTGCTCTTTTATTTAGATATGGAAATCTAAATTTATCACTTTTTATCTCAAAATAAACCGGACCAAGATCTTTCACTTCTCCAACTCTTGATTCCTTATAAGAATTTAAACTATGAAAACCATACTTCAACATTTCATAATAAATAACAGAGAAATTATCACCTTTAAATACATTCATTAAGCTTACACCTCGCAAATATGTATTTATTTTCCATTTTATATGAAATAAGTTCCTTAATATATGTTGGTTTTGCTAGAAATTTTTATTACATGTCTGCCAGTTGTTAATTAATTCATCCATTTTTCATTTATTGATAAAAACATTTTTCGATTTCCCCTATAAAATTTTCAAGTAATCTTAAATAAGTTAAATTAATTTCTTCAATTCGATCACTGTGGGAAGTTTTTTCACGTAAATTTATAAGCTCCTGACTTGATGCTAGACATTTTTCTAATAAATGGTTAACTAATTTCCCTTTAAAACAATAGTGTATAGATTCATTTACGTATGAATCATTCATTATTTCATATATATGGTGCAATGAATTATTTTCAATTACAGTACTTTCTTCTTTCTTTTCTTTAAGCAATGCAATAAGTTTGTTTGGTTCGTTTTGCATAAACGTTAAGATATGACGCTCTTGTAATAAGTCTATCTCTTGCCTTTTTAATGTACTTTGATTTTCTTTTACATAAGCACGAAACGCAAAAATATTTAATTTAACTTTAGATAGGTTCGTGATTTCATCATAAATTTCTTTGGCAATTAACCTAATTTCTTCTATATTTATTCGAAGGAATCTTGATACTTCCAGCGCCCTAAAATACGTAGTAATATATAACTCTGTACCTTCTAGACTAAATTGCAATACCATAAATGAAGGAATTGGGTTATCACCACTTTCTATTATATCACCCTGATTTATCAATGACATAAGCGCCCTATTAGAATGGCTCTTGCGTTTTAATTCCTCTATTATGTATCTAACACCCTTTTCTGTGATATATTCTCCATGATTAATATGCAAGTGCTCTGGCTGTTTAGGATTTTGCCAATCTTCAGCTTCTGTAGCTACATCCAATAGTTGTGGCTTGTTAATTAGATTAATATCGAATTGTACTTTAAGACTAAAATTGAGGTAGTAACCATCTGAATGATTCTGGTTTACTGTTTCTTTTGCAAATGAAATTACGTCTTCGAAATTTTCTACCTGTATAAATTCATGTTCATCCATTATAAACCTCCTCAATATAATTTATAATTTGGTTATGTATAACCATCGGATCATTATTTCCTTTGACTTTAATTAAGTTCCCACTATATTTTGAGAATATCTCTTCATAATTATTTTTCACTTTCACAAGCTTTTCTTTGTTTTCATAAACATCTTGGACCGAACGTTGACTGATTCTTTCTAAAGATACTTCAATTGGGTTATCTATATAAATTACTATGTCCGGATTTGGGAATTTATTGTTTAAATTAGTAACTAATTCTAAATCTTCTTCATCATCACAATGATAAGCAAATGAAGAGAAAAAATACCTTGTACTAATTACCTGGAAACCTTCTTCTACTTTTTTAAATACCCCATCTATTTGGTTATACAAATGGTCATGCCTATCTGCAGCAAATAAATACGCCATTTGTTGATCAAAATGTCTTTTGTTATTAGTGAAAAATATTCTTTGCTTCATCCCTTGCCTAATTATATTGCCAATAGGTCCTTCTGATGGCTCTGAAGTGACTATAGATTTTATTGAATTATTTAAAAAGTAATTCTTGAGTAAATTTGCTTGTGTAGAAGTTCCTGATCCATCAATACCTTCAAATACAATAAATAAACTTTTCATTATTCAACTCACCTTGTATAATATTTTGAGTCTAGTACTTTAAAACTTCCCAAAAGGCCGCCCGATTCATTATCTCTGGAATAAACGTACCTATTCGACTCTAACCCTTCTTGATTGATCTTATAATAATTTATCCCATTTGTATAACCCTGCATTTCAAATCCTGGTGTACTTACTCCAATCGTAAACATCTGTGATTTCCCGAGAATAAGATTTGAATTAGTATGCTGATGACCATGAAATATAGTTTCAAAGCCATAGTGATCTAATAGCGAAATTAATTGACTGGCATTTCTTATTGATGAAGTATCTCTTTGAAACTGGTTAACTAGATGATGGTGAGTAAATGCTATTCTCCTTACACCTTCATTAATGCTCATACTTTTGAGTTTCTCTCCTAGTTCTTCTATATTTACAAATCCAAATTGATGATCTAGATGGTATACAGAATTAATGCCTAGAAAAAGAGCGTTCTCCATCCTTTTAATAACATATGAAGGCCCATTGTTGTATGAAAAGTTACTGTCACCCCTAAGAGTATATGAAAATTTATCAAAAAGTTCAAAATTACTTCCCTCTACAATATCGTGGTTTCCAGGACATAAAAGGATATTCTTAGGATCTATTTTACCTTTAGATTTTTCAATTACTTCCTTAAAAAATAGTGTTGCTTCCTTATACCCTTGAGGTTTACCCTGAAATGTAATATCACCGCTAATAAGCAAATAAATGTTTTCATCATCAGTATTGTCTAAAAAATTCACTATTCCTTGTTTTAGCTCTCTTTCAGTTACAACCATATGTTCACTAGGAAAATGAATATCAGATATATGTAGAATATTTACCATAACCAATCCCTCCCTAAAAAAATTTGGTTAGATAAATTATACATTCTTCCATTATATGTTATCCACCTTTTTCCTAAACTAAAACTACCTTTGTTTAATCTATACTATTTAATTTCAAAATTCTATCATTACCATTTTATTATAGTCGTATTTGATAAAATATTGATAGTCTTTGCCTTTTCAATTGCCATATCTCTAGTAGTTAATAGGTGATTTAACATTCTTCTAACGCCCTGGAGTCTCTTCAATCTCACCTCATTTTATACCACGGACCCCTTTCTGCCCTCCCCTAAAGTCTTAAATTCACACTAACCAGCCATCATAATAGCGAAATTTTTAAGATTCAGTACATCACCTCCTCCTCATCTTGTTATAAATCGAATCCAAACGATTATGAAAGGTGGGCACTATCGAACAACAGTAACCATCTTTATGTGTTTTTGTAGAAATATTCATGGCGTTCCCCTTAATAGCCTCTCTTATATACAGACTCCCCGCCCTCATTATATAGATATTTATGGGTTAATAAGTAATTAGCAATATTTACTCTGTACGAATTTATAAGGAGACAACTAGAAATATATCCGAGTAAAAAAAAGAGGCTTCTCAGTAGCGTATTTAACTACTAAGAAGCCTCTCCTATTACTCAAATTATTATGAGAGTTATTTATGAAAAAGTCTCACAATGAGCTAGGGTAATGTGTAAGGAAAACCTTACATCATACCGCCCATACCACCCATGCCACCCATATCTGGCATACCGCCGCCAGCGTTATCTTCTTCAGGATGGTCAGCTACAACCGCTTCTGTAGTTAGGAACATTGCCGCTACAGATGCTGCGTTTTGTAGTGCGGAGCGTGTCACTTTTGTTGGGTCCACGATACCTGTGTCGACCATGTTTACCCACTCGCCAGTTGCTGCGTTGAAGCCAACGCCAACTTTTTCGCCTTTAAGACGCTCGATGATAACGGAGCCTTCAAGACCTGCGTTGTGAGCGATTTGGCGAACTGGTTCTTCTAGTGCACGAAGTAAGATCTTCGCACCTGTTTCTTCATCACCAGTAAGGTCAAGTGCAGCTACTTTGTTGTAGATGTTCACAAGTGCTGTACCACCACCGGCTACGATGCCTTCTTCTACCGCTGCGCGCGTTGAGTTTAAGGCGTCTTCGATGCGTAGTTTACGTTCTTTTAGTTCTGTTTCTGTAGCTGCACCAACTTTGATGACCGCTACACCGCCAGCTAGTTTCGCAAGGCGCTCTTGAAGTTTCTCTTTATCGAATTCAGAAGTTGTTTCTTCTAACTGAGAACGGATTTGGCTTACACGTCCTGAGATTTGTTCAGGGTTGCCAGCACCTTCAACGATTGTTGTGTTCTCTTTCGTAACAACAACTTTATTCGCACGACCTAATTGATCCATTGTTGTGTTCTTAAGATCTAGACCTAAGTCTTCAGTAATAACCTGTCCGCCTGTAATTGTCGCGATGTCTTCAAGCATGGCTTTACGACGATCACCGAATCCAGGTGCTTTAACAGATACAGCGTTGAATGTACCACGAAGTTTGTTCACAACAAGTGTTGCAAGTGCTTCGCCTTCAACGTCTTCAGAGATCATAAGAAGTGGACGGCTTTGCTGTACCACTTGCTCAAGGACAGGAAGAACTTCCTGAATGTTTGAGATCTTCTTATCTGTGATTAGGATGTAAGGATTCTCAAGAACCGCTTCCATCTTATCTTGGTCAGAGACCATGTAAGGAGATGCATATCCGCGGTCGAACTGCATACCTTCAACAACTTCCATCTCTGTGTTGAATCCTTTTGATTCTTCAATTGTGATAACGCCATCGTTACCCACGCGCTCCATCGCTTCAGCGATTAGCTGCCCTACTTCTTCATCAGCAGAAGAGATCGCTGCAACCTGTGCGATTGAATCTTTGCCTTCAATTGGTTTAGAAATTGATTTAAGTTCGTTAACAGCTACTTCTGTTGCTTTCTCGATACCACGACGAACGCCAACTGGGTTCGCACCAGAAGCTACGTTTTTAAGACCTTCACGGATCATCGCTTGTGCTAGAACCGTTGCCGTTGTTGTACCGTCACCAGCGATTTCGTTTGTCTTAGAAGCTACTTCAGATACGAGTTGCGCGCCCATATTCTCGAAGTGATCTTCTAATTCAATTTCTTTCGCGATTGTTACACCGTCATTAGTAATTAATGGAGAACCGAATTTCTTCTCAAGAACCACGTTACGTCCTTTTGGTCCAAGTGTTACTTTAACTGCATCAGCAAGGCGGTCTACACCGCGAAGCATGGAACGACGTGCGTCTTCACTAAACTTAATATCTTTAGCCATGATTAAATACCCTCCTAAAAGATTCTTGTAAACGTTTATGATTGTCCAACATTGATTGTATTAGTTAATGACTGCTAAAATGTCATTTTCACGTAAAATTAAGTATTCAGTACCTTCGTAACTCACTTCAGTACCTGCAAATTTTGAGAAGATGATGTGGTCGCCAGTGGCTACCTCTAGTGCAACCTTTTCACCATTATCCGCCAAACGACCAGAACCTACCGCAACAACTTTACCTTCTTGAGGCTTCTCCTTCGCAGAGTCAGGAAGAACAATACCGCTCGCGGTCTTTTCTTCTTGTTGTACTACCTCAATTACAATACGATCACCTAATGGCTTTAACAAATCAGACACCCTCCTCAAATGGTTTGAACCTATGCTTGTTTTGATTTTATTAGCACTCTCATTAGATGAGTGCTAACACAATTATTATAATAATGAATCTCTAACTATTTTGCAAGCGAAAACATTCATTTTCTTCATAAAAATTTCCTCGTGTCCCATTCCTACTCCCCCAACCCATTATGACTCATCTTTTGCGATTTAAACGTTTCTTTCCACTTCTTTAAATGTGTTACAATACGTAAGATAAAGGTATAAAATTCATAAAGGAGTCGTTGCCGAATGCCAAGGCGCTATTGGTATGTCATCTTAACATATATCCTTGTCCAGTTATCCGGGAAACCTGTCGGGGACTTCATCATTTCTCTCGACCTGGCCAATCCTCAAAACTGGCTGATCGGTTGGACGATCTTTTCCTTTGTAATCGGGCTTCTCATCATTACATTGATCCTAAAACCAGATATTAAAAATGATTTACGCCAGGATTATGAGATGGGAATTGGTTCTTATATTAAATGGGGACTCATCGGGATTCTGCTTGCTTTCTTTAGTCAATACCTGGCTACTGTGATTGAATCGCTTGTGTTTGGTGTAGATCCTATTTCAGAGAACACGCAAAACCTATCGGCGATCGCCAAAGCAGCACCGATCTTTATTCTCATTATTGCGATTGTGGCTCCGATTCTTGAAGAAATCATCTTCCGAAAGATTCTATTTGGCACATTACGTAAATATGCGAACTTCCTTATTTCAGCTCTTGTATCAGGCGGGATCTTCGGAATTGTACACGGTGAGCCAGAACACCTGCTGAAATATGCAGCCATGGGACTGGTCTTTGCCTTTCTTTATGAAAAGACACAGCGTATTATCGTGCCGATTATTACGCACGCTACCATGAACTCCCTCGTCATTATTGCGCAGATGACAGTAGACATGGAACAACTAGAGCAAAACGTGCAAACAATCCTGTTTGGAGGTTAATCCTATTATGAAAACTTCGCCATTCTTTATGGCATTCCTCTATTTTATTATGGGGATTTTGTTTACGTATATCGCCATACTTAGTGTAGAAGAGACAATTTGGAACTTAATTACGCTCATTTGCTCTTTCGTTGCGACAGTAAATTTCGCCGTCGCAATTCGACTTTTTATGCTCTATTTAAAGATGAATAAAAGCAACAAAAAATAAGCGGTCTCCCCATGCGGGGAAGCCGCTTATTTTAATGGAGCCATGTTCATCTCACCCATCATTTGCTACTATAGGTAAAAGGAATATTTTGTTAATAGGTGGTGGTTTCATCAATACTTTATTACAAGGCATCCTCAGTATGTTTCTTTTAGCAACTGGCTTCTGTATGGGGTTCATTGCGTTTGCTTACAAGACATTAATCATGTCAGACATCCCCATATCCTTTACAGTCTCTGAAGCTCTTTTCGCTCATGTATTGTTCTTAATCGCAACAGCCCTTATATGCATTTCTCTCTCCACCTTACCCAGCAACGCAGGAAGGGGAATGATAACAGGTTCACTCATCCTAACCATTCCGTTAAATCTTCTCCTTTTACCAACAAACCTACCAGGAGACAAAGTAGGCGTCGCTCTTTTACAACTAGCCCCTGTCCTACATGCTTGTTTCCTTTCAGCAGCAGGCATTTATCTGTTTATCGCCAATTGGAGAAAATCGATCGCCTCACAAAAAGAAAGGGCCATCCAGTGATGGCCCTTTCTTAATCCAATCAGGATTCGCCTTCCTCTTCAGAAGAACTGTCTGCTCCTTTCATAATAAAGGAGAATGGGATAGCTAACGCAATCACGACAGCTGATACTAGAAAGGCTTCATTCAGCGTCTGTAGCGTGGCTTCTGTCATATTAGCTTCACCCGCTGCAATGACCGCACGTCTTGTTTCGTAGTAGATCGAGAAGAATACGATACCGAAAGAAGACGTCATCTGTCTTAGTACGTTGTTCATCGCGGACCCCTGTGCGACAAGCTCATCTGGTATAGCATTCATACCAGCCGTTGTGGCCGGCATATTGCTGAGTCCCATACCGGCTCCGCGAACCGCGTTTAATAGAAGAATGAGCCAGTAAGGCGTCGACAGCTCCAGGAATCCGAGCGCTGTTGTAGCCGAAGCCATTACGAATAACCCAATCGGAATAACCGATTTCGGTCCTCTCTTATCAAGGATCCGTCCACCAATGGACATGGATACACCGCTTAGCGCTGCAGCCGGGAGAAAGAGAAGTCCGGTCATAATCTCACTTAAGCCGTATACGTTCTGAATGAGAAGCGGCAATAAGAAGATTCCTGAGAATAGCCCAATCGAAGCCGCTCCTGTCACGACAACAGACACGGCATAGGTCGGAACTTTAAAGACAGATAAGTTGAGCAGCGGTTGTTTCTTTCGGTTCTCCACCAGAACAAACGCCACAACAGAAAGAATCCCAACAACGATCAGGCTTATGTTACTAGCCGTTAGTAACGTCTCTAATTCCTTCCCTCTTCCAAGTGCAAAGAGAATTCCTCCGACACCAATCGTCACCAAAATAAAGCCAATGGTGTCGAATTTAAGAGAAGGATTTTTTTCCGTTTCGACTAAATATTTAGAAGATAAAATAATACCAATCAGTCCAAAAGGAATATTAAATAAGAATAAAAAAGGCCAATCAAAAAACTGAATAATGACGCCACCTACCGTTGGACCTATGGCAGGTGCAACCATCGCAGCAACCCCATATACACCAACAGCCAGTCCTCGCTCGTGCTTTGGAAAGGCATTAAAGATCAGCGCCATGGCAATAGGCATCATTAAACCACCGGCAACCCCTTGTACAGCCCGTGATAGAATAACGAGGCTCAGGGTAGGCGATAAAGACCCCGATACAGAACCGATTAAGAAGATCACAAGACCTGTTACATACACTTTCTTCTTTCCGAAACGGTCCCCAAGAAAACCGGTTAACGGCATCGTCATCCCCATGGCTACCATAAAGATCGTGAGCATCCACCCTACACTTACAGCATCAGCATCGAATATCTCCATAAAGCGCGGAAGCGTCGGATTCAGCATGCTGTTGTTTAAAATGACTGTAAATGTTCCAAATAAGACGGATACAACGACGAGCCATTTACTTGATAATTTGCTCATGCTGCGTCCCTTCTTTCATTTCAGATTCTTTCGATGTTCGAACTATTTTCTACTATATCACATATCCCGATCCTCAAAACCAATTCGACCTTATTGAAAGCAGACTACAATTAAATAGGAAAACAAGCACAAAAAAAGAGGCTTATTCAGCCCCTTTTGGTTCCTCTTCTGATGCCTCTTCATGATCGAGAGGATAATGTTTTAGAAAGTATGCTAGTGCCTGCAACTCTACAGCCAGATCTATGTGGTGGACACGTATTCCCTCTGGAACGGATATACGCGCTGGTGTGAAGTTTAAGACACCAATGATCCCCGCCTCAACAAGGCGATCAGCAATTCTTTGGGCTTCGTTGGCCGGAACAGTTAAGATCGCAACAGAGATCCCATCTGAGAGGTGCTCTTCTAGTTGATCAATATGGTAGACCGGTACACCACCTATATCGTTCCCGACTTTCTCTTCCTGCGCATCAAAAGCCATCTCAATCTTTGTATTGTTGTTCTTAGTGAAATTATAATGTAAAAAGGCGGTCCCTAAATTCCCAACACCAATTAAGGCGACTCGTGTCACCTCGTCTTGGTCCAGGGTCTTACGGAAGAATGTAAGTAAGTAGTTCACATTATAGCCGTATCCTTTCTTCCCTAATGCCCCGAAGTACGAAAAGTCACGGCGAATAGTAGCCGAATCAACCTTAACGGCTTCACTCAACTCTTTAGATGATACTCTTTGTTTACCTTGACTGTGAAGGTTATTAATAAAGCGATAATATAAGGGCAGTCGCTTAGCTGTCGCTTGTGGTATTTTTGCCTGGTCTAGCTCCATCTCTTATCCCCCTCATTTCATACCGTAACAAGTGTAGCTATTCCATATAGGCCACACCGTTAACGCTTCCATTTTCTATAACCACTACTGCAGGATCATGTGGAATCATCCTTGTTATAAAAATCTCGCGTATTTTATTTCTTGTTTCTCTGATGGATTGTCCTTATTAATTGTAAAGAAATGTTTCTAATTTCACAAACATCCCGACCACAACCAATAACCCTTATCCCCTCAACGTACGAACCTTGCTTCACACGCGTTCCGTAAGATACACTTAACTCATTGAGGTGAACGATCATGATTCTTATGCAAATGAATAATATTACAAAACGCTTCGGCGCTGATCTTATTCTATCGAATATTAAATTAGAAGTACACACCAATGACAGAATTGCCATTGTTGGCCGTAATGGAGCAGGAAAATCGACCTTGCTCAAAATTATGGCAGGAGAGCTTTCATATGAAGAAGGTGAGCTCCATAAACCGAAAGAAGCAACACTGGGGTATTTAGAGCAGCACACCGGACTCGAATCCGACAAAAGCATATGGGATGAAATGATCGCCGTGTTCGATCATCTGAAAGCCATGGAGAAACAGCTCCGCCAAATGGAAGAACAAATGGCGAATCCAGATTTGATCAATGATCATGAACAATACCAGAAGCTTTTAAAAGACTATGACGAACTCCAGCTCCGATTTAAAACGGACGGAGGCTACCGATATGAGGCTGACGTAAAAGCTGTCCTGAATGGGCTGAACTTTGGAGATTTCGATTTATCCACACCAATCGCAACGCTTAGTGGTGGTCAGAAGACAAGGCTTGCGTTAGGTAAACTCTTACTATCAAAACCTGATATCCTCGTGCTGGACGAGCCAACGAACCACTTAGACATCGATACGTTGAATTGGTTAGAGCAGTATTTGCAGGGCTATCCAGGTGCCGTTGTCATCGTCTCCCACGACCGCTACTTCCTTGATAAAGTGGTCAATGTCGTGTATGAGATCTCCTATCAATCTTCTGAGAAATTCCACGGCAACTACAGCAAGTACCTTGATGCGAAAGCTGCCAATTATGAACGCGATCTGAAACAGTTTGAGAAACAACAAACGGAAATGAAACGGATGGAAGATTTCATCCAAAAAAATATGGCCCGAGCTTCCACAAGCAAACGAGCCCAAAGCAAACAGAAACAACTCGAGAAGATGGAAAAGGTGGATAAGCCTAAAGGCGATCAAAAGTCAGCTAAGTTCTCCTTCGACATCAACAGAAGAAGCGGTAATGATGTATTGAAAGTCCGTGACCTTTCTTTCCAATACGAGGAAAGTCAAAAGCCTGTCTTTGAACATGTATCCTTTGACGTAAACCGGACAGAGCGTCTTGCCCTTGTCGGACCAAACGGTGTTGGTAAAACAACGCTTCTAAAGAACATTATTGAGAAGTTCTCCCCTACAGGTGGTACGATTCAATACGGAACGAACTTGCAGATTGGCTATTATGACCAGGAACAGGCGCAGCTCAATTCTACCAAGACTGTCCTTCATGAACTATGGGATGAATACCCGTTAATGGATGAGAAGGATATCCGTACCGTGCTTGGAAACTTCCTCTTCACAGGAGACGACGTTTTAAAGACCGTTAACTCATTAAGTGGCGGAGAAAAAGCGAGAATCGCACTGGCGAAGTTGATGCTTGAGAAATCAAACTTCCTTGTATTGGATGAGCCAACGAACCACTTAGATTTAGATAGTAAAGAAGTGCTTGAAGCGGCTCTAATGGATTACCCAGGAACGATTCTATTTGTCTCCCACGACCGTTACTTTATTAACCGTATCGCTACACAAGTGTTAGAGCTAAACGGAACAGATACAAAGCTTTACCTTGGAGACTACGATTACTATTTAGATAAAAAGCAAGAAGCCAGGGACATCGCTGAATATGAAGCACAGCAAAACCCTACACAAGAGAAAGAAGCTAAAGACTCTAAGAATCAATTCCAACAGAATAAGGCTGAACAGCGAGAAGCCAGAAAGCGCAAACGCCGAATTGAGGAAATTGAACAAGAAATCGTAGAATTAGAAGAAGTGATTGAACAAAATGATGCCTTACTCTGCGAACCAGAGATCTATCAGGATCATGAGAAATCACTCGAACTAACTGAATCCAATTCGAACTCAAAATCAAAGATTGAATCGTTAATGGAAGAATGGGAACAACTCCATGATGAAGAATAACTAAGAGAGGATATCCACAGGATATCCTCTCTTTTTGGAGCGCTTTCATACCATTTGTCGAATCACGCGACTATCCCCATTTATATCCACAGCCTTTTTCCTTACAAATACAGTTTTTCACAGATTTATACACATAATCCACAGAATTACAACGAGTTATCCACAGTTGTTATGCACATACCAATATTTACTATGACAGCGTTCTACAAATTTTATGCACAGCTTGTTTTTAACCTGTGGAAAACGTTTACTTATGCACATTTATTTAAACTTTCAGACCTTTTCTCCACAACAAAAGCGAAACCGATACTTGGTTTCGCTTTTACCTTGTGTATTACTTTGTAATAGAACGTTTCGCATATCGCTCTAACGATAAAGATGGATTGCCGTTTAAATCCCATCCGGCGCGGTGACCTTGATTAAAAGCAACCGTTCCGGCAGCGGCGATCATAGCTGCATTATCGGTACATAAGTGAAGAGGCGGAATTAACAATTCCAGTTCTTCCTCCTCGCCAAACTTCTCTTCAAGGCGAGCACGCAGTCCTTTATTGGCAGCAACTCCGCCAGCCACAATAACTTGCTTCACACCATATTGCTTAGCTGCTTTATAGGCTTTTGTGGATAACACATCAACGACGCTTTCCTGAAAGCTTGCAGCAATATCTTCTTGCTTTAGTTCTATTCCCTTTTGTTTCGCATTGTGCAACGTGTTAATAACCGATGACTTGAGTCCACTGAAGCTAAAGTCAAAAGAATCGTTCTCAAGCCAAGCACGTGGGAAGTCGATCGTCACTTCTCCCTCGTGTGCGAGTCGGTCAATATGAGGTCCTCCTGGATAAGGTAGCTTTAGCGTTCGGGCTACTTTATCATAGGCCTCCCCTGCAGCATCATCCCGTGTTTCTCCAATGACTTCAAACGACCCATGTTCTTTCATTAGAATAAGTTCAGTATGTCCGCCTGAAACAACTAAAGAAAGGAGCGGAAACTGAAACTCTTTCATAAGACGATTCGCATAGATATGACCTGCGATATGCTGAACCCCAACAAGAGGCTTTTGATACGCAAAGGCTAACGCCTTAGCTGCGTTTACACCCACTAATAAAGCACCGACTAAGCCAGGTCCTTCTGTAACGGCAATCGCGTCGATGTCTTCCATACGCATATCGGCTTTCTCCAGAGCCTCTTCTAATACAAGGGTCACTTGTTCTACGTGGTGACGAGATGCAATTTCAGGCACAACACCACCAAAGCGCTTATGACTCTCAATTTGGGAAGCAACGACATTAGCAATCAGCTCAGTCCCATTCTTCACAATCGCCACAGCTGTCTCATCACAGCTTGTCTCAATTCCTAAAATGTATTGATCCATTATAATTTCACCCACATAACTACAGCATCCTCTTGATTATCTGTATAATAATTTTTCCGAATCCCTCCAGGGACAAGACCAAACTTACGGTACAATCGTTGAGCCACGATATTCGAAACTCTTACCTCGAGAGAAAGCTGCATGGCTCCAACTAAACGCGCCTTTTCCATGACAACCTGAAACAAGGATTCCCCTAACTTTTTCCCTCTGTATTCAGGCAAGATCGCAATATTCGTAATATGAGCTTCATCTATAATAACCCACAAGCCACAATAGCCAACGAGTTCGCCATCGAATTCTAGCACGAAATACGTAGCGTATGGATTATCCTGAAGCTCATGCTCAAACGCATCACGAGTCCAAGGAGTGGCAAAGCACGCTTTCTCTAATTCAAGAACCGTATCGATATCTTCTTCAGTCATTTGACGAACAATCACTTTAGTCACTTGGCTGATGCCCCTTTTGGCTCTCAAGCCATTTGGACTCAGCTTCTGCTAAACGAAGATAATTTGGGGTTAAGGCATGAATAGGCGTCGTCTCCTTCTTCAGAGCGATATGAGCCAACATTCCTGCACTTGGTAAATGAACAGGCAAGGAAGAGAAAACAGCCTGTTCTCCTAATACTTCTCGAATCTTCTCTTGATGGATCGAAAGCTGTGAACTAATAAATAAAATAGGTTCCCCTGACGCACGAAGCTCTTCCAGCCAATCTGTGAGAAGAATGTTGACTTCATCTTTCACAGGAGCCATTTCCTCGAACCCCTCAGCTTGATACAGCCCCGTATAAACTTGTCCCCTTCTAGCATCAAAGAAAGGACACACAAGACCATTAAATAAGATTCCATTGTAAGCTAAGACCTCTAGGCTAGAGACAGCTACAATCGGAATAGATAACGACCAGGCTAACGTTTTAGCTGTTGTAAGTCCAATACGAACTCCCGTGAAGGATCCTGGCCCATGCCCCACGGCAATCAGATTCAGATCTTGCGGGGTCATCTTACAGTCCACTAACATTTGGTTGATAGCTGGCATGAGCTGCACTGAATGATTTTTCTTTATATCTGTTGTGTACTCGGCTATAAGCTGTTCATCTTGCATGACGGCGATCGTCATGGGTTGATTCGATGTATCGATAGCTAACACATTCATTTGACTAACTCCTTACATATTCGTTCATATCGTTCTCCACGAGGCTTTAAATGGATAGAGCGTTCGTCTTCATTGTTATAAAAGAGTTCTATATCTAACCTATTGTCAGGTAGATAGTCTTCAATAAACTGAGCCCACTCTACAACACAAACGCCTCCTCCATCGAAATATTCATCAAAACCGATGTCTTCATCACTATCCTCTAGTCTGTATACATCTAAGTGATAAAGAGGCATCCGGCCTTCGTATTCTTTAACAATCGTAAAGGTTGGACTACTAATCGTACGAGTCACCCCAAGACCAGTACCAAGTCCTTTTGTGAAAGTGGTCTTTCCGGCACCAAGGTCTCCTTCAAGCGTGAGAAGGTCATTTGGTTCCAAAAGGGCACCCAGGCGTTCAGCAACCTTTTTTGTTTCTTCAGCTGAGTGTGTATCGATCGTATAGCTTTCACTCATACGAAACACCTTCTTCCTATTCCAGTCTAGCGAATCGAATTGTATCTAACCACCATCATAGCAAAAACAAAGGCAAAAAGAAAAAAACGTAATTACCGTAAGAGATTACGAGGCGGTAGCACTTTAGTTACGTTAAAAAAGTGCATTAGAAAAGCCTTAGGAGGTTTTCCTAAGGCTTGGATAAACAATCATATGTAATCAAAAATAAAATGGCGGTCCGGACGGGACTCGAACCCGCGACCTCCTGCGTGACAGGCAGGCATTCTAACCAACTGAACTACCGGACCAATTTTTGATTAATCAAAAAAGCAACAAATATAAATTGGTTGCGGGGACAGGATTTGAACCTGCGACCTTCGGGTTATGAGCCCGACGAGCTACCAGACTGCTCCACCCCGCGACGATAAATAATATAAACAAAGCATGGCGGCGTCCTACTCTTGCGGGGGTGAAACCCCGACTACCATCGGCGCTGAAGAGCTTAACTTCTGT